>DATLRB010000060.1:0-176314 GCA_035534875.1 Saccharimonadales bacterium (SeqCode)
GTGGTCTTCGGCGTCAAACAGTCACTGGTACGAACGCTTGTCGCACACGATCCTGCGGTTGAAGCCGAGCCGCCCGGGATCGTCGGACCCTGGTACACGGTCGGGATCGACATCCTGCTCCAACCCGAAGCTCCAGCACCGGGGAGCTAGTTCGGGGGCAGGGTCTCGGCTTCCAACTGCTCCTGCACCCTGCGCATGCCTCGCAGCCAGCGCTCGGGATCATCGGTCTTGCGCTGCATCCATGTCTGCGCGATCGGATCGGAGAGCACCAGGAAGCGCTCGGCGAGAATCGCGTCGACGACCGAGGCGGCAACGTCCTCGGGCTCCTTGATCGGACCGGCCACGGCGGCCGCGAACCTGGGGTCGGCGCCCTCGAGCATCGGTGTCCTCACGCCCAGCGGCGCGATCAGGGACACGCCGATGCCGCGATGGTGATACGTGATCGACAGCCATTCGGCGAGCCCCACCACCGCGTGCTTGGTCGCGGCGTAGGTGACGTTGCCGTGGCTGGTGAGAATGCCCGCCATCGACGCCGTGTGTACGAGGTAGCCCTTGCCTCGATCGAGCATTCCGGGGAGCACCGCTCGGACCGCATACACGTGGGCCATGACGTTGATCGCCCATTGCTCGTTCCAGACCTCGGGATCCGTTGTCAGAATGTCGCCGCCGGTGGCCACGCCGGCGTTGCTGAAGCAGATGTCGATCGGACCGAGACGCCCGGTGACCTCCGCGACCATCGCGTTCACCGACGCCTCATCGCCGACATCGGCCCTGACCGGGATCCCGTCGACCTCCGCCGCGACGGCCTGGCAACCGTCCCAGTCACGATCGACGACGGCGACCCGGGCGCCCGCGGCCGCGAGCGCCCGGCACGACGCGGCACCGATGCCACTCGCACCCCCGGTGACGATCGTCACCGTCCCGCTCAGTTCGATGGGCGTACTCCTTCGAGCCATCGCACCGCTTCCTCGGCGCTGCGATCGGGCGGAAACACCGGATAGATCACGTGCGCGATCATCCCGTCTCGGATGAACATGGTGATGCGCTTCATCAGTGTCATCTCCCGAAACGTGAAGGTCGGGAGGTGAAGCGCGTGCGCCATCTCCAGGCCGGCGTCGGAGAGCACCTCGAAGGGCACATGGAGGCGCTTCACCATCTCTCGTTGATACTCGGACGTCTGCGTGCTCATGCCGAACACCGAAGCGCCGAGCGCGAGCAGCTCGCGGTGGTGGTCGCGAAAGCCACACGTCTGCGGGGTGCACCCACGAGCGCCCGGAATCGCATCCCAACCGGGCGGTGGGACGTGGCCGTCCTCGCCCGTGCGCGGGTAGGTGTACACGACCGTCCATCCAGACCGCTCGGCGAGGCGAACTCCGGCTCCTCGCGTGGAGCCGAGCGTGATGGCGGGCAGACGCATCCCGTTGAGGTGGTCACACGCGCCGTCATCGAGTGGCACGGGGAGATCCGACGGCAGGCGGTTGATGTCGTCGGTGCTGGTCGTGGACATCAGCCGAGCTCGTAATCGAGGTGCAGCGTATGCGAGCCGTCGGCGTCGATCGTGATCAGCCCAACGCCCGACATTCCCGCCAGGTCACCGGTCCCAGAGCCGGGCGAGATGAGATAACGGCTCAAAGGGGGCTCGTTCCCCGCAACCGTTGAGATGTGCAGCAGCGCGAAGCTGCCGTGACGGCCGTCGACGCTGCCGAGGATGCACTCCAGGGCCACGTACCCTGCGCCGGCATACGACCCGGCATCACCAGGCGTCCGCGTGTACAGCATCTCCACGGTGCTGGTTCCCTCGATCGCCCCGCTGAACGTCTTCGCCAGCGTGAGACCGCCGTACTCGACACCGATCTCCTGCACGAAATCGAGGATGCGTGGGCTCTGCGAGTCGATGACGAAGGCCGCGCTGGTGTGGGCCACGATGGAAGTCTAGTGCCGTCCCGCCATGGTCAGTGTTTGACCTCCTCAGGCGTCTCGTACCAGCGGATGCGTTCACCGACACGGCTTCGGAGCCGCCAGGCTCGAGACTTCGGAGCCGCCTCGATCGCGTCCCGGAGCGCCGTGACTTGCGACGCGACATCGTGGGCCGCCCCAGGCAGCGGCTCCTGCGACCACAGCGCCGCGACCCGCTGCAAGTTTCGCTCGACGGTGTGGCAGAAGCCCCAGTCCTTCCCCAGGACGGCGCGCACGCGCGGGAGGCTGATTGCCTCGACCGCAGTGTCATCGTCGCTCAGGGCGTGGTCGGCGAGGAGACACAGTGTGTCGCCGAGGTCCTTGCGGTTGATCTCCCACACCTGGAGTTTGGTGAGCAGAAGATCCGCGAGGGTGATCGTGGGCGCGGGCCCGTCGAGGCGGCCGCGCAGATCGAGCGAATGCGACATCGCAAGCTCGTCGATGACCACGTCGATCGACCACCGTCCGGCCGGCTCGCTGTAGTACAGGCGGGTTGCGCCGTGCAGGCCGTTGAAGAACTGATCGGGGACGTAGCCCTGGGTCATGAGCAGTGCTTTGAACTTCGTACTGCTCGCCGCGCTGATCGCGAAGTCCATGTCGTCATACGACCGTGCGAACGGTCCGGAGTGGACGCTCGGGCATCGAATCCAGATCGCCAGCCCGCCGATGAGCCGCGCGGAGAGCCCAAGGGTCACCGTCGCCTCAGCGAGCCGCTTCGCCTCCTCGCGGATGTCGGACAGGATCAGCGTCTCGTCGTCCGCCATCAGAAGGATCCGATGAGCATCAGGACATGGTAAGGGCGGCCGGTGGGATCACCGGCCGCCCTCCCAGCCAGGGGGACCGTCCCTCACTCCGGAGGGAGTTCCTTGTAGACGAAGCCGATGTTCACGCCCTGCCGGGCGCGGATGAACCGCGGGACGTAATACAGGAGCCCGCCGCCGACGATCAGCCCGCCGAGCCACGCCGGGATCCACCACCAGTCGGCGCTGTTGCCGTTCATGACCGACAGCGGATTGATGAACGCAATGGCGATGATGCCGACGAATTCCGCGATCGACAGCACTCCGACGATGTAGAGCACCGGGACTCCGAGGAATTTGACGTTGGCCGGCGACGCCTGATACAGGTCCGGCCGGCGTCTCGGCAGCGCGATCGCCGCAAGGCCGACGATGATCACCGCGAGCGCGCCGGCGAGGACGATGAGCCCGAGCACCAACTGGAACTGGTTGCCGTAGACGCTCCAGATCACCAGGGCGGCGATGATCACGTTCGTGACGATGATCGCGTTGACCGGTGAGTGGGTCCTCTCATTCACGTTCGCCAGACTCTCCGGCATGAGGCGGTCGAACGACCACGCGAAGAAGGATCTGATCGGCATGAACGTGTTCGCGATCATGGATGGCAATGACCAGAACAGGAAGGAACCCATGATCAGGATGGTGAGGATCGGCGTGTTGAAGACAAGCGAGGCAAGGAACGGATAGAACGGTCCCGAAGGGATCTTGTACGCGCTGTTTGCGGTCACGTTGAGCGCGTAGACGAAGTCGTAACCGGCGATCCGGAAGAGCAGCAGGACGCCGATGATGAGCAGGATCGCGTCCCAACCCAGAGCACCGAACATCACCGAGAGCTGCCGGCGGCGGTTGGACGCGCTCTTGAGCTCGCCGGACATGTACACCGACCAGAAGTTCCACATCATGAAGCCCTGGATCGAGAAGAGCGTCGGGAGCGTGGCACTCAGGTTGCCGAGGTTGGGCGCCGCGCCAAGGCCGCCACCCTTGGCAATCACCTGGGCGACCGTCCCACCGCCGAAGCTCTTGTTGAGCGCGTCGAAATGGGAGAAGAAGTCTGTCTGGCTGCCGATCAGAAGCGCGACAAAAGCGATGAGCGTGCCAACCATCGCGATGATGAACGAGTAGTTCTGCCACCGGAAGGTCGCCTTGGTGCCGCGTATCAGAATCACCGTCTGGAGCGCGACCATGAAGAGCGACGCACCGAGGATCCAGCTATTGTTCGTCTGGAACGAAGTTCCCCAATTGATCAACGTGTTGTTGTTGGCAAACGACCCGAGCGCGACCAGCACGGGCCCGAGCGCGAGCAGAGAGAAGAACTTGGCGAAGAACGCGGCTCCCAGCAGGCCGCCCATGATCATGCAGAGGTTGGATATCAGCGCAAGCGGCGGCGAGAGCACGCGGCTCACCCAGACGTAGTCGCCGCCGACCCTCGGCATGCTCGCCCCGAGCAGAGCGAACATGATCAGGACCGGAATGTTGATGAGCGCGACGAGCACCAGCACGCCGACGACGTCCGCGCCGGGAAACGCGACGAGCGCGAAGAAGATCGAGTACGCGATCGTGGACCCGACCGGCGCCGAGATGACCGCGTTGAAGATCGTGGCATCGACTGCCGACGCGGAGCGGACCAGTCCCGTGCTGTTGCGGACGAACAGTCTGCTCGGGGTTGCCATGGCGACCCTCCGGCGGTCCGACCGCCACCCAACTTGACACTCGCGTCGAAAACCTGCAGAGTTTGAACACAATCGAACACCACTGTCAAGAGGCTCACGGACACGGAGGGACAACTTCCGGTCAAGACCCGACACAATGACCCGTAGTTCACGGAGGAGAGGCGCGACGTGTTAGCCGTCGAGCGGCGCTTGAAGGTGCTGGAGCGGGTCGCGGAGGACCAGGCCATCGAGGTCAGCACGCTGGCGCGCGACTTCCAGGTCTCCGAGATGACGATCCGTCGCGACCTGCGCCGGCTCGAACGCGACGGTTTTGTCCGGCGCACCTACGGCGGTGCCACCACGCACCTGGTGCGGACCTTCGAGGTCGGCGCCCTCGCACGCACGCTCCATCACGCCAGAGAGAAGCGCCTCATCGCCAAGCGTGCGGCCGAGTTGACCGTGGGCGTGCGCGCCATGTTCCTTGGGATCGGCACCACCGTCGAGAACTTCGCGCGACTCCTTCCGGTGCGAGAAGACCTCATGGTGATCACCCCGTCGCTTGCGGTTGCGAGCCTGCTCGGCACACGCAATGTTCGCGTGATCATCGCGGGTGGCCTGGTCCGCCAGGATGAGCTGACGTGCGTCGGCGCGTCGGCGGTGGAGGCCGTTCGTCGCTACAACACCGACACCGCGGTGATCGGCGCTGCGGGGCTCTCGGCGCGTCGCGGTGTCACGGAGCTCGACGATCGCGACGCGGACGTGATCCGCGGCGGCCTCGAGCGCACCGAGCGGATCATCGTCATCGCCGACGGCTCGAAGTTCGGCGCGGTCGCGATGAGCACCGTGGTCCCGATTGAGCAGGTCTCCACCGTCGTCACCGACAGCAGCGCTGACACTGAGGAGATCGAGCGCATCGAGCGGGCCGGCATCAAGATTGTGGTCGCCCGTCCCGAGACATCGGTGCCCCGCCCGGCGGAGAACGGCGAGACGCGCCTCACCGACATTCGCACGCCGGCATGACTCTGCTGCGTCGACTGTTTGGTGTGGACAAGCCCGTCATCGCTATGCTGCATCTTCCGGCGATGCCGGGCCGCCCGCGGCACGACCGCACCGCAGGGATGCAACACCTGGTGGACACCGTTGAACGCGACCTCGAGGCGTTGCAGTCCGCCGGGGTCGACGGGTTCCTCTTCTGCAACGAGGCCGACCTCCCCTATCAGATGCGTGTGGGCCCGGAAGTGGCGGCCGGTATGGCGGCCGTCATCGGTCAGGTGCGCGATCTCATCACGCGACCGTTCGGCATCGACCTGGTCTGGGACCCGATGTCGAGCCTCGCCGTCGCCCGTGCGACCGGCGCGTCGTTTGTCCGCGAGGTGTTCACCGGCGTCTTCGAGAGCGACCTCGGCATGATGCGACCCGACTTCGGTGCGATCGCCGCCTATCGCGAGCAGATCGGCGCGGGCTCTGTCGCGATGTTCACGAACATCACGCCGGAGTTCGCCAGCAGTCTCGGGGACCGGTCGATCGCCACCCGGGCGAGGAGTGCAGCGTATCTGGGCGTCGACGCGATCCTCGTCAGCGGCCAGATCACCGGCACGGAGACGCACATCGCCGAGCTGCGCGAAGCCAAGCAAGCCGTCCCCGACGTGCCGGTCCTCGCCAACACCGGAGTGCGCGAGGAGACGGTGGACCAGATCCTCGCCGTCGCCGACGGCCTTTTCGTCGGGACCAGCCTCAAACGTGACCGCATCACCTGGAACCCGGTCGATCCAGAGCGTGCGAAACAGTTCATGGTCGCGGTGGACCGCGCGCGTGAGGCTGTGCCGGCCTGACATGGCGAAGACGAGGATCTACTTCGTCAGCGACCTGCACGGGTCGAGCGTGTGCTTCCGGAAGTTCATCAACGCCGCGAGGATCTACCAGGCGAACGTCCTGATCCTGGGTGGCGATGTTGCGGGGAAAGCGATTCAGTCGATTGTCCGCGCCCCTGGTGGCCGCTGGCGGTGCCGGTTCGTCGGGACCGATTACGACGTCGTCGAGGGACCCGAGCTGGTCGCGCTGGAGAAGCTCATCGCCGACCACGGGTACTACCCGTACCGTGCCGACCCGGGTGAGCTCGAGGCACAGGAGGCGAACGGCGGCCTCGACGCCCTGTTCCTTCGGCTCATGCGTGCGCGGCTGACGGAGTGGCTCGACCTCGCCGACTCGCGCCTCCGGCCACTGGGCATTCCGCTGTACCTCATGTTGGGCAATGACGACCCCGAGGAGCTCGGATCGTTGCTCGACGGCGCTCCGTGGGGGACTCATGACGAAGGCAAGGTGGTCTGGCTCGACGACGACCACGAGATGATCAGCTGGGGGTACTCGAACGTGACGCCGTGGCACACGTATCGAGAGCAGGACGAGAGCCATCTGCGCGCGACGATCGACGCCATGGTGCCCTTGCTCCAGCACCCGGAGCGCGCCGTGTTCAACCTGCATGCACCGCCCTTCGGCACCCAGCTTGACGAAGCCCCGCTCCTGGACGCAAATCTGCAGGTGCAGGCAACCCTCGGCCAGGTGCGCATGGTCGCGGTGGGCAGCACCGCGGTGCGAGACGCCGAGGTGGCCTATCAGCCGCTCCTCGGACTGCACGGACACATTCACGAGTCCTCGGGCATCCGGCGGATCGGCCGCACCGTCGTCATCAACCCCGGCAGTGACTACTCGACGGGCGCGCTGAACGGCGCGCTCGTGACACTCGACGGCGAAAAGGTCAAGGCCCAGCAACTGGTTCGCGGGTAGGCGGCAGTGGCCACGCACACGACGGCGACCGATACCCTCGTGTCTGTCGACGTGGGCACGTCGGGCGCTCGTGCGACCGCGTACGACACCGCCGGCGCGCTGCTCCTCGAGGTGCGCCGACCGTACTCGACCCAGACGCCTCGCGACGGGTGGGCCGAACAGGATGCCGCGCGATGGCGGTCAGCGTCCCTTTCGGCGCTCGCGACGCTCATCGCACGGCTTGGCAGCGGGCACACCATCCATGCGATCGGGCTGACCGGCCAGTGCCCATCGGTGGTTCCAATCGATCGCCACGGGGCGCCGCTGCGTCCGGGACTCATCTACCGGGACAACCGCGCTGTCGGGGAGGCCAGGTGGCTGCGCGAAACCTTCGGTGCCGAGACGCTGCACACCCTCACCGGACACGTGCCGGCCGCATTTCACGTGGCCGCGAAGATCCTCTGGATTCGCGCCAACGAGCCTGATGTGTTCAAAGCGGCGAAACTGTTTCTACAGCCGACCGAGTTCCTCGCGCTGACGCTCACCGGGGACGCCGTCACGGACTGGACCATGGCCGCGGCAAGCGCGCTTCTGAACCTCCGCCGCCGCGAATGGGCACCCGAGCTGGTCGAGGCAGTGGGTCTCGATCTCGCGCAACTGCCGGCTCCCCACCCGTCGTGGAGCGTCATCGGTGGGTTGCGCCCGGCGCTGGTGCGACGCTTCAGGCTGAGCCGACCGATTCCGATCGTTGCCGGGGCCGGCGACAGCATCGCCTGCGCCTTCGGTGCAGGCGTCACGTCGCCCGGTCCCGTCAGCGAGATGGCCGGAAGCTCGACCTGCCTCAACACGATCGTGAGCGAGCCGACGACGGACCTGGCCGTGACCCACTATCCGAGTGCCATCGGCCGCGAGGGTTACGTGACCGAAGTCGGGATCAACACCGCCGGCGAGGCGGTGGACTGGCTCGCGTCGCTGACATATGGGGGCCGGACGGGCCGCCTGCGCACCGCCGATTTCGAGCAGCTCGACCGCGACGCAGCCGGAGTTGCTCCGGGATCGGACGGCCTCGTCTTCGTTCCGGTACTCGGGGACGGCGAGCGTGATGACCCGACACTCCGTGGCGCGATGATCGGGCTCTCGGTACGCCACGACCGGAGATCATTGGCGCGTGCCGCGCTCGAGGGCGTTGCGTTCGCGATCCGCGCGCACGTCGAGGGCCTCGGTACGGCGAGCACGCCCGCGACCGAGATGCGCGTCTCGGGGCGCCCCGCCTCGCTTCGGACGTGGAATCAGATCAAGGCGGACGTCCTCGGGATTCCGGTGCTGCGAGTGCCGGGGGATGCGACCACCTCCGGTGTCGCGATGCTCGCAGGACTGGGTGTCGGCGTGTACCCCGATGCCGCGCGGGCGGTCTCGATCGCCTGCAGGCCCGAGGCGCCGATCGAACCAGATTCTGCCAATCACGACAGATACGCTGCGATCTTCGAACACTATCGAGCCGTCGTCTCCTCGGCCACGCTCCACACGGGCGCCCTGGAGGTGCCGTCTCCCAAGCATCGGTCGCACGGGCATCCGGGAGACCGTGCGTGAAGGTCAACCTGGGAATCAACACGTGCTTCGCGCTCAAACGCTGGCCGCGTCCCGCGGACTGGGCCTCCGTCGTTCGCAACGATCTCGGGCTGGATCTCGTCGAGCTGTCACTTGACCTCGTCGAAGGCATCGATACCTTCGCGGGTGGCCGCGATGCCCTCGAGCGTCACCGCGCCGCACTCGACGCCAACCGCCTGGAGGTTCACGCCACATTCACCGGTTTGTCGGCCTATTCGCTCGACCTGCTCATGCATCCCGACCAGGGGCGTCGCGAGGCGGCGGTCCAGTGGTATCGGGGCATCATCGATCTGACCGCAGCGCTCGGAGCCCGAGCGACCGGGGGCCACATCGGTGCGATGAGCGTGCCCGACTGGAAGGACGTCCAGCGCCGCGCCGAGCGCTGGGAAGGCCTGAGGCGCGACCTCGAAACGATCGCAGCTCACGCGAGCGCCGTCGGGCTCGAGTATCTCCTCGTCGAGAACCTCGTGTCGGTGCGAGAACCGTCGACGATGGCGCAGATCGAGGAGTTGCTCACCGACGGTGACGCGGAGCACGTCCCCTGGCGGCTCTGCCTCGATGTGGGGCATCACTGCGTCCCCGGAACCGTGGGTGCGGAGCGGGATCCGTACGCATGGCTGCAGCGCTTCGGAGGCCGGCTCGCCGAGGTGCAGCTGCAGCAAACGGACGGGATCGCCGACCACCACTGGCCATTCACTGCGGAGCACAACGCGACCGGCCTCATCGACCCGGACAAGGTCCTCGACGCCCTGGACGGCGCGGGCGCCGGAAACGTTGACCTGATCTTCGAGATCATTCCTGGCTTTGAGGATCCGGACGATCGGGTCATCACCGACCTGGTGGAGTCCGTCGACCTCTGGCGCAGAGCGATTGACGCTCGTGGCGCAGGGAGGTAGCCGATGCCTCTGGTGCACGCCAACGGACTCGACATCCACTACCGGATCAGCGGCGAGGGCGTGGAGACCGTTCTGCTCATCAGCGGCGTGGGCGACGACCTCGAGGGTTGGGCGATGCAGATCGATCCCCTGGTTGGCGCCGGTCTGCGCGTGATCACCTTCGACAACCGCGGTGTGGGACGCTCGTCGCGGCCGCCAGGCCCATATACGAGTCGCGAGATGGCGTCGGACACCAAGGCACTCGCTGACGCGCTCGGGCTGACCGACTTTCACCTTGTCGGCGTCTCCCTGGGCGGACTGATCGCCCAGGAATATGCGTTGGCATACCCCGGCGACCTGCGCTCGGTCGTGCTCGCCAACACGTACGCCAAGCCCGACGCATACACTCGGGCCGCCTTCGACGTCTGGGGGCGGATCGCGGAAGCCGGAGGGATGCCGTTGATGATGCTCCAGCAGGCCCCATGGGTCTTCAGCCCCGCGTTCTACGACGCCAATCCCGAGCGGCTCGCCGGCATCCTCCAGGAGATGGTGCGGAGTCCGCAGCCGGCCTCGTCGTTTTCCGCGCAGATCGCGGCCCTCCTCACCCACGACAGCACGGATCGTCTCGGGTCGCTGGAGCCACCCGCACTGGTGATCGCGGCCGACGACGACATCATCATCCGGCTGTCAATCACACAGCGGCTGTTCGAGGAGCTGCCCCGCGGATCCTGGGTGATCGTCCCCGGGGGCCATGCGGCGTTCCTGGAGAATCCCGACCCGTGGAATCGAGCCGTCATTGCATTCATAGATCAGCACCGCGGCGCGGTGCACTGAGGAGAAGGGATGAACCTGTCGCTCACCCGGCGATTCGGCACCCCCAAGCCGGTCATCGCGATGCTGCACTTCCCCGGGTTGCCCGGCCGGCCACGCCACAACCGCGAGCTCGGAAGAAGCCACCTGGTCGATGTGGTCGGCCGCGACCTCGACACCCTTCAGGGGGCGGGCGTCGACGGCGTGCTCTTCTGCAACGAGAACGACATCCCGTATCAGCTGGTGGTCGGCCCGGAGATCGTCGCAGCGATGGCGGCGGTCATCGGGGAGCTTCGCGCATCGGTGCGGGTTCCCTTCGGTGTCAACATCCTGTGGGACGCGAAGTCGAGCATCGCGGTTGCGCGAGCGACGGGCGCGATGTTCGTCCGTGAGGTGCTCACCGGGGTGTACGAGAGTGATCTCGGGTTGATCGCCCCGGCGATCGGGGATCTCGCGGGCTACCGCACCGCGATCGGAGCGGACGATGTCGCCTTCTTCGACAACATCTCACCGGAGTTCAGCAGCGCCCTCGGCAGCCGCGGGATCGCGGATCGGGCCCGCAGCGCCGCGTTTCTCGGTGTCGACGCGATCCTCATCTCGGGCCCGGCTGCCGGGGTTTCCTTCGCGATGAGCGACCTGGTCACGGCCAAGGAGGCGGTGCCTGACATGCCGGTCTTCGCGAACACCGGCGTCAGCGCGGATCGGCTCGAGGAGATCCTCGCGGTCGCCGACGGGGTGATCGTGGGCACGAGCCTCAAGATCGACGGTGACACGTGGAGCTCGGTGGACCCGGCGCGCGCGGAGCGCCTGATGGACACGGCCCGCGCGATTCGCGCGAAGGCTTCCTAGAGCGCGACGATTCGTGCCATGGTCACATCCATGAGATGAGGAGCGCCTGAGGATGGAATTCAGAACCGCCCGCGATCTCCTGCTCTCGTATCGAGGGGATTACGAGACTGCGTATCGCGACTTCCAGTGGCCGCAACCGGAGACGTTCAACTGGGCGCTCGACTGGTTCGACACCGTGGCAGCCGGCAACGACCGGCCGGCGCTCTGGATCATCGATGACGACGGCTCGGAGACACGGCTTTCGTTCGCCGAGCTCGCCGCTCGCTCTGACGCACTCGCCGCATGGCTTCGCCACCACGGCGTGCGCCGCGGCGATCGAACCCTGCTCATGCTCGGCAATCGCGCCGCGCTCTGGGAGTGCATCCTCGCGCTGACCAAGGTGGGAGCGGTGATGATCCCGTCGACGACGCTGCTCACACCCGCCGACATCGCGGACCGGATCGAACGCGGCCACGTGGCTCATATCATCGCCGAGTCCGCGCAGACCGCCCTCTTTGCGCAGATGGCCGGAACGTTCACGCGCATCGCCGTCGGCGACGCGGTCGAAGGATGGCTCCGGTACGACGATTTCATGGGCGCGGGGAGCACCTTCGTGCCCGACGGTCCGACGCCGGCCACCGATCCGCTGTTCCTGTATTTCACGTCCGGGACGACCGCACAACCGAAGCTCGTCGAGCACACCCAGGTGAGCTACCCGGTGGGCCATCTCTCGACCATGTACTGGCTCGGCCTGCGGCCCGGAGACGTGCACCTCAACATCTCTTCTCCGGGCTGGGCGAAGCACGCGTGGAGCAATGTCTTCGCGCCATGGAATGCCGAGGCGACGGTCCTCATCCTCAACGCCGCGCGCTTCTCGGCGCGACGATTGCTCGACATGCTCACCCGATGCTCGGTGACCAGCCTGTGCGCGCCACCGACGGTGTGGCGGATGATCATCCAGGAGGACCTGCGCGCTTGGCACCCACCGCTTCGCGAGGTGCTCAGCGCCGGCGAGCCGCTCAATCCCGAGGTCATCGAGCAGGTGCGCCGCGCGTGGGGAGTCACGATCCGCGACGGGTACGGGCAGACTGAGACCACAGCGCAGATCGGCAACACGCCCGGGCAGCCGGTCAAGCTCGGCTCGATGGGCCGGCCGCTTCCCGGGTACGTCATCGATCTCATCGATCCTGCCAGCGGTGCCCACGGCGAGACCGGCGAGATCTGCATCGATCTGTCGAAGCGACCCGTGGCGCTGATGGTCGGGTATCGCGACGACCAGGCGCACACGGCGGAGGTGATGCGCGACGGCTTCTACCACACGGGCGACGTCGCGTCCCGAGACGGCGATGGGTACATCACCTACGTCGGCCGGTCGGACGACGTCTTCAAATCGTCGGACTACCGCATCTCGCCGTTCGAGCTGGAGAGCGTGCTCATCGAGCATCCGTCGGTTGCCGAGGCCGCGGTCGTGCCCTCTCCGGATCCGCTGCGACTCTCGGTGCCCAAGGCCTTCATCGCGGTCGGAGCCGGATATGTGCCGTCAGCGGAGCTCGCACGCTCGATCTTCGAACACTCGCAGGCCAACCTGGCCGGCTACAAGCGCATCCGCAGGCTCGAGTTCGCCGAGCTGCCGAAGACGATCTCAGGAAAGATTCGCCGCGTGGATCTGCGTGCCAGAGAGGTTGATCTGCGTGACCAAGCCGGCCCTGCGCGCGCGGAGAACGAGCACTGGGAAGAGGATTTCCCCGACCTCCGTCCAGCGTCCACGCGCTGACCCGCGCCGGCCGGGCATGTCAGACGTAGAAGCGGTACAGCCCCTGCGCGACGCAGCACGGCTTCTCGCCGCCCTCACGCTCGATGACGAAATCGACGACGATCTGCAGGCTGCCATCCGCAGCAGTCTCGACTGAGACGAGCGTCGCGCCGGCGCGAATTCTGGAGCCGACCGGGACGGGGGAGGGAAACCGCACCTTGTTCAATCCGTAGTTGACCCCGAGGCGCACGCCCTCGAAGTGGAGGATCTCACTCCACATCGGGACGAGCAGTGAGAGTGTCAGGAATCCATGGGCGATCGTGGTGCCGAAGGGGCCCGCGGCGGCACGCTCCGCATCGACGTGGATCCACTGGTGGTCATCGGTCGCGTCCGCGAACGTGTTGATCCGCTCCTGGGTCACCTCTCGCCACTCGCAGTAGCCCAGATGCGTGCCGGTCAGAGCTGTCAGCTCGGCAACGCTGGCGACGGTCGTGGTCACGGTTACCTCCTCAATCCCCGACTCTCTGTGGCGATGCGCTCTCGGTCCGCAGGGGGGACTTGAAGACCTTACCGGATGCGGTGTGCGGCAGCAGGTCGCGGAACACCAGCGACCGCGGGATCTTGTACCCCGCAAGCCGGTTTCTGAGATGCGCGATCAGCTCGTCCGCGGTGGCCGCACGACCGGGATGGAGCACGACAAATGCCATGCCGACCTCGCCCCACGTGTCATCGGCGACGCCGATGACCGCCGCCTCGGCGACCGCAGGGTGATCGCAGAGCGCCTTCTCGACCTCCGCCGGGTAGACGTTCTCTCCGCCGGAGATATAGACGTCCGTCAGGCGGTCGACGATAGTGATCACGCCCTGGTCGTCGGCGACGCCGACATCGCCCGATCGGAACCAGCGACGATCGATGAACGCCTGCTCGGT
This sequence comes from Saccharimonadales bacterium (SeqCode), assembly GCA_035534875.1. Lineage (GTDB taxonomy): Bacteria > Chloroflexota > Dormibacteria > Aeolococcales > Aeolococcaceae > Palsa-851. The sequence goes on from DATLRB010000060.1 coordinate 13,969, forward strand.
CGCGTCGGGCAGACCCCAGTATCCGCGCATCACGTTGGGGCCGGCAATGACGACCTCGCCGGGCTCACCGGGCTCAGCCTCCGCACCGTCATCTCGGAGCAGCCGGACGTCGGTGAAGAAGTGGGCGACTCCGGCGGCGCCGACGGTCGCCCGGCCGAGCCTTGGGTCCACCATGAGCGCGCCCGGGGCCGTCTCGGTCATGCCGTAGCCCTGCACGAACGAGAGCCCGCGCTCGACGTACGCGTTGATGAGCGACTTCGGGACCGGCGCACCACCGCACAACAGCAGACGGAGCGACGAGAGGTCGGCGGTCGCCCAGCGCGGCGACTGTGTCAGCGCCGTGAACATGGTCGGCACACCGAACAGCAGCGTCACGCGCATGCGCTCGATGGTGTCGATGACCGCCGCGGCGTCGAACCTCGATTCGATGAGCAGGTGGCCGCCCTTGAGCAGCGTCGGCATGCAGGTCATGTTGAGCGCGGCGGTGTGGAACATCGGCGCAGTGACGAGTGTCACCTCGTCGCTGCGCAGATCGAGATCGACGAGCACGTTCAGCGAGTTCCACGTGATGTTGCCGTGGCTCAGCATCGCTCCCTTCGGTCGTCCGGTCGTCCCCGACGTGTACATGATCATGCAGGGCTCGTCGGGATCGATCCTGGCGTCGATGCGACCGTCCGCCGCAGTGGCGATCACGTTCGCGTAGTCGAGCGCACCGTCCAGCCCGCCTTCCACGGCGATCAACCGCGGGCGCGCCGTAACGTCGAGGCTCTCCACCGTCAGCAATGATCCACCCCCGCAGAGCAGCACCACAGCACCCGCGTCACCCAGCATGAAGTCGATCTCAGCGGCGGACAACCTCGCGTTGAGCGGCACGAAGACCGCACCGAGTGTCGCGGTGGCGAAGAGGCTCTCGAGGAACGCGGGGTGATTGCCTCCGAGGTAGGCAACGCGCGACCCACGCTCCACACCGAGGCCGCTCAGCCCGTGTGCAAGGCGCACGACGCGCGACCGCACCGCCGCATACGTCGTGGTCCGGCCGGAGTACGTCATCGCCGGACGGTGACCGGCCTTCCGCGAGGCGCGCTCCAGCCACGAGCCGATGCCATCGGATCGATTCATCGCATCAACCGATGCCGAGCAGCCGCATCGCGTTCAGTTTGAGAATGCGTGGTTTCACGTCGGCCTTGATGTCAAGTGTGTCGAAGTCCGCGAGCCACCGGTCCGGGGTGAGCAGCGGGTAGTCCGACCCGAAGAGCATCTTGTCCTTCAGCAGCGTGTTCGCGTACTGGATGAGCTGCGGGGGAAAGTATTTCGGCGACCAGCCCGAGAGGTCGATATACACGTTCGGTTTATGGGTCGCCACCGCCAGGGCCTCATCCTGCCACGGAAATGACGGATGGGCGATGACGATTCGGAGATCCGGAAAGTCGACCGCAACGTCATCGAGATACATCGGGTTCGAGTACTTGAGGCGCACACCGCCCCCACCCCGAACCCGTGCTCCGATTCCTGTCTGACCGCTGTGAAAGACCGCGGGAAGGCCGAGCTCCTGAATCGCCTCGTAGAGTCTGTACGCGGACCGATCGTTGGGAAAGAAGCCCTGAAGGTTCGGATGGAATTTGAATCCGCGAACCTTGAATCCTTCGGCGAGGCGCCGCGCCTCGCGAGCACCCGGCGGTCCCTTTGCGGGGTCGATGCTCGCAAATGGGACGAGCACGTCAGGATGTTCGGCCGCCGTCAGGGCGATCTCCTCGTTGGAGATGGGAGGATGCGACGTCGCACCTTCGGCGTCGACGGTGAAGATCACGGCGGCCATGCGGCGCTCGCGATAGTACGCGGCGATCTCGGCCACGGTGGGCATTCGATGCTCCGAGCCGAAGTAGGCGGCGGCGCCTTCGCGGAGCTGCTCTGGGAGCGATGGATGGCCGCTCGCTGAGACTTCCGCGTGGACATGGGCGTCGATGGCGACCACGCTCGCCGCATCGATCATCGGCGCATCAGACGCGCGTCAGGATGACCACTGGAATCTCTCGTTCGGTTCGCGTCTGGTACTGATCGTAGTCGGGCCAGACGGCGGTCATCGTCTTCCACAGCTCCGGTCGTTCCTCCGGGCCGGCCGTGCGTGCGCGGGCCGCAAAACGATCCCCCTTGACCTGCACGTGAACCTCGGGGTTGGCGACGAGGTTCACGTACCAGGAGGGCGGTGCGGGAGCCCCGCCCTTGGAACCGACCACCAGATAGTCGGCGCCGTGACGGCCGAAGATGAGTGCGCTGCTGTGCAGTGCTCCGGATTTGCGACCCCTGGTGGTGAGGATGAGGATCGGAGCGCCGTTGCGCCACTCGTAGCCTTCTTCACCGTCGGTCTCGACGTACCGATCGACGTGCTCTTTGCCGAACAGCATCCATGAACTCCGTAGGTGCGATCGTCGCCGTCGCCGGGCGACGCGCCTTCGAGTGTAATTTACCGGTGCCTTTCGAAGACCAGCCGTCCCCGGGGCCCCGCGACCGGGGCGGTCTGAGCATGGCATCGCGAACCGGCGGCCTGATCGGACGGATGGGACCGCTGGCCGTGGCCATCGCCGCAGCGATGTGGGCGACCGACCCCTACTTCCGACCCGCGTTGACACAACAGCTGACCGCGAGCCAGATCGTCTTCGTCGAGTCACTGCTCATCGCGCTCTGCTTCGTGCCCGTCGCCGGGCGCGTACGGCGTGAGTTGCACCACCTCCCGGTTCGCCAGTGGATCGCCATGGGCATCATCGCGCTCGGTGCACAGGCCTTCGCGACCGTGCTCTTCACACAGGCGCTCGGCTATGCCTTCCCGGCGCATGCGGCGCCCGACTTCAATGTGGAGAACGAGGTCTACCTGCTCTACATGCTGCAGCCGGTGTTCGGCATCGCCATGGCGCGTATCTTCCTCAAGGAGCGGCGCAAGCCATACTTCTGGCCCCTCGCGGCGTGCGCGATCGTGGGGGTCTACCTGATCGTGTTTCCGCAGAGTCCGCTGGCTCCCTTCTCGTCGGTGCAGCATGGGCAACTCCTCGCTGCGGTGCTGATCCTCGGCGCCGTGCTGCTCTGGGCTTCCGGAACGGTGTTCGGCCGCTACAGCCTGTCCAACGTGTCGTTCGTCACAACGGCCGCGATGCGTTTCACGCTCTCTCTCCCCGTGCTGCTCGTCCTCATGCTCACCGGGGTCGGCGGGGGCCACCTGGGCCGGTTCTCCGTCCAGCAGATCCCGAGCTTCATCGGAATCGCGCTCGTCCCGGGCCTGCTGGCGATGCTGCTGTACTACCGAGCGCTTGCGAGCACACCTGCGTCGCTCGCCTCGGTCGCGGAGTTGGGATATCCGTGCACCCTCTTTCTGGTTTTCTCGCTCCCGGCCCCGGTGGGCCTCGGACTCCCGCTGTATCCGATCGAGATCGTCGGGGCACTGCTGCTCATCTCGGTGGTGACGACGCTGAACGTGCTCAAACATCGTGATGTCGTGGAGACGCCCGAGCGCTCCGAGGTTGCCCTGGCCGCGGAAGGCGGCACGTAGTCCGGATGACGCCCTCGTTCTGGATCGTGGTGCTGATCAAGGACTTCACCACCGCGAAGAGCAGGCTTGCGTCGGTCCTCGAACCCCAGCCCCGTCACCGGCTGGCCGAGATGACGGCGGCGCGCGCCCTCGACGCGGCCCTTGCGCTGGCCCCGACGCTCGCCGTCTGTGGGTCGACGGAAGCGGCGGATCTCGCTCGCCGCCGGGGCGCGGCAATGGTCGTCGAGCCCTCCCCGAGCGGGCAGAACCCCGCGGCGATGCTGGGTCTCGCCGAGGTCGTTCGGCGCGGCGCGGAGTCCGTCCTGCTGCTGAGCTCCGACCTGCCGCTCGTGAGTAAGGAGGCGATCCGCCGGCTGCTCGCTCCTGCCGATATCCCCGGAAGTCTCGCCGTCGCCGCTTCGGCGGATGGGCGCGAGGGCACCAATGCGCTCTATCTGCGGCCTCCCGGGGACTTCTCCCTCCATTTCGGTGAAGCATCGCTGCCGAAGTTCGCGGAAGAGGCACGACTGCGGGGCCGCCGGTTCATCGTCCATGACGACCCGAGCCTGGCGCTCGATCTCGACGAGCCGTCTGATCTCACGGCGTGGCGTCGCCTCGAGCCGACCGGGTGAGCCTCGAGCTGCACGGGGTCGGGGGCCTCCCGGAGATCCGCCCAGGCGACGATCTCGCGGCGCTCATCCTGGAGCATGCCGGCGCTCTCCGAAGCGGCGACGTCATCGTGGTGGCCCAGAAGATCGTGTCCAAGGCCGAAGGGCGAATCCGAACCCTGACCGAGGTGATCGCTTCCGAGCGCGCGGTTGCTCTTGCGCACAAGCTCGAGGCCGATCCCCGAATGGTCCAGGTCGTCCTCGACGAGACCGTCCGAGTGGTGCGCGACGACCGCGTTCTGATCGTTGAGACGCGCGAGGGATTCGTGTGCGCCAATGCCGGCGTCGATCGATCGAACGTCGACGGTCCCGACGATGTGTGCCTGCTCCCCCTTGATTGCGACGCAAGCGCGCGCGCGCTCCGAGAGCGGATCGAGTCACTTACGGGGGTGAGGGTCGGCGTGATCGTGAGCGACACCTTCGGGCGCGCCTGGCGGATGGGTCTCGTCAACGTGGCGCTCGGGGTGGCGGGGATTCCGGCGATGGTCGACTACCGCGGCCGTCCGGACGACTTCGGCATGCCGTTGCAGGCGACGGTCGTCGCGATCGCCGACGAGCTCGCGGCAGCCGCCGAGCTGCTGATGGGCAAGACCCGCCGGGTCCCGGTGGTCGTCGTCCACGGGCTCGAGGAGCTCGATGCGTCGCCGGGGACCGGTCAGGAGCTGGTGCGGCCGTCAGAGCTGGATCTCTTCCGTTGAGAGTTGCCCTTCTCTCCGGGGGAACCGGAGGCGCCCGGCTGGCGACGGGGCTCGCGGGCGTGCTGCGACCCGACGACCTGTCCATCGTGGCCAACACCGCGGACGACGAGGAGTTCTGGGGACTCTTGGTCAGCCCCGACGTGGATGCGATCCTCTACCGGCTCGCCGGCGTCTTCAACGATGCAACCGGATTCGGCGTTCGGGACGACACATTTCACGCACAGGCGATGCTGGGGACTCTCGGCGAGCAGACCTGGTTCCAGCTCGGCGACCGGGATATCGGCGTCCACCTGCTCCGGGCCACGCTGCTGCACGACGGTCTGCGTCTGACGGAGGCGGTGGCACATCTGGCTCGGAGCTTTGGGATCAGTGCGCACGTGATCCCCATGAGCGACGACCGGGTTCGCACGCGCATCCGCACCGAGTCCGGCGAGCTGAGCATGCAGGAGTGGTTCGTGGGCGAGCGGTGCGCCCCAGTCGTGCGAGGGATACGCCTCACCGGGATCGATTCTGCCCGCCCATCCCCGGAAGCCGTCGCGGCCGTCTCCAATGCCGATGCCGTGATCATCGGCCCGTCGAATCCGCTGCTCAGCGTCGACCCCATCCTCGCCGTCCTCGGCGGCGCGCTCGACCGTGAGCGCGTCACCGTCGTGTCGCCGGTGGTCGGCGGCCGGTCGCTCAAGGGACCGACCGTGGACCTGCTCCGCCAGATGGGCGAGGAGGCGACCGCCCTCGGCGTCGCCCGCCGGTATGCCGGGATCGCGGCCACCATCGTGATCGACCGCGTCGATATGGCGATGCTCGAGCCGATCCGCGCCCTGGGGCTGCGAGCGCTCGTGGACGACACCGTCATGGAGGGTGCCGAGGGCGAGCGACGTCTCGCCGCGTCGCTGTTGCACGCTCTAGAGTCGGCAGATGGCTCATGAGGCCGCGCTCGAGTTTCTGCGCAGGAACCCGCGGGGTGTGCTCGCGACCTACCGCCGTGACGGCCAGGCGCAGCTGTCACCGGTCCTCGCGGCCGTCGACGCCGACGATCGAGTCGTGATCAGCACCCGCGAGGGCGCGATCAAGACTCGCAACCTCCGGCGCACCTCGCGCGCCGCTCTCTGCGTGCTCAGCGACCGATTCTTCGGCGCCTGGCATACCATCGAAGGCGACGTCGCCATCGTCGCGCTTCCCGACGCGATGGAGCCGCTCGTCGACTACTACCGCCGTGTGAGCGGTGAGCATCCCGACTGGCAGGAATATCGCGAGGCGATGGCGCGGGAGCGTCGCGTCCTCCTGCGCATCACGGTGGATCGCAGCGGTCCGACGACCCAGGGTTGAGAGAGCGGGTCAGGCGCCGCCGGCGTGCGTGGCCAGGCGGCGCAGTCGCGGGAGCACCTCACCGGCATACAGGCGCAGAAATCACGCCCATCCGGCCCGGGCGCGTGGAAGATGAGGTGGGGGACGCGACAACTCGGATCAGGCAGCGTGCCGCGGCGAGCCGATGGTGCGCAATGCCGGAGTCCGACCGGCACGGTCCGAGTCGGTTGGAGGGGAGTCGCGCGCGCCTCCCACCATTCGGCGAGCGGATTCAATCTTTGCGATCAACGCCTCCGGCGCGAAGGGCTTGCCCAGGTATTCGCATTCGAGGTCGTATGCGCGGTTGAGGACCTCCGCGCTGTCGAGCAATCCCGTCATCACCACCATCGGCATGCGAGCGTGGATCGAGCTCGCGCGCACGTGGCTGATCAGATCCCAGCCATCGCCGTCCGGCATGCCGATGTCAACGAGCATCACATCGGTGCTGTGCAAAAGCTCCGCCATTGCCTCTCTGATGGTCGGCACCAGGACGGTGCGCAGGCCGTGGCGCTCGAGGATGCGGCACGCGGTGATGCCCACTGCCTGATCGTCGTCGACAACCAGCACGCGCCCGGGCGATTCTCGATACGCCGCCGGTTCACCGGCGGTATCAACGGGAAATACCGCACGCCTTCCGTCTGCCGCCTGAGCGCCGGCGAGCGACCGCTCGATGCCCGCCGCATCCATCGGCCTCGCATAATAGAACCCTTGGGCGAAGTCGTATCCGGACTCGCGGAGGTGCTTCGCCTGATCGGCGCGCTCCACACCTTCGATGATCGTCTTCAGCTGCAGCGCTCTGACCATGCCGACGACCGCGTCAAGAAGGCTGCTCGCGACATGACCGTCGGGGACGTGGTCCACGAGCGACTTGTCAATCTTCACGACGGCGACGGGGAGGCGGCGCAACCTCGCGAGTGATGACGCACCAACTCCGAAGTCGTCAATCGCCATCCCGACACCGAGCATCCTGAGCCGGCTGAGGATCCGGATCGCACTGGCCATGTCATCCATGACCGCGGTCTCGGTGACCTCGAGGATCAGATATCCGGGTTGGATGCCCGAGGCACGCAGCGCTTCCTCGACGATCGCCACGAGATCGTCTGCGTAGAGCTGGCGCGGTGACAGGTTGACGCTCATGGTGATATCCGCGGCGTCGCCGTAGTCTCGTTGCCAGCGCGCGAGTTGCTGGCACGCCTCGTTCAACACGCGCGCGCCGATCGGGATGATGAGGCCGGTCTGCTCGGCGATCGGGATGAAGACATCCGGCGGGATGACGTCACCATCGGGGTGCCGCCAGCGCGCGAGTGCCTCGACCGACATCATCCGTCCATTGGCGAGGTCGACGATCGGTTGGTAGTGCACCAGCAGGTCGCCGGTGAGCCACGCCGTCCGCAGTCCGCTCTCGATGCGCACCCGTTCGGCGATCGCGGTGTGCATGTAGGGTCTGTACAGCGCGAACCCGCTGCCGCCCGCCGCTTTGGCGGCGTACATGGCGAGGTCGGCGTTGCGGAGAATCTCGTCGGCAGTCTCGCCGACGCGACCGGTCGCGATACCGATGCTCGCGGCCACGACGACGGTCGTCGCCTTCAATCTCAGCGGGAGTTCGAGAGCGGCGATCACCCGCCGCGCCAGGAGGGGGACATACTCCTCGGGGCAGGCGGAGAGCAGGACGGCAAACTCGTCGCCGCCGAGCCGTGCGACGGCGTCGATATCCCTGACGCTGTTGACAATGCGCTGCGCGACCTCCCTCAGCACCTCGTCTCCGGTGCTGTGGCCGTATGTGTCGTTCACTTCCTTGAACCCGTCGAGGTCGAGCATCATCAATGTCACCGATTGTCCTGGGGTATCGAACGTGGCAAGCGCCCGCTCCAGTCGCCGCCGCATGAGCGTGCGATTCGGCAGCCCCGTCAGCGAGTCGTGTGACGCCTGATGCGCCAGAGCCCTCCCGAGCCCGAGGTTCATGTAGAGCGCGAGATACATCCGGGTCAGGGTCAGACCGACAAGGGCGAGCATGCCCCACAGCAGAACGTCCGCAATCCGCAGCTGGTCCGAGCGCAGCACGACCGCGAAGGCGCATGTCAGCGCCACCGGCACAATCGGCACCCAGAGACCCGTCCTTGTCGTCGTCGCGTGGGTCACCCTCGCTTCCGGCCGGCGGCGGAAGCACAGCACGTAGAGCGCCGCGATGCCGAGACAGAGCAGGCCGGCGATCCAGCCGTTCGCGAACACCGAGGCGGGCGTGCTCACACCGGTGCCGACCTGGTGCGTCAGCTCGATGTCCGCAGTGCCGATTCCGAGAATCGCGGCACCGATGAGGAGGCCGACGGGACGTGTCTTCACTCCCACTCTCGCCACGACTGTGGCGACGAGGGTGAGGACGACCACGTCCACCAGGGGCTGCGCGAGACTCACCATGTTGACGAGGATCGAGTTCGGGCCCGTGAAAAGGCCGAAATACCCAGTCGAAAGGCCGATCATGAGCACACCCCCACCCATGAGCAGGCCGTCGCAGAATGCGACGGTCACCGCAAGCCGTGATGACACGACGCGCACGAAGATCAACGCCCCGAGCAACCCCAGTGGCAGCTCCGCGAGGAAGGCAACGTTCGAAAGCGAGAGGAGAGCCGCTCCATGATGGGCGGCAAGCGCGTTCCAGTCGCTGACGGACGTGAGCAGCGCGTAGGCGGACCAGCACAGCATTGACAGTCGCCGCCGACCGCGCGACCGCACCGCCGCCAGCATCGCGAGGCCCCCGGCAAACAACCCCGCGGCGACCTCGGCGACGTTGTGGATCTGATCCTCGAAGGCGTTGCCGCCGGCACCGAGAAGCGATGCGCTGACGAAGATGACGATCAGGACGAGCACAGCACTCGTCACGATCATGAAGAGTCGACGAGCGGTCACTCCGTGCCTAGATCCTTCGAGTCTGCAACAGTGCGCTACGGAGGGTCACCGTCAAGTCTCCTTTGATCGGCGCGACCTGCCCGCCCGATCTGATGCCACGGGGTGCCCTCACTGCCGGCTGCGGTCACGGTCCGACGGATCTTCGAAGGCACCAGGCTGCGAAACCCCAAGAGGTCCGTCTGCTCGACAGCGTACGCATTGAGAGCGGTTATCGACGCTCGTTCAACACTGTGACAACCGTCACCCAGCCGTCCGTCCAGCCCTGCAACGGCAGGGGTCGTTTCGTGTCATTCGCGTGTCCGGGCGCACTGCAATCGGTTGGTAGACTGCGAGATGTGGCGAAATGGGTCGTGCTCCACCTGAATGCCGATGAGTCATCGACCTACATCAACGTCGACGCGGTGACCCAGGTGCGCCAGCTTTCGGTGGGTTCGACCCGCATCACGTTCTCCGACGGTACCGACGTCTCGGTGCGCGAGGATGCGCCCATCGTCATCGCCGCCTTCCGCCGCGACTCCATCTAAACGCCTGACGCACCGCTGAGCCTGCCGAGACCCCGGCCACCGTCGAGCGGCCTGAGAGAGGTCCACCGATGGGCATGGCCGGTGTGGCAGCATGGATCCGCTCATGACAACGTCGCCGCTGCTCATGATCCCGGGACCCACGCCGGTGGCGCCCGATGTGCTGGCGGCCCTCGCCGAGCCGGTTCGAAGCCACACCGGGCCGGAGAACGCGGCCACGATGCTCCGCATCCAGGCGGGGATCCGGGAGCTTGTCGGCGCCGTCGAGGCGCGGGTCTACTGTTTTGCCGGAGCGGGCACGCTGGCGATGGAGGTGGCGCTGGTGAACCACGCGGCACCCGGCGATCGTGTCGTGGTCGTGAGTCACGGCTATTTTGGGGATCGTTTCACCGAGGTCGCCGGCGCGCTCGGCATGCGCGCCGACGTGCTCCAGGTCGACTGGGGCGAGCATGCCGGCGCGGACGCGGTTCGAGAGCTCGTCCTCGGTGGCGACCAGCCGGCAGTGGTGTGCATCACGCACGTGGATACCAGCAGCGGCGTGCTCGCCGACTGCGCGATGCTCGCCGCGACGGTTCGCGCCGCGGCGCCGGACACGATCATCGTGGTCGACGGTGTCTGCGCGACGGGTGGCATCGACGAGTCGATGGACGCATGGGATATCGACGTCCTGCTCACGGGCGCGCAGAAGGCACTCAGCGTTCCGCCAGGACTCGCCCTTCTTGCCGTTTCCGAGCGTGCGCGGCAGCGTCGAGGTTCCCTCGGCGATGTGCGCGCTTACTACGCGGATCTGCGTCGTTGGGATGCGTCGGTTGATGACCCGCGCAGATACTTCTCGACCCACGCCGTGTCGCTGCTGCGGGCGCTGGAGGTTTCCCTCGACGGCATCTTCGAGGAGGGATTGCCGTCGCGATACGAGCGCCACCGCCGTGTGGCCGACATGATTCGCGACGGCATGGGTGAGATCGGGTTCGCACCCCTGACACTTCGTGCACACCTCGCCCCGACGCTGAGCGTTCTCGGGCTTCCCGACGGGGTCGACGTCGCGACGCTGCTTGCCGGGATGGGCGAGCGCGGCGTGCTGATCGCGCCCTGCCTCGGCCCGTGGGCGGGACGCGGCGTTCGCATCGGCCACATGGGAACCGTGACCGAGTCCGAGGCCGCGCGCACGATCGACGCGGCGGCGGCGGTGGTGGGTCTCCATGCTTGAGCCGGCATTGCTCGAGCACCTGCGCGCCGCGGTGGGCGAGGACGGGCTGCTCACCGCGTCCGCGGCGATGCAGACGTATGCATGCGACGGGCTCACGGGGCGGCGGGTCTCCCCCGCCGCCGTCGTGCTCCCGCGGTCGACCGACCAGGTGGCACGCGTGGTGCGCGCCTGCGGGGAGGCGAATGTCCCTTTCGTCGCACGCGGCGCCGGGACGGGTCTGTCCGGTGGAGCACTCCCCGTCGCCGACGGCGTGGTCATCGGTCTCAGCCGCATGCGCGCGATCCTCGACATCGACCTCGAGAATCAGCAGGTCACCGTCCAGCCCGGCGTGACCAACCTCGAGGTGAGCAAAGCGGTGCGGCCGCTGGGGTACTTCTATGCCCCGGATCCCTCGTCGCAACAGGTCTGCACCATCGGCGGAAACGTCGCTGAGAATTCCGGCGGTGCCCATTGCCTGAAATACGGGTTCACCACGCACCACGTCCTCGCCGCAACGTTCGTCACGGCACGCGGCCAGGTCGCACATCTCGGCGGGTCGGTGCGTGATGCCGCGGGCTACGACCTGCTCGGGGTCGTCATCGGCAGCGAAGGGACGCTCGGCATCGTGACCGAGGTCGTTTTGCGGATCGTGCGCGTCCCGGAGTCGACGGAGACCGTCCTTGCCGCCTTCGCGACGATGGGTGATGCAGGCGAGGCGGTGTCGCGCATCATCGCCGCGGGGATCACACCCGCCGCGATCGAGATGATGGATCGACTGGCGATCCAGGCGTGCGAGGAGATCGTGCACGCGGGCTATCCGGATTGCGGTGCCGCACTCATCGTCGAGTTGGACGGACCCGCCGTTGAGGCCGGGGAGTTCCTTCGCCAGGTCATCGACATCTGCACGGCGAGCGGCGCGACCGAGACACGGGTGGCCGCGAGTGAAGCGGAGCGTGCCCTGATCTGGAAGGCGCGAAAGGCCGCGTTCGCCTCCATGGGGCGGATCAGCCCGAGCTACTACGTCCAGGACGGTGTCATCCCGCGAACACGGCTGCGCGACGTCCTCGAGTCCATCAGCGCGCTGTCCGCGACGTACGGGCTTCGCGTCGCCAACGTCTTTCACGCGGGTGACGGCAACCTGCACCCGCTGGTGCTCTACAACGACACCGAGCCCGGCGAGGGAGCGCGCGCGCTGGAGCTTGCCGGACTGATCCTCGAGTCGTGCATCACCGCCGGCGGCTCGATCACCGGTGAGCACGGCGTCGGCTCCGACAAGGCCTGCTACATGCCGAAGATGTTCAGCCCCGGCTCGATCGCGGTGATGGGGCGCGTCCGCGACGCGTTCGACCCGAGCGACCTCTGCAATCCGGGCAAGGCGCTCCCGACCCCAAGGCTCTGCGGCGAGGTCCCCGGGATGTACCGTCCGCACGCGATCGAAATGGCCGGGTTGGCGGAGCGCCTGTGATGGCCTCGAGGGCGCAGGAGCTGCATCTCTTCACGGAGCTGGTCGGCGCGGAGCATGTCCGGACGGCCCATGCGGGCGACGCCGTCGGTGGTGTCGTTCCGGGTCTGGTCGTCTCGCCGGCTGATGAGCTGGAGGTGGCGTCCGTGCTCTCCGCCGCCGGCGCGCGTGGGCTGACGGTCGTCGCTCGCGGCGGCGGCACGAAGATCGAGTGGGGATCGCCGCCAGAGCGCTGCGACGTCGTGCTCTCGACCTCACGGCTCGAGGGGATCGTCGACCACGAGCCGGCAGATCTCGTCTGCGTCGTCCGTGCGGGAACACCCCTCAACAGCCTGCAGGAGCGCCTGACCGCCGCCCCCGGCTTCCGTCAGCGCCTCATGCTCGATCCACCGCAGGGCGCGGCTGCCACCATCGGCGGCGTGGTCGCCACCGCAGCCAGCGGGCCGCTGCGCACACGATTCGGGACGCCCCGGGACCTGGTGATCGGCGCAAGCTTCGTCCTCTCCGACGGAACCGTGGGGCGGAGCGGGGGGAAGGTGGTGAAGAACGTCGCCGGATTCGATGTCGCCAAGCTGCTGGTGGGATCGCTGGGGACGCTTGCGGTGATCACCGAGGTTGCTTTCCGACTCCACCCGCTGCCCGCGGCGTCCCGTACCGTCGTTCTCGAAGCGCGTTCAGCGACCGAACTCTGCGGATTCGCGAGCGGGATCGGGCGACTCCAGGTGACGCCGAGCGTCGTCGACCTGCACTGGCCCCAGGGCGTCGTCATGGTGCGTTTCGACAGCTCAGAGCTTGGCGCGGTGGTGCAGGCCGAGCGCGTCGTCCGCGAGCTCGGTGGGAGGATCCTCGCCGACGACGAGGAGACCGCGTTGACGGCCGCGGTCGCGGGGTCGCCGTGGACCGGCTCGGGTGTCGTCGCAGCGGTTGCGCTGCTGCCCTCGCGCATCGGTACGTTTCTTTCGTCCACTTCGGCTCCGTGCGACGCCCTGGCGTTGCGTCCCCTCCTCGGCACGGGCGAGGTGCGGTTCGCGCCGGAGGCACTCGCCGCGGTGACCGCGGCTGTCCGCGCTGCCGGCGGACGCCTCGTGATCCGACGGGGCGACGCGGTCGGCGCCGGCGACATCGAGGACGAGGTCGCCCTGGACCTCATGCGCTCGGTGAAGCGGCAGCTCGACCCCGGTCGGACCCTGAGCCCGGGTCGCCAGGTCGGTGGCATCTGAAGTGACCGCGGTGAGCTCCGGTCCGCCTCGAGTCCTCGGACATCCCCGCCCGGGCTCTTCCACCACCGCCTTCGACGATCACCATCCTCCAGACCCGGCGCTGATCGCGGACTGCGTCCACTGTGGCTTCTGCCTTCCGGCATGTCCGACCTATCTCCTCTGGGGCGAGGAGATGGATTCCCCGCGCGGCCGGATCCTGCTCATGGACCTTGCCGCGCGTGGCGAGATCGGCATGGATCGCGAGGTGGTGCGGCATTGGGATGCGTGTCTCGGCTGCATGGCGTGCGTGGATGCCTGCCCGTCCGGCGTGCAGTACAACCGCCTCGTCGAACAGGTCCGCCCCCAGATCGAGCGGCACTTCACTCGCGCCTGGCACGTGCGCGCGTCGCGCGACGCACTCTTCGCGTTCCTCCCCAACCCGCGGCGGATGCGCATGGTGGCCTCCGCAGTCGCCCTCACGCAGACGCTCGGACTCCGGCGAGCGCTCAAGTTGAAGCCCCTGCAGCGGCTGGTGCCCAGGACCCTGCGGCGCCTCGACGACATGGCGCCGTCGCTGCGCTTCGCGGATCTCAACCGGCGCACACCTCGCCACCTCACACCTCGGGGACCGCGCGCCCTGCGGGTCGCCCTTCTCAGCGGCTGCGTGCAGGATGCGTTCTTCTCGCACGTCAATCGAGCGACTGCTCGTGTGCTCGCCGCTCACGGTTGCGAGGTGCTCGTTCCGCCGCTGCAGAGCTGCTGCGGAGCGCTCGAGATCCATGCCGGACGCGAGCGATCTGCGTTGCGGCGGATGCGCGCGCTCATCGCCCAGATGGAGATGCTCGACCTCGACCGCATCGTGGTCAACAGTGCCGGCTGCGGATCGGCGATGAAGGAGTACGGGGAGCTGCTCGCCGATGATCCCTTCTGGTCCGCTCGCGCCGCGCGCTTCTCCGCACGGGTGCGCGACGTGATGGAGGTCATCGCGGAGCTTGACGTGCAACTGCCCGCGCGCCTCCACTCACTGCCGGCGCGCGTCGCGTATCACGACGCCTGCCATCTGGCGCACGCCCAGGGCGTGCGCCAGCAGCCGCGCACGGTCCTCGGCCGCATTCCGGATCTCGAGCTCGTCGATCTCCGGGAATCCGACGTGTGCTGCGGGAGTGCCGGGATCTACAACCTGGTCGCGCCTCAGGCGGCGGACGAGCTCGGCGATCGCAAGGCGGCCAACGTCGCCGCAAGTGGCGCGGAATTGCTCGCCGCCGGCAACGGTGGCTGCCTGATCCAGATCCAGGCGGCGCTGCGTCGGGCCGGACATCCATTGCCGGTCGTGCATCCGGTGGAGCTGCTCGACGCCTCCATTCGAGGGTTGCCGGTCGGCCCGTTGCGGGCCGGTCCACGCAACCGGTAGGTGGTGACCCGCCCGTCCGGCAGCGCACCGGGCCGCCCCGCGCCGAAGGGTGTTCGCAGCGCCCGCGTGGTGGTGGTCGGCGCGGGTGCGATCGGGCTCGCCGTCGCCCTGCAACTCCGGCGGGCAGGCATGGATGGCGTCATCGTGGTCGATCGCAACGCGTCGCCCGGCATGGGGTCGACGAGCCGGGCCAACGGCGGCGTCAGAGTGCAGTTCACCACCAGCGTGAACATCGCCTTTTCGCAGTTCACGATCGAGAACCTCCGCCGGCTCCACGAGACGGCGAGCGCGCAGGTGGGCTTCCGTGCCGTCGGGTACCTCTTCCTGACCGGGACCGACGCCGGCGAGATCGCGCTTCGCCGAAGCTGGGAGCTGCAGCGGTCGCTCGGCGTCGACGTGCGATGGCTCTCCCCCGGCGAAGTCATCGAGATCGCGCCGTTCGTCAAGGTTGACGGGCTGTCGGCTGCGACGTTCTGCGGCGCCGACGGGATCATCGATCCGCACGGCGTCGCGAGTGCGCTGTGGACCGCCTGCCGGAGTCTCGAAACGACCTTTCTCCTCGACACCGAGGTGCTCGGCGTTGCCGCAGGCCCCCCGGCGCTCGTGCGCACCTCGTCGGGCGACATCGAGACCGAGTTCGTGGTCAACGCTGCCGGGCCGTTCGCGCGCCAGCTGGCGGCAACCGCGGGCATCGATCTTCCGGTGATTTCGCGGCGCAGGAATCTCGCGTGCACCGAGTCCGTGGCCGGTATTCCCGCTGTCATCCCCATGTGTGTCGACAACGACACCGGTGTGCTCATCCGTCGAGAGGGCACCGGCGTTCTCATCGGCTTCTCCGATCCCGCCGATCCACCGAGCGTGGATACCGCATTCGATCCGTCCTTCCTCGATGCGGTCGCCGCGCGGATCGGCAATCGCTTCCCGTTCCTCGAGGACGTGCCGATCAGCCCACGCAAGTGCTGGGCGGGCCTCTACCCCGAAACCCCCGACCACCACGCGATCATCGACGCCACTCCCGGCGCCCCGTGGCTCGTCCAGTGTGCCGGCTTCGGCGGCCACGGCATCATGCATTCGTTTGCGGCGGGGCAGGCCGTGACCGAGCTGATCACGGACGGGCGGTGCTCGACCTTCGACCTGCATCCGCTGCGCCTGTCCCGGTTCGCCGAGCCCGGAGCGGTTGTCGAGACGGCGGTGCTCTAAGTCGCCAGGAGCCCCGCGACCTCCCCGGCCGGATCCTCGATCAACGTCCGCAGCGCACGCCGCTGCTCCTCATTCAAGGTTCGCAGCGGCCGTCTGACCGCGTCCTCGATGGCGGCGCCGCGCCGCTGGAGGATGAACTTCAGCGCGGAGTGGAAGGGAAACGGATCGATCATGGATCGCACGCGCGCGGCTCGTGCGCTCGCCTCCGCCGTGCCGCTGACGACCGCGTCGATGGTCAGCTCCGGAAACGCGGCGGCGAGCCCGGAGACCGATCCTGCGGCTCCCGATGCCAAGCCCTGGGCGATCAGCCCCTCGGCGCCGATGAAGACGTCGAGGCCGGGAAGCAGATAGGGTTTGACGCTCTCGAACGGCGAGTCCGATACCTTGAGCCCGGCGAGGTTTGGCGCGGTGGCACGCAATCGCTCCACGACGTCGATCGGCACCGCGTAGCCGCTTCGGGGAGCGAACTCGTACACATAGAAGGGCAGCGGCGCGCACGCATGCGCGGCCGCGTCGAGGTGCCACCAGATGGCCTCTGGGTCGAGCGCGAAATACGGAGGCGGGATCACCGCGACCCCTGCCGCGCCATGGCTCGCCGCATGCTCGGCGAGAGCCACCGTGTCATGGGTCGTCTGAGCGCCACAGTGCACCACGACGGCGAGCCGGTGGTGGGCGGAGGTCACGAATTCGTCGGCGGCGAACCGGCGCTCGTCGACGGAGAAGAGGACTCCCTCACCCGTGGTGCCGAGCGCCAGGATGCCGTCGAGGCCGGCCCGCGCGTAGAAGTCCACCACGGCGCCGATTCCATCACCGTCGATGGAGCCGTCAACGCCGGTGAGCGGCGTGACCGAGGCTGCGAGGGTGCCGTGAACCCGGTGGTGCGACTCCATGACTCAGCCGAGTGTAGCCGGACGTTCGGAAAGCGATGGGATGTCGTGTCGGTCTCGCGAACCGGTTCGGCGCAGGAGCAGATCGGCAACCAGGCCCGTCCACCCGGTCTGATGTGATGCGCCGAGCCCCTGGCCGGTCTCGGCGTGGAAATACTCGTGGAACGGGATGACGTTCGCGAGCTCGGGGCGCGCGTAGAGCTTGATGCCGGCGACCACCGGGCGCACCCCGCCGGCGCCGGCGAGGAAGATCGACGCAAGCCGCGCTGCGATGTCGTCCGCGACGGCGCCGAGATGTGCCCGGCGACCCGACCCACGCGGGTACTCAACCGTCCACGCATCACCGAGAAAACGGTGGTACACGCGAAGTGCCTCGATGATCAGGTGATTGACGGGAAACCACACGGGTCCACGCCAGTTCGAGTTGCCGCCGTACAGGCGCGACGTCGACTCCGCGGGCTCGTAGTCGAGTCGCGCGACGGCACCGCCGAGATCGATGTCGAGTGGATGATCGGCATGAAATCGTGACAGCGCGCGCAGACCGTGCTCGCTGAGGAATTCGGTCTCGTCGAGCACGTACTCGAGGATGCGGCGCAGTCGGTCCGCGTCGACGATGGCGAGGAGGCGGTTCTCCCCCTCCGTGTCCTCGACGTCGAGCGAGACCGCGGCGGCATAGCGCGGCTTGAGCTTGATGAACAGGCGAAGGCGTGCGGCGAAATCGGGAAGGCTGCGGAGTGTGTCGTGACCGAGTGTCGTCGCCGCGCAGAGTGGGATGAGCCCGACGATCGAGCGCGCCTGGATCGGCACCCGGGTGCCGTCGGCGAGATGCCAGCTGTCGTAGTAGAAGCCCGCGTCGTCGTCCCAGAGCCCCTGCTCGTTCATTGCGGTTGCGATCGCCGCGAAATGCTCGAAGAACTTCGTTGCCACATCCTCGTAGGTGCGATCGAAGGTCGCGAGGATCAGCGCGATCTCCAGCAGGTTGAGCGAGTACATCGCCATCCATGCTGTGCCGTCGGATTGCTCGAGGTGGCCGCCCGCGGGAAGCAGCGCAGAGCGATTGAAGGGGCCGATGTTGTCGAGACCCAGGAACCCGCCCTCGAAGATGTTGTTGCCCTCCGCATCCTCGCGATTCACCCACCACGTGAAGTTGATGAGCAGCTTGTGGAAGACGCGAGCGAGAAACTGGTAATCGGTCGCTCCGTCGATCTCGAAGACACGCAGGGCTGCCCACGCGTGCACCGGTGGATTGACATCGTCGAACGACCATTCATACGCGGGTAGCTGACCGTTGGCGTGCATGTACCACTCGCGGCAGAGCAGGATGAGCTGTTCCTTCGCGAACTCGGGATCGACGTGCGCCAGCGCGACGCACTGGAAGCCCAGATCCCATGCGGCAAACCAGGGGTATTCCCACTTGTCGGGCATGGACAGGACGTCCGCGGTGTCAACGTGCCGCCATCCGGCGTTGCGCCCCTCGAGGCGTTCGGCCGGTGGCGCGGGCTCGGCGGGATCACCATCGAGCCAGCGCGTCACGTTGTAGTGGTAGAACTGCTTTCCCCACAACATCCCGCTGAGCGCCTGACGGACGACCAGCTGCTCGTCGTTCGTGAGCCCGCCGGACATCAGGCTCGCGTAGAAGGCGTCGGCTTCGCCGTGTCGGAGCGCGAGCGCGGCAGTGACGCCATCGGCGGCGTCGGTCTGGCGGCGGCCGAACCGGAGCCTGATGACCCCCGTCGCCCCGGCCGCGATCGACAGCACGTAGTGCAGCGCCGCCTTGGTGCCGACCTCTGCGGGATTGACGGTGCTCGCGGGGCCGGTCACGTGGTCGTTGATGGCGTCCTTCGGAAAGCCGCTCCGTGAGGCCGATCCCCACAATCGTTGCGCGTTCGACTCGTTGTCGCAGACCAGCGGCGTGTAGTCGCCGTCACCGATCAGGAACATCCGACCGACGACGGTGTGGTCGGCGACGATACGTCCGTTCTCCACGCGCAGCACCGGCTGTGTGTCGGTGACGCCCCAGGCCCAGGTGTTGCGGAACCAGAGAGTCGGCAGGACGTGCAGGGTCTGCGCGAGCGCACCGGTGTTGCGCGCACGCAGTTCCACGACGAGGTCTTCCGGTGTCTCCTTCGCATAGTCGACGGTGATGTCCCAGTGCCCGCCGTCGAGCACGCCGGTGTCGGCAAGCTCGTACTCGGGGTCGAGCTGACCACGGCGCGCGTTCTCCGAGAGCAGGTCGTCGTAGGGGAATGGCTCCTGCGGATAGAGGTAGCGCCAGCGCATCCAGGAGTGGGTCGGTGTCGAGTCGACGTACCACCAGTATTCCTTGGCGTCCTCGCCGTGATTACCCTGCGGCCCGGTGAGGCCGAAGATCCGCTCCTTGAGGATGGGGTCGACGCCGTTCCAGAACGAGAACGCGAGGCACAGCAGCTGGTGCTCATCGCAGATCCCGCCAAGACCATCCTCACTCCATCGAAAGGCGCGCGACCGCGCCTGGTCATGCGACACGTAGTTCCAGGCGTCCCCGTTCGCGCTGTAGTCCTCGCGAACCGTCCCCCAGGCGCGCTCGCTCAGGTATGGCCCCCAGCGCCGCCAGCCGGCTGGATCATCACGAAGCCGCGTGCGCTCGGCGTCGTCGCCGCTCACGAGGAAACGGCCGCGGTCGCGTTCAGATCCTAGCCCTGGACCGCCCGGTCCGCGATCGACAGTGCGCCGTCGATGACCTCGAATCCATGCGCAAGGTCCTCCTCGCTGATGCAGAGCGGCGGGTTGGTGTGGATGGAGTTGTTCGAGACCATCGTGTACACGCCGTGCTCGCGAAGATACCTGCCCACGGCGGTCATCTCCTCGCTGGTGGCGTTGAACCCGGTCATCGGCGTGTACGGGGCATGGCTTCGCACGAGGTCGAGGATGCCGAATAATCCGAGGTTGCGGTGCGCCCCGACGCTCGGATGCTTTGCGGCCAGACGCTCATGGTGCGCGCGCATGACCGAGTCCATCGCGGCGGCGCGCTCGATGAGGCGGTCCTCCTCGTAGACGTTCAAGGTCGCCAGCGAGGCGGCGAGTGACACCGGGTGGCTCGAGTACGTGAGGCCACCATAGAACATCATCGAATCGAACTTCTCGGCGATGTGCCGGCGGATGGCGACACCGCCCAGCGGCAGGTACGAGGACGTCAGGCCCTTCGCCATGGTCATCAGGTCGGGAACCGTATTCCAGTGCTCGATCGCAAACCACTTTCCGGTGCGTCCGAAGCCCGCCATCACCTCGTCGGCCACCATGAGGATGCCGTGGCGATCGCACAGCTCGCGAACGCCCTGAATGTAGCCGTCCGGCGGAATGAGGATGCCGTTGGTGCCGACGATCGTCTCGAGGAATATCGCCGCGATCGTGTGCGGTCCCTCGTACATGATCACGTCCTCGAGACCTTGAAGGCACTCCGCAACCGGGCGCGGCTCGCGCTCGCCCCACCTGTGCGTGTCCGGGTAGCGGACCACGCCGACAAGGCCGGGTTCGGTCGCCCAGCGACGCGGGTCGCCGGTGAGCGTCATCGCTCCCATCGTCGCTCCGTGATACGCGCGGTAGCGCGCCAGGATCTTGTACCGGCCGGTGTACTGGCGGGCGATCTTGATCGCGTTCTCGATCGCCTCGGCACCGCCGAGGGTGAAGAAGACCTTGTCGAGATCGCCGGGCAGGAGGCCGGTCAGTTTCTCGCCGAGGCGCGCTCGAATCTCGGTGACGAACGCCGGTTGGACAAACTGCAGCCGGGTTGCCTGCTCGACGATGGCATCGACGACTCGTTTGTCTCCGTGCCCGATGTTCACCGACATCAGTTGACTGTTGAAATCGAGGATGCGCCGTCCCTCCGGCGTGTACAGCCACACGCCCTCCGCGTGATCGATGGCGATGGGATCGACGGCGCCCTGCACCGACCACGAGAAGAAGGTGTGCTCCCTGGACAAGCGCGCGATCTCCTCGCTGGTCATCCGGGTCTGCGCGACCTGAACGGTCATGGTTTTCCTCGGCTCCTTCACTCTGCCGGCACTCGATCAGCCGGCGCGAACACTACGGATGCAGGTGTCCCGAGAGCACCTCGATCGCCGTGTCGACGTCCTGCCGGCTCGTCGAAACGTGAAACGACAGACGGAGCCTCCCGGCTCTCGTGACGCCGACGATGTCCGCGGACCGCATCAGTTCGGGGACGCGCTCGTCGGCGACTGCGGAGACGATCGCCGAGTTGGACTCGGGCAGCCCGACGCCGGCGCAGAAGCGGTGCGCGAACTCGACGGCATGCGCGTGGAGCGCCTCGGTGCCGACTTCGCTGAGCAGTTCCAGCGACGGTACGGCACCCATCCACGACAGCCACGCGGGCGAGACGTCGAAGCGCCGTGCGTCCTTCGCAAGCCGGAGCGGTGCGCCATAGATGCTGCTCCAGCGCTCACCGCCGGCGTACCAGCTCGCGCCCGTGGGCGTGATCTCGTCGAGCAGTTCGCGCTGGATGGTGAGGAATGCGGTGCCGCGGGGGATCAACTGCCACTTGTACCCGCCGCTCACCGTGTAGGCGAAGCGGCTGGCGTCCACGGGCAACCAGCCGACCGCTTGGGTGGTGTCCAGCAGGATCCGCGCTCCCACGGCGTCGCAGGCCGAGATCAGTGCATCGAAGTCGGCGATCCGTCCGTCGGCGGACTGCACCGCCGAGACGGCGACCAGCGTGGTGCTTCGAGCAACGGCGCCGGCCAGGTGCTCGAGGGGCACCTCGCGAACCGAGACCCCGCGGGCAGCGTGGACGTGGAAGGGGAAGACAACACTGGTGAAGTCCCCCGCCGCGGTGAGCACTTCGCTGCCGGCAGGAAGTGACGACGCGATCACTCCCGCCAGGACTGAGACCTGACCGCCCACGGCGACCAGCGACGGGTCGACACCCACCAGGGCCGCATACAAGCTCCGTGCGCGAGCCACGTGGACGTCATAGGCGGGCGCTTCGGCGCGTCCGGAGGTCCACTCGGCCAGCCCCGCCTCAACGGCCTCGATGGTGCGCCTCGGCGGCAGCCCCATCGTCGCGGAGTTGAGAAAGATGACGTCGGCGGCGAACTCGCGACGCGCCGCCTCGAGCACCACCCGCTGCTCCGGGGTGACCCGGATCTCACGTGTGATCAACGTGGCACAGTATGACCGTGCCACGAGCGCGGGACCTCGGCATCACCATCGATGCCCTTGAGCCGTTCGATCGCGGCGGAACGACGGCATGACGGTTCTTGTGGGAGTCGTGGATGGCGATGTGCCCAGCCGTCGCCTTCTCGGTTCGCGGCCGGACGTGCGCTACGTCTTCATCGATCCCGCGTCAGAGCCGCCGGCTGAGGCTTTCGACGTCGATGCGCTGATGATGTGGAACGTCCGCACCGGGTTCCTTCGCGAGCATTGGAGCCGGTTCACGCGACTCCGGTGGGTGCATTCGGGGACCGCGGGAGTCGAGCGCGTGCTCTTTCCCGAACTCGCTGCCGGCGACGTCGTGCTGACGAACTCGCGATACATCTTCGACCAGGCGCTCGCTGAATATACGATCGGGCTGATGCTCGCGCTCACCAAGGACCTGGTCACCACGTTCCGCCACCAGACTGAGCACCGGTGGGTGCAGCGCGAGACCGAGACCCTGTCGGGGAAGACGGCGGTGTTGGTGGGAGTCGGTCCGATCGCACGGAGGATCGCGCAGATCGCGACGGCACTCGGCATGTCGGTACGGGGAATCGGGCGCACCGCGCGCGCCGGCGATGCGGACTTTGGCGACATCGCCGCGCCGGACGCACTCCCGTCGCTGTTCACGGAGGCGGACTACGTCGTCATGGTCCTCCCGAGTACGCCACAGACCGCCGGGATGGTCGATGCCGAGGCGATCGGCCGCCTCAAACCGACCGCCCGCCTCGTGAACGTCGGTCGTGGATCCACGCTCGACCAGGACGCGCTGTGCGACGCGCTCCGGGCGGGACGCCTCGCCGGGGCAGCGCTCGACGTGATGCGGCCGGAGCCGCTCCCGGCTGACTCCCCGCTCTGGGATGTGCCGAACCTGATCATCTCGCCGCACATGTCAGGCGACCACAGCGGCTGGCAGCGCGACATCGCCGATCTGTTCGCGAGGAATCTCGATCGATTCCTGCGCGGTGAGACACTGCTCAACGTCGTCGACAAACGCCTCGGTTACGCGCCGTCGGTGCAGGCTTGACGGCGAAGCCTGCGCGTCCCGAGGGTACGTGCCGCCCACCTCTCGGCCGGACCGTCGACTCCGGGGATGTTGCGCACCCAGGCGGACGCGACCGACCGGATGTGGGCGGGAATCGTGCACACCGAGCCTGGGGCATGCTCCGGTTGGCACCATCACGGCGAAAACGAGTCGGTGATCAACGTCGCGGATCCTGCCGGGTGATTTCTGTATGGTTGCGCCACCATGCCGGAGCCTGAGAACACCACCCACGAGTTCGCCACGGTCACCGATATCGAGCCGCTGGCGCTCCTGCCAGGGCTGCGCGTCAGGCCGGTCAGCGGCGAGCGCATCACGCTCGCCGTCTTCGAACTCGATCCCGGCATAGGCATGCCGGAGCACGTGCACCCGAACGAGCAGGTTGGCCTCGTGGTGCGCGGTGAGTTCACGTTCACGATCGGCGGCGAGACGCGGCTGCGCAACACCGGCGATATGTGGGCCATACCCTCGGGTGTGCCCCACACCGTCGAGCGCGCCGGCGCGGCAGGATGCACCGTGGTCGAGTGCTTCTCACCGCCTCGAGATGACTGGGCCGACAAGCCGCGGACGCAGCCGTCAGCAGATCAGTGGCCCCCGCGCTGATCCCAGCCTGAGTCAGCTTCCGTTCGGCTCCTCGGATGCGAGCCGGAGGCTGTGCAGATCCTCCAGCATCCGGTCCGCAAGCCTGACAAAGCGTCGGGTCCGCCACGCCTGGTCCGGTTCCGCGGAGGTCAGCACCGGAATCGCCGCCTCTTTGATGCCGAGCAGCAACGCCTCGAGATCACGCATCAAACGCAGGACGCGCGTCCACGCGTCTTCCTGTTCGTTCATTCGTCCCCGTCCCCTTCCGCCATGCCGACTGGCACGCAGGGCCATCTTCGCACACTTCACGGTTCGTTTGGTGCGTTCGATCGTATTGCCCGGCGCCGGACAGTGCGCTGCGTCCGACCGATGCTGAGAGGCGAAGGATCCGAAGGGCGCGGCCTGGTCGAGACGGCGCCAGCGGTTAGAGGTTGCCCCGCGCCGCCTGCTCGCGCTCGATCGACTCGAACAGTGCCTTGAAATTCCCTTTTCCGAAGCCCTTGCAGCCCTTGCGCTGGATCACCTCGAAGAACAGGGTCGGTCGGTCCCCGACAGGTCGCGTGAAGATCTGCAGCAGGTAGCCGTCGTCATCGCGGTCGATGAGGATGTTGAGCGACCGCAATCTGTCGAGATCCTCGTCGATGCCGGCAGCGCGATCTCCCAGGGCGTCGTAGTAGGCGCCGGGAGCGGTGAGAAATTCCACACCGCGGTCGCGCATCTCCTGCACGGTGCCGACGACGTCATCGGTGTGGACGGCGATGTGCTGGATGCCGCTGCCCCGGTAGTAGTCGAGATATTCCTGGATCTGTGATTTCTTGAGCCCAACGTGGGGCTCATTGATGGGCATGGTGATCTGGGTGCGCGGGTCGCGCGCCACCTTCGAGCGCAGCGCGCTGTACTGGGTCGCGATGTCCTTCTCGTCGAACTCCTGGAACACGGCGAACCCGAATACCTCGGAGTAGAACGAGATCCAGTCGTCCATCTTCCCGATGTCGACGTTGCCGACCGTGTGGTCGATGAAGCCCAGGCCCACCCCGCCCCCGCTTCGGTTGTCGACGCGGTACCCGGGCCAGAAGACCCCCGAATACTCGTTGCGCTCGACAAAGGTGTGGATGGTGTCGCCGAACGTGGCGATCGATGCGGAGGTCACGACGCCGTGCTCGTCCTCGGCACGGCTGGGCTCCGCGACCCCTCGGGCCCCCCGGGCGGTCGCAGCCTCGTACGCCGCCGTGGCGTCCTCGACCCGGAGCGCGATGGTGCGGACGCCGTCGCCGTGGAGCCTGAGGTGCTCGGCGATCTCACCCTCGGGCTGAAGTGGGGCCGTGAGCACCAGGCGCACCTTGCCCTGTCGGAGCACGTAGCTGGCGCGATCGCGGACGCCTGTCTCGGGACCGGCATAGGCGATGACGTCGAATCCGAAGGCCTGGCGATAGTGGTAGGCGGCCTGGCGCGCGTTACCGACCCACAACTCAACGTGATCCGTGCCTTCGAGCACGGGCACGCCAATCTCGGCGACCTGAACCATGTGGTTCTATTGTAGGTGCATGAGATCAGGTGGCCAGACCGAGCATGGCGACGCCGGGAGCGCCCCGCCTCCAACGGGAGCGGTCGCGGACCCCCGCGAGGCTGAATTCCAGGCGCTGATCGACGCCGATCAGCGGATCGAACCGCGCGACTGGATGCCCGACGGCTACCGCAAGACGCTGATACGCCAGATCGCACAGCACGCTCATTCCGAGATCATCGGGATGCAGCCCGAGGGCAACTGGATCACCCGCGCCCCCTCGTTGCGGCGCAAGGCGATTCTCATGGCCAAGGTGCAGGACGAGGCGGGTCACGGTCTCTACCTGTACTGCGCGGCCGAGACGCTCGGCATCGACCGCGCCGAGCTGATCGACCTCCTCCACGAGGGTCGCCAGAAGTACTCGAGCATCTTCAACTACCCCACCGTCACCTGGGCGGACGTGGGAGCGATCGGCTGGCTCGTCGACGGCGCGGCGATCACCAACCAGATCCCCCTCTGCCGCTGCTCGTTCGGACCGTACGCGCGGGCGATGGTGCGCGTCTGCAAGGAGGAGTCGTTCCACCAGCGCCAGGGCTTCGAGCTCCTGTACGCGCTGTCGAACGGCACGACGGAGCAGCACGAGATGGCCCAGGACGCCGTGAACCGCTGGTGGTGGCCGTCGATCGAGATGCTCGGCCCTCCCGATACCGAGTCCACCCACGGCGCCCAGTCGACTGCATGGGGCATCAAGCGGTTCTCGAACGATGAGCTGCGTCAGCGCTTCGTCGACATGGTGGCGCCCCAGGCAGTCGTGCTCGGTCTCACGCCCCCGGATCCAGACCTGCGCTGGAACGAGGAACGCGGGCATTACGACTTCGGCACACCCGACTTCGAAGAGTTGCGCCGCGTCGTCAGCGGCGACGGACCGTGCAACCGGCAGCGTGCGGCGCATCACCTGAAAGCGCACGAGGATGGCGCCTGGGTGCGCGCGGCGGCGGCCGCCTACGCGGCCAAGCACTCGGCGACCAGCGCCGCCGCATGAGCGAGGAAACGCCTGCCCCACTCTGGGAAGTCTTCATCCGGAGCAAGCGCGGGTTGTCACACAACCATGTGGGCAGCCTGCACGCGCCCGACGCCGAGATGGCACTGCGCAACGCGCGCGACGTCTACACGCGGCGCATGGAGGGCGTGAGCATCTGGGTGGTCCCGTCGGCGGTGATCACCGCGTCGTCTCCCGACGAGAAGGACTCCTTCTTCGACCCGGCCGCCGACAAGGCATACCGGCATCCCACGTTCTACTCGATCCCGAAGGAAGTGCAACAGCTGTGACCCTCGTGGTCGCCGGCGCGGCGGCCGTGTACACGCTGCGCATCGCGGACGACTGCCTGGTGCTCTCGCACCGGCTGGCTCAGTGGTCGTCGTGGGCTCCGACCCTGGAGGACGACGTCGCCTTGACGAATATCGCGCTCGACCTGCTCGGCCAGGCGCGTGCGATGTACGCGCGGACGGCCGAGCTCGACGGGACCGGTCGCTCGGAGGACGACTACGTCTTCATGCGTGACGAGCGCGAGTATGTGAACTGTCTGCTCGTCGAGCACGAGAACGGAGACTTCGCCACGACCATCCTTCGTCAACTGCTGTGTTCGACCCATCAACTCGAGCAGTGGCAGGCGCTCACGGCATCGACGGACGATCAGATCGCGGCGGTCGCCTCCAAAGCGGTCAAGGAGACCGCGTACCACCGCGACCATGCCACCGATTGGACACTCCGTCTCGGCGACGGGACCGATGAGAGCCATCGCCGCATGGAGAGCGCACTCGCGGCACTCTGGCCGTTCACCGCCGAGCTTTTCGAGAGTGACTCCATCACCCACGACGTCGCCGTCCTCGGCGTGGGACCCGACCCGGAGGCGCTTCGCTCCGAGTGGGATTCCTACGTCGGCCGCGTCCTCGGCAACGCGACACTGGCGGTGCCGGAGAGTACCTGGAGGCCGACCGGAGGGCGGCGGGGACTGCACACCGAGCCGTTTGGGTACATGCTCGCCGAGATGCAACATCTCCACCGCTCCTTTCCGGGGGTGACCTGGTGACCGCGATCGACGAGATCCGTCGTGCCGCCGGCGCGATTCCCGACCCGGAGATGCCCGCCCTGACCATCGCCGATCTCGGCATCCTCCGCGATGTCCGCGTCGACGCCTCGGGACATGTCGATGTCGACATCACGCCGACGTACTCGGGATGTCCGGCGCTCGACACGATCCGTGAGGATGTCGAGCGTTGCGTTCGAGACCACGGCTACGAGGACGTCACCGTGAGCATCGTGCTCTCGCCGGCGTGGACGACCGAGTGGATGTCGGAATCCGGCCGGGTGAAGCTTCGCGAATACGGCATCGCTCCACCGCGCGACCAGCCGTTCGATCTCAAGCCCTTGGCCATCGCCGTCGAGTGCCCACTCTGCAACTCACCGCGCACCCGCGAGCTCGCGCATTTCGGTTCGACGCAGTGCCAGGCGGTGCGCCGGTGTGACGCGTGTGGCGAGACCTTCCCGCACTTCAAGGAGCACTGAGGGCTTGACCGCCACGCCGGTTGTGGAGGCGACCGCGGGACACCGGCGCGCGACCATCCATCCGCTGCGGGTGAAGGCTGTGGAGCCGCTCACCGAGGACGCGGTGGTGATCGAATTCGAGATTCCGCCCGAGCTCGAAGGCGAATTCGCGTTCACCCACGGCCAGCATGTGTCGCTCCGGTGCGAGGCGGCTGGTGACGACACAAGGCGCAGCTACTCGATCTGCAGCGCTGCCGGCTCCGGCCGGCTCCGCGTGGCCGTGAAACGCCTGCCCGGCGGAATCTTCTCGGGATTCGCGATGGAACAGCTTCGCGCCGGCGACATCATCGAGGTGGTGACGCCGATCGGCCACTTCAACACCCCACTCGATCCACACCATGCGATCTCCTACGCGATGATCGCGGCGGGCAGCGGCATTGCGCCCATCCTCTCCAATCTCACCACCATTCTCGCGGTCGAACCGCAGAGCTCGGTCACGCTGATCTACGGGAACCGGACGGTCAGGGACATCATGTTTCTCGAGGAGCTCGAGGACCTCAAGAACCGATACCCGGAACGGTTCGCCCTTTATCACGTGCTGTCCCGCGAGGAGCAGGAGGTGCCGCTCTTCCACGGGCACATCGACGCCGGCCGGTTGAACTTGTTCCTCGAGCAGCTGGTCCGCCCCGAGAACATCGACGAGTGGTTGCTCTGCGGACCTCGGGAGATGATCGAGTCGGCGCGCACGGTGCTTCGGGAGCGCGGCGTCGACGGGGACCATGTGCACGCCGAGCTGTTCCACGCCAAGGACTCGAAACCGCCGCGTACCGCTGAGCAGCTGGCGCTCACGGAGTCATCGGGCGCGGCCGAAGTGACCATCATTCTCGACGGACGCAGATCGACCTTCCGCGTCGATCCGGGCGGCGAGCGAATCCTCGACGCCGCGTTGCGCGTGCGTTCCGACGCACCGTACGCATGCAAGGGAGGTGTCTGCGGCACCTGCCGAGCAAAACTGATCAGCGGCAGCGTCGAGATGGATCAGCACTTCGCGCTGGAACAGCGCGAGATCGACGCCGGCTTCGTGCTCGCCTGCCAGTCGCATCCCACTGCGCCGAAGGTCGTCCTCGACTTCGATCAGTGAGACGTGGCCAACCCACGGAGCACGTCGCCACATGGGACACGGGCCCCTGCGCCTGCGGCACAGGCGCGCCGGTATCCGCGATGTGCAGTCCCCCTGCCTGAGCGTCAGATGATCGGGGTGAGCCAGCTCGAGTAGCCGTCGTTCTCGGCTCTGCAAGCAGCAAAGTAGACATCCTGGAGCTTGCGCGTGAGCGGTCCCGGCGAGCCGGAGCCGATGGGGCGCTTGTCGATCTCGATCACCGCTGACACCTCCGCGCCGGTCCCGCAGAGGAGGACCTCATCGGCGACGTACAGCTCACTGCGGTCGATCCGACGTTCGACGACCTCCACACCGAGCTCGTCTCGCGCAAAGGTCATCAACACCGAGCGGGTGATGCCTTCGACGATGTTCTCGGACGAGGGCGGAGTGATCAACCTGCCACCCCGGATGATGAAGAGATTCTCGGCGCTCCCTTCGCAGACATGGCCCTCCTGCGTCATCAGGATCGCCTCGTCGAACCCGTTGAGAAAGGCTTCGGTCTTGGCGAGCGCGCTGTTGATGTAGATGCCGGTCGCCTTGGATCGAGCCGGCGCGACGTTGTCATCGATGCGTCGCCAGCTCGAGACCTGGCAACGAATCCCGCCGGTGGTGTCCACGTATGCTCCGAACGGGACCGGGACGATCATGAACCCGTCGCGCAGGTTGTGAAAGCGAATGCCGATCTCCTCGTTCGCCTTGTACACCAGCGGACGCACATAGACGTCGGTGGCGAACGCGTTGCGACGCAGCAGCTCGACGGTGATGTCGCACAGCTCCTCGACGGTATGGGGCAGCTGCATGTGCAGCATCCGCGCATTACCGGTCATGCGCGCGTAGTGATCGGACATCCGGAAGACGTTGACGCGATGCTGCCGCTCGCTCCAGTAGGCGCGGATGCCCTCGAAGCAGCCCGTTCCGTAGTGGAGCGCGTGGGTGAGCAGGCCGAGATGCGCGTCACCGTACCTGCGGAAGTCGCCGTCGAAGTACACCCATGTGTCGGCCTGGGCGCGGCGCAGCTCCGTCTTCGGCGCAGGGGACTCAATCATGCGAGTGCCTCGTCAGGGGCCTCGATGAGGTCCGCAAGGTGCCGGATGAAGCCGCCCGCGACGCCGCCGTCGGCGACGCGGTGATCGAAGACGAGGGAGAGTTCCACGATCGAGCGTGGCACGACCGCGGAGTCGACAACCCACGGCCGGGTCGCGATCCGCCCGACGCCGAGGATCGCCGCCTCCGGGGGATTGATGATCGCGGTTCCACCGTCGACGCCGAATGCACCGAAGTTCGACACCGTGAACGTGCTGCCGCGGAGGTCGGCAACGGCGATCGACCCGCTGCGTGCGGCGGTGGCGAGCCGTGAGAGATCGCTCGACAGCTCCGTCGGGGATCTGCGCTGGGCGTCGCGGATCACCGCGACCACGAGACCACGGTCCGTCTGAACGGCAACCCCGAGATGAATCGAGTCGAACGCGACGATCTCGTTGGATCGCGTGTCGAAATGCGCGTTGAGCCGGGGAAAGCGCTGGAGCGCGCGGGCGCACAGGTACAGGATGAGCGCGAACGGCGTGACCCGGCTCGCGGTGGACGCCTCGAGCTCGGATCGGATCGCCATCAGACGGGTCGCATCGGCGGACAGCCAGGCCGCCGCGGTTGGCACCTCGTGATGGGAGCGGGTGAGACGCTCAGCCGAGATGCGGTCGACGCCGGTCAGGGTGGTTCGCTTGCCACCGGCGACGGTGGGCGGCGTTGTCGAAGGCGCGGGCACTCCTTCCCGACCAGGCGCTCGTTCCAGGTCCGCCTGGGTCACGATCCCGCCCGGGCCGCTGCCGGCAACCGTGCTGAGGTCGATGCCCAATTCGGCGGCGCGCCGGCGCACCAGTGGCGAGGCCGGTCGCATGGCAGCGGTGGGGGTCGGAGCGGGCACGGCCACCCGGACCGACGCTGCGGCTCGGCGCGAACGTGGTGCCGACTCGCTTGTCCCGTAGCCGACCAGAACGTTTCCCGACGGCGAGGCGGTAGGAGCGGCGGCGACCTCGATGCTGATCAGGGGCTTGCCTACAGTGATGGTCTCGCCCTCCGCGCCGTGCAGGGTTGCAACGCGTCCAGCAAACGGCGTGGGCACCTCAACGACCGCCTTTTCAGTGGTGATCTCGGCGATCGGCTGGTCAACCACCACGACGTCACCCTCGGCCACGAGCCAGCGATTGATCTCTCCCTCGGTCAGCCCTTCGCCGAGGTCTGGCATGAGAAAGTCGCGAATCGTGAGCATCGATCAGTACTCGAGCAGCCGTGCGACCGCATCGAGGATGCGGTCGGCGTCGGGCAGGAAATGGCGTTCGATCTTGGCCGACGGGTACGGGACGTCGAAACCGGTGACCCGGAGCACCGGAGCCGCCAGGTAGCCGAAGGCGCGCTCGCCCAACTCGGCGGCGATCTCCGCGCCGTATCCGACGAATCGAGCGGCCTCGTGGACGACCAGTGCTCGTCCCGTCCTGGTGGCGCTCGCCACCAGCGTGTCCATGTCGACCGGCGACAGGGTGCGGACGTCGACGACCTCGAGGTCCCAGCCGCTCTCGTCGGCGCCGCGCGTGGCGGCCTCCATCGCTGTCGTGACCATCGGTCCGTACGCGATCACCGTCGCCGTGGTGCCGGTGCGGCGCACGATCGCCTCGCCGATCGGCGGCGCGGTCACGGGCAGCTCGAGTTCCTCCTTCAACCAGTACCGGCGCTTCGGCTCGAGGAAGATGACCGGGTCGTCGAAGGCGATCGACGCGCGCAGCAGCGCATAGGCGTCGGCGGGTGTCCCCGGTGAGACGACGGTGAGCCCCGCGGTATGCGAGTAGTACGCCTCGGGGCTCTCGGAATGGTGCTCGACGGCACCGATGCCGCCTCCGTACGGGATACGGATCACCATCGGCAGTCCCACGTGGCCGCGGGTTCGGTTGCGGTACTTCGCGACGTGGCTGATCACCTGGTTGAGCGCGGGGTAGGAGAACCCGTCGAACTGCATCTCGACCACCGGGCGGAGGCCGTAGAGCGCCATGCCGATGGCGGTACCGGCGATCCCCGACTCCGCGACCGGTGTGTCGAAACAGCGGTCGGCGCCCATCTCTGCCTGGAGCCCGTCGGTGATCCGGAACACGCCGCCGAGCCTGCCGACGTCCTCGCCGTAGACGACCACCGTGTCGTCCTCGCGCATCGAGTCACGCAGGGCCGCGTTGAGCGCCGCCGCCATGGTGAGCTCCATCAGCGCTCCTCGGCCGCCATCAATTCCTGTCCGAGCATCGCACGCTGAGCGTCCAGCTGTGCCGTCGGCGTCGCGTAGACGTGATCGAACATCTCGCGCGGATCGCCGGCAGGAGCACCGAAGAGGAAATCACGCATACGTGCGGCGATCGCCTCGCCCTCGGCCTCGACCTCGGCGAGGAACGCGTCGTCGATGAGGCTGCCCTCGCGCAGGACACGCACGAACCCTTCGACAGGATCCCGGGCGCGCCACTCGGTCGCCTCGTCGTCGCTGCGGTACCGGGTGGTGTCGTCGGCCGTGGTGTGTGCCTCGAGACGGTAGGTGACGGCCTCGACAAGCGTCGGTCCCTCACCGCGCCGAGCCCGGTCCACCGCGGTCTTCACGGCTCCGTAGACAGAGACGACGTCGTTGCCGTCAACGCGGATGCCCGGCATGCCCACGCCCGGCGCGCGCAACGCGATCGACGAGGTCCTGGTCTGCAGGCGAAAGGGAACGCTGATCGCGTACCCGTTGTTCTGGACGACGAACACCACCGGCGCTCCGTAGACCGCGGCCATATTCAGCGCCTCGTGCGCGTCACCCTCGCTGGCGGCGCCGTCCCCGAAGAAGGTGAGCGCGACGATCGGATCGTGTTTGATCCGAGCCGCCATCGCAAGGCCGACAGCATGCAGCGCCTGCGTGGCCAGCGGAGTCGTCAGCGGGGCGACCCTGTAGCGGTACGGGTCGAAGCCACAGTGCCAGCTTCCTGAGAACAGGGCGAGGAGGTCGACGACGTCGACGCCCCGGGCGAAGGTTCCGACGGTCTCGCGGTAGGTCGGGAAGAGCCAGTCGTCCGGCCCGAGCGCGAAGACCGAGCCGACCTGGGCGGCCTCCTGGCCGTGGCTCGACGCGAAGACCCCGAGCGCTCCCTGGCGGGTCAGGTTGATCGCCTGGCGATCGACCCGCCGGCTCAACGCCATCAGACGGTAGAGGGCGCGAAGCTGCTCGGTGCTCAGGTCGACGTCGTGAGACTGGGCGGCGGTCAGCGCTCCCTCGGCGCCGACGTCCTGCCAGGCGGCATTCGACGGCCCCGGAAATGAGGACGGCCCGCCGGCGGCGGACGACACCTCCACACTCACGTTGATCGATCCTACCCCTGCGGACCGTGGCTGCCGAAGTCCGGCGCGCGTTTCGCCCGCCGTGCGGCCACGCCTTCAGCGACGTCGGGGCCGGCGAAGCCGAGAAATTCGAGGGCGAGCGAGCTGTCGAAGATGGGCCCGGCCGCCCGCAGCCAGTTGTTCAGGGCGTATTTGGTCCAGGCGATCGCGGTCGTCGATCCGGCCGCGAGCCTGCGCGCGACCTCGAGTGCCCTGATGTGCACCTGGTCGTCGGGGACGCTCAGGGAGACGAGCCCGATGCGCTCCGCCTCCTCACCGCTCACCGGCTCGCAGAGCAGGAGGTGGTACTTGGCCTTGGCGATGCCGCAGAGGAGCGGCCAGATGATCGCCGCATGGTCGCCGGCGGCGACGCCGATCCGAGTGTGGCCGTCAATCAGGCGTGCCGAGCGACCCGCGATGGAGATGTCCGCAAGCAGCCCCACGACGAGCCCGGCGCCGACAGCCACCCCGTCCATCGCCGAGACGACCGGTTTGCCGCAGTTGATGACGTTGTAGACGAGGTCGCGCGCCTCGCGCAACACGCGGGCCCGAACCGTAAAGTCCGCGACCATCTCCTCGATGAGATCGAAATCGCCACCGGACGAGAACGTGCCGCCGGCGCCGCGGATGATCACCGCACGTGTCTCGGCGTCGGCGTCGACGGCGCGCCACACATCCGCGAGGTCGCGATGCATCGCGGCGCCGGCGGCATTGAGGCGACCGTCGGCCCTCATCGTGATCACCAGGACGCCGTCCTCGGGACGGTCGAAGAACAGGCTTGGAAATGAGGTGGCGAGGTCCGTCATGTGGGCCGGCTACCGTCCGCTGAAGGACGGCCTGCGCTTCTCCTGGAACGCTGCGATGCCGTCCTGGTAATCGTGGGTGCGCGATGCGCGACCCTGCGCCGCGGCTTCGGCGGTGAGCAGGTCCGTCAGTGATGGCGATCCGTCCTGGATCATGCGCACGATGCGCTTCGACTCCAGGAAGGCGGCGGTCGGTCCGTGGGCAATCGCGCGAGCGACCTCACGAGTCCGGCGGACGAGGTCGGCCCCGGCGACGCTGCGATTGACGAGGCCCCACTCGGCCGCCTCTCGACCCGAGAGCAGCCGCCCCGTGTAGACAAGCTCGAGGGCGCGGTGCGGCCCGACCCGCGAAGCGAACGCGGCATGCGCGCCGCTGTCCAGCACCGCACCGATTCGCGCGAAGGGCGACCCGATGCGGGCATCGTCCGCCGCGTACACGATGTCGCAGGCGAGGGCGAGGCCGAGCCCTGTCCCGAGGCAGGCGCCGTGGACCGCCGAGATCGTCGGCATGGCGACGCCGGCCATTCGCGTCATCAGCGGGTTGAACAGATCGCGGAGAATCGCCTCGCCATCCTCGTGGAGAGGATCGGCCTCGGCGAGATCGCGCCCGCTGCAGAACGCCCGTCCCTCGCCACGAACGAGCAGCGCCCGTGCCCCGCCGCTCTCGGCCTCGTCGAGGCTCGATGTGAGCTGCCGAACCATCGCGACACTCATCGCGTTCATCTTGTCGGGCCGAGCGAGCACCAGTTCGGCCACGCCGTCATCGATGCTCAGACGCACCGTGCTGCGTTCGTCAGATTCCGGCATACGGTGCTCGCTCCCTGGCGGTGAGAATCTTCAACCGGCTCGCGCACACCGTGACCGCGTTCTGGTTGAGCACGTCCCAGCGATACGACACGAGCCCCGAGTTCGCGTCGCGATCGGACTTCTCGACGACCTCGATGTCGAGGTAGATCGTGTCATTGATCCAGGTCGGCGCGGTGTAGCGCAGACGGTCCGTGCCGTAGTTGGCGAGGATGGTGGTCGCATCGCTGGGCACGCCGAGCCCGGTTCCAAGCGCGAACACCATGATTCCCGGCGCCACGCGCTGACCGAACATGGAACGCTCGGCCGCGACCCTGTCGATGTGTGGATAGAACCAGTCGCCGGTCAGCGAGCACCAGTTGACGATGTCGGCTTCAGTGATCGTCCGTCCGCGAGTGCGCTGCGTCTGACCGACCTCCAACTCGTCGTAGGTCCGGTACAGAAGAAACCGATCCACCCCGATGTGCCTCCGGTGACCCGCCTGACCCTGGACGTTCGGCGGCTGCCGCAGTCTACGACCGCCGATCGATCACCCGCTGCAGCTTGCCGACGGAGCGCTCGAGCGTGTCCGGATCCACGACATCGACCTCGACGGTGACCCCGACTCGATCCTTGATCTCGCGAGCCAGCGCCGTCGCGGCGAGGCCGCGCCGATCCGGCGCGCAGTCGGAGCGAGCCTCGACGCGTACGGTCAACGTGTCGAGGCGGCCCTCACGCCCGAGGATGAGCTGAAAGTGAGGCGACAGACCGCTGGTGCGGACGACGAGCTCCTCGAGCTGCGTCGGAAAGACGTTGACGCCGCGCACGATGATCATGTCGTCGCTGCGACCGGTGACCCGCTCCATGCGCCGGAAGGCCGGTCGGGCGGTCCCGGGAAGGAGCCGGGTGAGGTCTCGTGTCCGGTAGCGGACGATCGGCAGTGCCTGCTTGGTCAGCGAGGTGAACACCAGCTCTCCCATCTCTCCTTCGGGGAGCACCTCACCGCTGATCGGGTCGACGACCTCGGGGTAGAAATGGTCCTCCCAGATGTGCAAGCCGTCCTTGGTTTCCACACACTCCTGCGAGACCCCCGGGCCCATGACCTCCGACAGTCCATAGATGTCCACGGCGTGCATGTCCGTGCGTCCTTCGATCTCCGCGCGCATCGCCTCGGTCCAGGGTTCCGCCCCGAAGATCCCGACCTGGAGCGAACACGTCCGCGGATCAACCCCCTGGCGTTCGAACTCGTCAATGAGGGCGAGCATGTACGAGGGCGTGACCATGATGATCGAGGGTCTGAAGTCGCGGATCAGCTGCACCTGACGCGGCGTCATGCCACCTGACACCGGGACGACCGTGCAGCCGAGACGCTCGGCACCGTAGTGGGCGCCGAGGCCTCCGGTGAAGAGGCCGTAGCCGTATGCGACGTGGACCATGTCGCCGGAACGTCCGCCGGCCGCTCGGATGGACCGCGCCATGAGGTCCGCCCAGATGTCGAGATCCCCCTGTGTGTATCCGACGACCGTCGGCTTCCCCGTTGTCCCGCTCGACGCGTGAATGCGTCGCACCTCGGATCGCGGCACCGCGAACATGTCGAACGGGTAATTGTCCCGAAGATCGAGCTTGGTGGTCAGGGGGAATCTCGCCAGGTCGGCGAGCGTCTCGCAGTCGTCGGGTGTGACTCCGGTCGAGTCGAAGACGTGGCGGTAATGCGGCACCTTGGTGTAGGCGTGACGCAACGACCAGCGCAGGCGGCGGAGTTGCAGCTCCAGCAACGCATCCCGGCTCAGGCGTTCACCCGAATCGAGCAACTCCTGCGCCGGCGCGACGCCGAGCGTGGTCACGCGGGATCCCTCTCGATGGTGCGGCTGGTTCCGCGGAATTCGGCGATCACCTCGTCGCCGCGGCGCACGGTCACGTCGTAGATTCCCGAGCGCCCGAACCGGGTGCGCTCGACGGCGCGCGCTTCGAGCACATCGCCGGCGTGCGACGGCGCGATGAACATGATGTCGGCCGCGGCCGCGACGGTCAACGGGCCGTGGCTGTTGCACGCACAGGCGAAAGCCGTGTCCGCGACCGCGAAAACGAACGCCCCGTGCGTGATGCCATGACCGTTCACCATGTCCGGGCGGATTCGCATTGTGGCGGTCGCGGCCCCGGCGGTGATCTCGCTCACCTGGATTCCGAGCGCACGGGATGCGGCATCGCCGGCGAGCATCCGGTTCACCGACTCAGTCACCGATCCTCCTCCGCGTGCGCTCAACGCATCTGCAGCAGCTCAAAGCGTCACTGTGCTTCGCCGGACGGCGGCCACCGCATCGGCAGCCCCGCCGAGTGTCACGCGTGCCGTCGAGCGCCTGCCGCCGAGGTAGAGGGTGAGTTCGGTCGCCGCACCGCTCAGCGTCGCGGTATCACCCGATCCGTACCGCCGGCGCTGACCGCCGGGTCGAACGAGCTCGAGCCCGTATGGACGGATGCGGCGCGCCAGGCGGCGAGCACTGAACCCGGTCATCCGCCATGCCAGCGCCTCGAGGTCGGCGCGCGGAGCGCGCGGTTCACGGCCGTTCGCGCGGCGGACGTCCTCGTGATGGATGAAGTACTCCAACCCGTTCACGACATCGCGAATCCGCGGAAGACGCCACGGGATCAGTGGCGCCCCAGCCCGCAGACGGGCGACCATCGCAGGGAGCCCCTTGGCCTTCTCCACCGCGCGCTGGGCGTCCGACCAGCGGTGGAAGTGCTCGCGAAGCACCAGGTGGGCGGCGAGGTCGGCGGTCGTCCAGCCCTCGCAGAGGGTCGGTGCGTCGGGACCAAGCTCGAGCAGCAGATCGCAGAGTGCGATGCGCTCACGGCTGTCGATCGGATCGGTCATCGAGCGTCGTCGCTGCTCCAGTGAAATGCCCTGCCGCAATCACCCGGCAGCGTAGCGACTCGGCACCCAGGGTCCGCTCGGGCTCGTTGACGGGGCCCGGAGAGCCACCGGTGGCGGCGGTTCCGGCCTCAGCGAAAGAAGCTGCGGCGTTTCCCGAAGCCGGCGAGGCGCAGGATGGCAAGCAGGATCACCGCGCCCGCAAAGGCGATGACGATCTCCACGATCATCGAGTGGCTGGTGACGGCGGTGGTCACCCCGACATAGCGGGCAATGAAACCGCCTGCGATAGCACCGATGACGCCCACGACGATGTCGGCAACGACGCCCTTGCCGTGGCCGGTCATCACCTTGCTCGCGAGGAA
Source organism: Saccharimonadales bacterium (SeqCode) (assembly GCA_035534875.1). Lineage (GTDB taxonomy): Bacteria > Chloroflexota > Dormibacteria > Aeolococcales > Aeolococcaceae > Palsa-851. The sequence goes on from DATLRB010000060.1 coordinate 52,185, forward strand.
GCCCGCGATCAGACCGATCACCGCCCAGACCAGGAGCGAACCGGGATCGAGTGTCACCGAGACGAGTCCGAGCATGATGTCAACCTCGAGCGGCTAGTGCGCCGCAGTGGCGCTGCGAGCGGAGATCAGCGTGACGACCTTGACGATGACCGCCGCCACAAGCACGTAGATGACCATCGCCACGATGTCGGCCCAGACGATCAGGTTTCCGCGCGCCGCGGACGCCGTCTTGAAGATGCCCGCGAACGGTGTGGCCAGGGCCTTGCCGACGGAGAAGACGAACGATGCGAACCCGACGTCGTTCGCACCGGCAGCATGGAAGATGAAGTCCAGGGCGAGGAACACGACGACGATTCCGGCGATCAGCCAGACGAACTCGACCCCTGGAGATCTGCCCGACCAGACGCTCGTCGTGCTCCGGCGCAGGCTCGCTCCCGTGGCTGGATCAGCAACGGTCTGGGTGGTGGTGTTGACGCCCGTCCGGTTCGATCCGTAGCTCGTGACGGACTGATCATCGGTCTGCACATCGGTCATCTGTCGGCTCCTTTGTGGACGCTCGACACTGAAAACCGTTCAGCCTGCGGTCCCACGTGCGCTCAGTCTTCGTCGCGAGACGTAACAATTGCAGCAACAGCGGCGGGCTCGGGTGCGTGTCGGGCAGGCAGTATCGGCGCGTGAGCGCCGGCGCGTGCGTCGATGCGACGGCACGCCGTCTCCCAGAATCCGAGCCGAGATCGGAACCGTTCCGCCTGGGCGACAACGACCGGGACGTTGGTGAGCGCAACCTCCTGTCGCGCCTGCCGCGACTGACCGGCCATCAGTTCCTGAATGCGCTCGAGAACCGACTCCTCCATGGCGAGTATCTCGGCGTAGATGTTTCTCCAGTACAGCGCCTGCTCCAGCGTTGCGGTGGCGAGATCGGCCTCGCCCTCCATCCCCAGCGAGTTGTCGCCGCCCCTGGTGGCGGCCACGATATCGGGGCGCTCGCGGCCAGCCTTCCGGTTCATGCTCTTCTGATACACCACCTGGCGTAAGAAGATCAGCAACAGCTTCCGTATAGTCGGGAGCCGTGGGATCCGGCGGCAGCACACCCGCGACGCGTCCGCTCGAGGGTGAGGACATCCAGACCGAGCACTGGGAAGACGCGCGCCACTGGATGAGCATCTACGACGACCTCATCCGTTTCAAGCTGGGCCTGCTCGAGCGCGTGAGACGCGAGCTGCCCAAATTGCATCCGGTGGCGCGGAGCGCCGCCGACGAGGATATCGGGTTTATCGAAACGCAGATGGCCGGTTACTACGCCCGCCTCGATCTCTGGTACCGGCGCGTCTGGCAGCTCCAGGGCCTCTGGCTCGACCCGAACGGACGCGTGATCCGCCACAAGGGGCAGGAGGCGGTGCTGACAACTCGTGAGTTCGAGCTCCTTCAGTTCCTGCTGGATCACCCTCACCGGTATTACACGGCATCGCAGATCACGGGGCTTGCGTGGTCGGATGCGGCGCTTTTCCCCGAGGAGGTTCGCAACTACGTGCTCCGGGTCAGGAAGATCCTCGATCGTCTGGCCATCCCCTGCGACCTGGTGAACAAGCCTGGCAAGGGGTACTCGCTGACGTTCCGGAATACCGAGTAGCCGGCTCAGCACCCGCTCGCGATCAATTCAAGCGAGCGCCCGCGCGTTGACCGCCGCAGCCGCGTGCAGATCGCCTGCGGCGCGCGTCTCGGCGAGCTGAGCGTCCACCGGCTCAACCTGCCGGCGCGGGGTGTGGCTGATGAGCGTGCACGTGATGCCGGCGATCGCCGTCGTGCCGGCCGCGTACCACCAGAGGTGGTGAAAGTTCGCGAGTGCGGCACCGAGGGTGTGGGGCGTGCCGAGGATGACGACCAGCAGCGCGACACCGAACGCGCCGCCGATCTGTCGAGCGGTCTGATTGACCGCGCTCCCGACGGCGAAGCGGTTCTGATCCAGGCTCGACACCGCCGCGGCACCGAGGACCGGGAGCGTCATGCCAATCCCGAGCCCGATGATCAGCGTGCCCGGCAGCCACGTGGTGAGGTAGGCGTGCTGCAGGCCGACACGCGTGGCGAACCACACCAAGCCGCAGAAGAAGACGGTGAAGCCCGCCAGCAGGACCCTGCGAAAGCCCACCCGGGACGACGCACGACCCGCGGGTCCAGACACCAGCGCGACCACGAGCGGACCGGGCGTCACGGCGAGACCCGCCTGGAGAATCGGGTACTGCCACACGCTGGTGAGAAACAGGATGTTCCCCAACAGCATCGCGAAGAATCCCATCGCGTAGAGAAACGTCGCGGCGTTCGCAACGCTGAACGAGCGCGCCCTGAAGAGCGTCAGGTCGAGGACCGGTTCCGGATGTCGCGCTGAACGCAGCAGAAAGCCGGTGCCGAGGATCAGTGCCCCGGCGAAGCACCCGACAACCGGCGCGCTCGACCAGCCCCAGGACGGACCTTCGGTGATGCCGAGAACGAGAGCTGCAAGCGTCACAGCGATGAGGACGGCGCCCGGATAGTCGGGCGTGGCACCCGATGCGCGCGGCCCGGACCTGGTGAGAACTCGTCTGCCCGCGAGCCACGCCACCGCGCCGATCGGTACATTGACGAAGAACGCCGAGCGCCACCCGCCGACGGTGATCAGTGCCGCGCCGAGTGACGGACCCGTGGCCACCGCCAGCGCCCCGACTCCGCCCCAGAGCGCCACCACCTGCGAGCGCCGTTCGGCGGGGAAGGCGGCGAGCAGCAGGCTCAGCGAGGCAGGCAACATGGCCGCGGCGCCGAAACCTTGAATGACACGCCCGGCCACGAGGAACGCTACCGAGGGCGCCAGCCCGCACAGCGCCGAACCCGCGGTGAAGATGGCGAGGCCCGCGAAGAACACCCGGCGGCTGCCGAGGCGGTCCGCGGTCCGTCCCGCGATCACGAGCAGGGAACCGAACACGATGCCATAGCTGGTGATCACCCACGCGAGCGTGGCGCGCGGGTCGCTGGGGAAGGATCGTTCGAGCGCGGGGAACGCGATGTTGACGATGGAGAGGTCGAGTGACGCCATGAACGTCGCGAGCGCCGTGACTGCAAAGACGACGCGGCGGTGGGCCGCCTGCGGCGTGACCGGGGACGCCGGGACAGGATCGGCGAGGTGGGTCACCGCGACCACTCTACGGGCTTGCGTTCTATTATGCAACTCACTATCCTCGAGATCATGGATCGCAAGAGCTTCTCCGGGATGGACTGCTCGGTTGCCCAGTGCCTCGAGGTCATCGGCGAGTGGTGGAGCATGCTCATCGTGCGCGACGCCTTCCTCGGCGTGACCCGATTCGACGTCTTCCAGCGCCGCCTGGGCATCTCCCGGAACATCCTTCAGGAGCGTCTCGCAACGCTGGTAGACGCCGGGGTGCTCGTCCGAGTCCCCTACTCGGAGCACCCGCCACGGCACGACTACCGCCTCACCGACAAGGGCCGCGACCTGTGGCCCGTCCTCACCGCGATGCGCCAGTGGGGAGACCGGCACGCGGCGCCGGACGGTCCGCCGCTTCAAGTGGTCCACACGTCGTGCGGAGCGGTTTCCGAGGCGCTGCTGGTCTGCGCATCGTGCGCTGAGCCGATCGGTCCCCGTGACGTCGAGGTGCTCGCGAGTCGCGGGCACGAACGCGCCAGGTTGATTCCACAGCGGGCCCAGACCGCGCGACTGGCAGGGCGCGTTCCGCGACCCCAGCGAACCGATCTTCGCCGCGACACTGGAACCTCGACAGCCCCAACCCTCGCTGAGGATGAGATCGCTACCGGGCGTCGGTCTCGGCGTCGACGTCCTGCCCGCGGGTCAGGAAGAGCGCCACGGCGAGAACCAGGATGACGCCGGCGTTGGTGCCGAGCTCCAGCAATGACTCCGATATCTGCGGTGAACCAGTCGTCGTTGCCCCGGAGGACAGGGTCAGCCGGGTGGAGACTGCGAGGATGTCTCGAACCGCGGCGATGATGCCGATGACAAGGAACGGACGGAACGGAAACCCCCACCCTTCCAGGTGGGTGAGCACGGTCCGCATGATGTCGACGAGGATGATGACCACGAGCACGCCGTCAATCGCGCTGACGAGGGAGAGCGTGTAGTCGGGCGCCGCGGCATTGAGCGACGTGATGAAGCTGATGAAGCTTCGCACCAGCACCACCACGGCGAGCACGAGCAGGACAATCGCCACCCCGTACTGAACGAGGTCGATGAAGACGCGCAGCGGAGTCCCCCGGCGTATCTCCGACCACGACCAGACCGGGCCGCCTGTACTTGCGTCCCTCGAAATCGGCGGCAGCTCTTCGGGACCGGCACCCGGCTCAGTGGCCATAACGTTCGATCAGTCTAAGTCGGTCCCGCGGATTGCGCCGCTCTCTTGCAGGTCGGTGATCGTGGAACTCGCCGGGGGAGAGGGTGCCGGCGCTCGGGCAGGTCAGTCCTCCTCACGAAGCCGGACCGTTCCCGTCAGGTAGGCGTCGCAGCTGCGCGCTGCGGCGCGCCCATCGGCAATCGCCCACACGATCAGCGATGCGCCGCGCACCGCGTCGCCGGCCGCGAAAACGCCCTGCGTGGCGCAGGCGAATACCTCGTCGACGGCAACGTTGCCGGAGCTGTCGAAGGGCACGGAGAGTCCATCGAGCAGCGCGGATCGCGTCGGTCCCTCGTAGCCGATGGCGATGAGGACGAGGTCGGCGTCGAGGTGCGTGTCGTCCCCTGGGAGCGGGACGAACGTCCGCCTCCCGTGCTCACGGACCGCTTCGACACGAGCTGCGCGGACGCGTTGCACGGCGCCGTGCTCGCCCTCGAAGCTCGTCACCATGAGGCCGAACTCGCGCGAACCTCCCTCGTCGTGGGCCGGGTACGTGCGCAAGATCAACGGCCACTGCGGCCATGGATTCCCCTCGGGCCTGGTGTCGGGCGGCTGGGCGTAGAGGTAGAGCTGCTGCACCTCGCTGCACTGCTCTCGGATCACGTTGCCCAGGCAGTCGGCGCCGGTGTCGCCACCACCGATGATGATCACCTTCCGGCCTCGCGCGGTGATCTCTGGCGTGCCGTTCACGCGATCCCCCGCGACCCTGCGGTTCTGCTGCACGAGGTAATCCATGGCGACGTGAATCCCACCCAGTTCGCGTCCTGGCACGTCGATATCGCGAGGACGATCGGCACCGACTGCGAGGACGACCGCGTCGAAACGCTCGCGCAATTGCTCAGCCTTCACATCACGGCCGATGTCGTACCCGGTCTCGAAGGTGATTCCCTCGGCTTCGAGCAGATCGATCCGACGATCCAGGACCCACTTCTCCATCTTGAAATCCGGGATCCCGTATCGAAGGAGGCCGCCCACGCGGTCCGACCGCTCGAAGACGGTCACGCGGTGGCCGGCGCGGTTGAGCTGCTGGGCCGCGGCCAGTCCCGCCGGTCCGGATCCGACGACCGCAACGCGGCGTCCGGTTCGATGCGCGGGAGGCTCCGCGCGGATCCATCCTTCGTCGAACGCCCGGTCGATGATCGACTGCTCGATCTGCTTGATCGCGACCGGGTCGTCGTTGATCGCGAGCACGCACGCCGGTTCGCACGGAGCTGGACAGAGACGGCCGGTGAACTCCGGAAAGTTGTTGGTGGCGTGGAGCCTTTCCACGGCGCCCTTCCAGTCATCGCGACAGACGAGGTCGTTCCACTCGGGAATGAGATTGCCGAGCGGGCAGCCGTCATGGCAGAACGCGACTCCGCAATCCATGCACCGCGCACCCTGGTCGCGCAGGATCTGCAGCGGCAGGGGGAGGTAGACCTCGCGGTAGTCGGTGATCCGCTCCGCCACCGGCCGCTTGTGCGCGGTGTGCCGCGTGTGCTCGAGGAAACCGGTTCGCGCGCCCATCAGCTCACCAGCTCGAGCTGAGCGCGAAGCGCGCGCCGGTATTCCTCCGGCATCACTTTCACGAAGCGCTCGCGCTCCTGCGTCCAGGTCCCAAGCACTCGCTTCGCCACAGCACTGCCGGTGAGAGCGAGGTGTCGCTCGAGCAGACCGCGAACCACCTCGTGGTCGTCGACATTGAGCGGCTCCAATGCGACCGACGCCCGGTTGCAGCGCGCCGCAAACTGCCGCTCGTCATCGAGCACGTAGGCGACGCCACCGCTCATGCCCGCCGCGAAGTTGCGCCCTGTCGCTCCGAGGACGACAACTGTTCCACCGGTCATGTACTCGCAGCCGTGATCGCCAACGCCCTCGACCACGGCGAAAGCGCCCGAGTTGCGCACGCAGAAGCGCTCGCCCGCGACTCCGCGAATGAACGCCTCGCCGGCGGTTGCACCGTACAACGCAACGTTGCCGATGATGATGTTGTCCTCGGCCCGTCGCGTGGCGGTCGCCGGCGGGAGAATGACCAGCCGGCCGCCGGACAGTCCCTTGCCGACATAGTCGTTCGCCTCACCACGCAGGGTGAGCGTCACTCCGCTCGCCAGCCAGGCACCGAAGGACTGTCCTGCCGCACCGTCCAGCTCGACGTCGATTGTTCCGTCGGGCAGGCCCGCCGCACCATGACGCCGGGCGATCTCGCCGCTGATCATGGCGCCGACGCAGCGATGCACGTTGCGCACCGGCAGTCGCATGCGAACAGGCACGCCGCTCTCGAGTGAGTCGCCGCAACGCGCCGTGATCTCGTTGTCGAGCATGTCACCGAGATCCGCGATCTGCCTGCTGCTGTGCCGGCGGTCCTCCGGGGAATCAACGTCCGGCACCATCAGCAACGGCTGCAGGTCGAGTCCGCCCGCCTTCCAGTGCTCCACGGCGGGGCGCGTCTCGATCAGGTCGACGCGGCCGATCATGTCCTCGAAGCGGCGGAACCCGAGCTGCGACATCCAGCGGCGCACGTCTTCGGCAAGGAAGACCATGAACGCCACGACGTGCTCGGGCCGACCCGCGAACCTGGCACGCAGCACTGGGTCCTGGGTTGCGATGCCGACAGGGCAGGTGTTGAGATGGCAGACGCGCATCATCACGCAGCCCGCCGCGATGAGCGGCGCTGTCGCAAACGCGAACTCATCGGCGCCCAGCAGCGCGCCGACCACGACGTCGCGTCCGGTCTTCATCTGGCCGTCGGCGAGGAGCGAAACCCTGCTCCGGAGCCGCTGTCTGGTCAGCACCTGCTGCGCTTCGGCAAGTCCGAGCTCCCACGGCACGCCGGCGTGCTTGATCGCCGTCAGCGGCGAGGCGCCGGTCCCACCCTCATAGCCGGCGATGACGATGTGGTCGGCACGCGCCTTCGCCACTCCCGCAGCCACCGTGCCGACGCCCGCCTCGGCCACCAGCTTGACACTGATCCGCGCTTCGGGGTTCACGCAGCGAAGGTCCCAGATGAGTTGGGCGAGGTCTTCGATCGAGTAGATGTCGTGGTGCGGCGGCGGCGAGATCAGCCCGACTCCCGGCGTCGAATGGCGCAGCCGCGCGATCGCCTCGTCAACCTTGGGCCCCGGCAGCTGACCTCCCTCGCCGGGCTTGGCGCCCTGGGCAATCTTGATCTGCAACTCGTCGGCGTTGACGAGATAGTGGGCCGTGACGCCGAAGCGCGCCGACGCCACCTGCTTGATCGCACTGCGGCGCCAGTCGCCATTGGCATCGGGTTCGAAGCGCGAGGAGTCCTCACCCCCCTCGCCCGTGTTCGATCGCGCGCCGATGCGGTTCATCGCGATCGCGAGCAGCTCGTGCACCTCTTTGCTCAGCGATCCGTGCGACATGCCCCCCGTCGAGAAACGGCGCACGATGTCCATGGCCGGTTCGACCTCATCCAGCGGCACAGGATCAGACGCCTCGCGCAGCCTGAAGAGGCCGCGAAGGCTCTTCAGCCGCCGCGACTCGTCGTCTGCGAGTGCGACGTAGCGCCGGAACGCGGTCTCGTCGTTGGCCTTGACCGCGTGCTGCAGAGCGCCGATCACCTCGGGATTCCACTGGTGGTGCTCACCGCCGCGACGCCAGCGATACTCGCCGCGGTCCTCCAGGGTCGGCGATGTGATGCGCACATCCGGGAACGCCCGCTGGTGACGCGCGATCGCCTCGGCGGCGATGACGTCCATCCCGATGCCGCCGATGCGCGACGCGGTGTTCGGGAAGTAGCGGTCGACGACCGTCCGGTCGATGCCGAGACATTCGAAGATCTGCGCGCTGCAGTAGGACTGGATCGTCGAGATCCCCATGCGCGCGATCGTCTTGCGCAGTCCCTTGACGAGTGCCTGCACGTAGAGCTCTTCCGCGCGCGCCGCATCGACGGTGGGCGGCATCAGGTCGCCGCGCGCGATGTCCGCGATGGTCTCGAACGCGAGGTACGGGTTGACAGCCTCCGCGCCGTAGCCGATGAGCAGCGCGAGATGCATCACCTCACGCGCCTCGCCGGTCTCGACGACCAGACCGACGCCGGTGCGCGTCTGCTCGCGCACCAGGTGGTGATGTACCGCTGCGGTGGCGAGCAGCGACGGGATGGGCACGTGCGACGCATCGATGTGCCGGTCGCTGAGGATGAGGACGGTGGCGCCCGCCTCGATCTGCTTCGACGCGAGCCGGCAGATGCGCTCGATGCCCGCGACCAGCCCGGCGGCACCGGCTTCGCGATGAAAGACCATGGAGATCGTCTCGGCCGGGAACTGGCGCTGGGTCACATGGCGGAGCTTCTCGAGGTCGTGGTTGGTGAGCACCGGGTGCTGCATCTCGAGCCGCTTCGCCTGCGACGGCCCCTGCTCGAGGAGGTTTCCCCCTGCACCGAGGGTCGTGACCAGGGACATCACGGCCTGCTCGCGGATGGGGTCGATCGGTGGGTTGGTGACCTGCGCGAACAGTTGCTTGAAGTAATTGAAGAGCGGCAGGGGCCGATCGCTGAGCACGGCGAGCGGCGTGTCGTTGCCCATGGAGCCGACTGCCTCCTCGCCCGTCTCACCCATCGGCTCGAGCAGCATCTCGACGTCCTCGACGCTGTATCCGAACGCCTGCTGGCGCACCAGGAGCGTGCCAGGATCCGGAGCGGGCACGTGGTCCGGGGGATCGAGCTCGTCGAGATGGACGGTGCCCTCACGAATCCACTCGCGGTACGGCTGCTCGGCGCTGAGCGAGCCCTTGACGGCGGCATCGTCCAGAATCCGCCCTGCCGACGTGTCGACGAGCAGGAGCCGGCCGGGCTCCAGTCGCCACTTTCTGGCAATGCGCTCCTCGGGGAGATCCAGGACACCCGCCTCCGACGCCATCACCACGAGACCGTCCTCGGTCACGAGGTAGCGCGCCGGACGCAACCCGTTGCGGTCGAGAGTCGCACCGATCACGCGCCCGTCGGTGAAGGCGATCGCGGCCGGCCCGTCCCAGGGTTCGAGCAGCGAGCTGTGAAACTCGTAGAAGGCGCGCCGCTCATCGTCCATGAGCGGGTTCTGGTGCCACGCCTCGGGGATCATCATCATCACGGCGTGCTCGATCGGCCGGCCGGTCATGCCGAGGAGCTCGAGAGCGTTGTCGAACTGCGACGAGTCGGAGCCGGACTCGTCGAGAACGGGCATCAACTTCGCAATGTCGTCGCCGAAATGGGGGCTGCGAAACTTCGACTGGCGCGCGCGCATCCAGTTGACGTTCCCGCGAAGCGTGTTGATCTCGCCGTTGTGGGCGGACATCCGGAAGGGCTGTGCCAGGTCCCAGCGCGGCAGGACATTGGTGGAGAACCGCGCATGGACCAGTGCCAGCATCGAGGTGACCCGATCGTCCACCAGGTCTGGATAGAAGCCGGCGAGCTGCGCGGCGGTGAGCATCCCCTTGTAGACGACGGTCCGGCTCGACAGGCTCGCCCAGTGGAATCGATCCCGGCCGATCCCGGCTGCCAGGGCATCGCGCTCGATGACACGCCTGAGGACCAGGAGCCGGCCTTCGAGTGCCGGGCCTTCCAGGCCGATGGCGGCGACGAAGAGCTGGCGCAGCGCCGGCAATGTCACGCGCGCCGATCGTCCGAGCGCGCCATCATCGGCGGGCACGTCGCGCCAACCGAGCAGGCGCAACCCCTCAGCTCTGCAGGCTCGCAGCGTGATGTGTTCGCACTGCTCGCGCTGGTCGGCGTCCTGGGGAAGCATCGCCATGCCGACGCCGTATGCGCCGGGCGCCGGTAACGGCAGGCCTGACGCCTCACGAAGGAATGCGTCGGGGAGCTGAAGAAGAATGCCAGCGCCGTCGCCGCTGTCCGGCTCGGCGCCGGAGGCGCCGCGGTGGCCAAGGTTGACGAGCGCCTGAATTCCCTGTTCGACCACCGAATGCGCGGGACCGCCGGCGATCCGGGCGACGAACGCCACGCCGCACGCATCGTGTTCGACGGCAGTGTCGAACAGACCTCGATTCGGGGGCTGCTGACCTAACTGTTCGCCGATACGTGCGTAGCCTGACATGCTCGGGCGTTCAGATCAAGCCGCGCGTCCGCGACACGCTTGCTGTGCTAGTCTGTGGCTCAATGGCCGCAACTGCGCGTCGATACTTTGGCCCGCCAGCCGTAAGGCTGCCGGGGGTCTTCTAACCCGACCGCGCAGTCGTTACCAGGGCTGGTTCATCAGAGATGGGTCAGCCCCGGATCCCGTGTGGTGGCCCATCACCACACGGAGGTGCAACAGAGTGACCATCGAGCCGCTGCTCAGCGCGACGCGACGACACGACACACACCAGGTCAACATCGGCGCCCTCGCCGTCGGCGGCGACACGGTGCCGGTCATCGCCGGGCCATGCGCTGTCGAGCCGGGCTACGTCGAACACGCGATTGCCGCGCATCGGGCGGGCGCGTCCGCGCTGCGGGGCTGCGTCTTCAAGCCGCGCACGCGGCCGGGATCCTTCCAGGGTCTGGGAAGCGACGGTCTCCCCCTGCTCGACGAGGCGCGCCGCATCACCGGGTTACCGGTGATCGCGGAGCCGCTCGCCGGCGACGACATCGAACTGCTGCGAGGGCATGCCGATGCGCTGCTGATCGGGGCTCGCGCGATGCACAACACGCCGCTCCTGCGCGCAGCGGGACAGAGTGGCATGACCATCATGCTCAAGCGTGGAATGTCCGCGACCTATGACGAATGGCTTGCCGCCGCGGACTACATCACCGCTGAAGGCAACCGGCAGGTCATCCTGTGCGAGCGCGGTATCCGGACCTTCGAGACGGCGACTCGCAACACGCTCGACGTGAGTGCGATCACGGTCCTCCGCGACATGACCGACCTGCCGATCGCCGTCGATCCAAGCCACGCGGCCGGCAACTCGAGATGGGTCCCGTCACTCGCCGTCGCGGCGCTGGCGGCCGGCGCCGACGCGCTGCTCATCGAGTGCCATCCGAACCCGGCCGAGTCGCTGTGTGACGCCGCGCAGGCGATCACACCACCGGTGCTGAGCCGGATCGTGCAGACGTCGCTGGCGCTCTGCGCGATGACGCGCCCCGCGGTCGCCAATTCGCTCACCAGGGGCCGCGAGGTGATCGACACCATCGACGAGACGGTGTTCCGAATGCTCGAGTACCGCGCCGCGATGGTGGAGGCGGTGCAGCACTGCAGGCTCGCCGCGTCGATGCCCTCGCGCGATCCCGCGCGCGAGCGGGAAATCGTGACGCGCCTGTCCCGGCACGCGCCCCGCCTCGGCGAGCATCGCGTCGACCGCCTGGTCCACACCATCATCGACGAGTGCCTGGACGCCGCGCAGGCTCGGCCTCAGGCGGTCGCATGAGGGCCGGGTGACTTCATCTGCCGGCCGAGACCGAGGGTCATACTCGGAGTGCAACGGCAGCAGGCACCCGGCCGCCGGATTTGAGGCGACATCCATGGCAGCGACGATTCCAACGCCGCACCCCGCGCTCGACGCTCGCTCTGACCGAGCCGGCACCGCCGAGCGGGTCGTACCGGTCCAGGAGCGCACCCTGGTCGAATTGTTCCGGCGCCAAGCCGCATCGCGCGGCGACAACCCCGCCATGTTCCATCGTGCCGGCGATCACTGGGCGTCGATCACATGGAATGCATACGCGCAGCAGGCTCGCGAACTGGCGGCGTTCCTCATCGATGCGGGGCTCGAGGAGGGGCGGCACGTCGCGATCTGGTCCTTCAACCGCCCTGAGTTCATCGTCACCAGTACCGCCACGATGCTCGCCCGAGCGTGCACCGCGCCCCTGTACCAGACGCTGAGCGCGGCCGAGGCCGGCTACGTGCTCGGACATTCGGATTCGCCGATCGCGGTCGTGGAGAACGAGCACCTCCTTGCCAAGGTGCTCGAGGTGCGGGATCGGTTGCCTGCCCTGCAATGCGTGGTGCTCATGGAGGGCGACGCCCCCGCGGAAGACTGCCTCGAAATCACCTCGTGGATCGACGCACTCACGCGCGGGCGCGATGCGCTGGGGCGGGTCGCAGCCGAGCTGGACCGGCGCAGCGAGGCGGTGCAGCCGGCCGATGTCGCGACGCTCGTGTACACGAGCGGCACGACGGGACCGCCAAAGGCGGTCATGGCAACCCACAGCAACCTGATCGCCGCCATCAACGCTCTGGGCCCCATCGTCGACCTGTCGGCGGGTGACCGCGTCCTCAGCTACCTGCCACTCGCCCATATCCTCGAACGCCTCAACAGCGAGGTGCGCCTCTACTGCGCGGGCAATGCCCTGTGGTTCGCGGCCTCCATCGCGGAGATGCCCGCGGAGGTGCGCGACATCCGGCCGACCTGCTTCGTGGGGGTGCCACGCGTCTGGGAGAAGATGGCGTCGACGATCGAGGCCGCGATCGAGGCCATGCCGCCCGCACGCCGCCGCGTGGTGCGGTGGGCGATCGCGGTCGGGGAACAGGCGGTCGACCGGCGGCAGCGAGGCGACCGGTCGACGCCCGTGCAGCGGCTGCGTCTTCGCCTGGCGGACCGACTGGTTCTCCGCAAGATCCGCGAGGAGACCGGCCTCGACCAGGCGCACACCTTGATCACCGGCGCGGCGCCGATCGCCGTGCACGTGCTGCGCTTCTTCCACGCGCTCGGGCTCGAGATTCTCGAGGGCTATGGGATGAGCGAGAACATGACCGTGACGAGTGTCAACCGGCGCGGTCATGCGCGCCTCGGGACGGTGGGACAGGCTGTGGCCGGCGTGAAGATCCGGATCGCCGGTGACGGCGAGATCCAGATGCGCGGCGACGTGGTGTTCGCCGGTTACTACAAGAACCCGGTGGCCACGGCCGAGACGGTCGTCGACGGCTGGTTGCACTCCGGCGACATCGGCGAGCTCGATGCTCAGGGGTATCTGCGCATCACCGACCGCAAGAAGGACCTGATCATCACGGCCGGGGGGAAGAACGTGTCTCCGAGCAACATCGAGGATGCGTTGCGCAGCGAGCTGATCGCGAATCCGGTGGTGATCGGCGACCGCCGGCCGTTCATCGTGGCGCTGCTGACGCTTGACGCGTCAGCGCTCGCGATCTTCGCAAGCCGGCACGGCCTTCCCGCCCAACCCGACGAGCTGTTGCGGCATCCCACCCTGCTCGACGCGATCCAGCGGCGGGTGGAAGCGGTCAATAGAGGTCTCGCCAGCGTGGAGCAGGTGCGACGATGGATCCTGCTCCCCGGCGAGTTCGCTGTGGGCGTCGAGCTGACTCCGACCTACAAGGTTCGGCGCCGGGTCGTCGCCGAGCGCTTCGCCGCCGAGATCGACAGCCTGTACGCGCCGAGGGCGGAGGCGGTCCAATCTCAAGGGGGCCGTTTCTGACCGGACGCCCTACCTGCGCTCGAGGATCCCGCGGATGTAGGCGGCCTGACCGGCGTGCTGGACGTCGTCGACGATGATGCTGACCAGCCGGACGCCGAGGGTGACGGGCGGATCCCAGCGCTCGTCCACGATCCGGTCGAGGTCGGCATCCGTGAGCGTCCCCAGGAATGCGAGCGTCACCGCGTGAACGGCGTCGAAGTAGTCGCGAAGCGGCTCGGCGTCAACGATTACGGCCGCCACCTCTGGGGGCGTATGGCCGAAACCGGTGTCAGCCGCATCCAGCGGGAGCCCGAATCGATCCGCCCATCCGGCAGACACCCAGATCTGCTCACTCCCGGCGACGCCGGCGATGTGATCGTCCTGGATGCGGGTGAGGTGCCAGACCAACCACCCGATCGAGTTCGCCTCACTGTCGAGACGAGCAGCCAGCTGATCCCGGCTGAGGCCGTCGACGACGCGATGCACGATGTCACGTATCCGCCCGAACGAATCTGCGAGAACCTCGGCGCTGGTCATCCGGTGGATATTGTGGGTGCTCGCGTGACGGAGAGCGCGCCGCATCCGGCGGCTGTGCGCACCGGACCGGGACGTTCCTCCATCATGAGGACATGACCGAGCATCCTGAAGATCTCCCCTGGAACGACTCTCCCGCTGACTCGGACGCGCCGCTCGGCAGCGGGGATCCCGACCCCGCGGAGGTGACCGGTGACGAGGACGATCCGGCGATCCGGGACACCTCGCTGGCAGGGCGGCTCCACGACGTCGACGAATATCGTCGCGAATCCCTCGAAGAGCGACTGAGCGAGGAGGAGCCGGATGGCGCGGCGCGCGTGGGGGAGCCCGCAGCTGGAGCGCTTCAGGCACCGGAAACCGGCGACGACGACATCGCCCTGCTTCGTGGAGAACCTGATGTGCTGGATTCGGCCGATCAGGAGGAGGAGCCCGCCGAGGATGCCGCCGTGCACGTGATCCCCGACCGCCGGGCCTAGTCGGGCGACTGCCTACGCGACAACGCGCATGCCGCGGCGCATCGCGACATATGCCGCGGCGGTGCCGATGACGCCGAGCCCGGCAAGGTAGAGCAGGCTGCCCGTCCCCGGCATCGACGTGTAGGGGCTCCCGAAGGCGTCGAAGACCGACGGGCGAGATGCCCATTCGGGCCACGAGAACAGACTGACGATCGTCGTCAGGAAGAAGCTCGCTACCAGAATCCCGGAGACGATCGCGGTCGCGGCGGCGCTCCGGAAGACCGTCGCGGCGAGCGTGCCGACCCCGCCGACGGCGAAACAGAGCAGGACGATGTCCCCAAAGGTGCGGATCACCCCGATCATGTGCACCGAGAACCCGCCGATGGCGGCGCCGGTCAGGGTTCCCATCACCACGGCAAGGCCGATCAGTGCGGACAGCCCCGCGAGCGCCACGGCGCGCTCAACAAGCAGCCGCGCCATCGATACCGGTTGGGTGAGCAGCACGTCGTTGCGGTGGTCCACGGCATCCCCCACCCATCGGGCAACCTGACTGACCGTGAAGGCAGCGCCGAACACCCCGGTGAAGGTCATCAGAAACCCGACGTACTGATCGGACGTGAGGATTCCCCCGTGCTGGGCCATGAACCTCGTCAGGTCGCTGTTGCTGTCGAGGAGGTGCATTGCCTGGGGCACCAGCGCGGCCTCCATGGCGGCGAAAGCGGCGATGCCGATGAACCAGGAAGCGATGGCAACGGGCTGCTCGGCGATCCAGCCAAGCGAGAGCGTTCTGCGCAGGAGTCGACTGGGCGTGAACGTGTAGTCAGCAACCCGGGTGCGGTGAAGACGCGCGAGAGTCACGCCGCCGGTGTCGCGCCGAAGATACAGGCTCCACGCCACCGCGATCAGCACCGTGGCGGCCGCCGCCATCTGCGCGATCGCGATCCAGTCGACTGCTGTGCCCGGTATCAGGGTCCGCGATTTCATGTAGTACGAGAACGGCGAGATGAAGGTGAGAAAGGAGAAAGCTCCCAGGGACCCGTCCACGTTGGCCACAAGGTACATGGCGACGAGGAACACGCTTGCGATGCCCGCTGCGAGACGCGACGTCGCGACGAACTGGGCGAGGAGGAGCCCGATGGCAAATGCCAGCACCGAGACCATGCCGAGCGCGAGACACTGGCCGAGAGCGGCCGGCGCGAGCTGGACACCCGAGAGCGCCCCTCCGATCACCGTTCCGGCGTAGACGAACAGAAGGATCACGGCGAAAGAGGCGATGAAGCCGATCAGGCGTTCCCGGATGATCTGGTTGCGGGTCTTGCCCGCCGCAAACCAGAGCGCGAACACTCCCCTGGTCTCGGCACCGCGAATGAGCTGGCTGCCCTGGATGGCCGCGTAGATGGCCAGCAACAGGGTGAAGGACGGAAAGACCTTATAGCTCAGATACCCGCCGATCGTGTCGAGGCGATCAGCCGGACCCGTGAGGAATTGGAAGCTCTTCGCCACCGGCGTCGCTTCGACGGCGAGGGCCTTTAGCCCGCCGGCGATTGCTTTGGCGGCCACCGCATACGCCGGCGCAGTGACCGCCAGCAGGACCGCCAGGCCGACTCCGAAGGCAAGGGTCGCAGCCAGATGGCTCCGGATCGCCGATGGGGTGAGGCTACGAATTCGCTGGCTGGCCATATTGCGACAGGAAGACTTCTTCGAGGCTCATCTCCGCGGAGTCCAGCGCGACGATTGTCGCCGGTTGCAGGACCGCGATCAGGGGAGCCATCCCGCCAGTGATCGTGCACTGCACATGGTGGTCACTGACCGATACGTTGGAGATCCCCGCCAGACTGGCGATGCGTTGCGGAGCCACCGCGGTCTCGACGGTCGCATCAACTCGGTGCACGTTGCCGATGCGGAGCTGCTCCAGGGTACCCACCTTGCGTAAGACGCCCTCGTAGACGATACCGATGCGGGTGCAGATCTCCTGGACCTCGGGGAGCAGATGCGAGGACAGGAACACCGTGGCGCCCCTTTCCAGAGCCTCGCGCACCAGTGTGTGAAAGGTCTGCTGCATGAGCGGATCGAGGCCGGTCGTCGGCTCGTCGAGGATCAGCAGCTCCGGGTCGTGCATGAATGCCTGGATCAGCCACACCTTCTGCCTGTTGCCGTGCGAGTACTCACGGTACTTGCGGTGAAGATCCAGGTCGAGCCGAGCGGCAAGGTCGCTGATCCGTTGCGGATCGACGCCGCCCCGCAGGTGCGCGAGCAGATCGAGGATCCGAGCACACCCCCCAACCGCTGCGCCGCATCCCGTGCGGGGGCGCGGACCTTTGGGCCCGGAATGAGGGTCAAAGGGCTCTACCAGCGCGGCGCGGCCGTCTTTACGGTTGTCTCCAGAAGCAACGTCTCTGGAGATGAACATGACGGTCAGGGTCGGTATCAATGGATTCGGCAGGATCGGACGCGACGTCGTCCGTGCCGCACGCGATCGCAGTGCCGATTTCGAAATCGCCGCGGTCAATGACGTCACGTCCGCAGCAACCCTCGCGCACCTCCTCAAGCATGACAGCCTCTTCGGCCGCTATCCCGGCGCGATCCGCGCGGAGGATGAGGCCATCGTCGTGGACGGCCGCAGCATCAGGGTCTTCGCCGAGCGCGACCCGAAGAACCTCCCCTGGGGCGATCTCGGCGTGGATATCGTCATCGAGTCGACCGGCCACTTCACCGACGCCGACAAGGCTCGCGCACACCTGGACGCCGGCGCGCACAAGGTGGTGATCACCGCTCCCGCGAAGAACGAGGACGTCACGATCTGCATGGGGGTGAACGACGACGCGTACATCCCCGCGGACCACCACGTCATCTCGAACGCATCGTGCACCACGAACTGTCTGGCGCCCGTTGCCAAGGTGCTTTCCGATACGTTCGGCATCGAGGCCGGCCTCATGACGACGGTGCACGCCTACACGGGCGACCAGGTCATCCTCGATGCACCGCATAAGGATCTGCGCCGGGCCCGCGCAGCGGCCCTGTCGATCATTCCGACATCCACCGGTGCGGCGAAGGCGTTGGCGCTGGTGATGCCCGAGCTCAAGGGCAAGTTCCACGGTCTCGCGCTTCGCGTACCGGTGCCGGATGTCAGTCTCGTCGATCTCACCGTGACCCTCTCAACGGGGACCACCGTCGAGGAGATCAATGCGGCGATGCGCGACGCCGCGGACAGCTGGTTGGCCGGCATTCTCGCGGTGAGCGACGAGCCACTCGTCTCCTCGGACTTCATGAAGGACGATCACTCGTCGATCGTCGACGCCCTCAGCACCATGATGATCGGCGACCACACCGCCAAGATCCTTGCCTGGTACGACAATGAGTGGGGTTACTCCTGCCGCGTCATCGATCTCGTGCGGCACATCGCCGCCAGGCTCTGACGTGACGGACGCGCCGGAGCGATCGCACGCCGGCTGAGCGTCCCGCTCACCAACCAGTGGCGCGTCGAGCGCGTCGGCGACAGGCGCGCGCGTCAGCGACCTCCGTCAACGGTCCTTGCGCGTCGTGTCATCCGGGAATCGATGGAGGGCCTGCGTCGCCATCTCCTCGTACACCTCCCAGCGCTGTTCGACAGCATGCTGTGCCAGTCCGAGCAGCCGATCGGCTTCTGCCGGGTCGGCCTTGATCAGCGTGCGATAGCGCAGCTCCCTGTAGCGGTACTCCTCGAGCGGGATACGCGGTCGCGGGGAGTCGAGGCGGAACGGATTGCCACCTTGCGCGCGCACCATCGGGTCGTAGCGAACCAGCGGCCAGTGACCGCTCGCGACAGCGCGGTACTGCTGATCGAGACCCTTGCGCATGTCGATGCCCTGCTCGATGCAGTGACTGTACGCGAGGATCAGCGAGGGACCGTCATAGGCTTCGGCCTCCCGGAACGCCTGCAGCGTCTGCTGTGGATCGGCGCCCATCGCCACTCGAGCCACGTACACGTTGCCGTAGGCGATCGCCTGGAGTGCGAGGTCCTTCTTGCCAACCGTCTTGCCTGCCGCGGCGAACTTGGCGACGGCGCCGAGCGGCGTGGCCTTCGACATCTGCCCGCCGGTGTTCGAGTAGACCTCGGTGTCGAGCACGAGCACGTTGACGTTGCGCCCCGTGGCGAGGACATGGTCGAGGCCCCCGGCACCGATGTCATAGGCCCACCCATCGCCACCGATGATCCAGACGCTGCGCCGGACCAGGTGGTCAACAACGCTGCCGAGATCGGCGACCGCCGGCCCAGCGAGCGAGGCCAGTCGGTGCTTGAGCTCCTCCACGCGTTCTCGCTGCGCGTGGAGCTCCGATTCACGCAGCTGCGGCGCATCGAGGATGCTCGCGGCGAGCTCGGCGCCGACGGCGTCGCGAAGCTCCGTCAGGCGCCTCCGGGCAAGGTCGGTGTGGCGGTCGACGGTGAGGCGGAAGCCGAGACCGAACTCGGCGTTGTCCTCGAACAGTGAGTTCGACCATGCAGGACCCCGTCCTTCCGCGTTGCTCGTCCACGGTGTCGTGGGCAGGTTTCCACCGTAGATCGACGAGCAGCCGGTGGCGTTGGCAACCATCAGGCGATCCCCGAACAGCTGGGAGAGCAGCTTGATGTACGGCGTTTCGCCACATCCCGCGCACGCGCCCGAGAATTCGAAGAGCGGCTGCAGGAACTGGGTGCCGCGAACCGTGCCGAAGTCGACTCGCGAGCGATCCGCGAGTGGCAGCGCCTCGAAGAACGCGATGTTCTCGCGTTCGGTCGCGATCAGTGGCTGACCCGGAGCAAGGTTGACGGCCCGACGTTGAGGATCGTCCGGCGCGACGACAGGACACACCTCGACACACAGAGCGCAGCCCGTGCAGTCCTCGACGTAGACCTGCAGCGTGTAGCGCGTATCGGGCAGTCCCCGCGACGTCAGCGGTGCGCTGCGGAACGTCGGGGGCGCCCCCTCGAGTTTCGCTTCGTCGCAATACCGCGACCGGATCACGCTGTGCGGACAGACGAAGCCGCAGTTGCCGCACTGGATGCAGAGCTCGGGATCCCAGACCGCAACGACGTCGGAGATGTTGCGCTTCTCATATGCGGCGGTGCCGCTCGGATAAGTCCCGTCGACCGGCAGTGCGCTCACCGGCAGGTCATCGCCGCGGCCGGCGATCATCGCCGCCGTCACCGTCCGGACGAACTCCGGCGCATCCGCTGGGACGGCGGGCGCGAGCTCGCGGCTGGAGGTCACGGCGTCTGGAACGCTGATGCGGTGCAGGCCTTCCAACGCCCGGTCGACGGCTGCCTCGTTGCGCTCGACGACGTCTCTTCCCCGCCGACCGTATGTTTTGGCTATGGTCGCCTTGATCCGAGCGATTGCCTCGTCGCGCGGGAGCACGCCGGCGATGGCGAAAAAGCAGGTTTGCAGGATCGTGTTGGTCCGCCCGGGGAGGCCGGCCTCGCGAGCCATCCGGCCGGCATCGATGGCGAACACCTCGAGATGCTTGCCGACGATCTGCGCCTGCACGGGACGGGGCAGCGCGCTCCACACCTCGTCCGGTGGATGGGGGCAGTTGAGCAGCAGCTTCGCGCCCGGCGCGGCTCTGTCGAGCACGTCGATGCGCTCGAGAGCGTTGAAGTGATGGCAGGCGACGAAGCTCGCCTGCTGCACCAGATACGGCGCCCGGATGGGGTCGGGTCCGAAGCGCAGGTGCGAGACCGTCTGCGAGCCGGACTTCTTGGAGTCGTAGACGAAATACCCCTGCGCGTGCAGGCCCTCCTCGGCTCCGAGGATCTTGATCGTATTCTTGTTGGCACCGACTGTGCCGTCCGACCCCAGGCCGAAGAACACCGCTCGAACCGTCCCGGCGGGCTCGATATCGAGTGCCGCGTCGTACGCCAGGCTCGTCCCGGAGACGTCGTCGGTGATGCCGACCGTGAAGCCGCGTCGCGGTTGCTCGCGAGCCAGTTCGGCAAACACCCCGGCGGCCATCCCCGGTGTGAACTCCTTGGAGGAGAGCCCGTATCGTCCACCGACCACAAGCGGAATGCGTCCATGCTCGTCGCCGGCGTGCGCCTCCACGAGCGCCGCCACCACGTCGAGGAACAGCGGCTCACCGGCTGAGCCGGGCTCCTTGGTGCGGTCGAGCACGGCGATCCGGCGCACCGAAGCCGGGAGGGCGTCGACCAGCGCCTGACCCGGAAATGGCCGGTAGAGCCGGACCTGCAGCACCCCGACCCGTTCGCCGTGCTCGACGAGGTGGTCCACGGTCGCACGCACGGTCTCCCCACCCGATCCCATGATGACGATCACGCGCTCGGCCTCCGGGTGGCCGGTGTATTCGACGATGTGGTACCGGCGTCCGGTGCGCGCGGCAAGACGTGCCATCGCATCCTCGACAACGCCCGGCGTGCGTGCGTAGAACGGGTTCACCGTCTCGCGCGCCTGGAAGTAGGTGTCCGGGTTCTGCGCAGTGCCCCGAATGAACGGCCGCTCCGGTGACAGTGCCCTGGCGCGGTGGGCGCGGACCAGCGCTTCGGGGACGATTGCGCGGAGGTCGTCGTCGGAGAGCATCTCGACCGAGTTCAGCTCGTGCGAGGTGCGAAACCCGTCGAAGAAATGCACGAAGGGCACTCGCGTCTCCAGCGTCGCACCCTGCGCCACCAGGGCCAGGTCGTGCGCCTCCTGAACCGATGCCGAGGCGAGCAGCGCGAACCCCGTCTGCCGTACCGCCATCACATCGGAGTGATCGCCGAAGATGGACAATCCCTGTGCTGCCAGGGATCGCGCCGCAACGTGCATCACCGCGGGCGTCAACTCACCGGCGATCTTGTACATGTTCGGAATCATCAGCAGCAGGCCCTGCGATGCCGTGAACGTGGTGGCGAGCGCGCCGCCCTGGAGCGCACCGTGGAGCGCCCCTGCCGCACCACCTTCGCTCTGCATCTCGACGACCACCGGTACATTGCCCCAGACATTTGGCCGTCGGTGGCTTGCCCACTCGTCCGCCAGCTCGGCCATCGGTGATGATGGTGTGATCGGATAGATGCAGCACACCTCATTGAGCCGGTATGCAACCGACACCGCCGCTTCGTTGCCGTCGATGGTGACGCGCATCAGACCGGCTCCGGGATCATTTCGATCGCGTGCACGGGGCACTGCTCGAAACAGGCGCCGCAGCCGGTGCAGCGCGTGAGATCGAACTTGTAGCGATTGCCGGGGCCGAGCTTGATGACCGCGGACTCCGGGCAGGCACCGAGGCACCCGTCGCACTCGAAGCAGTTGCCGCAGGACAGGCAGCGGCGTGACTCATATGTGGCCTCACCGGCGGACAGCCCGCCGACCACCTCGCCGAAGGCTTCCACCCGTGTCGCGGGCGGGAGCTCCGGTTGCCGGCGGCGATCCGCGTCGCCGAAGTACCAGAGGTGCAGGCGGTCGAACGACGCGAGGTCGTGCTTCGCACTGACGGTCACATCGACGCCGCGCAGGTAGGTGTCGATATTCGATGCGGCCTTCTTCCCGTGGCCGACGCCGACAGTCACCGTGCGCTCACTCGGGACCATGTCGCCGCCTGCGAAGACGCCCTCGCACCCGGTCATCATTGACTGAGAGACCGCAACGGTTCCATCCGCTCCGAACCGCACCCCCTCCACCGCCCGCAGAAATGCGGTGTCGGTCTCCTGCCCGAGCGCGAGGATGAGCGTGTCGGCCGCCAGTGTCTCGAACCGCCCCGTGGGCCGCGGAAACCCAGAGCCGTCCAGCTCCATGACCTCGACGGTGAGCTCCGGTCCGTCGAAAGCGGTGATGGTGCGCAGCCAGTTGATGCGAACGCCCTCGCGCTCGGCATCCGCCGCCTCCACCTCTTGCGCCGGCATCTGCTCGCGCGTCCGCCGGTACACGATCAGGGCGTCGGCGGCGCCGAGGCGGCGGGCCACGCGCGCGGCGTCCATCGCGGTGTTGCCCCCACCGTACACGGCGACCCGGTGCCCGACGGCGGGCTGGTCCCCGGAGGCGACGCTGCGAAGGAAGGAAACGGCGTCGACGATGCGTCCCGCGTCCCGGGTGGGGATGTCGACGCGCTTCGAGAGATGCGCACCCACGGCAACGAAGACGGCGTCGAAGTGTCCGTCGGCGCGTTCTGCGGCCAGATCCTCGACCCGGTGATCGCAGGTGATGCGAACCCCGAGGTCCGCGATTCGAGCAACCTCCGCATCGAGCACGTCGCGCGGCAGGCGATATACGGGGATGCCGTAGCGCATCATCCCGCCGGGCAGATGACCCGAGTCGCGGATCTCGACCGAGTGGCCGCGCCGGGCCAGGTGATATGCCGCCGAGAGCCCGCTCGGGCCGGCGCCGATGATGAGCACGCGCTTGCCGGTCGCAGCCAGCGGCGCGTCGAACTTCCATCCCCGCTCGAGCGCGAGATCACCGAGAAACCGCTCGACGGCATGAATGGAGACGGCGCTGTCGAGTTCAGCGCGGTTGCACGCGGTCTCGCACGGGTGGTAGCAGACGCGCCCGTGAATCGCTGGGAACGGGTTGTTCCCGACCAGTTCGCGCCAGGCGGGTTCGTGGCGGCCTGCCTCGGTGTGCGCCAGCCACGCCTGGATGTTCTCCCCGGCGGGGCAGCCCGCGTTGCACGGTGGCAGGAGATCGACGTAGAGCGGCTGACGCGCCCGAGCAGGCCCGGCGTTGAGACGCTGGTGGACGAGGTCCGCAAGCGGCGTCAGGTCTCCACGCGATCCGGTCATGCCGGGGGCTCCCCCGGCGACGCCGACTTCGAGGTGCAAGAATCGCACTCATGAGTGAAGAGGAACTCTTTCGAAGGCCGACCCGGCTGCAGGTCGGCGACGTGATGACGCGGGACGTGGTGACCGTCTCCCCCGACGCGGCCTTCAAGCACATCGAGCAACTGATGGACGAGCATCATCTCAGCGCGCTCCCCGTGCTCGACGCCAAGGGCGGCGTGGTCGGCGTGGTCTCCGAAGCCGACCTCATGCTGAGGACCGAGGCTGCGGCCGAGGAGCCGGGGCGGTGGACCCATGACGCCCGCGAGCGCCGGTCGAAGGCGCACGCGCAGACGGCGGCTGGGTTGATGTCGTCTCCCGCCGTGACCGTTCCATCGAACCTCCCGCTCGCCGCCGCCGCCCGGTTGATGCGCAAACAGAGTGTGAAGCGACTGCCGGTCGTGGACAGCGGCCGCCTGGTCGGCATCGTGAGCCGCGCCGACGTGCTCAAGAGCTATCTGCGCTCTGATGCCGAGATTCAGTCGGACGTCGCCGACGGCGTCATCCGCGGCAGCATGTGGTTGGACCCGTCGACCTTCGACGTCAAGGTCGACGACGGCGTGGTGCGGCTCCGCGGCGAGGTGGATCGGCGGAGCGACGTCGAGATTCTGACCACGCTGACCCTCGCCGTCGAAGGGGTCATCGGTGTCGATCCGACCCTGACGTACCGCTTCGACGATCGCAACGTCACGCCGCCGAAGGAGCTCGGCGGCATCTGAGCGCCGAACCCGATCAGCTCGCGGACGTCTCATGCCCCGGGACGACCAGCAGGGCGGCGTGCCCCGAGTGGAGAAGCCTGGTGGACACGCTCCCGAGGAACAGGCGGCGGACCGCGCCGAGGCCGCGGGTACCGACCACGGTGAGGTTGGTGCCAGGCCGCTCATCGCCGCACGCCAGCAGCGCATCGGCCGGATCACCGACAGCCCTGACGATGTCGACACTCCGTCCGGCAATCGGCTCCAGGGTCTTCGCGAACGCCTCCAACTGCCCCTGCTCGGACTGAACTGCTTCGTCGGGCGTGAGGAAGCGATCCTCCGAAACGGAGCGGATCGGGTCCGCCGCCACCAGGACGAGCGCAGCGTCCTGGTACAGGTGGGTGATCGTCGCCGCGAACCGCGCGGCGTCCTTGGAGGCCCCCGACTTGTCGAAGCCCACAATGACCTGTGCGGGCGGCCATGAACCCGGCCCGCCACGAATGATGAGCACCGGGCGATGCACGGAGTGCACCACTCGCTCGGAAACGCTGCCAACGGCGAGGCGCTTCAACCTGTCGAGCTCACGGCTTCCGATCACGATGAGATCAGCAGAAACCGTGGACGCCACGTCCATGACCGCGTTGAAGGCTGGTTCACGTGCAACGTGGAGGCTCCCGACGAACGCGCCAAGCTCCACCACCCGGGCCCGCTCGTCATCGAGAAGCTTTCGGGCATCGGCCTCGAACGCGTCCCATGCGCTGTCCGGACCGATATACGGCGCGTACGCCAGCACGCTTGAGGGTGCGAACTCATACGCCGTGACGAGGTGCAGCGCGGCACCCGAGCGCCTCGCCAGGTCCGCCGCGGCGCGGAGCGCCCAATGTGCGGCGGTGGATCCATCGGTCGCAAGCAGGATGTTCCGCAGGGTTACCGGTCCTCCCAGCTTCTCGTCAAGGCTGAGCACTTCCATGGCTCGAATCTCCCGGTGGTGATTGTCCCGTATCTCAAGGAGACCAGCCGGGGGCACCGCAGGGCAACGGTCCTTTGTCACCTGATCGGACGGCGATGGACCCTACGTGGGCAACGCTGCCTCAAGCGCTGACGAGAACTGGCTCGAGTACAGGTCGAAGTAGAACCCCCGGCGACTCAGCAGTTCCTCATGGCTGCCGACCTCCACGATCCGTCCCTTGTCCATGACCACGATCGAGTCGGCATGGCGGATCGTGGACAGGCGATGAGCGATCACGAAGCTCGTCCGCCCCGACCTGAGGCGCGCCATCGCCTCTTGAATCAGCACCTCGGTACGCGTGTCGACGTTGCTCGTTGCCTCGTCGAGGATGAGGATGGCGGGTCTCGCGAGGAAGGCCCTGGCGATGGTGATGAGTTGCTGCTGGCCGGACGAAATGTTGGATGCGTCCTCGGTCAGGAGGGTGTCATACCCGTCCGGGAGGGTTCGAACAAACTGGTCGACGTAGGCGGCCTTCGCGGCCGCCACCACCTCCGCGGTGGTGGCTCCTTCCCTTCCGTAGGCGATGTTGTCCCGGATGCTTCCTGCGAACAGCCATGTGTCCTGCAACACCATGCCGAACATGCCGCGCAGGCGCTCGCGGGGCAGCGTCGTGACGTCCACGCCGTCGACGAGGATGCGCCCCGAGTTGATCTCGTAGAAACGCATCAGGAGGTTGACGATGGTGGTCTTGCCGGCGCCGGTCGGACCGACGATCGCAATGGTTTCGCCGGGTCGCACGTCGAGGTTGAAGTCCTGGATGAGCGGCGGGCCGGCAACGTAGCGGAAGCCGACGTGCTCCAGGGTCACCTGCCCGGCAGTCGGCGAGGTGACCGGGGGCTCGGCGACGTCGGGTTCCTCCTCGTCGGAGGCGAGGAACTCGAAGACGCGCTCAGCGGACGCCAATCCAGACTGCAGGAGGTTCATCTGACTGGCGATCTGCGTGATCGGCATCGTGAATTGCCGGGAATACTGGATGAACGCCTGGATGTCGCCGAGCGTCATCGTTCCGGATGCGACCCGAGCGCCGCCGATGACGGCGATGGCCACATAGTTGAGGTTGGCGAGCAACTGCATCGCCGGTTGCATGGTGCCCGAGAGGAATTGGGCTCGAAAGCTCGCCTCGTAGAGCCGCTGATTCTTGCGGTCGAAGTCGTCGATGGTGCTTGCCGTCCGGCCGTAGACCTGAACCAGCTGGTGCCCCGTATGCGTCTCCTCCACGTGGGCATTGACGGTGCCGGTCCACTCCCACTGGGCGGCAAACTGCCTCTGGGCACGGCGGGCGATGAGCAGCGTGACCCCGATGGACAGCGGCACCGTCACGAGCGAGATGAGTGCCAGCAGAGGACTGATCCAGAGCATCATTCCCAGGACGCCGACAATCGTGAGGATCGACGTCAGCAGCTGGCTGAGCCCTTGCTGCAGCGTGGTCGTCACGTTGTCGATGTCGTTGGTGACCCGGCTCAGCAGGTCGCCGTGCGGATGGCTGTCGAAGTACTGCAACGGCAGGCGCCGCAGCTTCGCCTCAACGTCGCGGCGCATCGCGAACACGGTGCGTTGGGCAACACCGGCCATCAGATAGCCCTGCATCCAGCTGAAGGCTGCTCCGAGCAGATAGAGGAGCGCGACCACGCCAAGAATCACTCCAAGCTCGGTGAAATCGATCCCCTTGCCCGGCGTGACGTTCATGCCCGAGAGGAGCTGACTCAGCTGGCCCTGACCTTGGAGTCGAAGTTCGGCGATCGCCTGCGCCTTGGTCGTCCCCGCGGGCAGCGCCTTGCCGACCACGCCGTTGAAGATGACGTCGGTCGCATTGCCGATGATCCGCGGCGCGATGACGGTGAACGCGATCCCGGTTGACGCGAGCCCCGCCGCAAGCGTGACTCGCGGGACCTCCGGCCGGAGGCGTCCGGCCAGCTGACGGAGAGTCTGGCCCGGATGCCTGGTCGTCTGCGGGGGGCCGGACGGCCCCCGAAACGGCCCGCCCGGGCGTCCGCCCATCGGGCCGTGCGCGATCATGCCGCGGCCTCACCGAGCTGCGACGCGACGATCTCCTGGTACGCGGAGCAGGACACCAGAAGCTGCTCGTGGGTGCCCAGGCCGACGATCCGCCCGCCGTCGAGCACGATGATCCGGTCGGCCTGAAGGATGGTGCTCACCCGCTGCGCGACGATCACCACCGTACTGTCCCGTGTGCGGTCGAGGAGCGCCGCTCGCAGTTGCGCGTCGGTGGTTGCGTCGAGCGCCGAGAAACAGTCGTCGAACAGGTAGATGCGTGGCCGCTTCAGGAGCGCGCGCGCGATCGCCAGGCGCTGGCGCTGGCCGCCTGACACGTTCGTCCCGCCCTGGTCGATGGGAGCATCGAGGCCGCCGGGCATCGCGGCGACGAAGTCGCGTGCCTGGGCCACTCCGAGCGCGTTCCAGAGGTCGTCGTCGGTGGCGTTCTGGGCGGCGAAGCGCAGGTTGGTGGCGACCGTTCCGCTGAACAGATACGCCTGTTGCGGGACCAGACCGATATCGGCCCAGAGGCTCTCGAGCGAGCGTTCGCGGACGTCGACGCCGTCGATGAGCAGCGCACCCCCGGTCGCGTCGAAGAATCGCGGGATGAGATGGAGCAGCGTGGTCTTCCCCGCGCCGGTGCCGCCGATGATGGCGGTGGTCTCGCCGGGTTGCAGCTTGAAGGTGAGCTCGCGAAGGACGGGTTGCTCGCTCTGAGGGTAGCCGAAGGTCACGTCACGAAAGTCGACGATTCCCGTCCGGCCGGCCGGGAGCGCGGGATCGGCGGGGTCGGCGATCGACGGCCGCAGGCGAACGACTTGCTCGATGCGCTCGGCGCTTGCCTCGGCGCGCGGAACGAGGATCACCATCATGACGGCCATCAGCACTGACAGCAGGATCTGGAGGATGTACGCGAGGAACGCCGTGAGATTCCCGATCGGCATGCTCCCGCTGTCGACCAGGTGACCGCCGAACCAGAGAACCGCGACGCTCGAGAGGTTCATGACTGCCATGAGCGCCGGCATCGCGAGGACAAAGATCCTGTTGACACGCAACGCCGTGGCCGTCAGGTCGGCATTGGCGGACGCGAATCGGTGCTCCTCGTAGCCGGACCGCACGAAGGCACGGATGACTCGAACACCGGTGATCTGCTCTCGCAGCACCTGGTTGATGCGGTCGATCTTGACCTGCATCTTCTGGAACAGCGGAACCGCGACATACAGCATGGCCAGGATCAGCGCGGCCATCAGGGGGATCACCACGACCAGGAGCAACGAGAGGCTCACGTCCTCCCGAAGCGCCATGATGATCCCGCCGATCATCATGATGGGCGCGCCGACGATGACGGTCAGCGCCATCTGCAGGAACAGCTGGATCTGCTGGACGTCGTTGGTGTTGCGCGTGATCAGCGACGGCGTGCCGAAGGTATTCATCTCGCGCGACGAGAGACGCAGGACGCGGCCGAATACCGACGCGCGAAGATCTCGACCCACTCCCATCGACGTCCGCGACGCCCAGTACACCGCAATGATCGCGATGATGCCCTGGATGATGGTCACGCCGAGCATCACGCCACCGGTCCGCCAGATGTAGGGGATATCTCCCTTTGCGACGCCGTTGTTGATGATGTCGGCCGTGAGATTGGGCAGATAGAGCCCCAGGACGGTCTGGAACATGATCAGCACCACGACCGCCGAGACCTGCCGCCAGTAGGGCTGCAGGTGCGCGCGCAACAGACGGATCAGCGTCATGGCCGGCGTCCGCGCGAACGGATCCTGCCACCACTCACCGCTGCTGATCTCCAGTGCGTTGTGTTCGCATCGCTTGACAACACGGCGACGCCGATCGCCTCCGCACAGCATCGCGCCGAAGCTCGGCGCCGCCAAGGGGAGATCGTCCTCAATGGAGGGGGACCAACGTCCTCGGGCATCGAGACGCCGCAGGATCACTTCGGGAGGTGCTGATTCGACGAAAGGCGATCGTGCGCTCCGCGCGGCGGCCGGCATTGGGATACTCGCCGCATGACCACGAGGCCGCCCGATGCTCGCGGGGAGACGCCGCCCGGCAGGGTCGTGGAGACACACGTGTCGGTGCTCCGATTCGACCGGGACACGGTGCGCAAGACGAAGAAGCCTGTGCGATTCCCGTTCGTCGACTTCACGAGCGTCAGGTCGCGTCTGGTCGCGTGCCTCGAGGAGGTCGGGCTCAACCGCCGCCTCGCTCCGGACGTCTATCTCGGTGTCGAGGACATCCGGGACGAGGCAGGCCACCTGGTCGACGCGGCCGTGGTGATGCGACGTCTGCCGGAAAGTCGCCAGCTGCGTGCGCTCATCGAGCGAGGCGTGGACGTTCGCGACGAGCTGACCCGTGTCGTTCATGCGCTGGCCGCCTTTCACAGCACCGGGGCCCGCAGCGATGACATCGACGAGGCGGCGACGCCGGACAGCCTGCTCGCGCGCTGGGACGCCGATCTCGATGAACTGGAACCGCTGGCCAGACGCGTGCTGGGCGTCGCAACTGTGGAGCGAGAGCGAGCGTTGTCGCGACGGTACCTTGGGGCCCGTGGCGACCTGCTGGCCGAGCGGATCCGATCAGGTCACATCGTCGACGGTCATGGAGACCTCCGCGCCGACTCGATCTTCTGCCTCGCCGACGGACCGCGCATCATCGACCGTCTCGAGTTCGACCCCCGCCTGCGATGGGGTGACGAAGTGGCGGATCTCGCCTTTCTGGCCATGGATCTCGAGGCGCTGGGTCACCCCGATCTCTCGGAGCACCTCATGCGAACCTATTTCCGCCTCGCCGGCTGGAGGGCGCCTCCGGGACTGCTCCACTTCTACATCGCACAGCGGGCGATGGTGCGCGCAAAGGTCGCGTGCTGGCGGGTCATGCAGGGTGATCCGCAGGCCGCCTCGCGGGCGAGACTCCATCTCGAACAGTGCCGGCACCATCTTGCCGCGGCGAGACCGCTCGTCGTGATCATCGGAGGAGCTCCGAGGACCGGCAAGTCGACCCTCGCCCGCGCACTCGCGGACACGACCGATGCGGTGCCGCTGCACAGTGACGGCGTGCGGCGCGACGTCGCGGGAGCATCTCACCAAGCACGCGTCGATCGCGATGGCCTGGACTCAGGACGGTACTCGTCGTCGACGACCAGGGCAACGTACGCGACGCTCACCGCCCGGGCGCGCGCCCTGCTTCGCGGAGGGTATTCGGTCATCCTCGACGCCACGTTTCCAAGCGCCGCTTCGCGAGTGGCGATCGAGACCCTTGCTGAACGGTTCGGTGCCGACGTCGTGCAGATCGAGTGCACAGCGCCCATTTCGGTGGTCGCGATGCGAGCGGACCGTGCGTTGGACCCGGGAGACATGTCCGAGGCCACGCGTGAAGTCGCCGCCGCGCTGCGGTCACGACGAGAGCCCTGGACGACCGCGCACCGGCTCGACACCCGAGCTCCGGTACCGCGGCTGGTCGCGGAGTGCCTCGAGGCCATCGATCAGACCCCGGTGGGCGGTCAGGGCACCTGAATCGACGCGCTCCGATGGATGACTAAGCTTGCCCCGTGGCGTCCCGGACACCTGATCGGCCGAAGCAGCAGACTCCCGCCAGCCCGCAGGGGTCGAACGTGCTCGGGTACAACCCGGTTCGCTGGCGACGGTTCTGGCTGGTCATCGGCACGCTGCTCCTCGTCAACATCGTTGTCACCAGCATCATCGAGTCGGCGAACCAGCCGCCGACAGTGACGATCCCATACAACGTCTTCATCGACCAGGTCGACGCCGGCAACGTGGTCAATATCACGGCCACCGGAGATTCGATCACCGGCACAACCACGAAGGCTGTCAGCGCCGGGCCTGGACAATCCAGTGCCAAGAATTTCTCAACCGAGCGTCCCTCGTTCGCCAGCGACGATCTCGAGGCCGCGCTCCTGAAGAACAAGGTGAGCATCCTGGCTGAACCGCCGAACCCGCCGACGCCGTGGTGGGAGACGCTGCTCCTCTGGTTCGGACCGACCCTGCTGATCGTCTTCGGTCTCATCTACCTGATGCGCCGAGGCGCCGCGCTTGCCGGTGGTGGTGCCGGCGGGCTCCTCGGACGGTTCGGCCAGAGCGGCGCGCGCCTCTACGACCCCGAGCATCCCGACACGACCTTCGCCGATGTCGCCGGGATCGACGAGGTCAAGGCTGAACTGGTCGAGATCGTGGACTTCCTCAAGAAGCCTGAAAAGTATCAGCGCCTGGGAGGCACGATTCCGAAGGGGGTCCTGCTCATCGGCGCGCCCGGGACCGGCAAGACATTGCTCGCACGCGCCGTGGCTGGGGAAGCCGCGGTGCCCTTCTTCTCCATCTCCGCGTCCGAGTTCATCGAGGCGATCGTGGGCGTGGGTGCGGCCCGGGTGCGTGACCTCTTCCAGAAGGCCCGCGGGGCAGCCCCGGCGATCGTCTTCATCGACGAGCTCGACGCCGTCGGCCGGTCGCGCTCGACAGGCGCCCGCCTGGGAGGCAACGAGGAGCAGGAGCAAACCCTGAACCAGATCCTCACCGAGATGGACGGCTTCGATCCGCACGAGGGAGTGATCGTCCTGGCGGCGACGAACCGTGCCGACGTGCTCGACATCGCGCTGCTCCGCCCTGGACGTTTCGATCGCCGAATCACGGTGCCCTTCCCCGACCGGCGCGGACGCCTCGAGATCCTCCGCATTCACACGAGAAACATTCCGCTCGGTACGGATGTCGACCTCGGACTGATCGCGTCGCTCACGGCCGGGATGGTCGGCGCCGACTTGCGAAACCTCGCCAACGAGGGAGCGCTGGCCGCCGCACGGCGGGACGGCGCGACGGTCAGCCAGATCGACTTCACCAATGCTCTCGAGAAGGTGGAGTTGGGTTCCGAGCGCAAGCTGTCGCTGACGGCGATGGACCGCGAGCGCATCGCCTACCACGAATCGGGGCACGCGCTGCTCGGACTGCTCCAACCCGGCGCCGACCCGGTTCGGCGGGTCTCGATCATTCCACGGGGGCAGTCGCTCGGCGCCACGGTGCAGAGCCCGGTCGACGACCGCTTCAGCTATGGCGAGGACTACCTGCGCGGGCGGATCACCGGAGCGCTCGGCGGCAGAGCGGCCGAGCAGCTCGTCTACGGGGTCGTCACGACCGGAGCCGAGGCCGACCTGCGCCAGGTCACGACCATCGCGCGTCAGATGGTGGTGCGCTGGGGCATGAGTCCCAAGGTCGGCGTGCTCAGCCTGGCGGACGAGGGGGACCACCCGGGTCAATCCCTGACCCTGTCGCGACCGTACAGTGAGGAGACGGCGGCGCTGATCGACGAAGAGATCCGGCGGATCTGTGAGGAGTGTCTCCGTCAGGCGGTCGCCCTGCTCGCCGGCAACCGCGACAAGCTCGAAGCGCTTGTTCGCGCGCTGCTCGAACACGACACGCTCGGCCAGGCGGAGATCCTGACCGTCACCGGAATTGCCGCGCCGGGTGCAGCCATCGCCGTGAGCTGACGCTCGGGGCTTCCGCGACAACCGTTTCCTGAGGGTTGAAGGCGCGGTGCTCGGCGCCACTCGCGCTGTCAGGTCCCCGGGATGCGGCGACCGCTCACCTCATCGATGGAGATCCGCACCCAGTGCTCGGTGGAACGTGTTGCCCAGGAATGCAGCGGGCCGCGGCGAAGCTCGTCGAGCCGGCTTTCGTCGGTGATCTCGTGGGCTGTCCCCTTGACGACGACGCTCCAGCCCGCGTGATACAAGGGGCGACTGTCATCGACCTCGAAGACCACCGGGGCACCGCCGCCGACCGCGCTCAGCTTTGTGCCCGGCTCAGTGCAGAACACGATCGACTCGTCGTCGGCGAGGTAGTTGACCGGGAGGACCATGGGGCGCCCGTCGACCACGAAGCCGATCCTGCCGACGTAGGAATGGAGTTGCAGGAGTTCAAGAGCCTCGGGTCTGGTCAGCTCGTGCACCCTGGTCTGCGGTTGGCTTTCCAAGCGTCTCCTCTCAGGACCAGCCGGCGCTGTCGCGGCTCTTGAGATTGCGCCGCGCCATGAATGCGGCGGCCTCAGCGCGGCGCGACAACCCCAGCTTCAACAGGATGTTCGACACGTAGTTCTTCACGGTCTTCTCGGCGAGGAACACCTTCTCGGCGATCTGGCGGTTGGTCATCCCCTCCGCGACCAGGTCGAGGATCTTGCGCTCCTGCGGAGTCAGGTCGCTCATGCCGTCGTTCACCTGCGCTCCTTCTCCGCGGAGCCGGGCGAGCACCCGGGCTGTCACCGTCGGGTCGAGCAACGATTCGCCTCGGGCAACCTGACGGATGGCGCCGACGAGATCGCCACCGCGAACCTGCTTGAGAACGAAGCCGGCCGCGCCGGCCATGATCGAGCTGAAGAGCGCCTCATCGTCGGAGTGCGCGGTGAGCATCAGCACCTTCGTGTCCGGAAACGCCGACCGGATCTCGCGACATGCCTCGATGCCCGATCGACCCGGCAGACGCACATCCATGATCACCACGTCGGGGCGGCTGGATTCGACGGCTCTGAGCGCCGCGTCCGCGTCGGCTGCCTCCGCGACGACGCTGATGCCACCGACGCCCTCGAGGATGCTGCTGAGCCCGCGGCGCACCAGCTCGTGGTCGTCGCAGAGCATGACTCGGATCACGGGGTCGTCGGCCACGCCTGCACTCTAACAGCGTGCTTCATGCGCGCCCAGTCCATAGACCCGCCAGATTCGGGACCTTGTTCCCTTGGCGAGCAGGCGCGCCAGGACGCAGGATGAAGCCACCGCCATGGCCATGAACACAATGCTGCTCCACGACTTCGCGTACGTTCCCGTCTCCGCCGAGCGAGTGTGCGACCGCATCCTGGGCGGGGATCGCGATTGGATCACGCCGCTGGCCGCGGCGGCCATGGGCGAGGGTGAGGCGCTGCGACTGCGGATCGGACCGCTCGGGGCCCTCCCGATGCTGGGCAAGACGGTCAGCGTGCAGGTCGGAGATCCACTGACGCGGGACGAGGTGACCGTCGTGCCGCTGACGTGGAAGGCAACAACGGCGCCCGGGCTTTTTCCGGTGCTGAGTGCCGACCTCGAGGTGGCCCCCCTGGACGCGAACCTTACGCAGCTCACGCTCCGAGGACGGTATGAACCCCCGCTCGGGGCCGTGGGGCGGCGGCTCGATCAACTCCTCATGCATCGCGTCGCGGAGGCGAGTGTGCGCGCGTTCCTTGGGCGCCTCGTCGCAACGCTCAGCGCCACCGAGACGGTCGAGCGCGCGTCGGCGAACTGACACCGCGACCGGCCACCGGCCTTCGACGCGACGCCCCGTTGCGCGACACCGGCCGGATCGTCGCGACTCCCTCCCGAAGCTATGATCCGGCAGGGATGGCACTCAGTGGCAGCCGCGCCGAACGCCTGCTCGACACGGGGCTGGCACTGGCGGCGGAACTTTCTCTTCCAGCGCTGCTGCAGCGCATCGTCGGCCTTGCCGTCGACCTGACCGATGCTCGCTTCGGCGCGCTCGGCGTGCTGTCACCGGATGGGACTGACCTGAGCGATTTCGTCACGAGTGGGTTGACTCAGGAGGAACAGAACGCGATCGGTGAGCTCCCCCGCGGGCGCGGCCTCCTTGGTGTGCTGATCCGTGAACCTTCGCTGCTGCGCATTCGCGACATCGGGCAGGATCCGCGTTCGACGGGGTTTCCGCCCCACCATCCCTCGATGCGGTCGTTCCTCGGTGCGCCGATCCGCGCTCACGGCCGCGTGTTCGGCAACATCTATCTCACCGACAAGCGGGGAACGCCGGAGTTCAGCGACGACGATGCGGCGGCCGTCCTGGTCCTTGCGACCCAGGCCGGCGTCGCGATCGCCAACGCTCAGCTGTACGCGGAACTGCAGCTCCGCGAACGCTGGGTGGATTCGGTGCGCGAGGTGGCGACGACTCTGCTCGCCGGCGACACTGCTCGTTCTGCGCTGCACGTGGTCGCTCGGCACGCCCGAGAGCTCGGCAACGCAGACATGGCCACCATCAGCGTGCCCGAAGGCGACGGGCTTCGCATCATCGTCGCCGACGGTGTCGGCGCGCGCGATCTGCTCGACGTCGAGGTGCCGCTTGCCGGTTCCCTGTCCGCCGAGGTGATTCGCTCCGAACGGACGATGGTTGTCGCCGACGCGAGCCACTCAACGCTGACGCAGCCGCTGGTCAGCATCGCCGGTGTCGGGCCGATGATTCTCGTTCCGCTCGCGCTTCGGACCACCACCGCCGGGGTCCTGGCCGTCGGCCGCGTCGCCGGTCGGCCGGGCTTCGGGCCCGCGGACACTCCGCTCCTGGAGAGCTTCGCTGAACAGGCAAGCCTGGCTCTGGAGTACGCGCGCGCCCTGTCCGAGGTATCGCGCCTCGGCCTGGTCGAGGACCGGGAACGCATCGCACGCGATCTGCACGACGGCGTGATCCAGTCGCTCTTCGCCGTCGGCATCGGACTGCAGGGAACAGCCGCCGTCGTCGGCGACGCACGGCTCGCCGACCGCATTCAGCAGTTCGTCTCCGAGATCGACCGGGTCATCGGCGACGTGCGAAGCTACATCTTCGGACTGCGGCCGAGCGTGCTCAGCACCGGTAACCTCACCAACACGCTCGAGCAGCTTGCCCACGAGGTTGAGGAGCGTACCGGGGTCACCGTGATCGTCGAGATCGATGTCTCGCTCGAAAGCGCCCTCGCGGGCAGCTCCGCGGAGATCGTGCACATCGTCCGCGAAGCGCTCTCGAATGTCGGGCGTCATGCAGGGGCGACGACGTGCCGCGTCTCGATCCGCCGCGACGCCTCCTCTGCAGTCCTCGAGATCGACGACGACGGCCGGGGCTTCGACACCACAACCGTGCGACGAGGCATGGGTATGGGAAACATGGCCGAGCGGGCCGCGAGCATCGGCGCGATGTTGGACCTCGCCTCGCAGCCCGGGTCCGGCACGACCGTCCGCGTACGCATCCCGCTGTGACCGCGAAGCTTCCGGCCGGCTACCCGTCGGCGTGGGCCGTCGACGCCGTTCTCGCCGACGGCGGTACGGTGCACGTCCGGCCCATCCGGCCTGACGACGCGGACGCGCACCGCTCATTCTTCACGCGCCTGTCCCCGCAGAGCGTGTACTTCCGCTTCTTCGGCCCCAGGTCGGAGCTCACGGATCACGAGGTCACCCGCTTCACCACCGTCGACTTCATCGACCGCATGGCCTTCGTGGCCTTCCTGCGTGACGACATGATCGCCGTCGGCCGTTACGACCGTCTGGCGGGAGGCAACGTTGCCGAGGTCGCGTTTGCGGTCGAGGACGGACAGCAGGGACGCGGACTGGCAACGCTGCTCCTCGAGTATCTCGCGGCGTACGCGGCCACGAAGGGCATCACGCGCTTCACGGCCGATACGCTGATCGACAACCACCGAATGCTCGAGGTGTTCAAAGGCGCGGGCTTCCGGCGCGAGAGCCGATCCATCGATTACGGTGTCGTGCACCTCACGTTCGACATCGAGCCGACGGGAGACTCCCTCGCGGCGAGCGAGCGGCGCGCGTGGACCGCGGGGGTGCGCAGCATCGCGAGAATCCTGCAGCCGCAGTCCGTCGCGGTGATCGGCGCCGGACGCAACCCCCAGGGGATCGGACACGCCGTCGTGCGCAACCTGATCGATGGAGGTTTCACGGGATCGGTGTATCCGGTCAACCCCCATGTCGACACGCTGCTCGGGCTGGCGTGCGCGCCGGACATCGAAGCGGTCGAGGGCCTCGTTGACCTGGTGGTGCTCGCCATTCCCGCGGCAGAGTGCATCGAGGCCGTGGATGCGTGCGGACGCAAGGGCGTCAAGGGGCTGGTGGTCATATCGTCGGGCTTCGCCGAGGTCGGCGCCGGCGGCGAGGAGCTGCAACGCGAGCTGCTGCTGCGCGCGCACCGCGGGGGCATGCGCGTCGTGGGGCCGAACTGTTTCGGTGTCATCAACACCGCTCCGGATGTCCGATTGAACACCACGTTCGCGTCGCGACCTCCCATCCACGGCGGAATCGCTTTCGCGTCTCAGTCGGGTGCGCTCGGCATCGCCGTGCTGGAGCAGTCGCTGACCACAGGGCTCGGCCTCTCGAGCTTCGTGAGCATGGGCAACAAGTGCGACGTGAGCAGCAACGACCTGCTCAGGTTCTGGCACGAGGACGGTCAGACCCGCGCAATCCTGCTCTATCTCGAATCGTTCGGCAATCCGCGAGCATTCGCTCGGGTTGCGCCGGTGGTATCGCGAACCACGCCCATCGTCGTCGTGAAGTCCGGGCGCAGCTCCGCGGGGACGCGTGCTGCCGCATCGCACACAGCGGCACTGGCGAGTCCGGACACTGTCGTCGACGCGCTGTTCCGGCAGGCCGGGGTGATCCGGGTCGATACGCTCGAGGAGTTGCTCGATTGCGGTCAGCTGCTGGCGAACCAGCCGGCACTCGACGGCCATCGCCTGGCGATTGTCGGCAACGCAGGCGGCGCGGCCGTGCTTGCCGCGGACGCATGTGAAGCAGCCGGTCTCAGCGTGCCCGAATTCGATGCCGCAACACAGGCGGCGATTCGCGAGATCGCCGGACCCAATGCGGGTGTGAGCAACCCGATCGACCTCGGCGCCGGCGCGACGCCGAAGCTGTTCGAGGCGGCACTGCGTTGCGCGTTGCGATCGCCGTCGATCGACGGGGCCGTCGTGATCCTCGCCCCGGTGGTCACGGCCGGCGCGGAAGAGGTGGCCAGGGCGGTGGTGGGGGTCGACGCGGGAGCGCGTCCGATCGTGTTCGTGCATCTCGGCGACAGCGGCGCACCCGCCGCGCTGAGCGAAGGGACGCGACCGATTCCCTGCTACGCATTCCCAGAGCGCGCCGTCCGAGCGCTCGGTCGCATCGCCGGACATTCGAGCTGGAGGCGTCGACCGATGGGGCACGCCCCCCAGCTGAACGGTGTTGACGCGAGCGCCGCCGGTGCAATCGCCAAGGCGTACCTGGCCGCCCACCCGGAGGGCGGGTGGCTGTCACCCGACGACGCTGTCGCGATCCTTCGCGCCTTCGGCGTCGCGACCGTGCGCGAGCTGAAGGTCTCGTCCCCCGGCGCAGCCGCGGCCGCCGCCGTCCAACTCGAAGGTCCGGTCGCCCTGAAAGCGTTGGGAGCCACCATCCTGCACAAATCCGACGTGGGTGGCGTACGCCTTGATCTGAATGCCCCTGATGACGTCGCGAATGCGTTTTCGGCGATGGCGAACCACCTCGGCGCAGCGATGGAAGGGGCCATCGTGCAACCGATGCTTCGCGGCGTCGAGCTCATCGCCGGCGTGGTCAGCGACCCGCTCTTCGGCCCGGTCGTGATGTTCGGCAGCGGCGGTACCGCTGTGGAGCTCTTCGGCGATCGAGTGCTCCGTATCCTTCCGCTGACCGATCTGGACGCTCACGAGATGGTGCGGTCGATTCAAGGCGCGCCGCTGCTGTTCGGCCACCGCGGCTCGCCCGCGTGCGACGTCGCCGCGGTCGAAGACGTTCTTCTGCGCGTGGCACGTCTCGCGGATGAGGTTCCGCAGGTTGCCGAGATGGATCTCAACCCCCTGATCGCCTCGCCCGGTGGTGCGGTGGCGGTTGACGTGCGCATCCGCTTGAGACCCTGGCGCCGGCATGCCGAAACCGAGGTTCGCCGCCTGCGCTGACCGCCCCGCAGGGCCGGATGTCATCGAGGGGGGACGGACGTATGGCCCCTGTGGCATGGGAATTCAACCCGGAAATGTCGTGGCTTGCGGCTCTGTTGCCGGAGCCTGGTCCGGCCCGAGCATGTGCATCAAGGTCATATGGATCTTGAGAATCACAAACACAAAGGGACACAGCCATGACGAATGGACTTCGTTGGCGGATCTTCGTCCTGCAGGTCGGTCTGATCGGCATCCTCGCGTTCGTGAGCGGGTTCGCCTTCTGGGCGAGCAACTTCGCGACGTCGACCGTGCATGACCAGCTCGCGGCTCAGCAGATCTACTTCCCGGCCGCAGGCTCGTCTGCAATCACCTCCCTGCCGAAGGCGGACGCCACGGCCATGACCCAATACGCGGGTCAGGAGCTTCTCACCGGCCAGCAGGCTGAGGTCTATGCCAACAACTTCATCAATGTGCATCTCGGCGAGATCGCAGGCGGCAAGACGTACTCGCAGCTCAGCACTGCAGCCCAGGCCGCTCCCAATGACACCAAGCTCGCCGGCGAGGTGGCGACCATCTTCAAGGGCACCACGCTTCGCAGCATGCTGCTGAATGCCTACGGCTGGGGTCAGATCGGTCAGTTCGCGGGGTACGCGGCCATCGGGCTCGCGGTGGCGGCTGGCGCGGTCCTTGCCACCTTCCTCTTCGAGATCGTCCGCTGGCGCGAGACGGTGACTGCCGGACGGACGAGCCGCCCGGCGGGACAGTCGACGACGGTCCGGCAGCACGCATAAGGATCACTCAGGGCTCGGTCCCTTTGGTGACCCGCCGGCCTTCGGGCCGGCGGGTCATCGTTTTCATGTCCGCTCTGCGCTGACGAGGGCGTCGGTCAGTCTGTCGATGCCGGCAAGTCTCGCGGCAAGCTGAGCACTGAGGTCATACCGGCGGCAAGCGTGCTCGGTGCCGTGCGCCTTCTTCGGGCTCAGTGGTGGAGCCGCGTCCTGTCGATATCGGCGTGGTTCATGCCGAAGTAATGCGCGACCTCGTGCAACACCGTGTCGTGCACCTGGTCCACGAGCTCGGCGCGCGTCCAGCACCACTTTTCAATGTGGTGCTGCAGGAGCACGATCCGCTTTGGATAGCCCGATGGGCTGAAGGTCGACTCGTTCGCGCCCTGAAAGTAGCCGAGCACTCGATCGTCGATGCCCCTGCCACGATCGTCGGCGGTGGCCTCCGGCTGGATCGTGATCAGGAGATTGTCGGCATCCATCTGGGCGCGGAGCGCGGGCGGAATGCTCTCGAGAGCATCGGCGGCAATGCGCTCGAACTCGTCTGCGGAGACGTGATACGCCACGCGGTGAGAATGTCACACGGCCCGAGCCGGACGGCCGCCGGAGGGGTCGTGTTCGAGTGCTGCCCACACCCGTCGCGGCACTCGTGAGGAGGGTCGCCAATCTCGGGTGATCGACCGTGGGCGCGTGCGGCGGCGCCGCCGCCCGCTTGCCCTATCCTCGTCGGGCCATGGGAGTCCAGCACATCGGCGACGCCATCGAGGTCTCGGCGCTGCACAAGTCGTTTGGCAAGGTGCACGCGCTGCGCGGCATCGACTTCACCGTTCCGCGCGGCAGCGTGCTCGGCATGCTCGGTCCCAACGGCGCGGGGAAGACCACCGCGGTTCGTGTCCTGACGACGTTGTTGCGACCCGACTCCGGGCGGGTCGTCATCGAGGGATACGACGTGGTTCGGGATGCTGCAGCGGTGCGCCGCCGCATCGGGCTCGCCGGCCAGGCGACCGCGATCCAGCTCGAGCTGACCGGCCGCGAGAACCTCGAGATCATGGGCCGGCTCAGTCACATGCCGCGAGGGAGCGTCCGGGGGCGCGCCGCCGAATTGCTCGTGCGCTTCGAGATCGCGGACGCCGCCGACCGTCCCGCCAAGACCTATTCGGGGGGCATGCAGCGCCGCCTCGATCTCGCAGCCAGCCTGATCGCCGAACCCTCGGTGCTGTTTCTTGACGAGCCGACCACCGGCCTCGATCCCCACGGGCGTCTCGGGATGTGGGAGATCATCCGCGAGCTCGTCGGCCGCGGGACCACGCTGCTGCTCACGACGCAGTATCTCGACGAGGCTGACGAGCTCGCGAACACGATCGTCGTTGTCGACCGCGGTGAGGTCATCGCCTCGGGGACGCCGGACCAGCTCAAGGACCAGGTCGGCGGCGATCTTCTCGAATTCACGGTTCCTGACCGCGCGCGAATCGATGAGGCGGTGCAGGCAGTCGCCGGACTGTCCGATGCCGCCCCGACCGTCGAGACGGAGTCCAGGCGGATCAAGGTTGCCGTCGGCAGCCACGGATCCACCGCACTCGTGGAGGCGGTGCGCCGGCTCGACGCCGCCGGCGTCGAGACCGAGGATCTCGCGCTCCACCGGCCTTCGCTCGACGACGTCTTTCTCGCCGTCACCGGTCACGCGGCTGAAGCGTCGTCGAATGACCGCGGCCACGCGCACAAGAGCCCATCGACGGGGGTGCCGGCGTGACCGTGCTCGCAGAGCCCGAGATCACCAGAAGCCGTCCTGACGCATCGCAGATGGCGCGCTGGGCGATTAGCGACGCGCTGGTCATGACCCGGCGCAATCTCCTGGTGTGGCTTCGCGTTCCGGCCTACATCGTGTTCACGGTCGTGCAGCCGGTCATCTTCGTGCTGCTCTTCCGGTACGTGTTCGGCGGAGCCATTGCGGCGCCCGGATCAGGCGGATATGTCGACTACCTGATGCCGGGCATCATCGGACAGACGGCGGCGTTCGCCACCTTTGCGACCGCGATTGCGCTGGCGCAGGAGGCGACAAAAGGAGTCATCGACCGCTTCCGCGCCATGCCCATGGCGCGCTCCGCCGTGCTTGCCGGCAGGCTGATCGCGGACTCGATTCGCATGCTGATCGTCATCCTCGTGATCATCGGGGTTGGCTACGCGGTCGGTTTCCGCTTTCAGAATGGGGTGGGCGGGGCCGTCGGCATGGTGCTGCTCGCCGAGGCATTCGGTGTCACGGTGTGCTCGGTGTCCGCATTCGTCGGTCTCGCGATCAAGGACGAGGAATCGGTCCAGGCCTTTGGTCTGATCTGGATATTCCCGCTCACCTTTGTCAGCTCGGCGTTCGTACCGATCGCGACCATGCCCGGCTGGCTCCAGGTGTTCGCGAACAATCAACCGGTGACGCTCGTGATCAATGCCATGCGCGCGATGGCGCTCGGCGGCCCGCAGTTTCCGCTGAACCCGGCCCTCTGGGAGAGCCTCGTGTGGCTCGCCGGCGTTCTGATCGTGTTCGTCCCACTCGCCGTGCGGAGCTACCGCCGGGTTGGTTAGACCGAGCTACTGAAACCAGCCCTCGATATCGAGGATCGCGTTGACGTTCCCGGCGCCGTTGTAGAGGCGCACGTCGCCGATCGCCGAGTCGGTGGTGTCGAGCTGCACCACGACGAGATTGGCGAGCACCGCCCCCGCGGCGATGTTGATGTCAGACGCGAGTGGGCGGTTCAGGTTTGCCGGGTAGAGCGCGAGGTATGTCCCCTGGCTCGGGGCCACACCGGTGAGGTTGCCGATCACCGCCTGGACCACCGGGCTTCCCGAGGGGATCCCGTACACCCCCGCGACCCTGACCAGCTGTGACGCGGCGGGCCCGAGCCCGGACCCCGAGCAGCGCACCCCGGATGCCGCGCGTGTGTCGCACACCCTCGTCGGACCGACCGCCTGGTACTGGTAGCCGGTCGCCGCCGCCGCGCTCCCGAACCAGCCGTTCGCGTCGACGTAGATGTTGATGCTGCCGACCGCGTTGAAGATACAGATCGACGTGTCGGGGCCTCCTGTCGCGGCGGGACCCAGGGCCACCATCACGCGATTCGCGACGACGGCGCCGGCGGCGAGATTGAGCGTTGAGAACGGCGGCGCGTGGGAGCCGGTATACGCGCAGGTGCCGCTTGACGTGGTCGGGAACACGCTGAGATAGGTGGACGCGGTGCCCGCGATGCCGGCAAGGTTCAGCACCGCCACGGCGGCGTTCGTCGCGGGAATCGCGTCGCCTCCCGACCCGGCCACATTGACGATCAGCGGCTGTGCGCTCTGCAGCGCTCCGTGCGCCTGGCATCGGGTGGGCGTCACGTTCTTTCGTGTGTCGCAGACGCGAACCGGGGCGATGGGATGGAACTCGCCCGCCGGATCACTCGCGGTGTCGGGTTCGAAGTAGCCTTCGACGTCAGCCACGACGTCGACAGTCCCCAGCGGGTTGTAGATGTTGACCTCGCGGTTGGCATCCGACAGGCCGTTCTGGCCGAGGGTCACCGTCACGAGGTTGGCGGTGGCCGTGTGGGCGAGGAAGTTGATGTTGGAGGCAAGCGGCCGGCCGGTCCCGTTCGGGTACACCGTGAGCAGGCTGAACGTGTTGTCGTTCACCGCTGTCACGTTGAGGGCCACTGCGGTGGCGGTGCTCGGGATCGGATCGGCTCCGCTCGGCAGGCCGCCCACACCGGTGACCTGCAGGGTGCGCGTCACGCCTGGACCCAGCGC
Source organism: Saccharimonadales bacterium (SeqCode) (assembly GCA_035534875.1). GTDB lineage: Bacteria > Chloroflexota > Dormibacteria > Aeolococcales > Aeolococcaceae > Palsa-851. The sequence goes on from DATLRB010000060.1 coordinate 95,570, forward strand.
CCCGGTGCCGCACTGGATGCAGTTGGCGGCGCGCGTGTCCAGGAGGCGGAACGGCGTGACCGGAACGTACGCCGCAAGGCCGGTGTAGAAGTAACCCGACCCCGGTGTGAGCGCGCTGGTCCCCAGCGTGTCAGCAACCTGAACCTGGACGTAGCCGGCGGTGCCGGCCGGTGTCGTGAAGGTGAACGATGTCGACGTCACGGCCGTGGGAGTCACTGACACACCACCGATCGTCGCGGTCATCGTCACCCCTGACTGAAACCCGGCGCCGTGGACGGTCACGGTCTGACCGCCGGCGGTCGGACCGGCAGCGGGTGAGACCGTGCTGATGTCGGGCCCGTCGGGCACGGCGTCGACCTGGTTGCCGCCCTCGACGTAGATCATGCCGTTCGAGGCTGACGGCGAGGTGAAGTGGTTGCTGCCGCTGATCGCGTAGCGCGCCAGCAGGCTGCCGTCGGATGCGTCGTACTGGTTGAGCGTGCCGCCTCCGCTGCTCACCGACCACACGCCGCCGCCCACAACGATGGGCGGTTTATCGGAAGCCTGGCCGGTGTTGTGCCACGCCAGCGAGAAATTGGTGTTCGACGGGGCGATCCGCACCGCCTGGAGCCCATCGCTGCATCCCACGAACACGGTCTCGACCCCGCCGACCAGGCTGTATGCCAGGCTTCCGAAGGCGGCGTCGCTGAATGCGGAACAGACACGGTGGGATGCGAGACCGCCGCTGACGTGACCGAGGCCGGCACTGTTGAGCAGGTATCCCATGCCACTCTTGCCGACCTGAAAGACACGGTTCCCGGGGAGTTGCAGCGGAGTGCTCGACCCGAGGTCGGCGTCACTCGCGTTGTCCTGCCACCACGTCGGACCGCCGTCGTGGTTCGCGTCGACGACTCCGCTGGGAGCGAAGTAGTCGGCGAGACTCAGGCTCGGGGCCGTGAGTTTGATGACGCCGTCGCTCTCGTCATACGCGTCACCGCTGCTCGTCTCGTTGCTGTTGCCGGTGGCGACAAACACGTTCCCGCTGGAATCCACCGACGCTCCTCCCGCCGCCCAGGCGCCGGCCTCCATGTCTGTGGAGGTGAGCGACGCGGACGACCACCACTGGACGGTGCCGGTCCCGGTCTCGGGATACGCGATCACGTAGCCTCGATATCCATCGGTGCTGTTGCTCGGATTGGTGCAGTCGCCGGCAAGGCCGCCCAGGGTCGCGTAGACCTCGCCCCCCGCGATCGTCAGGGCCCCGCGCTGCTGCTGGTAGTTGGCGTCGAAGTTGATGCCGCCCCTGTTACCGGGGTCGATGTTCACATCCCGCGTGATGGCACCGGTCGACAGTGACAGGGTCACGAGATCGAATTCGAACCTGGTCGGCGTGTCCTGCTTCTCCGCCACCACGAAGACGTTGCCCGCGTCGATCACCGGGGTCCCGGTGATTCCGAGCGGGTCGATGTCCCCACAGGGGAAGTTCGCGGTTCGGGGTGGGCCGATGCCGATGTGCGTGGTCCACTCAACCTGTCCGGTCGCCGCGTTCAGCGAGTACACGGTGTCGTTCTCGGTCGCGGCGATGAGCCGACCACCCACGATCACCGGCTGCCCGTAGAGCTGTCCGTCCAGCGGTGTCGACGTCCAGGGCGCAGTGCCACTGACCGCCTGGTCCGTCGTGTCGTCGCCCTGGCGTGTGTTGTTGCCGTGGTACGTAGGCCAGTCGGCGGCCGCCTGGGTCGCGGTCAGCAGCGGCGCGAGAGCCGCGAGGGCGATGATCAGCCGGCGCACGCCGAGCATTGTCAGCCTAGTCCGGGCATACGCATGACATTCTCGTCACAGCGCTTCGCTCGGTGCCGTACCCTCTGAGCCCTGGACGGCTCTCGATGGCTCGACAGCTCGGAGCTTCGCATCGGCCTCGGCTGCATGCGCCTCTCAACCGACGCCGACGGTGAGGATGCGGCCGCTCTCGAAACCATCGCGGCTGCGGCTGAAGCGGGGATCACCATCTTTGACACCGCGCACGCATACGGCGCCGGCGAGACACCGTTGGGCCGCAACGAGCGTCTCGTCGGTCGAGCGCTCCGCCACTGCGGCGCGGCTCGGCGCGCGAGGATCATCAGCAAAGGCGGAATGACCCGGGTTGGCGGCGGGTGGATTCCGGACGGTCGCGCCCGGGCGATCCGCGCCGATTGCGAAGCGAGCCTCGCCGCTCTGGACGGCCTCGCCATCGACCTCTACCTCATCCACGCCCCGGATCCGCGAGTCCCCTGGCACACGTCGGTGCGCGCGCTGGCAGCGCTGCTGCGCGACGGGGCCGTTGGTCACGTGGGGCTGGCGAATGTCAACCGCCGGGAGCTGGAGGAGGCGTGCGAGCTCGTCGACGTCGCCGGCATCCAGGTGGGCCTCAGCCTGCTCGACGACAGCGCCGTCAGAGGAGGGCTCGTCGAATTCTGCGCCGAGCGAGGCATCGCCGTGATCGCCCACTCTCCGCTCGGCGGCGTGCGGCGGGCGCCGTCGCTCGCTCGCCGCACGGAGCTGGTGGACATCGCGCGCAGCCGGAACGCGACCCCCGAGGAGGTGGCCCTCGCATGGGTGCTCGGCCTGTCCCCCGTTGTCGTCGCGATACCGGGAGCACGGCATCCGGCAACGGTTCGCTCAGCCGCCCGGTCGGTGGCGCTCAACCTCGAGCGGAGCGATCGGGAACGGATCGCGAGCGGCTTCGCCTGGCCGCAAGCGCGAACGGCCGCATCCGCGGCGATACCCGTCGGCGATGCCGAGGTCGTCCTGGTGATGGGGATTCCCGGCGCCGGGAAGAGCCGCCATGCCGAGGAGTACGTGGCACGCGGCTACGTTCGTCTGAACCGCGACGACCGCGGAGGATCGCTCCGCGACCTCAACGAAGCGCTCGGCGAGACGCTCGCGTCGGGTGCGCGGCGAATCGTTCTCGACAACACCTACCTGACTCGCGCTTCCCGAAGCCACGTGATCGAGGTGGCCGCCCGGCATCACGCCTCGGCACGTTGTGTCTGGATCGACACCCCGCTCGCCCAAGCGCAGGTCAACCTCGTGGAACGCATCCTCGCGCGGTTCGGCAGGCTGCCCGAACCCGCTGAGTTGCGGGCGATCGGACGCCGGGAGCCGGGGATCATGGTCCCGACCAGCCAGATGCGCACTCTTCGGGAACTCGAACCCCCGTCGACCGACGAGGGATTCGCCGTCGTGCAGCGAATCCCATTCCAACGCGGGCCGAAGGCATCGAGGCCGATCGCGATCGCACCCACCGGGGCTGTCTTCGTAGCCGCTGCTGCGCTCAAGCCCCAGGGTTGGGCGGAGACGATCGCGCTCGCCGCCGCCGACGCGCCCTACCTGGTGTTCGACTGGAGACCCGGAGCGACGGCTGAGGTCCTTGATGCCGACGTTGATCGACTTTCCGCTCACGTCAAGGGCCACGTGGTGGGGGCGCTCTGCGCGCATCCCGCCGGTGCGCCGGTGTGCTGGTGCCGGCCACCCCTGCCCGGGCTCGTCGTCGCATTCGCTCGGGCGCATGGTGTCGACACGTCGCTTTCGCTGCTCATCGGTGCGAGCCCGGCCCATCGCACGCTCGCAACGACGCTCGGGGCGCGCTACCTTCAGGTCTGAGACGCTCGCATCCATCTCCCGTGAAAGTCCGCGCCGGCGAGCGCTGCGGTCTCAGGGATGCGAGGGGGCCGGCGGCGCGTCCTCGATCTCGAACAGGAGGTCGTCCGGGTAGCAGTAATACCAGTCCTCCCCCGGCTCGTAGGAGCGGATGATCGGGTCGCCGACCGACTTGAAATGCGCCGTGGCGTGCTTTCCCGGCGAGTTGTCGCAGCATCCGACATGACCGCATTCCTGGCAGACGCGGAGATGCACCCAGTCGGTCCGGCCCGCCGCAAGGCATTCGACGCACCCGGGTCCGGACGGCGTCACGTCGTGAATCTGGTCGAGATGCTGGCAGACGTCGGTCATGTGGCGCTCTCCTCGCGGGCTGATCAGTGAGACGGTGGAGCCGGTCCACCGAAGGTCGTCAGGTCGCGGTTCCATCCCATCAACCTCGCCGCTCCGTCATATGTGGAGGCGAGAAAGTCGCGGATGGCCTGGCGTGGATCCGGCTCCGCGCGCGCAGTGTCATAGGAGAAGAGAAACTCTCCCGCATCCGAGCTCCACGTCGCCGCAGGCGGCTGGAGGGTCACCTCGTTGATCCCCCTTGGCGCCGGGTGCGCGTACGAGAAGAATGACGGGGCCGCAAGGCGGTGATCGCCGGGCCACCACCCCGCACAGATCTGCTCGGCATCCGAGCTGAAATGGGTGATGACGCTGTCGCCAGGCAGCGGGGCGGCCGGCCGGCCCGAGTATCGGGTCAGGGCGAGGTCGAACGTCCCCCAGAAGAAGTGCACCGGCGTGGTCCGCCCGCGGAACCGCGCGCGGTGCTCCTTCATCACGAGGTCGACCATGGAGAGCACGCGGTGAAACCGCTTCGCCTGACCGCCGTCGTACGTGGCATGGGTGTGGTCATCGGGAAAGGGGATGGGATCCGGTACCTCCGACGGTTCCACCGACATGGTGACGTCGATCCCCATGCGTCGCAGCGCCTCCATGACGTCACGGTAAAAATCAGCGACCGCTCCGCCGAGCGGGCGGCGCTCGGTCAGTCCATCGCTCGTGCGGATCACGAGCACGTGGCTGTGCAGGTCGAGTTCGGCGTCGAAGGTGCGCGATCCGATGGGCACCGGCGACGTGGTGAGACCCCTCGCGGTGACGTAGAGGGGCACATTCGCCCAGCCCGGCTCGAAGGGGCTGAGGGCAAGGCGAAGCTTCCCGATCACCTGCGTGTACATGTGGAGGGTGTCTCGAGTGGCCCGCCAGTCCGCGTACGGCAGGGCCGGCCATCCCCCCGAGACGTCTTCCATCCCGCAATGATGATGCTGACGGACGTGCGTGCGGCGGAGTGCAGCGGGGGCACATGTGACCATCGACCCTGGTGAGCGCGGAGGCCTGGCGCGATGATGAGCACACACCTGTCGTTCCCGAGTTCGACACAAGAGGTCGTGACATGGATCACAAACCAGCGCTTCGAAGCCTCGTCGCAATCGATGCATTCGCCGCCGTCAGCGCTCTCGCGGGCGGTGTGATGGTGCTCACAGCATGGCCGTCCACCTTCCCGATCGCCTGGCTGGAGGGGACACCATTCGACAGCTACGTGATCCCGGGTTTGCTCCTCGGCGTCGTCGTCGGCGGCAGCGCTCTGGTGTCCCTGGTGGCGACGGTGCGCAGGGCGCCTTCGGGCCCGGCACTGTCGTTCCTGGCCGGACTGGTGATGATGGGCTGGATCGCCGGCGAGGTCGTGCTGCTGCACGCGACTGTCGGGTTCACGCCGCTCTGGCCCTTCTACTTCCTGGTCGGTCTCGCCATGAGCCTGCTCGGTCTCCGAGCCGCCCCTCGCGGGCTTCGCGACTTCGGACGGCGGATGCATCACGCGTAACGCGGAGGAACCCGATGGGTTCAGGTCGTGGCGGCCGCGTCCCGCATCTCAAGCCACATGAGGCCCTGCAAACCCAGGCGGAAACGTCCTCCCGCATGCACCACCACCATCAGGACACTCTCGCATGCGCTGCACCGGAGCACGGCGCCGGGCGAACGCGGCGACATGTACAGGTGCTGCGCGCCCATGGCGCCCACGGCGCCACAGCCCGCACAGGCACCGCGCGCATCCGTGAGCTCGTGCACAAAGACTTCCCGAAGCAGTCCCGCGGCCGCGTTCCCGTCCAGTCTCAACGCTTGCTCGGTCATCTCAGTGTCATCCTCCTGTCGGGCCGAACCGCTCGGTCTTGATGCGAGTGGGCTCGTGGCCGAGGTGCACGAGCGACTCCGCCGCCGACTCGACGAGCGGGGTCGGCCCGCAGATGAAGCTCAGCGGCTGGTCGGCGGGTGGCCAAGCGGCAGCACTGAGCATCGCCGCGTCGATGCGCCGGTGCAGGCCCGCCCACGCCTGGGGGACGCTGCGGGTCAGGGTGTGGATCACCTCCAACCCCGTGCCGTCCGCCGCCATCCGGTCGAGCTCGTCGCGGTAGATGACATCCTCGAGTGAGCGTGACGAGTACAGCAATCGGGTTGGAACGGCGCTGCCGGCAGCGTGCCTGAGCCGGAGCATGGCCATGAGCGGACAGATCCCGGAGCCGCCGGCCACGAGCAGGAGCGGACCTCCCAGCGAGACGTCCCAGACAAAGTACCCGCCGACGGGTCCACGCAACTCCAGCCGGTCACCGACTCGCAGCTCGGCCGCAAGGTACGGCGAAACCTCGCCGTCCTCGAGCCGCTCGACGGTCAGCGTCACCCGCTCACCGGTGGGTGACGACGCGATCGAATAGCTGCGCTGGGCCTGGTACCCGTCCTCTGCCGTCAGACGCACGTCGACGTGCTGCCCCGGCACGTGTCCGGGCCAGTCCGGCACCTCGAGGACGAGGCTGCGCACCCGTGGGGTCTCATCGACGAGGTCCTGGACCTCGGCGGTGCGCCAGATCAGTCGCCGCTGTAGCGCTGTTCCTGCCACGGATCGCCATACATGTGATAGCCGTAGGTTTCCCAGAACCCCGGCGAGTCGTCCTGCATCAGTCGGAGCCCGCGGACCCACTTGGCGCTCTTCCAGAAGTACAGATGCGGCACCAGGAGGCGTGCGGGACCTCCGTGCTGGCGCTCGAGTGGTTGCCCGTCGAATGCGAACGCGATCCAGGCCCTGCCGCCGGTGAGGTCGTCGAGCGGCAAATTCGTGGTGTACCCACCGTCGCAGAACGCCATGACGTAGTCCGCCGCGGTGTCGACGCCCTCGAGCAGGGTGTCCACGGAGACGCCCTCCCAGGTGGTGGCGAGCTTGGACCATTTGGTGACGCAATGGATGTCTCGCGTCACCGTCTCGCTCGGCAGCGCACGCAATTCCTCCCAGGTCCAGCGTTTCTCCTCATCGACCTCGCCTTCGATCGAGAACGACCACTCGGCAAGCGATGTGCGCGGCGTCGGACCGGCCGAAAGGACCGGAAAGTCGCGGACCAGGTACTGACCCGGGGGGACTCGCGCATCTCTGGGCTGATCGTGAGGCCGGCCTTTGAACGCCCGGCTCACGAACCCCATGCGGTGACCTCCACGTGGATATTGTGATGGGGGTCCCGATCGAGCGGCAAGGCTGGGCTCGCGCCGGCGGGTCCGGTGCTCGGTATGTTTCGTTTCGTACCGGTAGGGTATGGTGGTTGCATCGCCTCGAATCTCGAGGGGTATCGCTCGTGGTCGTCATTCCTTCTCGAACGGACGCGCTGCGTCTGTTCTGCATAACGAGAAGGAATTGGAGAGACCAGAGTGACTGGTACCGTAAAGAAGATCGTCGCCGAACGCGGCTTCGGCTTCATCACCGCCGAGGATGGACAGGAGTATTTCTTCCATCGCAGTGGACTCGACAGTTCGCTGACCTTCGAAAATCTCACGGGCGATGAGCACGTGAGCTTCGAGATCGAGCGCAGCGACAAGGGCCCGCGCGCCCGCCAGGTCCGGGCGGCCTGATCCTCGCTGTGTGAGGCACCGGTCATCGCCGATTCGTCGGCGATGACCGGAATCTCGTTGCGCCGTCTAGAGTGGACTCGTATGGCGACGAACGAGCGGAAGCCAGCCTGCGTGGCCCGAAGGAAACAGCTGGCGAGAGCGACGGTGCTGTCGTCTGACGCTGCCTAACCGCACCGACCACGTGCCGAAAGCTGCGCGGCGGAGGGTGCCGGTTCCGCTTCGACGAGTGTTGACCGGCGTGGTGGGACTGGCTGGGATCGCCGGCGTGGTGGTGTTCCTCGACCCCGCCAAGGTCGGAAGCGCACTCGAGCATTTCCAGCTGGTGTTCCTTGCGCCGATCCTGGTGCTCTCGGTGTTCGTCTACGTTCTGCAGGGGATTCGCTGGCACTACCTGCTGACCGATGTCGGCACCAAGCTGCGCCTTCGAGACACGATCCTGATCAATCTGGCGGGTCAGACGATCACGGCGATCGTGCCGCTCGGCGATCTCACACGGGCTGCGTTTGCAAGCACAGCCGACGGCACCGACTTCGGCACAGTCGCGGCAACGGTCACCGTCCAGGAGCTGTCGTACATGCTGTGGCTCATCCTCTCGGCGCTTCCCGCGATCCTCGCGCTCGGCTACGGGCTCGCCGCGGTGATACCAGTCGCGGCCGGCATCGCACTCATCGTCGTCGTCCTCACCGTCTCACCGGTGTTCTGCCGCTTCCACGACCTGGTTGCGCACATACCGTTTCTCAACAAGCTCCTTCCAGCCGTCGACGAGCTGCAGCAGGAAACGTCAACACTGCTGCATCGACCTGACGCCCTTGCTCTTTCCGTGCTGGACGCCGCGCGGGTCGTCGTCGCCGTCACCACCTTCTGGTTGGTGCTTGAAGGCCTCGAGCCGGGGAGGATCGGGTGGTGGCAGGCCGCGTTCGTCCTGGCGCTGGCCACCATCGGTGGCGCCGTGAGCCTCATCCCCGGCGGCGTCGGCGCCAACGAGGCGAGCGTGGCTGCGCTCCTCATCTTTCTGGGGTTCGACTCGGGGAGCGCCGGCGCCGCCGCGATCATCCAGCGCGGGCTCATGACCGGGCTGTCCGTGGTCCTGGGCTTCGCCGCGTACGCGCTGATCAACGAGCGGCTCCACCTCGGCGGCATCTTCCAATTGTTCGCCCGCCGGCCCGCACCCATTCGCGCGTAGCCGCGCGGCACCCGTCCACACTTTGCCCATCGTGGACGCGACGCCGATTGCGAAGATCCTGCCTCGGAGCCCCACGGACGGCCTCATCGAGCGCCCTGCTCTGGAGCAGCTTGCCGCCACGGCCCGCAACCGCCGCCTCACGGTGGTCGTCGCCGAGGCGGGCTTCGGCAAATCGACGTTGCTCGCATCGTGGTGGGAGAGCACTCCGTGTGCGTGGTACACGGCCGATCAGCACGACCTCGACCTCCCCACGTTGGGCCGCCAGCTGAGCGACGCTCTGCGTCTGCGGGTACCGGACATCCCGAGCGATGTGAGCTGGCTGGCCGAAGGTGCCGGAGGTCCCGAGCTCGAGCAGTTCCTTCGCGCCGATGCGCTGGCGGCACAGCTCGCGGAGATTCTGCACGCGCAGCTCTCCTCAGACCTCATCCTCGTGATCGACGACGCGCACGAGCTCGCGGCGGCATCCCCGTCCGCGCGGCTTGTAGAAGCGCTGTGCCGCCATGCCCCTCCCCGGCTCCACCTCGTCATTTCGGGACGGCGGCAACCACCCTTCCAGATCGAGCGGCTTCGAGGGCAGGGACAATTGCTCGAGATTGACGGTGGTCAACTCGCGTTCACGGTCGAGGAGGTGGGCGAGCTGGTCCAGCGTCAGCTCGGCCTCGCCGCCGAGAACCTCGCTGCGCAGATTCATCGCATCGCCGGCGGGTGGCCCGCGGCCGTGACCCTCGCGATCGAGGCGCTGAAATCATCACCGCGCGAGACCTGGGCCACCGTCTTCGCCGCTCTCGACAAGCCGAACGCCCCGCTGTATTCCTATCTGGCGGAAGAGGTGTTTGCCCGTCATCCCGACGCGGTTCGGGACCTGATCAGCAAGCTCGCGCTCTTCGACCGGTTCACGCCCGAGCTGTGCGAGGCAATCGGCATCGCCGGATCGGGCGCGATGCTCGGCGAGCTCACGCGTCAGGGTCTGTTCGTCGAGCGGGGACCCGACGGATCCCTCGCGCTTCGACCGTTGATCCGGGACTACGCGCGCGAGTCGCTTCCGGTGGCCGAGGCGGTCGCGCTTGACCTCCGCGCGACGGCGGGTCATTGGCTCGCCGCGAACGGTGCCTCGGCAGATGCGATCCAGGTGTTGCTCTCGTCGGGCGCGTCAGACGAGCTGGCGAGGGTGGTCACGAAGGAGGGCGCGAGGCTTCTCGCGGCAGGCCAGATCGCCACCGTCCTGCGAGCGTGCCGGGCCATCCCGCCCGCCACGCGCTCGGCTGAGATCGAGCAGCTCGAAGGCGAGGCGCAACAGATCCAGGGCGACTGGAGCGAGGCGATGGCCTGCTTTCAGCGCGCGGCCGCGGGTCGTACGTCGCTCCCCGCCCACCTCGCCTGGCGGATGGGCCTGATCCACTACCTTCGCGGTGAGCACGAGGAGGCCCTGGCCGTCTACCAGCGAGGGGTCGATGATCGCGGAGCGGATCCCATGGAGATGGCCCTCCTCCTCGCGTGGATGTCGACCGCGCACTGGATTCGCGGTGACGTCGAGCCCTGCAGGGAGCTCGCCGGGAGGGCTCTCGCCGCGGCGAACGCGTGCGGCGATCATCGAGCGCTCGCGGCAGCGCACACGGTCATGGCGATGCTGGCGGCACTCGACGGAGACCGGCGTGCCAACGACGCCCACTACCTCCTCGCGCTGCGCGCCGCCGAAGAGGCGTCGGACGTGCTGCAGGTCGTCCGCATTCGAACCAATCGCGGCTCACACTTCCTGGAGGAGGGTTCATACCCGGAGGCGCTCCAGGAGCTCGATGTTGCGGTGCGGCTCGCGGAGCTCACGTCGTTCGCGAGCTTCCTGGCGCTCAGCCTGAGCAACCGAGGGGAGACCAAGCTGCGGATGGGCCGCATCGATGACGCCCTGACCGACCTCGAGGCTTCGCGACTGCGTTACCGGCAGATCGACTCGGACATGGTCGCCTACCCGCTGACGCTGATCGGCGAGATCCACAGCGAGCGCGGGAACCTCGCCCAGGCGCGAGTCCTGCTCGAGGAAAGCCTCGAAATCGCCGAGCAGTCCGGCGATGTCCAGGGAGTGGTACCGGCGCTTGCCTGCCTTGCTGTGGTCGTGGCCGGCGAGGATCCCGAAAGGGCGCGAGCCCTCGCTGATCGGGCGGTCTCGTACGGCACCGGCATGGCCTATGTGATCGCACTCCTGGCTGCCGGATGGGTTGCCGCGGCCGCTGGCGATCGGATGTCGGCGCGTGAGCTGGCCTCGCAGGCCGAGGCGGTCGCGCGAGCGCGCCACGACAGACCCGGCCTGGCTGACGCGCTGGCGCTGACGGCGGTCACCGCGGAGGATCAGCGTGTCGCAAGCCGGCGCCTTGCCGAGGCCGGCGCGATCTGGCAGGAGATCGGGAACCCGCTTGGCGAGGCAAAGGTGAATCTCATTTTGGCGTCGATCGACGAGGGAACGGGATCGGCGGCGCTTCGACGCAAGGCGGAGCATCAACTCGAGGCTCTCGGAGTGCGCGCGCACCAGAGCGGCAACGTGGCCGCGGGGCTCCTGACATTCCTGAGCCCGCTTGACCGCGTGGCTGTGAGAGTCCAGTCACTGGGCGGCTTCTCGGTGTTTCGCGACGGGGAGCTGGTGCGAGTCTCCGAGTGGCAGTCGAAGCGGGCGCGGGAACTGCTCAAGCTGCTGATCGCCCGGCGCGGCCGGCCGGCTCCTCGAGGCTACCTCATGGAGACGCTCTGGCCGGGAGAGGACCCCGATCGTGTGGCGAATCGTCTGTCGGTGGCGCTGACCACGGTGCGCGGTGTGCTCGACCCGCAACGCCGCTTCCCGCCCGAGCACTTCGTGCTGGCGGACAAGGACGCGGTCGCACTCAACCTGGACGCGGTCGACGTCGATGTCGAGCGGTTTCTCTCAGCTGCGGCCGAGGGACTCGGGTCTGTGCGCCGCGGGGACATCGCGCGCGGGCTTCCGATCCTCAGCACCGCAACCGTCCGCTACGCCGGCGACTTCCTCGAGGAGAATCCGTACGACGACTGGGCTACGCCCCTCCGCGAAGAGGCTCGTGGCGTCTATGTGGGAGCGCTGCGAATGCTGGCCCGACACGCCGCCGATCCCGACATCGCGGTGACGCATCTGCTCCGCATCCTGGAGATGGACCGCTACGACGAGCAGGCACATCTCGGCCTCGTGAGTGCACTCGCGGGATCCGGCCGCCACGGCGAGGCGCATCGGCACTACCTGAACTACCGCCGTGCCATGGACGACCTCGGGGTGGAACCCGCTCCATTTCCGGCCGGCCGGGGCGGAAGGGCGCCGGAGACCGATCCGATGTGGCGCGCCGCCGGCCAACCGTAGGCGTCGCACGGAGCCCGATGCGACTGGTCCCAGGCTGCCGGGCCGGGGGTATAGACTGCCCGGCGATCCGACAACTCCTGGAGGGGCTTCGATGGGGCTGGCAATCCTGCTCATCGGAACGCGGAAGGGCTTGATGCTCGCGCGGAGCACCGACGATCGCCGCACCTGGGCGACCAGCGACTTCCAGTTCCTCAACCAGGAGGTCTATAGCGTGGCAATCGACACGCGCCATGACCCGCCGCGGATCTTCGCAGGAGTCGGGACTGGGCACTGGGGCCCGCTGCTGACGTATTCCGACGACCTCGGCAGGTCCTGGACAGAGCCTGAGGAGCCGCCGATCGGCTTTCCCCAGGGGAGCGACGCCGCAGTGGCCCGCGTCTGGCAGGTTCAGCCCGCGCCGGACGGCCAGCCGGACGTCGTCTACGCGGGAGTCGAACCGCACGCCCTCTTCAGATCCGACGACCGCGGGGAGAGCTTCGCGCTCGTCGAGGGCCTCTGGCAGCATCCGCACCGCCCGAGCTGGATGCCGGGCGGTGGCGGCGCATGCCTCCACACGGTCCTGCCCCACCCGACCGACCCCGACGACGTGATGGTGGTGATGTCGGCGGCCGGCGTGTATCACACCCGAGATGGCGGCGTGAGCTGGGAGCCGGCGAATCGTGGTATCCAGGCGAAGTTCCTCCCCGAGGATCAGCGATTTCCGGAATTCGGACAGTGCGTGCACAAAGTGGCGTTCCATCCGGATCGCCCGCAGCGCCTCTTCGCCCAGAACCACTTCGGCGTCTACCGGAGCGAGGACCGCGGCGGCTCCTGGGTGCCGATCGAGTCCGGGCTGCCGAGCAACTTCGGCTTTGCGCTCGTCGCCCACCCGCACCGCCCCGACGTCCTCTACAACTTTCCACTCCAGGCCGATGCCGAGCGATTTCCACCGGAGGCGAAGTTGCGCGTGTACCGCACCGAGGACGCGGGCGCGAACTGGGAGCCGCTCTCGAAGGGCCTCCCGACCGACGCGTACTACGGTGCCGTGCTCCGCGACGCGATGGTCGCCGACTCACGTGACCCGGCAGGCGTCTACTTCGGCACCCGAATTGGCGAGGTGTATGCGAGCCGCGACGAGGGTGACACCTGGTCGCTGATCGCCGAGCACCTGCCCGACGTGCTCTCCCTGCGAGTTGCCGAGGTCGCGTGACGTCGCGGTTGCTCCTGCCCGCGGCCCTGCGCCGCTACGCCGGCGACCGGGCTGAGGTTGAGATCCATGGCGGTACCCTCGGTGCCGCGCTCGACGATCTCGCGGAGCTGCTCCCGCAGCTCGAACGCCGGCTGCGCGACGAGCAGGGGCAGCTCCGGCCTCACGTGCTCATGTTCGTTGACGGGGTGAGCGTGCGCAGCGGCGCCCCGATGGAGACACGGGTCGCCGACGGTGCCGAGATCTTCGTCGCCCCGGCGGTTTCGGGCGGGGACGACTAGGGCCGGTCAGACCGTCGCCGTTCGACCTGCGGTGACCTTGGACCTCAGTGCCACCGTCAGCGGGCGGGACCGTCGACCGTCACCTCGAACAGCGGGCTCGAATCGATCATGGTCTCGAGATCGTGCCGCTTCCAGATCCGCGCAATGTCGGGCAGCACTTCGCGGCGCTCGGCGTCATCGGTGATGACCCGTGCGGTCGCCGCAAGATCCGCCCTGACCGCCCCCTTGAGGTGAAGGGTGAAGCTCGGGTTGGCCGTGAGGTTGGCGATGTAGCCCCGCTTGAATCCCGGCATCCCGCTGACGTACAGCCGGCCGCCGACGTTGTGGAAGACGATCTCGATGCGGTGGGAGGTGCCAGTCTTGCGACCCGTTGTGGTGATGTCGATGACCCCGCCCCGATCGAGCGCGTCGCGAATGGTTTGGTCGAGAGATGCGCTGGTCATGGTTCTTCCCCGGTGGTGCACCGCCCTGCTGGGGCGTGAGGTCTCAGCCTAACCGCCCGCTTTGGGGGCAGGAGGTCTGGGATCCGCGCTGAGTGGCGCGCTCGTGCCTGCAGTCCCTGCGGCCGGGGCCTTCGTCCCCCGGAAGCGACGACCTTCGCCCGTAGCCGGACCGGCAATGACCACCCCATCATCAGGCTTGGGAAGACCAATTCCGGCCACGCGACTACGAGGGCGAATCGATGGAGATTCTCCGAAACCTCTGGCGGCGCAAGCTGCGCACCATTCTCACCGTCAGCGGCATCGTCATGGGTATCTTCGCGCTGACCACGATGGGCTCGCTGGCTGAGCATTTCAACGTCCTGCTGGGCGGTGGCATCACCTATTACGGCGGCAGCATCCAGGTGACGGACGACAAGAGCAACGGCGGCTTCGGTGCCGGCGCCATGACGCTCGACACCCTCAAGCAGGTCCAGCAGGTTGATGGCGTTGTGGCCGCAGGTCCCGCCGTCGGTGTCGCGGCGAAACCAGGCTCCGTGTCCACGGTGAGTTTCGGCGTCCCCGACTACATCATGAATTTCGATCCCACAACGACCGCCCACTCGCCGTTCAAGATCTCACTCGCGAGGGGCGTCTTTCCGAGTGCAGCGTCGCGCTATGAGGTCACGCTCGGCTCCACCTTCGCGTCTGAGTTCAAGAAGCACGTCGGCGACACGATCATGCTGCCGATCAGACCGTCTGACGCGACTGCGGACTTCGTCAATCACCAGTTCACGGTGATCGGTGTCCTGGATCAGACGCTCACGGCGCCCGACAACGGCGCGTACATCAGCCTGCACGACGCTCAGATGCTCCTCGGTGAGAGTCTCCCGGCCGCGCTCCGCGGTACGGTCGATCCGTATCAGTTGATCACCTCGGTGGTTGCCTACGGGCGGCCCGGCACGAATCTGGACGCACTCGCCACCAGAATCACGAATCAGGTGCCAGGGGTCAAGGCGACCAAGCCGAGCGACCTCGTGGCCAGCTTCGAGTCGGGCGGCGCCATCTTCACCTTCATGACCACGGCCGCCGCCCTGCTGGCGCTGATCATCGGCGGCCTGTCCGTCGTCAACACGATGATCATGTCGGTCTCCGAGCGCACCAGGGAGATCGGACTCAAGAAAGCCATCGGGGCCAAGACGCGCAACATCCTGTCCGAATTCATCGCCGAGTCGACGGTGATGGGACTGCTGGGCGGAGTCATCGGCTTCCTTCTCGGCGTGCTGCTCACGATCCTCCTCAACAGCGGCGACCCGAGTGGTGGTCTCTTCCTGATCACGCCGCGGTTGACGTTGATCGCGCTCATCTTCGCGGTCGCTCTCGGCGCGGGCGCCGGCGTGATACCGGCCATGCGCGCAGCGAGGATGGATCCGGTCACTGCGCTGCGGGCGCAATAGGAGCACGGGGATGGCAACGATCAAGACGCTCGGGCTTAACAAGACCTACGGCAAGGGTGAGTCCGTCGTGAAAGCCCTCGACGGGATCGACCTCACCATCGAGCAGGGTGAGTTCGTGGCGATCGTCGGACGATCCGGGAGCGGCAAGACCACCATGCTCGACTGCATGGGCCTCCTCATGCGACCCACGAGTGGCGCGGTCATGGTGGATGGCACGGACGCGAGCACCCTGAACGACCGTCAGCGTGCTGAACTCCGGAGCAGGCACATCGGCTTCATCTTCCAGGAGTTCAACCTGCTCCCAACGCTGTCGGCGATGGAGAACATTCTCCTGCCCCTGCGCTACTCGGGCGGCAACAGGAAACTTGCGAGGAGACGAGCTGAAGGGTTCCTCGAGGAGGTCGGACTCGCGCGGCGTGCCGATCACAGACCGACGCAGATGTCGGGCGGCGAACAGCAGCGGGTTGCCATCGCGAGGTCGCTGATCAACGAACCAACGGTCGTCCTCGGCGACGAGCCGATGGGCGAGGTCGACACCGAGACGGCCAACGCCCTCCTCGGATTCATGCGTCGCATCAACGCCGAGCGCGGTGTCTCATTCGTCATCGTCACACACGATCTCGAACTGGCCGCGCGCACCGACAGGGTCATCCGCCTGCGCGATGGACGGGTGATCAGCGACGAGTGTCCGTCGACGCACGTCACGCAGCGAGCATCGACCGCGGTTCCCCAGGCGGCGGCGTAGGAACTCGCCGGCCGTCGGTGAGATCCGTAGCGTCGCACGCTCGAAGCAGCCGTCGATTCGATTCCTCGACCGCCCGGGTCATCGAGCGTTGGGCTGCTTCCCCGGGAGGGACCGTGCGTACGCGACCCCCTCGCCCACCCAGCGTCGCAGCTGTGGCTGCGTCCGAACCCCGTCCGGATCGACCCGCAACCATCCCGGCATCTCGCGACCGCGCATCACGGCAACGTGAGCGTGCCGCCGTCCGGCAAGCTCGACGGTCCTCGCGGGGTCGACCCGCACCAGGACGCCACCCTGCCCGCTGGCGCTGATTGCCATGTTGCCGCCGACCAGGAAGGCGAGACCGCCGAACATGCGCTGCTCGGTCATGTCCGCCTCGCCGCGGACCAGCTCGCGGATGCGGACGGCCAGCTCGGCGTCGAAGGTCATGGCTGCATTTTCGGTCAGCGAGCCCCGGTCAGGCCAGGCGGCCACGGAGCCTATGTGCCAGCCCGGTGAGGTGCTGAATCGGGCGCGCGAAACTCGAACACGGTGCCGACCGACGGCTGGACGAAGGCATCCGGCAGGGCGCTCGCCAGCGCGTGCACCGCGCGCCACCCCGTGCAGTGCGCGGGCACGATGCGTTCGGCGCCAAAGGCGGCGAGGTCGCTGACCGTCTGCGAGATGAGCGGCTCGAACAGTCCGCCGGTGAGGTGAAACCCGCCGATCAGACCCGCCACGCGCTGTTCACCGGTCAGCTGCCGCGCGTGGCGTACGACATTCACGACGCCGGCGTGTGAGCAGCCGGACACGATGACAAGCCCCCGATCGCGAACGTTGACCACCACGCTCTGGTCGTCCCACGTCCAGGGATCCGGTTCCCAGTTCCCATCGTCAGAGCGCGCGACCTGCACGGGAAAGCCCTGCTCATAAGCGGTGACTCGCGCCACCTGGCCCGAGACCAGCACCGTGCCATCGATCAGCAGGGTCGGCCCGCGCTCCTCGATCACGGTCAGCCCTTCGCGCTCGAGGTCGTTGTGACTTGGTGGCGGCAGATGGATCTCCGCGCCGGTGGGAAACACGACCTTCCGGTCCTTCCAGGCGTCGGGGTGAATGACGAGCGGGAGCTTCATCGCGCCGTGCCGTCTGAAGAGTCCTTCGAGGCCGCCGTGATGATCGACGTGTCCGTGCGAGATGGCGATCGCGCGGAGATCGGTCACGTCGATCTGCATGACGTCGAGGTTGTGCCGGAGCGCGAGCGCGGAGAGCCCGCCGTCGTAGAGGACTGCGTGACGACTCCCGTTCACCGTGACCGCGACCAGCGCCGAGAAGCCGTGCTCGGCGAGGAGCGAATCGTGATCCGACCAGTCGTAAGCGAGCTTGAACCGCTGAACGCCGTCCTGGCCCGCCATGAGAAGGTCGAGCGACAGGTCCATCACGAGCGTCACGTCGACCGCGTCGACAGGGGCGAGTGCGACAGTCACGACGTCTGCCGGAATCGTACGCTCAGGCTGACGCGTCTCCGGAGCGCGGCCCCGCGGGGGAGCCGGCGGCGCCGTGACGCAGGCCGTCGAACAGCAGGCCCACCAGCCGTTCGGAGGCCTCGGAGCGCTCCTGGTCGGTCGACATGCAGATGCCGCCGACGGCACGCAGCAGATCGCCACCATTCACATCGGCACGCACCGTCCCGGCAGCGGCGCCCGCCTCGAGCAGCTTGGTCGCGGCGGCGGTGGCGCGCCCGCGCGTCTGGTCCGAGAAGTTGGGGTTGGTGCTGAGCAGCGGCTTGAGCACTGAGAGCATGCCCCGCTTGGTCGCCACGTGGCGTACGAAGAGCTGCATCCACTCCGACAGCGCTTGATCGGGCGGCATCGTCTCGAGGAGCTGATCCGCTCGCTCGCACAGGACGTCGATCTCGTGGCGATACACCGCCTCGACGAGGGCGTCTCGCGTGGGGAAGTGGCGGTACAGGGTCCCGATGCCAACGCCGGCGTTGCGGGCGACGTCTTCGAGTGAGGCGTCGGCGCCCCGAGCCGCGAAGGCATCGGCGGCGGCAGTGATCAGCAGATCGCGGTTGCGGAGCGCATCGGCGCGGGGACGGCGATCTGGGGAAGCCGGATCCGCCGGATCGATCGCTCCGCTCTCAGCCACCGCGACGTCACGTGCCACCACTGGATCACCAACACCTTGAGTTGTAAAACGGAGGGAGCCTCCGTATACTACCGGAGGTAGCGTCCGTTTCGCCATTCTACGCCATCGGGAGGTCCTGCATGCCATCCACCGCCACCCTCGTCGTCCCGCCCACGCGGACAGCCCGGCGCCCCGCCCGCCGCGGCCTGGTGCTCGCCATCATCCTCGCGGTCCAGCTGATGGTCGTGCTCGATGCCACCATCGTGAATATCGCCCTGCCCGGCATCGCCGGCGCCCTCCACTTCTCGCCGGCGAATCTGTCGTGGGTCATCACCGCGTACACCCTGGCCTTCGGAGGCTTCCTGCTCCTGGGCGCCCGCGCCGGGGACCTCCTCGGTCGCCGGCGCGTCTTCATCGCCGGCATCGCGGTCTTCACCGTGGCCTCGCTCCTCGGCGGCGTTGCCCCATGGAGCGGCTGGCTGCTCGCGGCACGCGCGCTCCAGGGCATCGGCGGAGCACTTGCGGCACCGTCGGCGCTCGCGCTCCTGATGACCATGTTCCGGGACGGACAGGAGCGCGTCCGCGCGATCGGCTGGTACACCGCCGTGTCCATCGGTGGCGGGGCCATCGGGCTCATCCTCGGAGGACTGCTGACCCAGTGGGCGTCGTGGCGATGGGTGCTCTTCGTCAACGTGCCGATCGGCATCGTGGTCATCGTGCTGGCCCGTCGCCTGCTCACCGAGACGCCCAGCCGCAACGGTCACTTCGATGTCCGCGGCGCCCTGACATCGACGATCGGCGTCACCGCGCTGGCGTACGGCTTCGTGCGCGCGGCCACCTCTGGCTGGGGCGACATGCTGACCGTGGCCGCGTTCGCGGTCGGTGCCGTCCTGCTGGCGACCTTCGTCGTGCTCGAACGGAGGGCACCTGAGCCGATCACTCCTTTGCGGCTCTTCGCTGATCGCAGCCGCAGCGCCTCATACGTCGGACGTCTCTTCCTCACCGCCGGGATGTTCGGGATGTTCTTCTTCCTGACACAGTTCCTGCAGGAGGTCCTGCACTACAGTCCGCTCAAGACAGGTCTCGCGTTCCTGCCCTTCACCGTGGCGCTGTTCTCGATGTCGCAGCTCAGCGCGCGCGGACTGGTGCACCGCTTCGGGGCCAAGCCGTTGATGGTGGTCGGGTTCTCCGTGTCGACGCTCGGAATGCTGCTGCTCACCCGGCTTTCAGCGTCGAGCAGCTACGTCTCGTTGCTCGCACCACTGGTGCTCTTCGGCGCCGGCAACGGGCTCGCGTTCGTGCCGCTGACGTCGACATCGCTCAGCGGCGTGCGCCAGGAGGATGCAGGCGCCGCGTCGGGGCTGGTCAACGTGATGCAGCAACTCGGCGGGGCACTCGGTCTCGCGGTGCTGGTCTCCGTGTTCGGAACGGCAGCGCGTGGTGCGGCCGTGCAGTCAGGGAGCGCCGCGCAGCAGGCATTCATCCTCGGTGCCGATCATGCATTCATCGCGGGGACGGTGTTCGTGAGCGCGACGGTCGTCGTGCTGGCTGTGGCGATCCGCGGGCGGCGTGCAGCCGCCCGCGCCGCCGCGGTACCCGCGTGGGTGCGCGACCTGGACGCGCCGGCTAGCGCAGCGGTTGAGGGGTGACCCGGTCCACGAAGATCGTGGATCGGTAGTACGCGAGCTCGGCGATGGACTCGCGGATATCGTCGAGGGCTCGGTGCACCTCCTTCTTGGGAGGGGCGGCCGAGAGCATCTCGGGATACCACCGCCGGCAGAGTTCCTTGACGCTCGACACGTCGATTGACCGGTAGTGCAGGAAGTTCTCGACGTCGGGCAGCTGTGCCGCCAGAAAGCGCCGGTCCGTCCCGATGGAGTTGCCACACAGCGGCACTGAGCGTGGCTCACTGATATGCGCACGAAGGAATTGGAGTGTCCGCTCGCCGGCGTCGGCGAGGGAGACCGGCGATGACTCGATGGCAGCGAGGAGCCCCGACCCGGTGTGCATGCTGCGGACCAGGCCATCCATGGCGTCCAGCTCCGCGGCTGTGGCGTGCACGACGATGTCCGGACCCTCCGCAATCGGCCTGAGCTCGTCGTCCGTCAGAAGCGTCGCGATCTCGACGATCACATGCCGTGAGGGATCGAGGCCGGTCATCTCCAGGTCCATCCAGGCCAGCACGATCCGATCCTAACCCGCGACGGGACTCGACGACGGTGATAAAGTCACTACTCAAGTAGTGACAATGAGGCGCGCAGAGGACAAATGCCCAGGCGAGCCACCGGCATCCGCTACATCGAGCTGATGAGTGAGATCACGGCGCCGCTCCCGCCCCTGCCGATCGCCGCCATGAGCTCGCCGCCATGGAGGCCCCTTGGGACACCGCTCGAGGACGCCACGGTGATGCTGGTGAGCAGTGCCGGGGTCCACCTCCGCTCCGATCCGCCGTTTGCGCCAGTGAATGATCTGAGCTTTCGCCGCATCCCCGCAGACACGCCCGCTGCGCTGCTTCGCCCGAGCCACCCGAGCCCGATTCGCAGGCCTGGCCTCATCGACATCAACGTCGTGCATCCGGCAATGCGCTTGTCCGAGCTGGTGGCGAATGGCCGCATCGGCGCGGTGACCGATCACCACCAGAGCGTGCTCGGGGCCATCAAGTCACTCGTCAAGCTCGTCACCGAACTGGGGCCCGCCATGGCAGCGGACGCGCTTGGTGCGGGCGCGACGGTGGTCATGCTCGTACCTCTCTGCCCCGCCTGCCATCAGACGATCGGTCTGCTGGCGCGGGTCTTCGAGCGTGCGGGGCTGACAACGGTGACCGTGACAGGCGCATGTGATATCACGGAGCGGGTGCGCCCACCGCGAGCGGGCTGGCTCCAATACCCCCTGGGCAATTCGATGGGCCGGCCCAACGAGCCCGACGAGCAGCGTGCGATCTGCCTTGACGTCCTCGGCCTTGCAACCTCGGCTGCCAGCCCGGGAGCAATCGCACACCTCGACTATCAGTGGCCCGACCCGATGTGGGAGGACCGGGTCGTGCAGCAGTATCGAGATGAGGCGGCAACGGTGATCTCGCAGCGCCGCCACGAGTTCGACGCGTCAGGAGCTCACTTCGCTGCGGATGAGGTCGCAGCTGTCGAGTCGATGGGACAGCACGGCTGGGTGTGAAGCGACGACCGGCGGGGCGCCGGCTCAGACGAGCAGCTCGTATCCCCGGAGCGTCAGGAACTCGGCGAGCCGGTCGCTGAAAACGAGCTGAGCGAGCAGCGACCGCGCCTGATCAAGGAAGCCCTCCACCCGTGATCCGCCGTCGAGCTCGGCGCGGAACAGGGCCGCTTCTTCGTCCTCGATTCGCACAATCAGCTCACGCGTCACCATGCCTCCGCCAGACATCGACGCGCCGCGCTGCAACCACTGCCACAGTTGTGACCGGCAGATCTCCGCGGTCGCGACGTCCTCCATGAGGTTGAACACCCCTGCGGCCCCATTCCCTCCGAACCAGGAGGTGAGGTAGCGCAGGCTGACGCTGATGTTGTTGCGAACGCCCGCCTCGGTGACCTCGTGGCCGGCTGAGTCGAGGTCGAGCAGATCGCGGGCGGTCACCGTGACGTCCTCGCGAAGGCGATCGAGCTGGTTGGGCCTGCCCGCCAGCACGGCGTCGAACTCCTCGCGTGCCGTCTCCACAAGGTCGGGGTGCGCGACCCACGTGCCGTCGAAGCCGTCCCCCGCCTCCCGACGCTTGTCCGCCCGGACACCGGCGAGTGCGGCGGCGGTCGCCTGAGCATCGCGACGGTTGGGGATCAGCGCCGCCATGCCGCCGATGGCGTGCGCCCCGCGGCGATGGCACGTGCGCACGAGCAGCTCGGTGTACGCACGCATGAACGGCACCGTCATCGTCAGCCGCTCCCGGTCCGGGAGCACGCCTCGATCCTGCTTCGCGAAGGTCTTCACCGCGCTGAACATGTAATCCCACCGCCCAGCGTTGAGACCGGCTGAATGATCCCGCAACTCGTAGAGGATCTCATCCATCTCGAATGCCGCCGGCATCGTTTCGATGAGCACCGTCGCGCGGATGGAGCCGGTCATCAGGCCAAGATGGTCCTCCGTGAAGTCGAAGACGTCGTTCCACAGTCGCGCCTCGAGGTGGCTCTGCAGCTTGGGGAGGTAGAGGTACGCGTTGGTCCCGCGATCCTGCAGGTGCCCGGCGTTGTGAAACGCGAAGAGTCCGAAGTCGAAAAGGCTCGCCGAGACCGCCACGCCGTCGAGGAGGAAGTGCTTTTCGGTGAGGTGCCATCCACGGGGACGAACCATCAGGGTCGCGACTCTGTCGTGCAACCGATACTCGCGGCCGTCCGGGCCGGCGTGGGTGAGCGTCCTGTTCACCGCGTCACGGAGATTGGCCTGCCCTTGAACGATGTTCGCCCACGTTGGGGAGTTCGAGTCCTCGAAGTCGGCCATGTACCCTGTGGCACCAGAGTTGAGCGCGTTGATCAGCATCTTCCGGTCCGTCGGTCCGGTGATCTCGACACGCCGGTCGAGCAGGTCGTGTGGCGCCCGAGCAACAGTCCACGCACCGGCGCGCACGCCCGCGGTGTCAGGGAGGAAGTCGAGCGATCCACCTGCGTCGACCCGCGCCTGCACCGCGGCGCGGCGGGCGAGGAGCCGCTCCCGCACCGGGTTGAACCGAGTGTGGAGTGTGGCGACGAATTGCTGCGCCGGGGTGGTCAGCACCGAAGCACCCGATGCCGACGCCGGCCCCTCGATCGTGATCACGCATACCTCTCCAGCGGATGCTTGGCGCTATGGTAGACTTGTTACGCCCTACGGACGTAGTGACTGCCGACGGCCGCTCGCCGGCGCGCTGACAAGGTGGATGCGATGACGGACCATGGGGAGGCAATCGCTGAACGCCTCACACAACTTGGGTTCACGCAGTACGAGGCACGCACGTATCTCGGACTGCTCCAGACGGACAGCGCAACCGGCTACTCGATAGCGAACGACACGGGCGTCCCCCAGCCCAAGGTGTACGAGACGCTGCGTCGCCTGGTGGAGCGGGGCGCGGCGGCGCGCACCGGCGAGAAGCCCGCCCGCTACCGGGCCGTTCCTCCGGATGCGCTCCTCCAGGGCATCGAGAAGGACTTCGCCGCGCGGGTCGCGGCCGCTCGCCACGACCTCGAGTCGCTACCGCGTCGCGAGAGCCCGGCAGAGCTGCTCCCCGTTTCCCGCGTTGAGTCGTTCGCCCCGGCCGTCGAGGCCGCGTCCGCGGCAATCGCGGCGGCCCACACCCGCGTGTATCTCAGCGGAAACCGTGACGAGCTTGCGGGGCTGCGCGCCGCGGTCGGCCTGGCATCGAACGCGGGAGTGGAATTCGTCGTCGTCCATTTCGGCCGGCTTCCGTTCCCTTCGCCACCCGGTCAGGTCATCCGCCACGCAAGCACCGACGGCGCCATCTACCGGTCTCGCCACGCGCGTCATCTGGCGGTGGCCGTCGACTCGCGCTGGGCGCTCTGGGGCGTCGCCCGTGACGGCACGCAATGGGACATCCTCACCAGCGAATCGCCGCTGCTCGCCGGCTTGGTCAAGGCGTACATCCGCCACGACATGTTCGTCCAGCGGATCTTCGCGGACCTCCCTGCGGAGCTCGAGCGGCTCTACGGCTCCGGGCTCCTCGAGCTCGATCACCTGTCCTGGTCCGGCGAGCGGAGCGGCGCCGACCATGCAGAGGGGGCCGGCTGAGTTGCCAACACGATGACCGCGGTCCGGCTCCGGTCACTGCCACCCTCGGTCGAGTGATGCGCACGATCGACCTCCACTGCTATCCCGGCACGCCCGAGTGGATTGCTTCGCAGGGTCCCTTCGTCGAGGCGCTGGCGACGTACTGGAAGCGCGACTGGGTGGGCAAGGCGGAGGCGGAGGTCACCGCCGACTTCAGACGCGCTGGTGTCAAAGCCGTCCTGGTGGCGTTCGATATCGAGTCGGTGACCGGGTCGCCGCCGTGCACCAACGAATACGTCGCGGGCATGCGGGATCGCAACCGCGACACCATCCTGCAGGCGTGGGGAGCGGTCGATCCACTCAAGGGCAGCGCGGCCATCGCCGAGGCAGAGCGCGCGGTCAACGAGTTTCACGTGCTCGGCTTCCACTTCCATCCGATCATGGGCCATTTCTCGGTCGACGACCCGGCGCTGCGTCCGCTGTTCGATGCGATCGCCGGCCTCGGCGTGCCCGTGATGATCGACGTCGGCACGACCGGCATGGGTGCCGGGCTACCGGGTGGGCTCGGCTCCAAACTTCGCCATGCGCACCCGATGTCGATCGACGATCTCGCCGGCAACTTTCCGAACCTCACCATCGTCGCCGCGCATCCCGGGTGGCCCTGGGTCGAGGAGATGACCGCGGTGGCGCTCCACAAGGGCAACGTCTTCTGGGAGGTATCCGGCTGGGCTCCGAAATACCTCCCTGACAGTCTCAAACGGGACATCCGCGGCCGGTTGCGGGACAAGGTCATGTTCGGCAGCGACTATCCGAGCATGCCCTACGAGCGCATCTTCCGCGAATGGGAGGAACTCGGCTACTCCCATGAGGTCATGTCCGGCATCTTCCACGCCAACGCCGAGCGCATCCTCGGGCTCGACCCGGCAACGGCCGTGGAAAACGCCGGGTGAGCGCAGACGCAGTTCGCCCGGTCGCACTGGTCACCGGGGCTGCGCGAGGAATCGGCCGCAGCACCGCGATCGCCTGCGCACGCCACGGCTTCGACGTCGTGCTCAACTTCAGCCGCAGCCGCGCGGCAACCGAAGCCGTGGCCGCTGAGGTCGTGGCGCTCGGCGCGCGAACGCTGCTTGTTCAGGCCGATGTCGCCGATGAGCCGCTCGTCCAGGAGATGCTGCGCACGGTGGGCAGCGAATTCGGCCGTCTCGATGCGCTCGTCAACAATGCCGGGACCACGGTGTCGACGCCGCCGAGCGACCTCGACAGCCTGCGCATGGAGGACTGGGACCGCGTGTTCGCCGTCAACGTCCGGGGCACCTTTCAGGTGACCCGGGCTGCGGCGCCGCTGCTGCGCCAGTCTCCCCACGGAGCCGTCGTCAACCTCGCGAGCATCGTTGGACTCAGACCGGGACCGCAGCCGTTCCCGTATGCGGCGAGCAAGGCGGCCATCGTCAATCTCACGCGGACGCTGGCCGGTGCGCTTGGACCGGCGATTCGCGTGAACGCCGTTGCGCCGGGGTGGATGGTCGGCGACTGGATGGAGGAGGCGCTCGGCGACAACTACGAGCGACTGATGGAGCGGCGCGCGAAGCTGACGCCGCTGCGGCGCTGCGTGACCCCGGACGAGGTTGCGGAGACGATTCTCAGCCTGCTGGTGAGCAATCCGTTCGTCACCGGTGAAACCGTCGTCATCGACGGCGGATTCAGCGCGACGACGTAGCCGAGCTCGTGCCCCCCGTCGACGGCGTCGTCCCGTTTCCGCCAGAGTTCGCGGCGCGCTATCGCGCCGCCGGGTACTGGGAGGACCGCACCCTCGACGACGTGTTCAGCCGACTCTTTGCGGAGCACGCGGAACGTGTCGCGCTCCTCCACGCTGATGCAACCATCACGTACCGGCAGCTCGCAGCGCGCAGGGCATCCCTCGCTGCGCGGTTGCACGACATTGGGCTGCGCCGCAACGACCGTGTGGTCATGCACCTTCCGAATGCACCGGAATTCCTCTATCTGTACTTCGCACTCCAGATGCTCGGCGTCATCCCGGTCCTCGCGCTCGCACCGCACCGGCGGCTCGAGATCGACCATTTCGTCAAGCTGACCGACGCGATCGCGTACTTCGGCACCGACCCCGAGCTGGGCCGGGTCATACGCGATGCCAATCCCGGGCTCCGCCACGTGATCCTGATGGACGAGCTCGTGCCCGTGCTCGGAAGCGCCGAGCCACCCCACGTCGATATCGATCCGACCGACCCGTGCTGCCTCCTGCTCTCCGGCGGCACCACCGGGATCCCCAAGCTGATCCCGCGCACCCACAACGACTACGTCTACAACTCGCGCGCCGCCGCGGCGGTGCATTACATCGACCGCGACAGCTGCCAGCTGGCGGTGGCGCCGCTCGCACACAACATGCCGCTTGCCTGTCCCGGCGTCCAGGGCTTTCTCATGCACGGGGCTCGCGTGGTGCTGAGCGAGGGAACGCGCGCCACCGAGATCCTCCCGCTCGTCGAGCGCCACCGGATCACGCACATCGCGGCGGTCCCCGCCCTCTACATCCGCTGGCTCGCCGATCCGCACGCCGGCGACCACGACATGTCGTCGGTCCAGCTGCTCCAGTCGGGCGGGCAGCGTCTGCAGCCCGAGCTGCGCCGGCAGATGGCCGAGTTCTTCCCCAATGCGTTCGTGCAGGAGAACTTCGGCATGAGCGAGGGCACGCTCTTCTTCGTGCGCAAGGACCAGCCGGAGGAGGCGCGAATGGAGACCGTCGGATTGCCGGTGTCTCCCGACGATGAGGTCAGGCTCTGTGATGAGTCCGGCGCCGAGGTCCCCGACGGCGAGGTCGGAGAGTTGACCGTGCGCGGGCCCTACACGCTGCGGGGGTACTACCGCGCTCCCGAATACAACGCGCGCCAGTTCACGCCGGACGGCTTCTATCGCTCCGGTGACCTGATGCGGCGTCACCCTTCGGGCGCCTACCTCGTCGAGGGGCGCATCAAGGACCTCATCAATCGGGGTGGCGAGAAGATCAGCGCCGAGGAGATCGAGAATCTCATCCTCATGCATCCGGCGGTGCGCAACATCGCGTGCGTCCCCTACCCGGACCCGGTGCTCGGGGAGAGGATGTGCGCGTGCGTGATCCTCCGCTCCGGCGCACAGCTCACCCTCGATGCCCTCGCGCAGTTTCTTCTTGACCTCGGCATCGCGAAGTTCAAGCTCCCCGAGCGGCTCGAGATCATGGACGACTTTCCGCTCTCTCCGTTCGGCAAGACCTCCAAGAAGGCGATCGCCGAAGACTTACGCCATTGGAGTGCCGCATGACTGTCATCGACGCATATGCGCACGTGTTCCCCATGCGTCTCATCGAGGCGCTCGAGGACGTGAGCCCGAGCGCGGAGCTGCGCGCGCTCCACAACCAGAGCTCGTACCTCCACGACGATCAGCGGCGTATCGCGTACATGGACGAGCACGGTTTCGACCTCCAGGTTCTCGTGCTCGCCCGGCCCCCGGTCTGGCTCGGCATGGACCGCGCTGACATCCACCGGCTCACCCGTGTCGCGAACGACAGCATCGCCGACTTCGCCGCACGTCACCCCGAGCGGTTCATCGGAGTCGGTGTGGTTCCAGTCGTCGACGACGTCATGATGGAGGAGTTCGAGCGACTCCACACCGAACTCGGTCTCCGCGGCGTCCTGATCTTCTCCAACATCGAGGGCAAACCGCTGGACGACCCGTCGATGTGGCCGCTCTACGAGCGCGCGGCCGCGACCGGCGTACCGATCTGGATCCATCCACAGCACGCGAACTTCTATCCATGGATCGGCAAGGATGTTCTCGATCGCACACTCGCATGGCCATTCGACACGTCCCTGGCGATGGCGCGCCTCGTGTACGGCGGCGTCTTCGAGAAGCATCCCGACATCAAGTTCGTGACCCACCACATGGGCGGCATGATCCCGTACTTCGCATCGCGCATCGACGCGTTCTCACGCAGCACCGCGCCCGCGTACGCGCGGCTCGGCATCGGGGAGAGCAGCGGTCCGCAGCTCACGGGACCGGTGATCGACCACTTCCGACACTTCTACAACGACTCGGTCAGCAACGGCTCGACTGACTCGCTCGGGCTCGCACTGCGGTTCTTCGGCTCCGACCACATCCTCTTCGGGACGGACTTCCCGTTTGGGCCGGAGGACGGGTCCTGGGCGGTGGAGGAGTTACGCGCCGTGCGGGCGATGAATATCTCCGAAGCCGATCGCGAGCGAATCCTGCACGGCAATCTGGAGACCCTGATCGGTCTGTAGTGGTGCGCTCTCGCCGGGCGGCTACCGTGCTCGCTCGGCGCCTGCCTCCGCCGGTGCCGTTGCCCCGAGAAAGATCTCACGCATATCCGGTTTCGCCAGGACCTCCTTGGCATCCGCGGACATCACCACCTCGCCGCGGACGAGCATGTAGGCCCAGTCGGAGATGCCCAGCGCAGCCACGGCCTTCTGCTCGACGAGCAGCACCGCCTTGCCGAGGTCACCGAGGGCGCGGACCTGGGTCTCGAGGACGGCTTTCGAAAGCTCCGGCGACAGACCGGCGGTCGGCTCGTCGAGGACGAGGACGGATGGATCCAGCATCAGGACGCGCGCGATTGCGGTCATCTTGCGCTCACCTCCGCTGAGCGTCTCGACGTAGCGGTTGAGGCGTGGCTTCAGCTGTGGGAACACGGCGAGCGCACGCTCCAGACGCTCGGCACGCTGCGCCTTGTTGAAGAGGTAGCCGCCCATGTCGAGGTTCTCGCGCACGCGCAGGCCGTCGAAGACGTCATCGACCTGGGGCACATAGCCGATGCCGAGTCGAGCGAGTTTCTCGAGCGGAAGCCCGGTGACGTCGACACCGTTGAGCTCGACGCGTCCGGAGTCGACGCGCGCGATGCCCAGGATCGCCTTGAGCAACGTGCTCTTGCCGGCGCCGTTCGGGCCGACGACAGCAACCACCTGTCCCTTCGCGACGTCCATGTCGAGGTTGGTGACGATCGGCGGCCCGCCATAGCCGGCCGTGATGCCGCGAATCGCCAGTGCCAGCGGGGGGTTCTGCGCGTCAACCGATGACATATGCGTCCTGCACCTCGCGGCTCAGGCGGAGCTCCGACATCCTGCCCTCGGAGAGCACCTTCCCCTGTGCCATGACAACCACGTTGCCGCAGAGCTTGTCGACGGTTTCCAGCTCGTGCTCGACGAGGAGCAGCGAGAGGCCACCCTCGGCGAGGTCGAGGAGCACATCTTCGAGGTGTCGCGAAAGGCTCGGGCTCAACCCCGCCATGGGTTCGTCGAGGAGGAGCAGCTTGGGTTGCATCATGAGCGCGCGCATGATCTCGATCGCGCGCTTCTGGCCGCCACTGAGCGTGCCTGCCAGGTCGTTTGCCTTCGGCCCCATGGAGAACGTCTGGAGCATGGCCTGCGCCTGATCGATCAGTTCCGTCTCCTGGCCGCGCCAGAGGCGCCGGCCGCCGAGGACCCCGCTCGCGCGTTCCCCACGCTGGTGCGGCGCCGCGACGAGGAGGTTCTCCAGCGTCGTGAGACTGGCGAAGACCCGCGCCATCTGGAATGTTCGCACCAGGCCCAGACGGGCGCGCGAATGCATGGGCATACCGGTGATATCGACGCCGTCGAAGCGGACGCGACCGCCGCTCGGTTGCACGAATCCGCCGATCATGGCCAGCGCGGTCGACTTCCCGGCGCCGTTGGGTCCGATCAGCCCGGTGATGGCTCCGCGCGTCACAGTGAACGAGATGCCGTCGACGGCGCGAACGCCGCCGTAGTGCTTTTCGAGGCGGTCGACTTCGAGGATCGGAGCGGTCGCGGCGAGTGCCACCGGCTTCAGCCCGGCAACTTCGACGATGACTCGGCGTGGTAGCGAGGCCGTCGCTCTTTGAGCACCCCCTGCGGACGGAACCAGATGAACGCGATCGTCGCCGTTCCCAGGATGATCCAGCCGAAATCCTCGCTGAGTCCCGGGACCGAAGCGATCTGCGGCAGGAACTGCACTCCCTGCAGGAGGAGCACGGCGATGATCAACGTACCAAGGCTGACACCCCGGTCGCTGCCCCTGCCACCGACGATGATGCAGCTGAGAAACGCGAGCGTCTCGATGTACGCCCACGCCGAGGGCGACCAGCCCCCGATGAAGCCCGCAAGCAGCGCGCCGCTCAGGCCGCCGAAGGCACCGCCGACCGCCTGGACAACCAGGCGGAGCCGCACGATGTCCTTGCCGGAGGCCGACGCGGCGACGTCGTCGTCGCGCATCGCGCGCAGCGTCCGGCCCATCGGGCCGGTGGTGAAGCGGCGCAGAACGACGAAGCCGATCAGGCAGCACACAGCCACCAACGCGACATATGTCCAGCGCGCGGTCTCCGGGTCGAGGTTGGCAAAGGGATTCGGGATCAGCGCGAGGCCGGCGGTGCCGTTGAACAGGCCGGTGTCAGCACTGACGATCGTCACCACAGTGAGCGACACCACGAGCATCGCCACTCCCTGGTAGTCCTGGCGGAGCCGTTTGAGCCCGGTGAGCCCGATCAACGTCCCGACCACCGCACCCGCGGCCGCGCCGACCAGGAGCGGCAGTGGAAAGGGCAGCGTGAATCCGCCGATGTACGTCTGGAATCCCCCGAGGTTCGACGAGGGTCCGAGCGTCACCACTGCGTACGCGTATGCACCTGCGGCGACGACGACGATGTACGCGAGGTTGGCGATTCCCGCCACGCCGAATTCGAGGTTGAGCCCCCACACCGCGAGGAGGTCGGTGCCGAGGTAGACGAGCATGACGACGAGGTAGTACTCCCAGGCCACCCCTATCCCTCCATGAGACGGCGACTCGACCAGGCTGCCCCGAAGAGGCCGCGCGGCCGGACCAGGAGCACGATGATCAGGATCACGAACGCGACGACGTCCTTGTAGTTCGGGTTGCTCACCGCCGCGGCCACCTCACTGGAGACGCCGATGATGAGTCCACCCAGCATGGCGCCGTACGGCTGACCGATGCCGCCGAGCACGGCCGCGGCGATCATCGGGATGAGAAACAACGCGCCGAGCGAGAAGTCGAAGCTGACCGTGGTGATCGCCAGGGCGACACCTGCCGCACCGCAGAGGCATCCTGATATGAACCAGGCGATGTCGCTGATGCGGCTCGTGGCGATGCCGCAGCTGCGCGCGAGCGTCCGGTTCGAGGATGTCGCGCGCATCGCCTTGCCGAGGGTCGTCCGTGTGAGCAGCAGATGCAGCGCGAACATCAGCACCGCGGTGAGCACGATGATCGCGACCTGCCCGAAGGAAAGCGTCAGATCCGCAAAGTGAAATGTCTGGCCGCTCTGCTCCCCGTAGCTCTGCGATGACGGGCCTGCGATCGCCACGATCACGTACTGCAGGATGGTGCCCGCGGACACGGTGACGATGATCATGGCGATCGCCCGGGTGCCCCTGCGCACGAGCGGCGCAAGGAGGATGCGGTGGTAGATCACCGAGACGACACCCACGGCAACAGCGCTGAGCGCGAGCGCCGCCCATGCGTTGACACCGCGGTTGATCAGGATGAGCCCGATATAGGCGGACAGGGTCATCAACGCGCCGTAGGTGATGTTGAGGATGTTGCTGATGCCGAACTGCACCGAAAAGCCGACCGCGCCGAGCGCGATCACCGCACCGGTCGCGATGCCGAAGCCGATGGCTTCGATGATCAGCTGCAACGGTGACCCTCCACTCGACGCGCGGGACGGAGCCGCGCCAGTCTCACCGCCGGTGCAGCTCCGTCCCGATTGTATGAATGAGGCACTGCCTCAGCCGTCACAGCAGGCCGAGGACCTGCGTTCCGGAGATGCTACCGACCCGGCTTGCGCTGCCGTCGGGGTTGAAGACGTTGGCCGCGAACTGGCCGGCAGAGTTGTGGTACTGATTGAAGACCACAGGGCCAAGAACTCCGACGTACTGGATCTGCTTGCCGGCCTTCAGCGCTGCCAGGCCGTCCGCGAAGTTGCTCACGACGACGGCTCCGGGCTTCGGAGAGATGACCTTGGTCACAAACTGGTTGTAGTACGAACCAACCGTCGACTTGGCCATGACCATTGCGAGCGCCAGGATGTTGATCCCGTCGTACTCGGACGCCGGTGGACCGACCGCGCTCAGCACGTCGGCGATCGCGCTCGTCCTCGAGTCATCCTGGAGCGCGGTCTTGTACGTATTGAACGCCGCGGTCGTCTGGCTGAACGACGAACCGACGAGGTAGACGTCCTGGGTCACGTAGGTGACACCGACAACCTTCTTGAGGGCGTCGAAGAAGTCCGGCGTCAGCGAATCGGTCGCGGTCACCATTGGGGGAATCACGCCGTTGTTGAGCTGCTTGTACTCCGACATGAAGGTCGCCGTGGTCTGTGGGTCGGCCGACCAGATCAGGGCATCCGGGTGGGCGTTGATGACCCGGGCCACCTCGCTCGAGTACGAGGCGGCGTCCGCGGGAATGGTCAGCTGCAGTCCGAGGCTGCCGCCGAGCTTCGGCATCGCCGAGGTCAGGCCCGGGAGGTTGCCTTCGGACCCGATCCCATTCTGGAAGACGACCGCGACGTTCTTGTAGCCCTTCTGCACGGCCCACACGGCAAACGCGGCGCCGTTGGCGTCGTCGGACGGGGTGAGCCGCCAGTAGTAGGGATAGGTGTTTTTCGTGAAGGCCACGAGCCCGTTGGTCGTGATGATCGGGATCTTGGCGTCATTGACGAGCGGCACCGTGGTCGCCGCCGTGTTGCTCTCCAGGCCGAGTGCCATGTCCAGGTTCGTGGTGGTCGCGATGGCCCGGGTCACATTGGGGACGGCGTCGGCAGGGTCACCCGTGTCATCGATCGCCGAGCAGCTGATCGTCTTGCCGAGGATGCCCCCGGCCTTGTTGATCAAGTCCGTGGCGGCGAAGCAGGGCGCCGACAGCAGCTTCCCGAACTGGGCTGCCGGTCCCGTGAAGGGCGCGATCACCCCCGCGGTGATGTTGCCCGACTGCGTCGGCGCGGACGACGAGGAGGACGGGCTGCTGCTGCCGCAGGCAGCGACGAGCGCGGTCGCTCCCACCAGAGCGGACACTCGCCAGGTTCTCTGGGAGCCCATGGGAAAACCTCCTTGTGAAGGTCACGCCTTCGGCGGTGTCACGTCCACGCCGTCCACCCTACCGTGGTGAGCAGTACCATAATGGACGCGGCAGACAAGTGCAAGGCCCGCCGGCTTGTGCGCGCCTCGATGCGGCAACCTGCCACGGAACGGGCGAAGGAGACGCGATGATCGACGACGGTTTCCAGATCAAATTTCTCCCCGGGATTCCTCCGCAGGAGGCGGGGTGTCCTCCGCTCTCGCCGCGCACGGAGCGGGTTGACGGCATGATCATCGAGTACGACACGGCCGTTCGCATGCGCGACGGCATCGAGATCTATGCCGACGTGTTCCGGCCCGACGGCCCCGAGCTGGTGCCGCCCATCATCGGCTGGGGACCGTATGGGAAGCACGGCGCGGTCAAGTACGACATCTTCCCCAAGCACGGGGTCGACCCGGCGTGGACATCGAAATACGCCGGCTTCGAGGCGCCCGACCCGCTCTACTGGACGCGGCACGGGTTCGCCGTGATCAACGTCGACCCTCGCGGCATGTGGAACTCGCAGGGCGACGCCACCTTCTACTCGTCGCAGGAGGCGCGGGACGTCTACGACTTCATCGAGTGGGCGGGAACGCAGCCGTGGAGCAACGGCAAAGTCGGCATGTCCGGCGTGTCGTATCTCGCGATCACCCAATGGCGGGCGGCCGCCGATCGCCCGCCGCATCTCGCGGCGATCAACCCATGGGAGGGAGTCAGCGATCGCTATCGGGATATGTCGTACCACGGTGGCATCCCCGAGGACAGCTTCGGTCCGATGTGGCGCGCACGCCGTGTGCCCTACTCCAACGGGATGGTCGAGGACAGCGTCGCGATGCATGCGGACCACCCGCTGTTCGATGCGTACTGGGAGAGCAAGACGCCGGACCTGTCGAAGGTCGAGATTCCAGCATTCGTCGTCGCCAGCTGGTCGGACCAGGGCCTGCACAACCGCGGCACGATCGAGGGCTTCAAGCACATCAGCTCGAAGGACAAGTGGATGCTCATCCACGGCCGGAAGAAGTGGCAGTTCTACTACCGCCCAGACAACGTCGAGCTGCTCCGCCAGTTCTTCGACAAGTACCTGCGCGGTGTCGATGACAGTGGCGTCGATTCGTGGCCTCGCGTGCGCCTGGAGGTGCGCGAGCGGTTCTACGTCGGCGACTATCGCGACGAGCCCGACTGGCCACTGGCGCAGACCGTGCCGCGCCCGTTGTACCTGGACGCGGGGTCGAAGACCCTGGTCGCGACCGCGCCCTCGGAGCAAGGGGCGGTGCGATATGCCGCTGCGAGCGAGCGGGTCGAGTTCATCCATCGCTTCGAGGAACGGACCGATCTCATCGGGCCGATGAAGCTGCACCTCTGGGTCGAGGCCGAGGGTTCCGACGACATGGACCTCTTCGTCGCGATCCAGAAGCTCGACGACCAGGGAGAGATCGTGCCCTTCTCGTTCCTCAATTCGCTCGAGGACGGCCCGGTTGCGCTCGGCTGGCTGCGCGCTTCACACCGGGAACTTGACCCGGAACTCTCGACGGACCTGCAGCCGTGGCATCCGCACACACGCGAGGAATTGCTTGAGCCAGGCCAGATCGTCCCCGTCGACATCGAGATCTGGCCGTCCGGGACTCGCTTCGAGGCTGGTGAGCAGCTGCGCGTGATCATCCAGGGGAGCGACATCTACATGTATCCACCGGGCATCGTGCGCATGGGCCACTCGAAGACGCGCAACGCGGGGACCCACGTGATCCACACGGGCGGTCGTCACGACTCGCACCTCCTGGTGCCGGTCGTCCCCGCCTAGCGTCATGTCGCGAGCGGCGGCGTGAACGTCCTGCTCCTGCTCGCTCTCCCCGAGCCGGTACGCGCCGCCTATCTCGAGCGGCTCCGGCGCGCGTTCCCCGGCGTGACGATCAACCTTGCGGAGCATCACGAGAAGGTCGATCCGTACATCGCCGACGCCGATGTGCTGATCACGTTTGGCGCCCACATGGACGACCGGGTTCTCGAGCAGGGCGTCAACCTCAGGTGGATACAGGCGCTCGGCACCGGCGTGGACGGTATCGCCGACCGTGCGGTGCTGCGCGCCGGCGTGCTGGTCACCAACCTCCACGGGCTGCATGGCCCGGCGGTATCCGAGTCCGTCCTCGCCTCCATGCTCGCGCTGGCTCGCGACCTGCCGCGTTCACTGGCCAACCAGCGGCGGGCACAGTGGCAACGATTCCCGGTGCGGCTGCTCAAGGGCAAGACGGCCGGCATCCTCGGGGTGGGTGCCATCGCGGCGGACCTGGCGCCGAAATGCGGCGCGCTCGGGATGCGGGTTGTCGGCGTGTCGTCGACGCAACGAACGGTGCCGGGCTTCGAACGCGTGTGGGGACTCGAGCGCCTCGGGCAGGTGGCCGGTGAGGTGGACTACCTGGTGCTGCTGACTCCATACACGGCTGCGACGCACGGCATCGTGAACGCCCAGGTGCTCGCCGCGATGCGGCCGTCCAGCTTTCTGATCAACGTCGCGCGAGGCGGTGTCATCGACGAGCCTGCTCTGGTCACCGCGCTGGAGGAGCATCGCATCGCCGGAGCCGCGCTCGACGTCTTCAACGAGGAGCCACTGCCGCCGGATCACCCGCTCTGGACGCTCGACAATGTCATTCTCACGCCACACATCGCGGGATTCCACGCCGGCTACATCGATGACGCACTGCCGATCGTCGAGGAGAACATGCGACGCTTCATCGCGGGGGATATCGGCACCATGCTCAACATGGTGAGAACCTGATGGCCGGCTTCCCCGCGGTGCCGAGGGCGGCAGAGCGTGTCAACACGCCGATCCCGACTCGCGAGCTCCAGCGGCGGTGGGTCGCGATCCGAGCGGCGATGGACGGCGCCGGCCTCGATGTCCTCCTGGCGCAGGCCAACAACGACTTCATGGGCGGTTACGTCAAATACCTGACCGACCTGCCGGCCACAAACGGCTACGTCACGACGGTCATCTTCTTCAAGGACGAGCCGATGACGATCATCGGCCAGGGCGCGTTCGGGATGGACAGCCACCTGCCTGACGAAGGTGACGGCGTCAGGCGAGGCGTCGCCCGCATCATGGGGACGCCGAGCTACGCGTCCGCGCACTACAGCGCCGCATATGACGCCGAGCTGGCGGCGCGGGCGCTCGCCAAACACCTAACCGGAACGATCGGCATGCTGGGGACCGCGGCCATCTCCTTTGCGCTCATCGAGGCGCTCCGGACCGGCGCCCTGCACGGCGCTCATTTCGTCGACGCATCGGACGTCATCGATCCGATCAAGGCGGTGAAGAGCGCCGATGAGATGGAACTGGTGCGCCTGGCCGCAGCCGCGCAGGACGAGGCGATGCGCGCGGCGCTTGCCGCAGTCAAGCCGGGGATGCGCGAGCTCGAGGTTGCCGCGATCGCGGAACAGGTGGGCCATTCTTTCGGCAGCGAGCAGGGCCTCTTCCTGGCGTTCGCCGGACCCGCAGGGCAACCCGGACAGATCGTCAATCGCCACCTGCAATACCGGGTCATCCAGCCGGGCGATCAGTTCAGCCTCCTGATCGAGAACAACGGCCCGGGAGGCATGTACTGCGAGCTGGGCCGCAGCGTCGTGCTCGGCAAGGCGACACCGGAGATGCGCGATCAGCACGAATTCCTTCTGGAGGCGCAGCGGTTCTGCCTCAACGAGTTGCACGACGGCGCGGACTGCCGTGACATCTGGGACCGCTACAACGCGTTCATGCGCGAGCATGGGCGGCCGGAAGAAAAGCGCGTGCACTTCCACGGACAGGGATACGACATGGTGGAGCGCCCGCTCATACGTCACGACGAGACGATGGCGATCCGCAGGAGCATGTATTTCTCGCTGCATCCCGCATTCAGCACTCCCCACGGATACAGCTGGATCTCCGACGACTACTTCCTGGATGGAGATGGGAAGGTGGAGCGTCTGCACGCGATGCCGCAGGAACTCTTCGAAATCGATTGAGCGCACATGCCTGACGCCGTGGTTGTGGCGACCGGACGATCGCCGATCGGCCGCGCCGGGAAGGGATCCCTCGTCGGATGGCGGCCGGACGATCTCGGCGCACACGTCGTGCTGAAGGTGCTCGAACAGATCCCGCAACTCCCGAGGAGCGACATCGAAGATCTCATCTGCGGCTGCGGGCGCCCGGGTGGTGAGCAGGGTTTCAACCTCGGCCGCATCGTGGCGATGCTCGCAGGCCTCGATGTGCCGGGGACGACCGTCACCCGCTTCTGCGCGAGCTCGCTGCAGACCACACGCATGGCCGCGCATGCCATCAAGGTGGGCGAGGGCGAGATCTTCCTGTCCGTGGGGATCGAGATGGTGTCGCGGTTCGTCAACGGCATGCCCGACACGGTCGAGAACCGAAACCCGCGGCTGGGCGCCGGTAATCCGGAGTCACTGCCGGATGTCTACATCGCCATGGGCCAGACGGCGGAGAACGTCGCACGTCGCGAGGGAATCTCGCGCGATGAGCAGGATCGGTTCGCGCTGCGCAGCCAGGAACGGGCGGTGGCGGCACAGGACGGCGGCTTTTTCGAACGCGAGATCATCCCCGTACCGCTCGACGGGGGTGAGGTGATGACCAGGGACGACGGTCCGCGCCGCGGGACGAGCATGGACAAGCTGGCGGCGCTGGCCCCCGTGTTTCGCGAGGACGGCACGGTCACCGCCGGAAACTCGTGTCCACTCAACGACGGGGCCGCCGCGGTTGTCGTGATGAGCGACTCTCGTGCGCGCGACCTCGGCATCACCCCACTCGCGCGCATCGTCAGCACCGGGCTCGGATCGCTGGATCCCGAATACATGGGACTCGGGCCGATCAGCGCGAGCAGGCAGGCACTCGCCCGTGCCGGGATGACCATCGATGACATCGATGTCGTCGAGCTCAACGAGGCATTCGCGGCCCAGGTCATCCCTGCCGCCCGAGGCATCGGGATCGACCCGTGGGACGACCGGTTCAACCCGCACGGCGGGGCGATCGCGCTCGGGCATCCGTTCGGCATGACCGGGGCCCGCATCCTCACCACGCTGCTCAACGACCTGCGCAGCGTCGACAGGTCGATCGGCCTCGAGACCATGTGCGTCGGTGGCGGCATGGGAATGGCCATGGTCGTCGAGCGTCTGAGCTAAGGTCGTCTCACACGGCGACACGCTGCCAGGAGCGCAGTCCATGGGTACCAGGATCCGCGTGGCCACGATCGTCGAGGCATCACCCGAGGCAACATGGTCGGCGATCGAGAACGTCGAGACGCATTCCGCGTGGATGGCCGATGCGGAGTCGATCATCTTCAAGACGTCGCAACGCAGCGGTGAGGGCACGGTGTTCGACTGCGTGACCAGGGTCGGCCCGATCCGTCTCGTCGACACGATGTCAATCACAAGGTGGGTTCCGGGTGCGGCGATGGGTGTCGACCATCGCGGCGTGGTGCGCGGTTCCGGGGTCTTCACCCTGCGCGCGATGGGCACCCGGCGCACGCTCTTCTCCTGGGAAGAAGCGCTCAAATTTCCGTGGTGGTTGGGTGGTTCCGTCGGTGAGATCATCGCCCGGCCACTGCTCACCCGGATCTGGCGCGGCAACCTCGTCCGGCTCAAGCGCATCGTCGAGCGTCATTGACGTCATGCGCGAGAGCGTGTCGCGCATCTCGCCGCGAACCGCGCCGCGGAACGGCCGGCCGGTGACTCCTCCGAGTGCTGCCATGGCCTTCGCCGCGACGCAACCCGCCACAGTTCTCTTTCGACGCCGTCACAAAGATCCAACATCGGGCCTGTACACTGCGGCGAGACCGCTGCGCTCCGTCGACCGCGACCGCGCAGCGCAGACCAGCGTCCAGAGGGGGGGCCAGGCATGAGCAAGGCGACCACAGAATCGCAACGGCAGGCGAAGCCGGCTCTGACCGCGCGACGCGCCGGTCGCCTCGCGGCTGTGCTTGCCGCTTTGGGATCCACCCTCGTCTTCATGAGTTCGGCCCAGGCGGCCCCCGCGGCCCGCGCTGCAGTCGGGTCGGCGGTGGCCGGCCACGCCTACCGTCACGGACTGGTGCCGACGCTCGCCGCGCACCATGCCACCCCCGCCGCGGTCAAGGCTGCCTGCTCGACGAAGTGCCTGCACTTTCGAGGCGGCGTTTCGGGAGTCGGCGTGACCACCGGCAAGGAGCAGGTCTACCTCGTCTTCTGGGGGAGCCAGTGGGGGACGCAGGGAAGCAACTCGAGTGGGTACGCGACCTTCACGGGTGATCCACAGGGCGTCGCTCCCGACCTGCAGGCGTTCTTCAAGGGCCTCGGCACCAACGGCGAGCTGTGGAGCGGCGTCGCGACTCAGTACTGCCAGGGCGCGGCCATCGGCGCCACGCGGTGCACAACCGCGATGGCACATGTCGCATACCCCACCGGGGGTGCGCTTGCCGGTGTCTGGGAGGACAACTCCGCGGCCTCGCCGGCCCAATCATCCGGCCACCAGCTGGCCGTCGAGGCGGAGTTGGCGGCAACGCACTTCGGCCGCACAACCACCGCCTCCAACCGCGATGCCCAATACGTCATCGTGTCCCCCACCGGAACGAACCCGGACAACTACCAGGGGAGCGGGTTCTGCGCCTGGCACGACTACACCGGTGATTCGACGTTGGACGGCGGCGGTGGGGCTTCCGGTTCGCTCATCGCCTTCACCAACTTCCCGTACATCCCCGACGCCGGCGCCAACTGCGGCGCAGGCTTCGTGAACCCCGGCAATATCCTCGACGGCGTCACGATTGTGGAGGGGCACGAGTACACCGAGACCATCACCGACCAGTTTCCCGTCGGTGGCTGGACGGCCAACAACGGCGAGGAGATCGGCGACCTCTGTGCGTGGCTCACCGTGGGTGGTGGCCGCGCCCAGAACATCACACTGATCACGGGGAAGTTCGCGGTTCAGGGGATGTGGTCGAACAGTGCCAACAAGGGCACTGGAGCCTGCGCGATCAAGCACGCGATCAGCACCTGATCGAAATCTGAGTATCCAGCCGGAGCCCGGCTGCCTCCTGTCACAACGGGGCAGCCGGAGCCGGCTGCGCTCTCCGGTCAGCGCCGGGATCCCGCCGTCCCCGCTGTAACGAGAACGCAACCGCAGGCGGGTGAGATCGGACGGGCCTCTCGCGGTTCTCACGCCCCGTCCCCCCGAAAGTCACAAAACCGATCACGGGGTATGACGGGGCCTTGACACGAGCTTCTTTCGCATACGGTCGTGTCGTCCGCGTCTATCAGATTATCGAGATCCTTTGTGAGCAACACTCACCCGCTCCGATCGCCCCGACACGCCCTCGCACGGCGGCTTCAGGCACCGATGTGCCTTGTGACGGTGTTCGCCACACTGGTCGCGCTCCTGCCTGCCGACGCGCTGGCTGCGGGGTCGCCACTCGAGAGCGAGACGTTCGCCGGCAACTCGACCGCGGCCGGTCAGTGGTACCTCCCTGCGGGGCGAGGCGGAGTCAACGGCGCCTGCCTGACCGCCGGACCGGTGTCCGCAACCACGTCGATCCCGAACTGCGCGTCGCCACCCGACAGCTCGGGCAACGGCGCGCTCAGGCTGACCACCAACGCCGGCGACCAGGTCGGAGCGGTGTTCTACCAGGCGAGCCTGCCGACCACCGAGGGCCTTGACCTCTCACTCGATACCTATCAGTTCAACGGCACCGGCGCGGACGGCATCGTGTTCGCTCTCGCCGCGGCTGATCCGGCGAACCCCACGCCACCGGCGACCACCGGACCGCTCGGCGGTGACCTCGGGTACGCCGCGAACACCCAGGGCTCCCCGGGGACCGCGGGCATGCCCTACGGCTACCTTGGGATCGCTCTCGATGTGTACGGCAACTACGAGAACACCCCGCTCGCCGGCGGCACCGGCTGCACGATCCCTTCCCCGCTGGCGGCCAACAGGGCGTACCCCGAGTCGGTCACCGCGCGCGGCCCCGGGAACGGGACCGCCGGCTATTGCATCCTCGGGACAACGGCAACGACGTACAACAACTCGAGTGGCGGTGGCAGTGGTGGCGGGACGATCAGCAATGTCGGCCCGGGGAACACGCTCGACAAGCAGTCCGCAACGTCGCGCACCGGGGTCATGGTCCCAGTTGAGATGGCGATCAACCCCTCGGCATCGGCCACGACCACGGCGAGCGGGCTCTCCGTACCGGCCGGCTCCTGGATGATCGCGTACACGCCGCTCGGCACGGCGACGCAGCAGACGCTGACCGGTCCCCTTCCCACCACGACCAACAACGCCGCGCTCGCGACATTTCCCGCGTCGTGGATCAACCCGGCAACCGGGATCCCCTACCAGCTGACCTTCGGCTGGACGGCGTCGACAGGTGGCTCGAACGAGTATCACGAGGTGAACCAGCTCACGGCGACGACCCTGGTCGGGGCCGTACCGGACCTGGCCCTGACCACATCCGACAATGAGGGTGGACAGATGCTCGCCGGCAACCACGCGAGCTTTATCCTCGCCCCGGGCGTCGCGGCAAGCGGTGGCTCCGAGGCCAACATGCTGACGGTGACCGACACGCTGCCGGCGGGTATGACCCCGGGCACCGCGACGAGCAGCTCCGATTGGTCGTGCACCACCGCCGGTCAGACGGTCACGTGCACGTACTCCCCGGGCTCGGCGATCGCCGCCGGCACGTCGCTCCCCAATATCACCGTTCCGGTGACGCTGTCGTCGGGGTTGAGCGGCTCCGTCACCAACACGGCGCGGATCTCATCCACCGACGGCCTGCCGGCGGTGAGCAGCGACACGGTCAACGTCACCCCGTTCACTGCGACGGCCCTGCCGTCACCGCAGGCGTACGCGCAGTCCGTGACCTACGCGGGAGCGCTGCCGTCGACCGCGACCGGGACGGTCACCTTCAGCATCGGCGGCACGACGTTGTGCACCGCGACCTTGCCCGCGCTGAGCTGCAGCGCCGGCAACGCCCCGGTGGGTTCCGACACGGTGACCGCGACATACTCCGGCGACTCGAGCTTCGCGCCGCAGACGACCACGACGACGGTGACCATCACCAAGGCCACGCCGTCATTCACCGAGGCGGCGGCGCCGGCGACGATCGTGTTCGGCGCCCAGGACACGCTCTCTGCTGCCGGCCTGCCCGGCGCCGCGACGGGGACCCTGACCTTCACCTCGGGCGGCTCCACGTTGTGCATCACAACATTGCCGGCCACGAGCTGCCAGACGGCGAGCACCCTGGCCGCGGGCACCTACCCGGTCACCGCGACGTACTCCGGTGACGGCAACTACACGAGTGCGACCGCAACCGGCGCGAGCTTCACGGTCACGAAGGCGACGACGTCGATGACCGAATCGGCGTCGCCGGCCGCCATCCCGTACGGCACCGCGGACACGGTGTCCGTCGCCGGCCTTTCCAGCGGCCTGACGGGCACCGTCACGTTCGCATCGGGCGGATCGACGCTCTGCGTCGCGACGCTGCCGGCCGTAAGTTGCGCCACGCCCGCAACGCTGATTCCCGGCACCTACCCCGTGACCGCGACCTACTCGGGTGACGCAAGTCACACCGGAACGACCGCGTCCGGCGCCAGCTTCATCGTCACCAAGGCGAGCGCGTCGATGACTGAATCGGCGGCGCCGGCAAGCGTCCCGTACGGCACGAGCGACACCCTCTCCGTGTCGGGATTGGCGGGAGCCGCCACGGGCACCGTCGCCTTCACGTCCGGCGGATCGATGCTGTGCACCGCGACGCTGCCCGCGACGAGCTGCGCGACCTCGACGACGCTTGCGCCGGGCGCCTACCCGTTGACCGCGACCTACTCCGGTGACTCCAATTACACCGGCACGACCGCGAGCGGCGCGAGCTTCACGGTGACCAAGGCCGACACGTCGATGACTGAAGCCGCGTCGCCGCCGTCGATAGGATTCGGCTCGCAGGACACGCTGTCCGTGACGGGATTGCCCATCGGCGCCACCGGTATCGTGACCTTCACCTCGGGCGGCTCCACGCTCTGCGTGACCACGCTGCCGGCGACCAGCTGCCAGACGACGACGACGCTTCCCCCCGGGGCCTACCCCGTGACGGCGACCTACTCCGGGGACAGCAACTACAAGGGCACGACTGCCACGGGTGCGAGCTTCACCGTCACCAAGGCGGACCCGTCCTTCAGCGAATCGGCGGCGCCGTCGAGTGTTCCGTATGGAACGGCGGACACGCTGTCGGTGACCGGCCTGCCCGCAGGCGCCACTGGGACGGTGACCTTCACCTCCGGCGGATCCACCCTCTGCGTCTCCACGCTCCCCGCCTCGAGCTGTGACACGACGTCGACGCTGGATCCGGGGACGTACCCGGTCACGGCGGCATACTCCGGCGACAGCAACTACAACCCGGCGACCGCGACCGGAGCGAGCTTTGTGGTCACCAAGGCCGACGGCGCGATGACCGAGTCGGCGGCCCCCGCCACCATCCCGTACGGGTCGCGGGACACCGTGTCGGTGGCAGGCCTTCCCGTTGACGCAACCGGGACGGTGACCTTCTCCTCGGGCGGTTCCACCCTCTGCACCACGACCCTGCCGGCGATCAGCTGCCAGACATCGCCGACGCTGGCACCGGGAAGCTACCCGGTCACCGCGACGTACTCGGGTGACAGCCACTACAACGGCACCATCGCCGCGAGCGCGAGTTTCACGGTCACCAAGTCGGATCCACCCTTCACCGAGTCCGCCGCGCCTGCGACCGTGCCGTACGGGGCCGCCGACACGCTGTCCGCAGCCGGTCTTCCCGGTGCCGCCACGGGGACCGTGACCTTCACCTCGGGCGGGTCGACACTCTGCGTCGCCGCCCTGCCGGCGATCAGCTGCCAGACGTCAATGACCCTCGCGCCGGGCGCGTATCCGGTGACCGCGAGCTACTCAGGTGACGCCAACTTCACGAGCAGCGCCGCGACCGGCGCCAGCTTCACGGTGACCCGGGCCGGCACCGCGATGACGGAATCGGCCGCGCCCGCAAGCATTCCGTTCGGGTCGCAGGACACGGTGTCGGCGTCCGGATTGCCCGTTGACGCGACCGGGACGGTGACCTTCATCTCGGGTTCATCGACGCTGTGCACCGCGCCACTGCCGGCCAGCAGCTGCCAGACGGCGGCGACACTCGCCCCGGGCACGTACCCGGTCACCGCGACCTACTCCGGTGACGGCAACTACAGCGGCACGACCGCCACGGGCACGGGCTTCACGGTGACCAGAGCGCGCATCGACCTCACGGAGTCCGCAGCGCCGGCCACGATCGTGTTCGGCTCGACCGACACGGTCACCGCGCTGGGGCTGCCGGCGGGCGCCACGGGGTCGGTGACCTTCACCTCCGGGAGCACGACGCTGTGCGTCGCGACACTCTCGGCTGCGAGCTGCCACACCGCCGCCACGCTGACACCCGCGACCTACCCGGTGACCGCCTCCTACTCGGGCGACACCTATGACAGTCCCGCCACCGCGACCGGCGCGCAGTTCACCGTGATCAAGGCGAACACGCACATCACGGTGACCGTGTCGCCGGTGGACGCGGTCCGCGGTCAGGCGGTCACGGTGTCGGTCTCCGGCCTGCCGCCCGGCGTCTCCGGGACGATCACCTTCACCTCCGGTGGCGTGATCCTCTGCACCGCGACGCTGCCGGCGACGAGCTGCACC
This sequence comes from Saccharimonadales bacterium (SeqCode), assembly GCA_035534875.1. Lineage (GTDB taxonomy): Bacteria > Chloroflexota > Dormibacteria > Aeolococcales > Aeolococcaceae > Palsa-851. Next base: position 140,383 of record DATLRB010000060.1, read on the forward strand.
ACGACGGTGACCTTCCCGCCAGGCAGCTACCCAGTGACGGCGACGTACTCAGGTGATCCCGACTACAACGGGTCGACCGCCGTCGGCAGCGGCCAGGACGGCGTGCTCTCCGTGGTCGACGGCGTCGCTGATCCGTCGACCGGGGCCGGGCCCATGGGACCGAGGACCATGCTGGGCGCAGCGATGATCATCCTCGGCACCGGCGTGGTGGTCATATCGCGGGGCCGCCGGCGGCGCAACCGCAAGGTCTGACGCCCAGCGCCCGCGAGCGGGGCGGGCGACGGCTTGGGCTCGAAGGCAGGCGTCGCGAGTCACGGCTCGCGTGGGAGTAGGCTCGTCGGAACGATGACAAGCACCGACACGATCGTCACCTACCGGAGCCCGCTCCACAAGATGACCCAGACGACGCCGACGTGCCTCTGGAACGACTCGGCGTCCATCGATGAGCTCACCTATGCGATCGAGCATGGGGCTGTCGGCGCTACCTGCAACCCGGTCATCGCCCTGTCCGTGCTGGCGGGTGACACGGCCACGTGGCGGCCTCGCACCGAAGGCCTGCTTCGCGAGCTCCCCACCGCGACCGAGGACAGCATCGCCTGGAAGCTCGTCGAGGAACTCTCGATCAGGGCCGCGCAGCTCCTCGAGCCCATCTTCGTGACGCATCGCGGGCGCAACGGGCGCCTCTCGATCCAGACGGATCCGCGGTTCTTCCGCGATCATGACGCGATCGTCGAGCAGGCCCTCGCGTTCAGCCGTCTCGCTCCGAACATGATCGTGAAGATCCCGGTGACCCGCGCCGGAATCCCGGCCATCGAGGAGGCGACTTACCAGGGAGTCAGCGTCAACGCCACCGTCTGCTTCACGCTGCCGCAGTGCATCGCGGTTGCCGATGCGGTCGAGCGCGGGCTCCGGCGTCGCGAACACGACGGCAAGGAGATCGCCTCGATGGGACCGGTCTGCACGATCATGGTCGGCCGTCTCGACGACTGGCTCAGGGTGACGATGGAGCGGGATCGGATCGCCATCGACCCCGGCTTTCTCGAATGGGCGGGAGTGGCCGTTTTCAAGAAGACGTACGCGATCTTTCGCGAGCGCGGGTACCGGATCCGGCTGCTCTCCGCGGCGTTTCGCAATCACATGCACTGGAGCGAGTTCATCGGCGCGGACGCGGTGGTCTCGCCCACCTTCGCGTGGCAGAAGCGCATCAATGCAAGCGACATCGACGTGATCCCGCGCATCGATACCCCGGTGGATCCCAAGGTGGTGAATGGACTCCTCGCGCACTTCGAGGACTTCCGTCGCGCCTATGTGGAGGACGGCCTCAGCGTTGATGAGTTCGACCGTTTCGGCGCGACGCGGCAGACACTTCGCCAGTTCTGCGCGGCGTGTGGCGACCTGAACGCCTTCGTGCGCGATGTGGTGATCCCCGACCCGGCTCGAGGGTAGGCGTCATCAATCCGACCTCGTTGATCCGCGGCGGCGAGCAGACCGCGTACATCTCGCTCGACCTGATGACCGCGAAGCCCGGAGAGCCTGTCGAGCTCGGACCCGGGAGCGAGCGGCTGGCGGTCATCCTGTCCGGGCGCGTGACGGTCGCGCTCGACGGCCGCGACGCCGGCGTTGCGGGCGGGCGCGCGGATGTCTTCGATGGCGCGGGTGACGCCGTCTATCTCCCGCCCGCATCGACGGCGGTCCTGACGGCGGCCGGTGACGGCGACGCCACCGATTGCACCATGGCCGTCGCCGCCGCACCCGGCGGCTCGCGGCCGCCGGGCGCCGCGCGCGTGATCGCAGCGGCGGCGCAGCGCGAGGTGGTGGTCGGACGCGACAGTTGGGGCCGGACGGTCAGAACCATCCTCGGACCGGACGATCCCGCCTCCCGGCTCATCGTCGGTGAGACGGTACACAACGGCACGGGGACGTGGTCGTCGTTCCCGCCCCACCGGCACGACCGCGAATCCGGGGACGAGGCGAAGCTCGAGGAGGTCTACTACTACCGCGTCCATCCCGCCAACGGATTCGCGGTGCAGATTCGATACGACACCGCCGCCGGCGATGAGGACCTGCGCATCGTGCGTGACGGCGACGCCATGGCGATCACCTCCGGCTTCCACCCACTCGTGGCCGCACCGGGTCACGATCTGTACTACCTCTGGATCCTGGCCGGAGAGGCGCGCGCGATGCGCGTGCACATCGATCCCCGTTATCGATGGGTGATGGAGCCGGGCGCCACCGAGCGACCCTGACCCGATGACCGCGATTCGGCGCTGCGCTCTGCTGCTGCTGCCGGCGCTTGGAAGCGTGCTCGCCGCCTGCGGGTCGACGCCCGCCCCGAGCCCCACCGCCACTACCGTACGTGTTCAAGGATGCCCCCGGAAGCGAGAGCACACAAGGACGATTCACCGTCGCGGCATGCACGGCATGACCCCATGCCGGCCTCGCCTGCAACGCGCGCCCGGCCGGTCAGAGCGGCGCTGACCTCGCCAGCGGCCTGCCGATCACGGGACCTTTGTCGGAGCAGACGGTGCCCTCCGGCCCTGTTCGTCGCCCGCGATGTGATCAAGACTGTGGGACGGGATATGACCTCGAATACGCTGCGCGTCTCACTGCTCGTTGCCCTGGCGCTGACCGCATTCGGCCCGGTCGCGTGTGGCGGAAGCGACGCGTCCCCGGGGACATCGACGAGCTCGACATCGATCGGCGTCGCCGGTGGCCATCTCGGCACTCCCGACGTGGTCATCGCGGCCACCGATCAGAACACGTTCAATCCAGTGATCCAGAGGGTGACGATCGGCGAGATCGTCGAGTGGAAGAACAACGGGTCGGTGGCACACAACATCGTCTTCGCTGACGATGCGTCGATCGGAGATCCCGTCATCGAGGGCGGCGGTGGCGAGTGGCAGGTGCGATTCACCACCGCGGGCACGTATCAGTACTCGTGCACCATCCACACTGGCATGGACGCGACGATCGTTGTCGGCTCCGGCTAGGGGCACCTCCTCGCGCGCTCTCGCGGTTGCGCGAGCGTGCGCTTGGCAGCACGCGGCGCGTGTCACAGTAGGGAATCCGTTCACGAGGTGCGTTCATGCCCTGGTTGCCTGAGATCTCCCGAACAAGCGGGGCCGACACCCCACCGCCCCTCGCCTTCTACGACGGAATCCGTCAGCTCACACCGAATGCCCTCCTGAAATCGTGGGCAGGTGCGCCGGACCTGGATACACCGTCTGCAGGGCGGATCTCCTCGGCCGCGAATTTCATTCTCTGGGTGGATCAGACCCGCACCTGGCTCGCGGACTCCGCGGCGGTTGTACGGCCGGTGTATCTCAGCGTGGAGCCGGGTGGCCGGTCGTTCGAGGAGGTGGCGATCGACCTCACACTGGACGGCGAGCGCGTCGAGTGTCCCGTTGCGATCGTCACAGACCGAGCGCCGGACAAGCGGATCCGGGCCATTCGCGTGTACCACAGCATGTGGCCGCTCACCCACGGTCACGAGATCCGCGGACCGTTGCTCCCCAGCGCACCGGACCTCGCCGTGCCCGATGTTGTCGGCGAGTATCAGCGCGCTCTCGCGGCCGCGGACCTGGAGGGCGTGGTCGCGTTGTACGAGGAGACGGCGTACATGCGCGAGCCGGCTGGGGGTGAGTATGTCTACGAGGGGCGAGACGCGATTCGGCACATCTACTCGCTGGCGTTCGCGGACGGGGCGGGCATTTCGCTCGAGCACTGTTCCCTAACGGACGACGGGGTGGCGGTCGCGCTCGAATACAACTGCGGGCTGTGGGGAAGAACGCCGATTCCACTCCAGGCCGGCGTGGCCGTGTACCAGCGAGGAGCAACCGGGCGCCTCGCAGCAGCGCGCATCTACGACGACGTGGCACCTCCGGACATCAGCGACAGCTCCCGGACCCAACTGGTGGAGTGACCGGCGACCCGGATCCTCGAGCGTATCAATGACGAGCACGGGCACGCCGGTGGCTACGCCGTGGTCCTATGCTGGGCCGCCGTGGCCGAGCAGCGCGACCTCGACGTGGTCATCTTCGGCGCCACCGGATTCGTCGGCCGGCTCGTGGCCGGCTACCTCGCCGTCAAGGCACCGGACGGCGTGCGCGTCGGGCTCGCCGGCCGGTCGCAGCAGCGGCTGGCCGCGGTCCGTGCGGGTCTCGGCGCGCGGGCCGCGTCATGGCCGCTCATCGTTGCCGAAGCCGGCGATCCCGCGTCGCTCGGCGAGCTTGCGGCACGCACCCGGGTGGTGGCGACGACCGTTGGCCCGTACCGCATGCTGGGACTACCGCTTGTGGCGGCCTGCGTCGAGGCAGGCACCCATTACGCCGACCTCACCGGCGAGGTCGCATTCATGCGTGACACCATCGACACGCGCCACGACAGCGCGGCACGGCGCGGTGTGCGCATCGTCCACGCGTGCGGGTTCGACTCGATCCCGTCCGACCTCGGCGTCCTGTTGCTCCATGAAGCCGCACACACCGACCGTACCGGCGACCTCGAGGACACCACCCTCGTGGTGTCTTCTCTCAAGGGAAGCCTGAGCGGCGGGACCATCGACTCCATGAAGGTGCAGCTCCAGGAGGCTCGGGCCGATCCTCGCATCCGTCGCCTCGTTGGTGACCCCTATGCGTTGAGCCCCGACCGTGCCGAGGAGCCCTCGCTCGGGGACGAGCGCGACCTGATGACGGTCCACCACGACGGGGATCTGGGAATGTGGGTGGGTCCATTTCTCCTTGCCGGCTCGAACACGCGCGTGGTGCGTCGCAGCAACGCGCTGCAGGGATGGGCCTACGGACGGCGATTCCGGTACCGCGAGGTGACCGGCTACGGCACCGGACTCCTCGCGCCGGTCAGGGGAGCAGCGATGGCCACCGGGGTGATCGGCCTGGCCGCGGGCCTCAGCTTCGGCCCGTCACGGGCGCTCCTGGGGCGCATGCTGCCGGCCCCCGGAGAGGGCCCGAGCGAGAAGGCTCGCCAGGCGGGATTTTTCCGGATCGACATCCACGCCAGGACATCGAGCGGGACTCGATACGCCGGCCGCATCGCAGCCCGTGGTGACCCCGGGTACGCCGCGACGTCGCTGATGCTGGGCGAGTCGGCGCTCTGCCTGGCGCTCGACGAGGAGCGGCTCCCTGCGCGCGCCGGCGTCCTCACCCCGGCGACTGCGATGGGCATGCGGTTGGTCGAGCGGCTGCGGGCGGCGGGGATGACGTTGCGCGCGCAGCGCGCCGGCGCTTGAGACCTGCGTCTTCGGGACCGGCGGATTCGCCTCAGCGGGCGCCGGACGCCGCCCCGACCGGGAGCGCAACCGCCGGCACCGCGATGTTGTGTTCGAGCAGGCGTCGCATCGCCAGCGGCGCCAAGGGTTGTCCGAAGAGGTAGCCCTGGGCCAGCTCGCAGCCCAGGTCGTGGAGCTCGTTGAGGCACTCCTCGGTCTCGACGCCCTCGGCGATGACGCTGAGACCGAGACCGACTCCGAAGTTGAACACGGAGTGCGCGAACCCGATCGACGTCGTGGGGCCGCAGAGCGAGGCGGTGAACGACCTGTCGATCTTCAGCACGTCGACCGGGAAATCGCGGAGTCTGCTGAGCGACGAGTGGCCGGTTCCGAAGTCGTCGAGCGCGATGCGGACCCCGAGTTCGCGAAGCGAGTTGAGGCAGCCGATGATGGGTTCGGTGTCGTAGATGATGTCGGCCTCGGTCACCTCGAGGATCAGGCGGCGTGCGTCGAGGCCGGTTTCGCGCAGGACGCTGCGCACGCTGTCGACGAAGTCGGGCTCGCGCAGCTGGCGCACGGCGACGTTGACGCTCACCGAAACCGGGTCGGCGCCGTCGGCCGAGGGCCAGGCGTGCGCTTCCTCGCAGGCGCTTCGGAGCACCCAAGCGCCCAACTGCGTGATCAGTCCCGTCTCCTCGACCAGGCTGATGAAGTCGTCGGGGAGCACCGTCCCGCGCGTGGGATGTCGCCAGCGGAGCAGCGCCTCCGCCGCGACGACCGAGCAGGTCGAGACGCGCACGATCGGCTGGTACACCAGCTCGAACTCGACGGACTCCACGGCGTGGTAGAGGTCGGCCTTGAGGCGGTGGCGATGCTGCACCGCGGCGTACATCTCGGGCTCGAACAGCTCCCAGCGGGACTTGCCCGAGCTCTTTGCCGTATAGAGCGCGAGGTCCGCGTTCTGAAGCAGTTCCTGGCCGTCGCACCCCGTGTCGACCGCCGTCGCGATGCCGATGCTCGCGTGCGTCAGCACCTCCTCGTTGGCGATGGCGAATGGCTCGCGGAGTGCCTCGATGACACGCTCGGCGATACGGACGGCGGTGGCCGGTCCATCGATGCCGATGAGCAGGACTGCGAATTCATCGCCGCCCAACCGGGCGGCGACATCGCCGGGACGGAGGCACTGCCCGATGCGGTCGGCGATGGCGCGGAGGAGCTCATCGCCCGCGGCGTGGCCAAGACTGTCGTTGACGGTCTTGAAGTCATCGATGTCGATGAACAGCACGCCAACGTGCTGACCCGTCTGCCCCAGGGCCTGGTCGACGCGGGAGCCGAAGAGCAGGCGGTTCGCCATGCCGGTCAGCGGATCGTGCGACGCCTCATGCCGCAGCTGTTCCTGGAGCACGGTGAGCTGCGAGAGCGAGTGCTGCAGCCGTCCACGTTCGAGGATGACGCCGGTCTGATTGGCGAGCATCTCGAGCAGGCGCAGATCCTCGTCGTCGAACCCCGTGACCTCGCCGAGGCGGTTCGCGATGAGCATGGTTCCGACCATGTTGTTCTCGCCACGCAGCACCACGGCCATGGCGTCGCGGAGCCCGCGCCGCTCGAGGAATCCACCCGGGTCGCCATCGGTCTTGCCGTGCGTACTGAGGAGCAGTGGCGAGTCGAGCAGGAGCCTGCTCATGAACTGCAGTTCCGTGTCATCGAGGATGACCGGCGTCATGAACTCTGTCGTCTGCTCCTTGTCGACCGAGGTCCGCACCACGGCATCGCGTTCGCGCGTGGGGAGGAAGGTGATCTCCGCACGCTCTGCGCGGAAGACCTCGCACGATTTGGTGAGCAGTGCGGCAACCGCGTCGTCGACAGCCGCGTTCCGCTGCAACTCCTTGCTCGACTGGTAGAGGAAGTCGACCTGGTCGCGCTTCTCGCGCTCGGCGACGTAGAACCGATAGGCGACGAAGACGCCGATGGTCGGGACCGCGAGCAGCCAGATCTCTGACGGGTTCTCCCAGACGATGCGAACGCCGATCAGCGCGAGGCACGTGTTGACGATCGTTGCCGCCTGCGCGAACCCGAATGTGGCGGCGATCCCTGCCTGGTCGACCCGCCCCTCGGAGAACGAGATCGCGGCGAGGATCACCAATGACTGGACCACCCCGCCGGCGAGAATCGCCAACAGCACGCCGAGGAAGCTCGTCGCGCTCAACGGGTCGTGATGGTCGACCAGGTGCATGAACAGCACCGCGACGACGCTGTTGGCGACGGTGAAATTGGCGAGGTTGAATGCCAGCTTCAGCGGTGATTGGCGGCGATGTACCGACAGCGCCAGCGCGGTGCCGGCGACCATCGCGAGCACGACGACCAGCGGCGGCGCAAAGAAGAAGCCCGCGACGAGGGGCAGTTCACTGAGCGAGAACGAGTGGGCATCGCGGCGGAACTGGATGTGGACGACGAACACCTCCGCCGCGCAGAAGAGCGCGATGAGCGCCCACCAGGGAATCTGACGTGGCGCCGGCAGCACACGGAGCGGGGCCACGATCTCGACGAGGAAGAATACCGCGGTGGCCACGAGCACGACGGTCAGGAGGTGGACTCGGTGTCCCCTCCGGCTCGAAGTGGTGTGCCCCGTCTCGCCTGCAGACGCGGGGTCCTTGACCTCGCTCGTCATTCCCCCATGCTCTGTGACATCCGGGTGAACGGAGCTCACCGTGCCAGCCCTGTTGCCAAGCAGTAGCAGTGGTATCGGCGCTGCGCCCTTCGACGTGGCGTGGCGATGCCGGGCAGCCGTCGGCCGAAGGTCGCGGACCTAACTCCAGTCGTACTCGGACCAGCTGGAACCGGACCATGAGGCGCCGACCCAGGACGCCCCAGACCATGAGGAGCCGGACCACGACCCCCCGGACCAGGACGATCCCGACCACGACGCACCGGACCAGGACCCGCCGGACCACGACGAACCGGACCACGACGAGCCCTTGAAATTCCTGCGGTACCAGGTGGCAGCGTCTGCGCCGGCGCCGTCCGAGGCGCCGGTTCCAGCGGCACTGGCGAAGCTATCGCGTGCACCGTCGCCCACGTTGCCGTTCTGATCGATGAAGTGCTGCGAACCGCGCGTTGCCTCGAGGCCGCCGCTCCCGTTCGAGTCCGGCCACGTCTGTGCGGCGTTCGGGGTCGTCGCGGTGAGCACTGCCGCCAGGTTCAACTCCCCGCCGCCCGTGAGGTCGGAGGGTCCTTGCATGGATTGCGTCTGGCCCGTGAGCAGCGACTTGACCTGGTCGGGCGTCAGCCCGGGTCGCTGGCTGAGCAGGAGAGCCGCCGCGCCAGAGACGACGGCGGCTGCCTGCGACGTGCCGCTCCCGAGGAAGAAGCGGCTGCTGACGGTTGCGATGGTGCCGAATCGATGGTCGATGAAGGATCCCGGATCCCGCAGGGAGACGACGTGCACGCCAGGGGCGGAGAGGTCAGGGTTGCGAGTGCCGTCGCCCTCGCTCGTGAAGCTCGCCGGTTGGTGATCGGTCACGACGGTGGTGCTCTCAGTGTCGGCCGCACCGACGGCGATCACGTAAGGATCGATTGCCGGGTCGTCAAGCCCGTTGGAGTGATTGCCCTGATTGCCCGCGGCGACGACCACCACGATGCCGTGGAGCCACGCCTGCTCGGCCGCGTAGGCGAGGGGATCGAGCACGTAGCTCTGCGAGCTGTTGGTGCCGTATGACAGGTTGAGCACGCGGATGTTCATCCCGTTGTCGTGCTGGTGCTGCACGACCCAGTCGATGGCGGTGAGCACCTGCGAGACGTCCGTCCGTCCCAAGGCGTCGGCAACCTTCAGGCTCACGATCTGCGCGTCAGGTGCCATGCCGACGAAATGTGTGGTGTCGCTCGAGCTCACCGACGTCACCTGAGTGTCGCGGCCGGCGATGATCCCAGCCATGTGGGTGCCGTGACCGAAGGTGTCGAGATACTCGAGCGACGGATTCTGTGATTCGAAGGAGAGATCGGGACCGTTGACGACCTTGCCCGCGGTGCTGAGGCCGTCGACCGGCACCACACCCGAGTCGATCAGCGCGACGCCCACTCCCTGTCCCGTGTAGCCCGCGTTCCAGTACGCATGGGCCCCGTCCATCTGCTCGATGTTGTACATGGAGTTGACGTCGGTGGCGGGGTTGTACGAGCTGCTCGCGGAAGCGTAGGAGCTGCCGAGGAGTTGGACCGGAGCGTTGAGGCTGACCTGGGCGACGGCCTGGGAGGTTTCGAGCTCCTGCACGGCTGCGGCGGGAACATCCGCGACGACGGCGTTGATCAGCGCGATCTGCTGCTGGACGTGTCCACCGAGGGCTGTGATCTGCTGGTCAGCCACGCCACCCTGGCCTGGCTGCGCACGCACGATCACGGAGACGAGGTGTGTGCCGGCGTCGGCCGTGATGGCCAGCCCGCAGGCGCTGAGCAGAACAACCGTGGCTGCCGCCAGCGCGCTGACCGTGCGGCGCTTGCGATCGTCCCAGCTGATGCCGTGTACAGGAGACATCCCCTGGCAACCCCCCGATCTCGTGCCGGCTTGCGGCACCGTTCCCCCGCTTCTGATTCGCTGGGTTGAAGGCTACGGGGCGGGTGATCCTCCGGCTCGCGCCACAACTGTTCTGCGACGCCCTGATGCGATCCCGGCTGCGCAGATCAGACGTCGGCACCCGGAGCGCGCGGGCGCGACCCGGCTACCGCTCGACGGTGTGCTCGACGGTCGTCGCCGGCCCCGGGGTCGCGGACGATGATCAGCCGCAGATGTAGACGACGGACGCGCCCGTTTCCAAGCCTGCATACCCCTTGGTTGAAGTGGCCAGAAAGGTCCACGTATCGCCGCAGTTGTTGGTCACGATGGTCACCTTCACGGACTTGCCGGGTGCGAGCGTGCCGCCGGCCGGAGTGGCCGTTGCCTCAGGAGCGGTGAATTGTGCGGACCAAACCAGACCGGCGCTCGAGCTGCTCGGGTTGCTCAGGGTCACGTGGCAGGTCGCGGTGAAGGTGGTCCCTCCGACGGTGCAGTCGTCGGGAGGGATGACATCCCCCGAGATCCCAACCGCGAGCGGGCTCGCCACCAATCGCGGGGCCGTTGAAGCGGACACCGTTCCTCCGGTCTCAGCCAGCACCACGCCCAGCGCCAGGAATGGCAATACCCAAAGGACTCGTCCGGTTTGCTTCCTGACCATGATCACACCTCCACTGGCGTGCGCCGGCTCCGAGATCTCTGCTCCGATGCCCTCGCGCAGCGCGGCAACTATATTCCCGTCAGGACGACAGCGTCCAAGCAGACAACGCGACCCCGGCAGAGGTTGGAGAGCACACGCCAGGCTGGTTGTCGAGTTCGACCGAGCCAGATCGACGGACAAACGTCATGCGTTCGTCTGCGACGGCGACACGGCGGTCGCCGACAACTCAGCTCCGGCGAGACCACTCAACGGTATATCGCCATCCCCGCACCAGCGGCAACAAGGAGCACGCACTCGTGGGAGCCTTCTGGTGCCGATGAGCACCACGCGTCGTGCGTTCGCGGCGTTTGCCCGCACCCTGCCCTACAACGCGGGCAGCCATGCTTGAGGGCGCTGCAACTCGATGTTGGGTCGAACGGTTTCTTATCAAGGCCGCGTGGGTCGCCACACGTTCCGACCGCGACTGGCCTTCTGGAGGTGCTGCGAACAATATGGAGCGCGCGGTATGGACTGGCAACCCACGGTCATCTGGACTCGCTCCGGGATTCTGCGGGACCGGTCGACAGAGCTCTCGAAACATCTTCACAGTGAACCGCAGACGGCAGTAGGGTCGCGCCTCGACAGCGCAGGCAGCCACGCCGCCCCGAGTTCGCGTGACTCCGCTGTTGCTGCAAATGTTACGAGGGCGGGCACAGTCTGACCAAGCCCAAGCCTGATGACAGGCTCGGGTTGTATTACCGACCACTCAAGGGGTGCACATGATCTTTCTCGGTGTCGTGCTGCTGATCATCGGCTTCGTTGCAACGATCCCGATCTTCTGGACTGTCGGGATCATTCTCCTGATCATCGGGATCGTGCTCGAGCTCATGGGGATGGCCGGGCACGCGGTCGCTGGTCGCCGGCACTACTACTGAGAGCGACCACCCGGCCCGAAGGCCGACCGGTCCCTAGGGCGGGCCTGGCGGGGCGCGGCCGCCGGTGTCTCCTTCAAGCGGTCGTCCGCGCCGCAAGGTTCTCGCGGCCGAGCACCAGGACGCGCGTCAGTCGCAAGGCGTGGATACCCGATCGCACCGACCCGTTTCAGAGGGTTGTCGCGGGAGTGTGACGTGCGCTCCCGGCAACTGCGAAACCACCGCCGAGCTATGACGGTGTTGGGCCCAAGTCACGCGCGGTCGCTCCCTGGTCACGAATGTTCAAACGCTGAGATACCGTGCACCGCAAAGGGTTTTGGCGGCGCGATTCTCTGACCAGTCAGATGAAACCGAAATCGAGAGGGGACTCGCACATGCTTCCCGAACGCGCCGCCCCGACCCTGAATCGAGGGGGCTGTCTGCGGGAGTTCACCCGCTGCTTCGCGCACGTCTCGGCGTTGCGCATCCACGACACGTCGACTGCGCTGCAGGTCGTCTGAGCCGGAAGCAGGGTCATGGAGGGGAGGGTCGTGCGGCTGTCGACGGCTTTGAGCGGAAGTCGGGTCAGATCCATGAGCGCGCGGCGTCATCGCGGCACGAGAGTCGTTCGCCAGGCCGGCGCTGCGCTCACCGCCGGGGCGCTCTCGCTCTTCTCCGGCGGCATCATCGGCCACGCGCTCTCGACGTCGACCACGACTCTGACCTCGGGCACCAATCCCTCCTTGGGGGGGCAGGCAGTCGTCTTCACCGCGACGATCACGCCGGTCGCACCGGCGCCGGGTGGGTCAGTCACCTTCCAGGACGGCGGGATCAACGTTGCCGGCTGCGTCAACAGGCCGGTCGCAGCCCGGGTTGCCACCTGCAGGACCGCCGCTCTCACCGTCGGATCGCACACCGTCACCGCCGTCTACGGCGGTAACGCGACGTACGCGACCAGCACATCTGCGCCGGTGACGCAGGTGGTGACCATGGGGTCCACCACGACAGTCGTCGGCGCGTCAGTCAACCCATCGGTGAGCGGTCAGACCGTGACGTACAAGGCCACGGTCCGCGCGGTCGCGCCCGCCGCTGGGACGCGCACCGGCACAATGGCGTTTCAGGATGGCGGCGTCATCATGGCCGGCTGCGGCGCCAAGGCGGTCGCGGTCGCCGGCACGGCCACGTGCGCGATCGCCTACGCAGGACCGGGGACGCACACCGTCACCGCGATCTACAGCGGTGACGCCAATTTCGCGGCTTCGACGTCCTCAGACCTCATCCAGACGGTCAACCTCGGCGCGACCGCGATCGCGCTGAGATCGTCGGCCAACCCCTCGCGCACCGGCGCGAACGTGAGGTTCACCGCCAACGTCAGGGCCGCGGCCCCCGCCTCGGGGACGCGGACCGGGACTGTCGACTTTCAGGTTGCCGGCGTCGACATCACGGGTTGCAGTGCGCAGGTCGTGCCCGCGTCGGGGACTGCCACGTGCGTCACGAAGATGCTGAACCTCGGCGCGAACACGATCACCGCCGCCTACAGCGGTGATGCCAACTTCTCATCGAGCACATCGCCGGCCCTCACGCAGACGGTGACCCAGGGCGCGACCACAACCAGGGTCGCGTCGTCGCTGAATCCTTCGAGCGCCGGTGTCAGGGTGACCTTCACCGCGACGGTCGCCGCGGTCGCTCCCGCAACGGGGACGCGCACCGGAACGGTCGCGTTCGAGGATGGCGGTGTCGCCATTGCGGGCTGTGGGGCGCAGGTCCTGGGGGCTGTGGGGACCGCGACGTGCGCGACCAACGGACTCGCGGCCGGCGTGCACACCATCACCGCGGTGTACAGCGGCGACGGCGACTTCATCACGAGCACGTCAGCGCCGCTCACACAGACCGTGGTCGGCCCGACGACGACGACAGTCACCTCCGACGCGAACCCGTCCGTGCTCGGGCAGAGCATTCAGTACACGGCGACCGTTGCCGGCGACCCGACGGTGACCGGCACGATCACGTTCCGCGACGGTGGCGCCAACATCGCCGGTTGCGTCGCGGTGGTGATGACCGCCGGCTCCGCATCGTGCGACGTGTCGCCGGCGGTGGGCTCGCACACGATCACCGCGGTCTACAGCGGTGACGCGAGCAACGCCAAGAGCACCTCTTTCGTTCTGACTCAGGTGGTGACGGCCGACCCGACCACCACGGTGTTGACGGCGACGGTGAATCCGACGCTGTTCGGCGAGTCCGTGACCTTCACCGCCACCGTGACCGCCAACGCTCCCGGATCGGGCACTCCGACCGGCACGGTGGCATTCGACGACGGTACGGCCGCCATCGCGGGGTGCGGTGGGGTGACGTTGGCCGCGGGTGTCGCCACCTGCACCACAACCACGCTGAACGTCGGTGGGCACTCGATCAGCGGTATCTACAACGGCAGTTCGAACGATGTGCCCAGCACCTCATCCGTCCTGACGGAGACGGTGAACCCGGCCTCGACCACGACGGCGGTTGGATCGTCGACGAGCCCCTCGGTGTCCGGTCAGCCGGTGACCTTCACCGCGACCGTGAGTGTCATCGCCCCCGGCAGCGGGGTGCCGACGGGGACGGTGACGTTCGAGGATGGCGGCGTCACGATCACGGGCTGCGCCGCGCAGACGTTGTCGGCCGCGGTCACCGCATCGTGCGCGACGTCGTTCGTCACCGCCGGCGCGCACCCGATCACAGCCGTCTACAGCGGTGATGCCAACTTCGCGACCTCAACGTCTCCCCTCCTCACGCAGAGCGTCAACCAGGGAGCGACCTCGACTCTGGTGACCGCGTCGGTGGACCCCTCCGTCTCCGGTCAGGACATCTCCTACTCAGCGATCGTCACCGCTCTCGCCCCCGCGAGCGGCACGCCCTCGGGCACGGCCACATTCATGGACGGTGCCACCATCATCAGCGGCTGCATCGCGCAGCCGCTGATCGGTGGCGTGGCGTCATGCAGCATCGCCTACCCCGGAGTCGGCAGCCACGCCGTCACCGCCGTCTACAGCGGTGACCCAGACTTCACCGGTGCGACGTCTCCCGTCCTCACGCAGACAGTCAACCAGGGCGCGACGACGGCGGGGGCTGCCCCGTCGGTGGACCCGTCGGTGTCGGGTGAGTCAGTCTCGTACGTCGCAATCGTGACCGCCGTCGCCCCGGCGAGCGGGACCCCGACCGGCAGCGTCGCGTTTCTGGACGGCGCCTCGACCATCGCCGGCTGCGCGACGCAACCACTGGTCGCCGGGACGACGTCGTGCACCGTGACCTATGCCGATGCCGGCACCCATGCGATCACCGCCGTCTACAACGGTGACTCAAACTTCAGCGGCGCCACCTCGGCGCCACTGAACCAGGACGTTGCGCTCGCCGACTCGACGACGACGGTGACGTCGCCGGACGGCACGTGGGCGGCGGGTCAAGCCGGGATCTTCAAGGCGATCGTGTCTCCAGTCTCGCCGGCGTATGTTGCCCCGGCCGGGACCGCTGCGTTCCTGGACGCCGGTTCCCCCATCCCCGGCTGCGCAGCGAAGCCGGTCGTTTCCGGAACCGCATCGTGCGGTGTCGTCTTCACGGGCACCGGCACGCACCCGATCACTGCCGTCTACAGCGGTGACGCGGCCCTGACCGGCTCGATGTCGCCGACGCTGATGCTGTCCGTGTACGACGATCCGCCCACCCCGGACGCCGGAGCGAATGCGACGCCATCGACGTCCTTGGGGTATGTCGCCATCCTCGGCGGCGTCCTCCTGGTGTTCCTCGTTGGATGCGCGCGCCTCCGGCGCACGGACATCGACGGGGACTGAACCGGCGCGAGGCGGGCCCGATCGTTCGGCGGCGGTCGCCCATAGCTCGTACCCTGGCGAGACGCCCGAAGTCTGGACTACGATGTTCCGACTATGGCAGTCGTCGAGCCGGCCGCCGGCGAAATGGTGACGCCGCGCCTTTTCTCTGGAAAAGTGGCCATCGTCACCGGGGGCACCCGCGGCATCGGCGCTGCGATCACCAGAGAGCTCACTCGCCACGGCGCGCATGTGGCTGCCGGGTTCCACCGCGACGCCGAGTCTGCGGCGGTGCTGCGAGACGAGATCGCCGCTCAGGGTGACTCGATCTCCGTGCATCAGGGCAATGTCGGGGTCCCGGCGGACTGCACCCGCGTGGTCGACGAGGTGTTGACCGGTTACGGCCAGATTGACTTCCTGGTCAATAACGCCGGCATCACCGTCGACAAGACCGTCCGAAAGATGACCATCGAGGACTGGCACGCGGTGATGCGGATCAACCTCTCGGGCGCGTTCTACATGATGAAGGCCGTTCTCGACCACATGCTCGAACGAGGCAGCGGACGGATCGTCAACCTGAGTTCGGTCATCGGCCAGACCGGGAACATCGGACAGGCCAATTACGCCGCCTCCAAGGCAGCGCTCTACGGACTCACGCAAAGCCTCGCGCTGGAAACGGCCCGCAAGGGGATCACCGTCAATTGCGTGGCACCCGGATTCATCGCAACCGAGATGGTGGCCAAGATCCCTCAGCCGATCCTCGACGGCATCATCGAGAAGGTGCCGATCCGGCGACTTGGCCGGCCCGACGAGGTGGCTCGCGTGGTCCGGTTCCTCCTCGAGGAGGAGTCGTCGTACATCACCGGGGCCATGTACGCCGTCAACGGCGGTCTGTTCATGTGAACGGCTCGTGAGCGACGAAACCGGCGAGGACTCGGCGTACGCGGCACTCCTCGCCAAGGTGGACCAGAGTGATTTCGGGGGGGCCTTGCGCAGCGTGTTCCTCGCTGACGCGATGCGTCGCCCGCTGCACTTCGCGAAGGCCGGTCTGGAGCTCTCAGCGGGACAGACCGCGGTAGCGGCGCGTGCGGCGCAGCGCGCATTCGGCCGGGGCAACGCCGGCCCCGTTGCGCCGAGCGACAACCGCTTCGCGGACCGGACCTGGCAGGCGAACCCAGCCTTCCGCACGCTGGCCGAGAGTTATCTCTGCACCGTGCAGTGGGCGCAGCACCTGGTGGAGACCTCGCACGCACCCGCGCTCGAGCGGAACAAGGCGCGGTTCGCGCTCGACCTCATGCTCGATGCGCTGGCTCCCACCAACATCCCATGGGCAAACCCCGCAGTCTGGAAGGAGGCGTTCGAAACGGGTGGCCAGAGCCTGATGGCGGGCGCGAGCAACTTCGTCGACGACCTCATGCACAACGGCGGGCGGCCGCGTCAGGTCGACGCAACATCGTTCAGCGTCGGCAAGAACCTCGCCGCGACACCCGGGCGCGTGGTGATGCGCAACTCGCTCATCGAGTTGCTCATGTACGAGGCGCAGACGGATCTCGTCCACGCGCAACCGATCCTCTGCAGCCCACCATGGATCAACAAGTACTACATCATGGATCTGGCGCCCGGCCGATCCTTCATCGAGTACGCGGTGCAGCACGGTTTCACCGTGTTCTGCATCAGCTACCGCAACCCCGACGCGTCGATGCGGGGCGTGAGTTGGGACGACTATCTTCGGCTCGGCCTGATGGCAGCGCTCGACCAGGTCAGCGAGCTCACCGGATCGCCGGTCGTGAACATCGTCGGTCTGTGTCTCGGGGGCACGATGTCGACGATCGGCCTGGCGCATCTCGCGGCCAGGGGCGAAGCCGAGCGGGTGGGCTGGATGACCATCACCAACACGCTGGTCGACTTCAGCATCCCCGGCAATCTCGGCGTCTTCGCCGACCGCGAGAGCGTGAAACGCCTCGAGCAGAACATGCGGCAGCGCGGGTATCTCGAGGCGTCCGCGATGGCGCAGACGTTCGACTGGCTGCGCGGCAACGACCTGGTCTGGAGCTATGTCATCAACAACTGGTACATGGGCAAGACCCCACCCGCGTTCGACCTCCTGGCATGGAATGGGGACAGCACGAACATGCCGGCGACGATGCACACGCAATACCTGCGCGCCTGCTACGTCGACAACCTGCTGATTCGCCCAGGAGCGTTTCAGATCGCCGGCACCCCGATCGATCTCGGCAAGATCCGGCAGCCGATGTACGTGCTGGGCGCTGAGGCCGACCACATCGCCCCGTGGAAGGGGACGTACCTGACCACCCAGCATGTCGGCGGCGAGGTGCGCTACACGCTGACGTCGAGCGGGCATGTTGCGGGCATCGTCAATCCTCCCGGCAACCCCAAGGCGGCGTTCTGGACACGACCACATGCGGACCGCGGTGTCGACGCCCAGGCGTGGCGCGATGGAGCAGAGCGGGTGAATGGCAGTTGGTGGGACGACTGGGTGGACTGGGCCGCGGCGCGGTCCGGGGAACTCGTGGCGCCCCCGCGGGTTCCGCCCGGCGATCCGGCACCCGGGAGCTACGCCAGGGGCGAGGATGCTCGACGCTTCAAAGCCCGATCGCCGGCGCGCCGCGCCCAGCGCGCCGGTTCCAGCTCGGTCGCGAAGAGTCAGTGATTGGAGCCGGGGTGGCGACGGGTCGCCCCGGTTCTCGACAAACGGGATGGCGACGCGCGTCAGCGGGGCTTCGGTTTTGCTCTGGGCGACGCCGCCTTGGCGGCCGGCTTGCGCGCCGGACGCGACGGCCTCGGGGTCGCCGTTGAAGGCTGCTGGGTGGCCACCAGGCCGCGGTAGACCTGGATCAACGCCTGCTTCGCCTCCTGGGTGAGCCGCCCGTCCACCCGGATGGCATCCTCGACGCTCAGGAGGGGACGTTCCACCGATTCATCGAGCAGGCCGGCCTCTCGGTACAGGGTCTCGGCGGACATATCGAGTGCATCCGCGATCCCCTTGAGCACCTGCGCCGACGGCGTGTACACGCCGCGCTCGATCTGGCTGAGGTAGGGATTCGAGACCTTGGCCATCCCTGCGAGCTGGCGCATCGAGAGTGACATCAGCTCCCGTTGCGTGCGGATGAAGTCGCCGACCGACTTGAACGGTGGCGTGGGCGTGGGCATACGCCAATCCTAGCGCTTGGGGAGCCAAACCGAGGGATGGTTGACATAAGCAGCGCCTGCTTGGTATACTAAGCGCCAAGTAGACCAAACCGCGATTCCAAGGAGACTACCCATGGCCGAGTATCAGACCTACGTGACCGACCTGCAGAAGCAGTTTCTTGCCGCCGTCCAGAAGGTGGGCGAGGTTCAGGCAAAGCTCATCGAGGCAGTCCGCGACGTGCCGGCGACGCTCGAGAGTGGCCAGCTGACGCCCGCCGAGCTGGTGGAGAAGTCGTTCGACTTCGCCACCCAGGTGCTCGACACCCAGCGCGACATGACGCTTCGGCTCCTGAGCGCCGGTGCCGGGACAGCGAGCAAGACCCGGACCAAGCAAGCAGCCTGAGCCATCGATACGGGTCGAGTCGCCTCGACCCGTATCGACTCCCCTACCTATTCAACGCTGCCGAAGGCCTTGATCTCCTCAAGTTCTTGCGGCGACAGCTCGCGCGGTTGATCGCCCTTCGCCACCTTCTCGGTCTGGACCTGGTGGCGGATGCTCTCGACGATCTCGGGATTTGCCAGCGTGGTCACATCCCCGATGTCGGTGAAGTTGGAGATCGACGCGATCACCCGCCGCATGATCTTTCCCGACCTGGTCTTGGGCATGTCGGGCACGATCCAGACATTGTGGGGGCGGGCGATCTTCCCGATCTCACGGTCGATCGCTTCGCCGATCTTCCTCTTGATGTCGTCGCTCGGTTGCACACCCGGCTTCAGCGCCACATACATTTCCACCGCGCGGCCGCGAAGCTCGTCAATCACCGGGACCGCCGCCGCTTCGGCGATCTCATCGACCGTGAGGCACGCCGACTCCAGCTCCTTGGTCCCCAACCGGTGCCCGGCAACGTTGATCACGTCGTCGACACGACCGAGGATCCGTATGTAGCCATCCGGTGCCTGGACGGCGCCGTCACCAGCGAGGTACGGCCAGTCGTGCCAGTCCTTGCTCTCCGGGTCCCGGCAGTACTTCCTGAAGTAGGTGTCGACAAACCGCTCGGGCTGACCCCAGATCGTCTGGAAGATGCCCGGCCACGGGTTGCGGATGCAGATGTTCCCTGCTCGACCGCTGCCCGGCTCGACGACGTTGCGATTCTCGTCATAGATCACGGGATAGACGCCGAGGACGCCAGGGCCGCAGCTGCCCGGTTTCATCTGGTCGAGCGCGGGAAGCGTGCTGCCGAGGAACCCGCCGTTCTCGGTCTGCCACCACGTGTCGACGATGACCGCTTCGCCCTTGCCCACGACCCGGTGATACCAGCGCCACACCTCGGGTTCGATGGGCTCGCCGACCGTCGTCATGTGCTTGAAGTGGTAGTTGTACTTCGCCGGCTCGTCGGGGCCGAACTTGCGGAGCATCCGGATCGTCGTGGGCGCCGTGTGGAAGATGTTCACCCCAAGGCGCTCGGCGATCCTCCAGGGCCGGCCGGCATCCGGATAGAGCGGCACTCCCTCATACATCACGCTCGTCGTCCCCAGCGACAGCGGGCCGTAGACGATGTAGGAGTGGCCGGTGATCCATCCGATGTCCGCAAAGCACCAGTACGTGTCTTCGGGATGGATGTCCTGATAGTACTTTGACGTGCCGGTGACGTAGGCGAGGTAGCCGCCCGTGCTGTGCACACAGCCCTTCGGACGTCCGGTGGTACCGCTGGTGTACATCATGAAGAGCGGCGCTTCGGCCGGCATCGACACCGGCTCGACCATCTGGCCCTTGTAGTCCTTCAACAGCTCGTCAACGAAGAAGTCGCGGCCCTCGACCATGGGCGTCTTGGAGCTGTACTGGCCGGGGTGGCGTCGCCACACCAGGACCTTCTCGACCTCGATACCCTGCTCCCGAGCCACGGCGATCGCTTCATCGGCCTTGGCCTTGTGGTCGATGAGTTCGCCGTTGCGGTAGTACCCATCCATGGTCACCAGGATGCGGCTGCCGCAGTCGGCCATCCGGCCCCCACAGGCCGTTCCGCTGAACCCGCCGAACACCTGGTTGTGGATGACGCCGAGACGGGCACAGGCGAGCATCGAGACCGGGAGATCCGGAACCATCGGCATATGGAAGGTGACGCGGTCACCGACCTCCACTCCGCCGAAGCCGCGCAGGAGCGCCGCGAACTCGTTGACCCGCTTGTGGAGCTCCTGATACGTGATCGCCTTGGTTTCCTCGCCCTCAGGCTCTGGAACCCAGATGAGCGCTGCCTTGTTGCGGGACTTCGCAAGGTGGCGATCGACACAGTTCACGCTCGCGTTGAGCCGGCCGCCGACGAACCACTTCCAGAAGGGCGGATTGCTGGTGTCCAGGGTGGTGTGCCAGTACTTATCCCAGGTGAGCAGGTCCGCGTACTCTTTGAAGCACTCTGGGAAGTTCTCCTCGCGGAACCGCTCGCGGATGCCGGGATCGCTCGCGTTCGCCTGTCCGATGAACTTCGGCGGAGGAGCGAAATAGTCCTCCTCACGCCAGTGCACCGCAATCTCTGCTTCTGTAGCCTGCACTTCGACTGCCATTGGCCGACCTCCGACTAACCGCTTGACCCGCACCGCTCCATCCCTGGGTGAACGCCCACACTCTAGCCGTCCGCTAACAGCCTTGCAGAGACGGCGCACTCCCGAAGTTCAGCGGCCATCGTCGCCTGTGAGGTCAGAGCCTGGCGAACTCGCCGGCAGACGCCTCGGTCGGTGCGGCCGCGGCCAGGCGCCGTGGCCCCACCTTGCTCCGCCCTGCCGGGAGGGTCAAGGTGTCCTTCAACCAGACAGCGTCCGACTCAGACCTGGACATGCTGCGCCTTCAACGGTGCGCCCCTTGTGGCGCGGCTCGTCTTCCCTCCTGAAACGCGTAGGGTCTCTACGGAGGAGGCCGCCCCTTACCATGACTGCGTTCTTCATCCCAGGCGTTCCGAGGGGCGAGGCAGAGCTGATCTACGCGCGTCTCGCCGTGAGTTGCGGTTGTCAGATCCCCTCACCAGCCGAAAGGATTCGCGAGATCCGTTGGACGCACGATAGCGACGAGTGGGTGGCGACAGTCGGGGAGAGGCTCCACGGGCGAAGGGTGCGGGTGCGGCGGCGGGGCGGAGACTTTGTCGAGGTGGCCACCTTGCTGAGCGACCCGGCGCTCGTGCGCGCGATCTTCCCCGGCGCCTCGTACATGGTGGTCACGGATTCGCGTCGGATGGGCCCGTTCGTGTCGTACTTCAACAACCCGTTTGGTGCGGGCCACCCAACCGTCATCGTGAAGTTCGCACTCCGGGAGCAGCAGGACGGGTGACCGTCGACGAGCTGCCGGACCCGTGATCCACAGCACCCGAGCGGGGTCGCATCCCAGTCAATCGCCGGCCGCTGCTCCGAATCGAGCCCGCCGGCGGGTTCATCGGAGTGTCTGCGTAGAACGAGGTCGGAGCCGGCTGAGGGCGGCGCGGCCTGCAAGCGCCTCGCCGACGTCCTCCACGTCTGCCGCGGGGGTTGGCTTGCCCAACCCGAAGCCCTGTCCGAACAGGATGCCGGCGGCCTTCATCTGATCAGCCACGAACTCGTTCTCGACGCCTTCGGCAATAACAAGGGCACCGGTCGCGCGGGCGAAGGCCATGGTTGCATGCATTGCCGCTCGCGAGCCCACACGAGTCGAGGTCATCGTGAGGCTGCGACCCAGCTTGAGGTACTCACTGGAGGAGGCGGCGAGCAACTCGAGCGTGGAATGGCCCTCGCCGACGTCGTCCAGCGCGAAGCGGAGGCCCTCGGCCCGATACGCGGCAAGGACTTCGCTCAGGAGCTCGTAATCGCGGATGCGCTCGTGTTCGGTGATCTCGAGCACGACAGTGCGTGGCGATCGCCCGACTCCGCGCAAGAGCAGGAGGAGCTGGTCGACGCCGTGGACCGGATCCATCAACGATGAAGCGCTGATATTCAGAAACAGCGCCGATCCCGCAGGGAGGTTTCGCGCATCCTCGACGGCTTTGCGGCGGCAGACCCAGTCGAGATCGCGAATCTGCCCGTTCGTACGCGCAGATTCGAAGACGGCCTCCACCGAGTCCATCGCTGCAAATCCCTCAGGACGAGCCAGAGCCTCGTAGCCGATCACCGAGCCCTCGACGAGATCGACGATGGGCTGGAACATCGTCGCGAGCGCGCCGCCCTCGAAGATGCGAGTGACCACGTCCGAGTAGGAGCGTTCGGCGATGTCGCCACTCTCGCTCCGCTCGTAGGAGCGACCCTCGACCCGATCGCCGCCCGTGTGCTTTGCCCGGTAGAGCGACTCATCAGCCTTCTGCCAGACCGAGACCGGGTCGGCGCCGGCCGGCGCCGCGCTCCAGCCGGCGGTGATCCGGACCGGACCGCTGGGGAGTACCAAGGCGTGCATCGCCATCCGCATGCGCTCCGCCACGAGATCCGCGCCGAAGACGCCAACCTCGGGCAGCAGCGCCGCGAACTCGTCGCCGCCCACCCGCGCCATCACGTCCCATCCGCGCACGAGGAGCCCGAGGGTATGACCCACGATGCGCAGCAACGCGTCGCCTGCGGCGTGGCCGTACGCGTCATTGGTCTTCTTCAGGCCGTCGACATCCACGGAGAGGATCGCGAACGGCTGGCGCGGAATGGTGCGCAACGCCCGATCGAACTCGCGCCGGTTCTTCAACCCGGTGAGCGAGTCGGTGGACGCGAGCGCGGAGAGCTGCAGTGCGGCCGCATGAAAGGCGCCCTCGGCGCGAACGCGCTCGATGAAGTGGCCGATGTGCAGGCACGCCGGCGGGATCGCCTCGAGCACCGCCGTATCGGGACGGTCGACGCTTTGACGGAAGATCGCGAGCACGCCGGCAACACCACTCGTTGTCCGGATCGGAAAGGCCACGGCGCCATGGATGTCCGCTGCGACCGCCTCGGCGGCGCGGTCTTCCCACCCACCGGCCACGACCATCGATACCGCTGACCCGCGCCCTGTTTTCACGACCCGGGCGATCAGCGACGGCCCCGCCGCGAGCCCAAGCGCCCTCCCGGCAGCCTCAAACGCCGCAACTTCTGGCGATCCGCTCGAAGACGAGCACTGCAATTCCACCTGACGAGGCTCGCCGCCGACCAGCCAGATCTCGCCGACGTGGCCACCGAGTGCCGCCGTCAGCATGTCGAGGGCCTGGCGAAGCGCCGTGTTCATGTCAACCGACTCGTTGAGGAGCCCGAGGAGCGGCAGCAGCAGGGCGCCACCCCTCGTCGCGGTCTGCGAGACGTCGACGGGCGGCTCAGTCTGCAACGGAGCGTCGACTGATGCGCGGTATGTTCCCGAGATCCCGATGAGCAGCTCTGGGAAACCGATGCTCGGAGTGCTGCAACGACACGGTGGGTTCACCTCGTGACGGATCGGGGCCCTTCTCGGAACGCATGGTGCGCGCCGAACACCGTCGGTTCGCCGCCGTACCCATTTAGTTCTCGCCCGCGACGGCGGCGAGTCATCGGGTCAGATTGAGGCGTGCGCGATGCGGTGGAGGTGCGCGCGGGCGCCGTCGAGGCCGGGGGAGGGTTACCGGGGATGGATCGCCGACGGATTGGCGGTTGCCACCAGAGGAATATGACCGAGGCGTGAGTAGCAATCGGATACCGCGGTGACAATCCGCCATCGCGCGATCCAGATATGGGCCGGGGCACAACAATGGCGCATGGGCACGCGCGTCAGCTCCCCGTGGTTCGGTTTGCCGTTCGATCGGACTCTGGTCGCGCCGCTCAGCTCGCCGACCGAGCGGTTCTTTGACCTTTCCGTCGACATGCTGTGTCTCGCCGGGATCGACGGCTACTTCAAGGTCTTGAATGAGACCTGGAGCACCACGTTGGGATACGAGGATGGGGAGCTCTTGCGGCAACCCTTTATCGACTTCGTCCATCCTGACGATCGACTCGCGACCATCGAAGCGGCAAGCAAGGTCGCCGACGGCACCAAGCTCGTGCACTTTCGCAACCGATATCGGTGCAAGAACGGAACGTATCGGTGGCTGGCCTGGACGGCGTCGCCCGCGCTCAGCGATGGGACCATCTACGCGGGCGCTCGCGACGTGACCGACGAGGTTGCGGCCGAACAGACCGGACAACTGCAGTGCGATGAGCAGCGGGCAGACGTGCTCGCCGTGATGGCCGGCGACGGGGTGAGCCCGGTGTTCCAGCCGATCGTCAACCTCAAGACGCTCGAGATTGGTGGCTTTGAAGCGCTGTCGCGTTTCCGCCCCGCGAAGGGGAAAACGCCCGAGCAGTGGTTCGACGCCGCACATGCCGCCGGGCTCAGCCCGGAGCTCGAGCTCCACGCCATCCGCAAGGCGATCGAGCACGCGTACCGATTGCCCAGTGCCGCCTTTCTTTCACTCAACGCCTCTCCAGAGACGCTGCTCTGCGACGACTTCAGCAGGTTGGTGGGTGGTCTCCACGGAGAGAGCCTGGTCGTGGAAGTGACCGAACACGCAGCCGTCGAAGACTATGAGCCACTGCAACGCGCCATCGACCGGTTGCGGCGGCATGGAGTGCGGCTGGCAATCGACGACGCCGGCGCGGGGTTCGCGAGCCTCAAGCACATCGTTCGGCTGCTCCCGGAGTTCATCAAGCTCGACCTCTTCCTGATTCGTGGCGTCCACGAGGATCCTGTCAAGCGAGCCGTGGTCGCCGGGGTGCTCGGCATGGCGTCTCAGATTGGCGGCGAGGTCATCGCGGAGGGCGTGGAGACGAAAGAGGAACTGCGTGTGCTGGTCGACCTCGGTGTTGAATGGGCTCAGGGCTACTATCTGGGACGTCCCGGGCCGCTGCCGAGCGGCCCCCCGGCGGAGCCGGTGCGCCCCTAGGGATAGATGCCCCGGTCGGTCGTCGCCTCGGCAACACGCTCGATGGCGAGGAAGTAGGCGCCCTGGCGCAGCGAGACCCCGTGCTGCGTCGACGTGTCCCAGACCTCGGTGAACGCGCGGTGCATCACCTTCTCGAGGCGAGCGTTGATCTCGTCCTCATCCCAGAAGAAGGACTGCAGATCCTGCACCCATTCGAAGTACGAGACGGTCACACCGCCCGCGTTGGCGAGAACGTCCGGGACAACCGTGATGCCGCGCTTCTCGAGCAGAATGTCCGCGTCCGGAGTGGTCGGGCCATTGGCCGCCTCGAGGATGAGCCTGGCCTGGATACGCCCGGCGTTCTCGCCGGTGACCTGGTTCTCCAGGGCCGCCGGCACGAGCACGTCGCACGGCACCTCGAGGACCTCGTGAGCGGCGATGACGCTCGCGCCAGGAAAGCCGGTGACGCTGCCGGTCGATTTCTTGTGTGCGATCAGCCGATCGACATCGAGGCCGGCCTGACTGTGAATCGCGCCGCTGCTGTCAGAAACCGCCACGATGGTGAAGCCCTGCGCTGCCATGAGGCGCGCCGCGATCGACCCCGCGTTGCCGAATCCCTGGATGGCGACGGTCGAGCCCTTGGGGTCGATACCAAGCCGTTTGCACGCCTCGAGCGCGACGAACATCACCCCCCGTCCCGTCGCCGCGTTGCGTCCCTGACTGCCGCCCACGGAGAGTGGCTTGCCGGTGACCACCGCGGGAATCGAGAACCCGTGCTCCATCGAGATCGTGTCCATGATCCAGGCCATGATCTTCGGCGACGTGTTGACGTCGGGAGCGGGGATGTCGTACTCGGGGCCGATGATGACGCTGATCTCGGTCGCATAACGCCGGGTCATCCGCTCCAGTTCGCCCTCACTGAGCCGCTTGGGGTCGACCACGATGCCCCCCTTTGCGCCACCGAACGGGAGTCCGGCGATGGCGCACTTCCAGGTCATCCACATCGCCAGGGCCTTGACCTCGTCGAGGGTCACGCCCTGGTGGTAGCGGATGCCACCCTTGGCCGGCCCCCGAGCCATGTTGTGCTGGACGCGGTAGCCTTCGAAGACGCGCACCGAGCCGTCGTCCATCTTCACCGGGAAGCTCACGATGAGCTGACGTTTCACCTCGCGGAGCACGGCCCGGAGGCCCGATTCGAGGTGGGTCAACTCGGCGGCCTGGTCGAACTGCCGCTGGGCGTTATGCCACGGGTTTTCAGCGGGCACGCTGGTGACGGGCATGGTTGCGATCGCGTTCACCTGGACACCTCGGCGAGCCAGCGGCGCCTTCGTCGCAAATCGGGCTCGCGACCCCGAGCCTAGCGCTTCGCGTCGGGCTCGAGGTAGGGTCGTTGGACCCGACTCAGTCGTCGTCGCCGCACGCGTGTGCGTGCGAGACAGTCTGCAACTCGTCGAAGATCCGCCGAATGACCGCCGAGTGCGTCGCGGCAGCCGCCAGGGTCGCCAGCTCGCCGTCGATGGCGGCCAGGATGGCCCCCACCTCTTCGCCACTCACGAGCACGTCCATCGATTCGGCTGCCCGCTCGACATCCGATGCTCCATACACCACGCGCACCGTGACGCGCCGCCCCGGTGCGTGGACCGCCGTCGCTCCTGTGGTCATGGTTCGATGGTCCCCCGGCCGGAGTGGTTGCACCAGTGCCGTTGGTCCCAAGAAACCCCGGGTCTCGCGCCCTGAACCGGCGGATTGTGGACCGTCGACCCTGGCTGCGCTCGGACGGGGAGCCTCCCGGACGCTCACGTCGCAGCACGACGTTGTGAAACAGTGCGGTTGATGCCTGACTCGACCTCGCGAGCCGGTGAAGAGCGCGCCCCGGAGCGGGTTTGCGTCAACGGCGTCGACCATGACATCGGCGCGGCGTTGGATCTCCGTCTGCTCGACTGGCTGCGCGAAGCCGTTGGGTTGACCGGCACAAAGTACGGCTGCGGCGAGTCCGCATGCGGCGCCTGCAGTGTGCTCATCGATGGAGCGCTCGCCCGCGCGTGCGCCGTCACGACCGGCGATGTTGCCGGGCGGTCCGTCACCACGATCGAGGGCCTGACGCAGACCGGCACGCTCCACTCCGTCCAGCAGGCGTTCCTCGACGCCGGAGCGATGCAGTGTGGCTTCTGCACCCCAGGCATGGTCGTCGCCGCCGCCGCGCTGCTCGATGCGAACCCGCGTCCCAGCGACGACGAGATCGTCCGCTGGATGGCCCCGAACGTGTGCCGGTGCTGCACGTATCCGCGCATCACCGATGCCATCCAGCGAGCTCGCGACCACCACGAATCCGCCCCGAACGCGAGGGTCATCAGCGAGCGTGCACCGGCATTCGCACGCCGGCCGCGGGCGCCGTGGGACCTCGTCGCGGTCGACCGGCGCGACTACTTCGATGTGCTCGGGGACGGCGCGGTCTTTGTCGTCCCTCCAGCAGTGGCCGCACCCGGGACGTGGGTGCGGACCGGCGGCGCCTGGCTGCACGTCGATGCCGCCGGCACGGTCACCGCGTTCACCGGCAAGGTGGAGGTCGGACAGGGGACTCGGCGCGCGCTGCGCCTCATCGTCGCCGAGGAGATGGAGACGGCGCTCGAGAACGTGCGCCTCGTGATGGGCGACACCGACCTGTGTCCGTGGGACATCGGAACGTTCGGAAGCATGTCGATGCCGACCGCCGCGAGCGATCTGCAACGTGTCGCCGCCGCGGCACGCGAAGGTCTGTCCCGCGGCCCCGAGCTGGAGCCCGGCGTCCGGCGCGCCGAGGTCGTCGATCACGACGTCCGGCTCACGCCCGCGACCGATTGGCACCTCGCCGGACACGAGGTCGCGCGCGGCGATCCGGCCGCCGTCACGGGCGCGAAGCGGTTCACCTCCGACCTGAGCCGGCCCGGGATGGGCCACGCCCGCATCCTCCGTCCTCCCCAGTTCGGAGCGCACCTGCACAACGCCGACGTCGCCGTCGCGCGCGCGATGCCCGGTGTCAACGTTGTCGTCGACGGCGATTTCGTCGGTGTGGTCGCGCCCAGCCCCGCCGCCGCCGGCAGGGCCATCGAGGCGATCCACGCCGACTGGGACCCGGTCGAGGCCGTCTCCGAAGCGGACCTGGTGTCGCACCTGCGCACGCATCCTGTCGAGGTGGAGGGGTGGGGCGGCGCGTACGCACACGACAGTGGCGACTACGACCGGGCGATCACAGCCGCGCCGGTGCGTCTGAGTCGCACGTACACGACGCCGTACATCGCGCACGCTCCGCTCGAGACTCGCGTCGCGCTTGCCGAGTGGGAGAACGGCCGGCTCACCGTCTGGACCGGGACGCAGCAGCCCTTCGGCGTGCGCAGTGCGCTCGCCGAGGCACTCGACGTGCGCGAGGAGCGCGTGCGGGTCATCGTCCCGGATACGGGCGCGGGGTTCGGCGGCAAGCACGCCGCGGACGTCGCGATCGCGACCGCCCGGCTCGCGCGCGCGGCCGGTTCGCCCGTGAAGCTACAGTGGACGCGCGAGGAGGAGTTCACCTGGGCGTACTTCCGGCCGGCGGCGGTGATCGACGTCACCGCAGGAGCGACGGCCGACGGTGGGATCACAGCGTGGGAGTTCACCAACATCAACTCGGGCGGTGCCGCGATCGGCGTTCTCTACGACATCCCCAATCAGCGCATTCGATTCCAGCCCGCAGATTCGCCTCTGGCGCAAGGTCCGTACCGCGCGCTCGCGGCGACCGCGAACACCTTCGCGCGCGAATCGTTCATCGACGAGCTCGCTGATGCGCTGCACGTCGATCCGCTGCAGCTCCGTCTCCGGCACCTGCGCGACGAGCGACTGGCGGACGTGATGCGCGCGGCAGCGGACCGTTTCGAGTGGGGCGCGTCACACGAGCGTGGTAGCGGCGCAGGCATCGCGGCCGGATCCGAGAAGGGCGGCCGTGTCGCAACGTGCGTGCAGGTCCGCGTCGACGGCGCCCGGCTCGACGTGCTGCGCGTCGTGACGGCATTCGAATGCGGCGCGATCGTCGACCCGGACAACCTTCGCAACCAGGTCGAGGGCGCGACCATCATGGGACTCGGCGGCGCGCTGTTCGAGGCGGTGCACTTCGCGCAGGGGCGAATCCTGAACCCGCGATTCAGTCAGTACCGGCTGCCGCGATTCAGCGACATCCCACCCATCGAGATCGTCCTCGTCGACCGCCCGGATCTCCCCTCGGCCGGCGCCGGCGAGGCGCCGATCATGACCATCGCGCCGGCACTCGCGAACGCGATCTTCGCCGCAACCGGCAATCGGATTCGCAACCTGCCATTGCTCGATGGGCTCGCTTCGAGCTGAGCTGGAACGTCGCGTCCAGGCAATTGGGCCTCGGCCCTCCTAGGCTGTGATATCGCGGTACCGGAAGCTCGCGCCGGCGACCACCGACATCGCGACGGCGTACAGACCCGCGATGATCAGCGCGCTGCTGTACGAGACGCCCGATGAGCCCGTTTCATTGAACAGGGTTGCCTGACCGCCGGTCAGCACCACGGAGAGGATCCGCCCGGGCAGGTATTGACCGACGGTGGGCTCCACCTGGTTGACGAGGCCTTCGATGACCAGCAACCACGCGATCGCTGCGCCGACCGCCCCGGCGGGGTTGCGGACGAGCACGGCGACGAGCGTGCCGAAGATCGTCCACCCGATGACCGCGAGCACGAGATTGCCGAGAAATTCAAGGTAGTCGGTGGAGCCCGTCGAATCCCACCACACCGCGGTGTTGATGCCCTCATGCGGTGCGACGAGCATCGCCACGAGTGTGCCGACTCCGATGGTGAGCACCGTCGAGATGATCATGTAGGTGAGCAGCGCGAGCACCCTGCCGAAGAGGAGTCGCAGCCGGCCCGGCTCCTGCACCAGAAGGTTTCTCCAGGTGCCCTGCGTCCAGTCGGCCCCCAGCACGGCAGCGATGGTGATGAGCACGATCACCGCGACGAGGCTCGCGCTCGGTTGGAGGGTGCCGACGAGCCCGAGATCGGTCTTGATGAGGAACTGCTGCTCCAGCGAACGCCGCTGGATGCGCGCCAGCGTGACGCCGACGGCGAGGGCGGTGAGCCCCACCATGACCAGCAGCGCCAGGAGGATGCTGCGCCGGCGGATCTTCGGCCATTCGGACAGGAATGCCGCGAGCATCAGGTTGCCGCTCCGATGATCTGCAGGAAGCTCTCCTCGAGAGTGGTCTGGACCTGATGCAGCTCGATGAGGGTTGCACCTGCCTGCATGGCGAGCCGGTTCAGCTCGCCCGCGAATGCCGGCGGCGCCGTGACTCGAGCGCGGCCGCTCTCGATCACGACCGCGTAGCCGCGATCCCGAGCGATCCTGGCGACGATTTCCAGTTGCTCCGGCGCTTCCGTCGCCACCAGGATCTCGGTGGTCTGCCGCCCCGGGAGGCTCGCGGCCGGACCGGAGTAGACGGCCCTGCCCGCCACCAGGACGATCAGCCAGTCAGCGATCTGGTCCACCTCTGCGAGCAGATGGCTGCTGACGAGGAGGGTCGTGCCACCATCTCGCAGGCGCCGCATCAGTTCACGCATCTCGATGATCCCGGGTGGATCGAGACCATTGGCAGGCTCATCGAGGAGCAGCAGCTCGGGGTTGGACAGGAGCGCGGCCGCGATGCCGAGCCGCTGCTTCATGCCCAGGGAGTACGAGCCGACCTTGTGCCGTGCACGATCCGCAAGGCCCACCGTCTGGAGCAGCCCTGCGATGTCCGCGTCGCGATGCCGTCCGAGTGTCGCGAGTGTGGAGAGGTTGGTTCTTCCCGAGAGGGTCGGGTAGAAGGCCGGTCCCTCGATGAGCGCGCCGAGATTGTGCATGTACGCGCGCGGGTGGCGGATCGACTCACCCAGAACGGACGCGCTCCCACCGGTCGGGCGGATCAGACCAAGCAGCATCCGGAGCGTCGTCGTCTTGCCGGCGCCGTTTGGGCCGACCAGTCCGGCGATGACGCCTCGCGGTACCCGGATCGAAAGTGAGTCGACTGCGCGACGGTCGCCGAATCGCTTGGTCAGCTCATGGGTTTCGATCGCTGCCGGCGGCGGAGACTCCGTGCCCGGGGGGGCGATGGGCGCCACATCCTGAGCCACCGCCGCATTCTGCCACGGGTGTCTTCGACCGGCGCCGTGAGCCTGAGGTGTGGTCAGGAGCGCGCGGCCATCGCGCCGGCGCTCCTGCCGGAGTCAGTTGGAGGCGGCGGACCCCACCAGATTGAGCGCGGCGATCCCGAACTTGTACTGCCACTCGACAAACTTGGTGACGACGTCGAAGTTGCGATCCACCACGGCGTCGATCGCCGGAATGAGCTTCTCGGAGTTGGGAAGGATGAACACGCTGAGCGGAACCAGGACGGAGGTGACGCTCTTGAGGACCTCGGTGGCCGCCAGCTTGATTTCCGTGGTCTGTTCCAGGCCTTCCGCGATAGCGGCATTGACGGTGCGGGTCGGTCCGGCGTAGTCGGTCATGACTGTTTCCTCGTGACCTCTGGGTCCCGTGAAGGGTCCCGATAAGGAGGCTGCGCTAAGTGTACCAAGCACCCGCTAGATTGTCAACCCAAGGAGTCGGCGGTTCTCTCCCGCGCGGATCAGGCGGGATGCGACGACTGGTAGCGCGCCACAGTGACGGCGATGATCACGGGCACGTCGACCGCGAACAACACCAGCATCAGCGTGACCACGAGCAGTGGCCAACCGGAGGCATGGTTGCGCACGAACGAGAACTCGATCATCCCCGCCGAGATGACATAGGCGACCAGGGCCCAGCGCACGACCAGCGAGAAGGCCGCCCACGCAAAGCCGCGCCAGCGCACGAGGAGCAGGATTGCGCTGCCCAGCAACGCGGCGCTGACCGCCACAAGCGCAATCGGCAGCGCCAGCGGCGGAGGGGTCGGGAAGGACGCGGCCATGAACACTCCGCCGACAACGACGAGCGCCAGCGACACGGTGGCGAGCTCGGCTGCCGGCGGGTATCCACCGCCTGTGGCGCCGCGCGTCACGGTCTGACGGCCGGCCTCCCTCATTGCGTGGCCACCCGGGTCATGATGACCAGGGTGGCGATCTGCATCGCCCCGGTGATCCCGGCCGCATAGACGAAGCGGCGCATCAACCGGGCGATGAGGTCTCCGTCGGGATGCGGCTTCTTCATCTCGAACAGGACGGCGATGTTTGCGGGCTCGAGGATGCCGAGCGCGACCGTGGCCATGACGCCGACGACGACAAACGAGGCCACCAGCCACCCGTGGTTCGGGTTGAGGGATTGGAGGTTGCCGAGCCCAAGCGCGAGCTGGAATCCCGAGGCAAGGGTCATGAGCACCACGGTGGGCATGATGACCACCATCATCGGCATGAATCGTGCCGAGAACTCAGCGCGAGAAGGAATGGAGAGCCGTCCCAGGATCGGGCCGATGACGAACCCGACGAAGAGGTCGATGCCGGTCCACAGCCCGCCGCCGACCACGTGGTAGAAGACCAGCGCCCAGAGCCAGTTGCCGGCAATCGTCGTGATCAGGCCGGCGACGATCACCGCGATGACAGGAAGCGCTGCGCGTGGCACGATCTGAATGGACGGCCGGGGCGGCGCGTCCCCCGGCGCCGTCGCGGCCACTGCGGATGTCATGTCCATCTGTTCTGGTTCTCCATGCTCCTACAAGGCTCGTTACCGGTTCAAGAGCGCCGGCGCGTAGGGTATCGCTGACACCAGGCTGCGGGCGCTTGACCTGTTCGAGGCGATCGGGACAGTCCCCTCTGCACCGTCGTAGAGTGCGCGGCAATCACCTCCTTGCGGGGGTGGCCAGCACAGGGGGCTCTCCATGAAGGTGTTTCGACCGGTCTTCGCTCTGGTGGCGACCGTGTCACTCGTGCTCATCGGGACGGGCACGGTCAGTGCGTCGTCGTCCGCGGGGCTGACGTGCTCCGGGACCCTCGCTGCGCCGGGCCTGATTGCCCCCGGCACCTACTCGTCATTGACGGTTGTCGGCTTCTGTCTCGGGCCCCCAAGCGGCAACGTGATCGTCAAGGGTGACGTCACCGTCGCCAAGGGTGCGGCGTTGGCGGCGAATTACCCCGCCTTTGCACCGGGAGCCCCTGAGGGCGACGCGAACTGGCTCGTGAAGGGCAGCATCGCCGTCGGCCACGGTGGCACGCTGCTGTTCGGCTGCGAGCCCGCGGTCGGCTGCGTCAACACCACATTTGACACCGTGAAGGGGAATGTCGACGCGAATGGGGCCCTGGGGGTCATCCTCCACAGCAGCATCATCGGGGGCAACGTCTCCTACGAGGGCGGCGGCGGTGGCGCCAACTGCACCCCGGGCTTCGGCCCCTTCTCCTTCGGGGTCTATTCCGATGCCGAGGACGACGTCATCAACGGCAGCCTGACGGTCCGGGGCCTGAGGTCGTGCTGGTTCGGTGAGTTCCGCAACATCATCATGGGCAACAACACCGTGACCGGTAACCGGTTCGCCGACCCGGATGCGACCGAAATCGCCAACAACGAGGTCTTCGGCAGCCTGGCCTGTCTCAACAATGTGCCGGACGCCCAGTTCGGTGATTCGGTACAACCCCCCAACGTCGTGATCGGCGCGATCCGGGGGGAGTGCAGGCCACTCAGCATCCACTAGCATCGACACGTTGCGTTCGTCGTCGGAAGGAGGCCCGCTGCGGGTCTCCTTTCGGCCGCGACGATGCAGGTCGAGCGATGTGCTCTATCTTCTCCCTCGCGCGCCCACTGTTCCTGTGAGACATCTGCTTTGCGCCGCTTTGCAACCAGCCGATGGCAGGGTAAATGCGTCGGGAGCCAATCGACAGCAGCCGGCCTACCGCGCCTCCTTCACAGCCCAGTAGTCGGGCGAGACCTTGCTTGCGGCGGCCTCCTCCGCACTGCGGAACCCCGGCGCCATCGACGCGTCCGTACCGGCCAGGTACTCATGGTGGTCGATGCCGAGCAGCCGGATCCAGCTCTGCTGGCCAAGCGTCAGGGCGATGAAGCAGCCGAGCTCCACAAGCTCCGCGTCGGTGAACTCCTGGTGGAGCCGATCCCAGAGCTCGTCAGTCGGCTCCAGTCGCCAGCTGATCGCCTCGGCGTAGGCAAGCGCGGCTTTTTGCCGGCGGTCATATTCGTCGGATGTCTCGAAATTGAGCACCGCGTCGTACTGCTGGGCGGCGAGACCCTCCGCGGTGGCTTTGGTCGAGCGCTGATTGCCGCAGTACTCGCATTTCACCGTTCGCGAGACATACACGCGACACAGTTCCTTGATTGCGTGATCACAGACCCCGTTCTTGAACAGAGCCTGCCAGGAGTCGGCAAAGGCCCAGAAGGCGTTGGGCACGTGGGCGCGCACGGCGGAACTCTCCGGACGCGGCGTTCCCTCACGCGCACATCGGTAGATCTCCGCCTGCATCCGCTCGTCCATCTCCTCGAGCGGAACGTAGCTGATGCGGTTGCTGCCCATGTCACGCCTCCCGTAGATGAGGCCGAAAGCGTATCTCACCGGGATGGCGCCAATATCTGTCGCGGGCGAACCGGATCACCTTAGGGCACCCGTAATCCGCATTCGTAGGCTCCCGTCCATGGGGCCCCTCGAGCCGCTGACCCGGCTCAGCTCGCCGCCACGACGGTGGTCCGAGTGATGTCAGGGTCCGTGAAGACGTCGAGGTCGTCACGGCTCTGCGTGGAAAACTCCGAGACGATGGCACCCTCCGGCCCCGCCTGGAACCAGTGCAGGGTATTGGGCGGGACGAGGTGTTGCTGACCCGGCCGGAGGATCACCTCGTGCCGCACCGTGTACGCGCCCCGGTCTGCTCTCGGCGGCCGGCAGGTGGGCCGCTCCGCCGGCGGACCCTCGAGGTAGAGGTACACCAGACCCCGACGACAGCGGAACGTCTCCTCCTTGCCGGGAGTACCGTCGAACGGCGGGTGGCGATGCTCGGGGCACGTCTGGCCGGGGAACATCACAATCTCCTTGGCGCAGACCCGCTGGGTGTTGACGTAGACGACAACTTCCAGCCCCGTTTGATCGAGCTCAGAGAGGCCGAAGTCGGCCACTTCGATGTTGTTGCGCTCCGCCTCGGTGAGGACGAACCCCGCCTCGTCGAGCATCTGCGCCGCTCGCCGCCGCGCGTCCTCGATCTGCTCGGTTGTCAACACAGGTCGTACCTTAATGCGTTGCCAAGTGCCGGAACACCTGCTGCCGATCGGGGATTCCAGCCGAGCAGCCCAACGCGGTGCACGCGAGTGCGCCGACCTCGCTGGCGAACCCGAGCGACCGCTCCAGGGGCCAGCCCTCGAGGATGCCGACAATCAGCCCCGCGGCGAACGCATCGCCGGCTCCGGAACCGTCAACAACCTCGACGCTCGGAGCGCAGAGCCTCCGTGTGCCCGTCGCAGTGCGAACGAGCAGCCCCTCTGCACCCATGGTGATGGCCACAGTTGCGGCGCCGGCCTCGTTGAAGCAGGCGGCCTGACGCTCCGGGTCCTCCTCGCCGGTGAGCTGCCGAGCCTCGTCGTCGTTGGGCAGGAAGAAGTCAACGCTCGGCAGGATCGAACGCAGATCGTCCAATGAGGGTTGCGTGTCTCCGGGGAGGACCACGTCCAGCAGCGTTTGCGCCCCCGCCCGATGCGCCGCGTCGAAGAGCTCGACCACCGACGCCGGCGGCAGGCCGGGCAAGACCAGGTATCCACCGAGGTAGACGACATCGACCCCGGACATCGCTCCGGGCCCGAAGTCCTGCCTCGTGAGGTCGGCGTTGGCGCCCACGGTGTGGATGTAGCGCCGGTCCTCGCCCGCTAC
>DATLRB010000061.1:0-8492 GCA_035534875.1 Saccharimonadales bacterium (SeqCode)
GCACGTCTTCGACGAATGGCAGTCGGCGACGTGGCTGCACCGATCCCCCGCAACTGGGATCCCCATCCGATGCACTCGAGCGTCCGCTCCGCGTGGTTTCCGGTGAGCGCTTCGTCCCGCAATCGCGGCGGTCGTTCAGAAGCCCAGATCGGCGACGCCGACGCCGAGCGCCTTCGCCAGGCGACGACGGTAGAAGGGACGTGGCACCGTGGCGCCGGCTTCCCACGCCTTCACCGAGCGCACGGACGCCCCCACCTTTCGGGCCAGCCCAGCCTGCGTCCACTCGCTCGGATTGGCGGCGTCTGCCTGGCGTTGCGAGCGGAGCTCCAGAACCCGGTTCTGTCCCGATCTCGTCGGCGACTTGCGATTCTGCACCATACTGCCTGATACTGCCTAGTAGGGTTGAAGATGGACCTCACGGAGACCACCTCGATGCCGGGCGGTTTCACCTTCGCGACAGACAGAAAGTCGCAACCTTAGCCCCCCTCTCGGGCGCTCCGCCGCATTGCACGACGGGGCGCCTTCGCTTGTCTCCACGGGCTGCGTGAATACGATCGCGGACGCCGGCGAACGTCGGTCCGCCCAGCTGGCGATCCGGGTCGGTTTCGCAGTCGCAGACGTGACCTGGCGATGGAAGCCCGTTCCAGCGCCCCGATGGCCGCCGGGTAGACCGCCTGCGAGACCGCCTTGGCGAACTCTCAGCATTCTCGAAGGCTGTCGCCAGCCACGCGCGCGAAGCTTGTGTCATTCGGCCACGAACCACGGCGAGAACCCCACCATGACATACCCACCTTCCCCCCAAGACCGCGCCGAACGGCGAGACCGAGCTCTTGCCCGTCGTCGAAGGCTCACCGCGGTAGCCGCCGCCGGTGGTGTTGCCGGCGTCAGCTTTGTCGGCTACCTCGCCGCCGTCGGCGCACCGCCAAAGACGGCGATCCCGGCGGTGGTCTCAGCAGTGCGAACGGTGAACACCGTGATCACAGTTGGTGAGGACGGCGTGATTTCAAAGACGACGACGACAACGCTCGCACCAGGGACGGCTACGGCCGGCACGGCCACCAGCGCGGTCACGGTCACGGGCGGCTCGACGGTCCTCAAGAAGCCCTGACCATCAGAGCCGAGCGGGGCTCGAGGACCGGATGCGCCTCCATGCCGACGGCGCCGGTGATCGCAGTTGCCACGGCGTGTTCACGGCCGCGCAGCGTCTCTCGCGACGCTCGCCGGGGCAGTGGCCTCGTCCCGAAACCTTGAACTGCGGCAAAAGAGAGAGTCGCCGTTGCGCGGTAGTGGACCCGCTGGCGGCGACTCTCTCGAGGGGGACTACAACCCTGCGCCTTCGACCCTTTCAGGGGGGTGAAGGCGAGGCTCCACACCCTGACTTGACCGCCCCATGGCGCCTCGTGAACTCACATCGGCATCCGAGAAGACGCGGCTCACCCCGCTCGCGACGACGGGTGACTGTCGCCGGGCGGCGGGTACATCGGAGGTGGCGGGGGCGGTGGTGGTGGCGGCGGCGGCGGCCATGCGCCGGACATGGAGTTGCCGAACGCGCGCCCGAAGTCCTTCAGTTCGCTCGCCATGGTGCGGACTCCCTCGCCGATGCTCGCCCCGCCGGTCACGGCAGCGGCTCCGGCCGTCGGCATGACGATCCACAGAACCAGGTACGCGAGAAGTCCTGCGCCGCCGGCGGCGGTCAGCACGACGAACACGATGCGGACCACGACGGGGTCGACCTCGAAGTAGTTGCCAAGACCATGGCAGACACCGGCAATGACTCGGTCGGTGGGTCGTTCCAATCGGCGTTCCGATTGAGCAGTCACGCTCTCCTCCTATGGCCGCGACAAGAATCGTCTGAGTCCACTATCTCGCCAGATAAGCCAGATTCTCCAGTGCTCAAGGGCACCGACCTCTAGGGCGAAAGTCACCGGCACAGCGGCATGGCCCGCGCGACGTCGCGATTCTCCGATGTGCGCGACCGGCTTGCACGCGATCGGCGGATCGCGTGTGGAGGTACTAGAACCCCGATTCCCCATTGAGGTTTGCGGAGGATATGGTCCCCAAGACCATCCTGGGGCAGGGTCGATGCAACTAGGCGGTTCTCTCCTGGAGGATCGCTTCGACCTTCTCCTTGATCCAGTCGTTCGGGTCAGGGTGTCCGGCCTCGCGCCACTCGGCCAGGAAGCGCGAGGGCGGGAGCCCCGACGGCGCCACGCCGTAGTGGCGATTCACAGCGTCGAGGTTCTCTTCGGACGACGAGACGGCAAACCAGGCTCGCATCACTGGAGGGGTCATCATTCGGGTCGCTTGCTCGGTGGTCACGCGGGCATCGTAGGCGCGGGAGACCGGCAGCGAAGCGCTTCGGATCGGTGGTGGCGCACTCCTGTGATGGCACTGTGACGCAACGCCCCGCGACGTCAGGGCGTCGCGGCCTGCAGGGTTGCCGCTCGAGCCGCCCTCAACCAGCCGCCGTTGTGACAGAGGTACAGCTTGGGGATGCCGGCGATCCGCGCTGCCGCATATGACGGGCTTCGGGGAAACAACCGGTAGAGCTCCCGCACCGAGACCCCGGACGCTTTGCCCAGCAGACGAACGGTCGGCCCCATCCCGTGGTCGAGAAACTCGCGTCGGGTGAATCGGATCACCTGCCAGTGCCGGTCGCTCAGCTCACGGATTCCCACTCGAGCGGCGAGGGCTGGAACCATCGCTTCAGTCCATTGCTCCGGGTGGACGAAGAACCCCTCCTCGCTGAGCTCTGCGGACGCGAGCGCCTCGTCGCGGTGGTTGTCAACCGGGATCATCCGTCGTCTCCAACATGTTTGGACGTCTCTCAGCTTCCAACACGATGGCTCGAGCGACCAGAGCCGAAGGACCCGAGAGAGATGTGACCTGCGCCCGGGCTTGTCCAGGCTGCCAGGGTCCTCAGCCTGGCCTTCGTGAATCGTGGCCGTCGATGGATCGCCGCGCAGCGCGGACCAGGGCGTCGATGGCGTTCCGCTCGCCGTCGTCGGTCATGACGGGACGCATGACACGGTCGGCGCGCACCACGCGCAGCCCCTCGATGCCGATGAGGTCATGAGTGATGTCATCCGGGCTGAAGAGGATGGTCGGATCCTGGGGTCCGCCGTATCCCTCCTCGAGATTGCTGCGATCGTGTCCAACGACGAGGAGCGTGCCCCCCGCCGCGACGGCGTCGGCGGCACGGCGCACCAGGGCGCCCCGCTCGTCGCCAGGGAGATGGATGTAGACGACCACCACCAGATCGAACGCCCGCTGTGCTGGCGAGTAGCTGCGAAGATCGGCCTCGATCCAACCGACCTCGACGCCGCGCGCCTCCGCCAGACGTCGTGCTTTCTTCAGGCCAACGTCGGAGAAGTCCACGGCAGTGACACGCCACCCCCGTTCCGCGAGCCAGATCGCGTTGCGACCTTCGCCGGCGCCGAGGTCGAGCGCCCGCCCGGGTGGGAGGTCCGAGACCTCCTCGACCAGAAAACGGTTCGCCTGGGCGCTCCAGACCAGGTCGGCGTCCGCGTAGCGCCGATTCCACGCCTCACGATCAGAGGCTGGCATGGCGCCGTGCCCGCGTGCTGATGTGGAGGAGCGCGTACAGCGGGCAGAAGCCGACCGTCCCGGTGACGAGGAGGATGCCCGCAACGAACAGCAAAACGACGCCGATGACGGTTCCGAACCCCAGCGAGAGCGAGAGGACAGCGGCTGCGAACGCGACCACAACTCGCGCTCCTCGGTCAATGGGTCCCACGTTCTGTGACATGACGATCTCCGAAGGGAGCCGGCCGGGTCATCACGACCCGCTGGGACCGGCTCGGTCCACAACCACGGATGCGCGACCCGGGCGAATGGTGCGCTGGCCTCTCCTACAGGACCCCCGCGAGCTCTGCGCGGATCGCCCGCCGCGCCCGGACGAGGAGCGATCGCACCGCGGGGACCGTCGTGTCGAGGCGTCGCGCCACATCGCTGATGCGCACACCTCCACCTTCGTGGAGGACGAACGCCACCCGCTGCCGCTCGGGCAGCGCGGCCACGGCTGCCAGCACCGCGTTCCCGAGGGTTCGCCGCTCGGCCAGCGCCTCGGGATCGGCGTCGCCTGCTGCCACGAGCAAGAGCCCGCCGTCACCGGAATGGTCCTCGAGCAAGCCGTCGAGTGATGTCGCCACGAGGCGGCGGCGCAGCATCCGGCACTCATTGGTCGTGATGCGGTGCAGCCATGTGCGCACCGTCGCCTCCCCTCGGAACCCTGCAATGTGCTCGGCCGCCTTCACGAGCGACGACTGCGCGACGTCCTCGGCGTCCTCGGGGTGACCGCACAATTGTCGCGCGAGGCGAGCGACATCATCCGCCTGCGCCCAGACGACATCCGTCTGTCCCGCTGGTTCAGCATCCTCGGCCACGTTCATGTCGCGAGCTTCACCCAGCGGGGGTGAGATGTGCAACGGTCGAATGACCTCACACGGCGGGCCCGACGTCCTGCGACCGCCTGGCGGCTGAAGAGCATGCCCGCCGCGAAGATGCCGAGCTTCTCCCTCAGGGACTCGACACTCCGGGACAGTTGATCTGCCGGCCTGAGGCGGAAGGCGAGTCGGTCTCTGAGCCTCGGCT
The DNA here is from genome assembly GCA_035534875.1 of Saccharimonadales bacterium (SeqCode). Lineage (GTDB taxonomy): Bacteria > Chloroflexota > Dormibacteria > Aeolococcales > Aeolococcaceae > Palsa-851. Next base: position 4,615 of record DATLRB010000061.1, read on the forward strand.
ATCACGAAACATCGGTGCGGATGCGGGAGGAATTCCCAGCGTGATGTGACCAGACCGGTCACCCGTTTCAGGTGCCGGATGGGAATCCGTTGCGTACGTAGAAGAGCAGCCCCTCGATGCGCAGCAACCGGAAGTTACTGGCCACGTACGCGCGCAGTCGGGCATCCGGTGGGATGTCCCAGTCCGCGAACGGCGTGCTCGTCAACAGGTAGTCGGATTCCTCGACCATCCCACTCCAGAGGCGTTGCGCACCCGCAGAACCGAATCCGTACGACAGCGTCGCTCCCTCCGGATCGATCAGGTTGTTGCAGTGCGATGTTGTCGCGACGAAGCGATTGGTGGTCACCAGCTTTGACGGTGCATCCGAGAGGGTGCAGCCGCCCGCTGGAATGACGGCGTCGACAACTCCCGCGATGTCCGAGGTCGTCGAGCCGTGGATCGCGAACACCTGATGCGTGAAGACGATCGCGACCCCAACTGCCGCGATTCCCACCGCAATTCGCGGCGATCGGTGCTCGACCAGCCGGGCAATCGAGATTCCCAGGAGCAAGCCCAGGAAGGGGGTGACGAACGCCGTGTAGTTCGCAAAGTAGTAGGAAGGGCCGAGTTGGGCGATCGCCGCCAGCAACGTGGCGGCGATCGCGAACCACTCCAACGTTGACGGTCTGCGGCGCCGCGGTAGGAAGGCGGCGACCACAATCCCCACGATCACGACGGTCGCGATGATCGACGCCGAGGCGCCGCCAAACGCCGACGTGCCAGTGATATCTCCAAGGCGCACCAGGATCGACACCCGGTTTCCCGCGGGAATGCTGCTCAGCGGTGTGATGACGACGTCGCGGAGGAAGGCGCCGGGCGCAATGAGAAAGAACGGCAGCGTCGGGACCCCGAACCCGGCGATGATACCGGCGGCAAAGGGAAGCAATCTCTGGCGGATGTCGGAGAGGCAGAGCACCGCCAGCACGAGCACCGGAACGATGGCCGGTGCCTTCACCGTCCCCGCGATCCCGAACGCGACGCCGCCCAAAACGAGGCGGCGTCGCGAGCCGGCAATCGAATCCCCCTCGAACATGATCGCCGCCCCGGCCAGGCAGAAGCAGTCGACGACCGATTCGAGGAGCCCGCTTCGCAGCGCGTACAACTCTGCGGGATACAACGCCATGACCCCGCACGCCACGATCACGGCCACGCGGCCGTGCCGGCGGACCACTTTGCCGATGAGCAGCACGCTCGCCGCTGACAGGAGCGGTGTGCAGAGGCGCAGGATCGCCAGCGCATCGCGCGTGCCGATCCACTCGGAGAGGAACGCGATCGGGCTTGCCAGGAGCGAGAACCCCGGAGGCTGGACGAGGTCGAAGTCTCGGTAGGGCATCGATCCATGAACGAGCCGGATCGAGCCGCCGAGCCAGGCGGCGATGTCCGGGGTGATGCCGAACAGGAATCCCGGACGAGTCAGCTGATAGAACGTGATGCCGGCCGCCAGCACGGCGATCACCCTGATGATCACGGTGCTGCCCCGATCGGCTTCCGGCTGCATATGAAAACCCCAGGCCGGGATGTGTGTGGCCCCGGATCGTGAACCTGCTGTCGTGCGTCGAGGATAGGCGGGGTGCACCCGTGCGCGCGATGACGAGGCCGAGAAGCCCGCCCGTTTCCGCATTCGGCGGACCGGGGCCGTCAGACTCGCGAGCATGTATGGTGACGTCGAGACCGCCGCCGACATCGTCGCTCTCGTCCAGGAGCTCGGCGGTCCTGCGGTGGTGGGTGCGGGCCTCGATGGGGCGACGATCCCACGGGAGGCGGACCGTCCCACAGGTGACGCGGCGAGCCGGCTGACCTGGTGAGTCCACTGGCGATCGCGATAGCCTCAACGCCGTGCGGATGGCTCGAACTCACGACAGCGCGGAGGCGGCGGAACTCCTCGCGTCCGGAGGCCGGCTTCGCCGGCTCGCCCACGACATGGTGATCGACCTCGAGGCGGCTACCATCCCTCGGACGGCGCCAATGCCACGCGGAATGCGCGTTGAAACGCTTGACGGCGATGAGGCCAGCCTGGCCATCGCCGCGGCCGGCGCCCTGACGCCCACCCACGTCGATTTCGCGATCTGGGCGGGGGTGGATCGCGCTGAGTACTGGGGACGTCTGCTGGCCGGCGGCGGCCCCTGCGGGCCGGTCCTCCCGGCAGCGTCACGTCTCATCCGCGACATGGACGGCGCCATCGCCGGTGCTGCGATCGTGACCGCGATGAACGCAACCGACTGGTGGACGGGCGACCCGTGGGTTCCGGAGATCTTCGTTGTCTCGATGTACCAGGGACGCGGAGTTGGCGGCCTCCTGCTCGAACACGCGCTGGACGCATGCGCTCGCGCCGGTGACAAACACCTTGGATTGACGGTCAGCCAGGGCAACCCGGCGAGGCGTCTCTACGAGCGCTTCGGGTTCCAGCCCTTCAGGTCCACATGGCTCATCGAATGCCGGGAGCCGCAAGATGGAGCTCATGTCTGAACGTCAGCTGCCGAAGTGGTCCGAGCTCAAGCCGCTGCTCCACGCGCGACCCGTCCACCGCCATGCGACCGACCGGCGGCTATCCCGAGCGTTGACCATTCCCGACCTTCGCCTCGCAGCACGCCGCCGCGTTCCGCGAGCGGTCTTCGATTACACGGACGGAGCGGCCGAGGGTGAGATCAGCCTGCGTCGTGCTCGCCGGATGTTCCAGACACTCGAGTTTTCACCCTCCGTTCTGCACGACGTCTCCGACGTTGACACCAACTGCGTCGTGTTGGGGCGTGACTCCGCAGTCCCGTTTGCGTTCGCACCCACCGGCTTCACGCGCCTGATGCATCACGAGGGAGAGACAGCGGTTGCTCGTGTGGCCGAGCGCCACGGCATCCCGTATGCGCTCTCCACCATGGGGACGACATCGATCGAAGCGGTCGCGGCCGCGGTCCCTGCCGCGCGAAAGTGGTTTCAACTGTATGTGTGGAAGGATCGCGCGGCGGGGGAGGAGTTGATGGCGCGAGCGAGGGGAGCCGGCTTCGAGGCGCTCATGCTGACGGTGGATGTCCCGGTCGCCGGGAATCGACTCCGCGACGTGCGCAACGGGTTCTCGATCCCTCCCACACTCACGCTCGGGACCGTGGCCGACATCGCCGCGCATCCGGCCTGGTGGGCCAACCTCCTCACCACCAAGCCGCTGGCGTTCGCGTCGCTCACGGGGTGGGACCGAACGATTGCCGAGCTCATCGACGAGCTGTTCGATCCGACCATGACGATGGCGGACCTCGAATGGGTGCGGTCCTGCTGGCAGGGACCCCTGATCATCAAGGGCATCCAGTCCGTCGACGACGCGCGCCGCATGGCGGAGGCAGGAGTCGATGCGATCGTCCTGTCCAACCATGGAGGCCGGCAACTCGACCGGGCGCCGGTTCCACTGAGCCTCGTCCCGGAGGTCGTCGACACCGTTGGGGATCGGACCGAGGTGTGGGTGGACACCGGAGTGTTGAGCGGCGCCGACATCGTGGCGGCGGTGGCGCTCGGCGCTCGGACCGTCCTCGTCGGGCGGGCATATCTCTATGGATTGATGGCGGGGGGTGAGCGCGGCGTGGAGCGCGCTGTGGGCATCCTCGTGCGTGAGATGCATCGAACGATGCAGCTCCTTGGCGTTCGCAGCGCCTCCGAGCTCAGCCGCCGGCACGTGAGGTTGCGGTAGGGCTCAGAACGCCGCTGCGGGAGGGTCCGGCAGGGCGTCGAGAAAATCCTGCGACGGCACGAAGAACAGAGCGCCGGTGACCGCCGTGGAGAAGTCGAGGATTCGATCGTAGTTCCCGGGCGGGTCACCGATGAACATGTTGGTGAGCATTCGCTCTGTGGTGCGTGGT
>DATLRB010000062.1:0-2293 GCA_035534875.1 Saccharimonadales bacterium (SeqCode)
CGAAGTGCTGGATTGGTGACTTTGGACCCTAGCTGCCGGCCGATGTCACACCGGAAGATGGTCACGCCACCCGCGCTAGGATGGGCGGTCGGGGAGCCTCCCGGAAGCTCGCGTCGCAGCACCCAGAGTTGTGAAAAAGTACGACGAGTTGCAGAGCCGGGAGACCCCCGGATCGTGCCGGGACGGAAACCGTACCCGCACCTTCAAGGTCGCGGCAGACGGCGCCTACGAGACCACGAGCCGCGGACAGCAGGTCCTCGAGACTCCGGCTCTCAACAAGGGATCTGCCTTCAGCCACGAGGAGCGGAACGAACTCGGGCTCTGCGGACTGCTCCCTCCGGCGGTCACCACCATCGAGGTGCAGGCGGCACGCTCCTATGCGCAGTACTGCCATCAGCGCGACGATCTCGCCAAGTACATCTTTCTCACCGCACTGCATGACCGCAACGAGGTGCTCTACTACCGCGTCCTACGCGAGCATCTGGCCGAGATGCTGCCGATCGTCTACACACCCACCGTTGGCGACGCCATCGAACGGTACAGCCAGGAGTTCCAACGACCACGCGGCGTCTACCTGTGCATCGACGATCCAGACGGTATTGACGCTGCCTTTGAGAACCTTGGCGTCGGCCCCGACGACATCGACCTGATCGTCGCCACCGATGCCGATCAGATCCTCGGTATCGGCGACTGGGGCGTGGGCGGTATCGCCATCTGCGTCGGCAAGCTCGACCTCTACACGGCCGCTGCGGGGATCGATCCAGAACGGGTGATTCCAGTCATGCTCGACGTCGGCACCGATCGTGACACGCTGCTCTCCTATCCGGCGTATATGGGTGCACGGCATCGGCGAGATCGCGGCAAGCGATACGACGCCTTCATCGACGCGTACGTGCGCGCCGCCACGTCCCGGTTCCCCCGCGCGCTCCTGCATTGGGAGGACTTCGGCGCGGGCGACGCGCGGCGCATTCTCGAGCGCTACCGCAACCAGATCTGCACCTTCAATGACGATATGCAGGGAACGGGTGCGGTGGTGCTTGGCGGAGTCCTGGCGGCGACGCGAGCTGCCGGAATCCGCTTCTCCGAGCACCGCGTTGTGATCTTCGGCGCGGGGACGGCCGGGATCGGCATCGCCGACTTCATCACGAGCGCGATGACGCGCGACGGGCTCACCGCAGACGAGGCGAGGCGGCGCATCTGGTGTCTCGGGAGCCACGGCCTTGTCGTCGAGGGTATGCGGGCTGGAATGCGCGATTTCCAGCGCGCATACGCACGAGCCGCCGCGGAGGTGCAGACCTGGCAGCGCCAGGGAGAGGACATCGATTTGCTCGAAGTCGTGCGTCAGGTGCAGCCCACCCTGCTGATCGGCTGTGCCGCCCAGCCCGGAGCATTCACCGAGGAGACGGTGCGCGAGATGGCAGCTCACGCCGACCGTCCGATCGTCTTCGCCTTGTCAAACCCCACGTCGCTCTCGGAGGCAACCCCCGCCGACCTGATCAACTGGAGTGACGGACGCGCGCTCGTCGCCACCGGCAGCCCGTTCCCGCCGGTCGTGTTCGGCGGAACCACCTACGCCATCGGCCAGGCGAACAACGCCTTTGTCTTTCCGGGGCTTGGGCTCGGCGTCATCGCCGTCAAGGCCCGTGCGGTCAGCGACGGAATGCTGATTGCAGCGGCCGACACGGTTGCTCAGTTTGTGGACGCTTCTCGACCGGGGGCGCCGGTGATGCCGACCGTGGACCGGGTGCGCGAGTTGTCGGTGCATGTCGCGTCGGCCGTTGCACGCGCGGCAATTGCGGAGGGGCTGGCCCAGACCGACACCCCCGATGTGATGGCGCGGGTTCGCGGCACGATGTGGGAGCCCGCGTATCGCGCTGTGCGTCCCGCCGGGCGAGGAGCCCTGAGCCCATCGGCCGCCAGTCAGACCCCGCATGGCGACCGCACTCGCCAGGTGACAGACTGAGCCTGCAATGCCTGACACCCTCACCGTCACCGACAATCGCACCGGCGCGACCTACGAGATCCCCATCGAGCAGGGAGCCATCCGCGCGACCGCCTTCGAGCAGTTGCGCGCCACGGGCGACGAGCATGGGCTCCTGGTGTACGACCCGGCGTTCATGAATACCGCGTCGTGCGTGAGCCGCATCACCTACATCGACGGCGATCAGGGCATCCTCCGCTATCGGGGCTATCCGATCGAGGAGCTCGCCGAGCACAGCACCTACCTGGAGACCGCGTACCTACTCGTCCACGGGGAGCTGCCAACCGGTCCGCAGGCGCAGACCTGGGTGCA
>DATLRB010000063.1:0-155528 GCA_035534875.1 Saccharimonadales bacterium (SeqCode)
ATAGCGCACACCAACGCCAGAACCACAACCCCAGCCGCTCTTCGCATTGCTCCCACTCTAGATCCGCCTTCCGCTTCCCCCGCTCGACGCGACAGGACTGGATCAGCCGGTTCGCACGTCCACGAGATTGCCGACAAGGTGACCTACCCCGAATGCTACGCCCGCGGCGACGGTGGCGAAAGCCAGCTGGCGGAGCGCCGACCGGACCCGTGAGCGACCGGTGAAGATCGCGACGGTCCAGCCGACTGCGAGCACCGACACGGCTCCGAGCCCGATCGACAGAAGCGCGGCGACTGTCCCGTGGACGAAGAACCAGGGGAAGAGCGGGATGACCGCCCCGATCGCGAACATGACGAATGAGGAGCCCGCCGCCTGCCACGGATTCCCCGTCTTCCCGGGCCGCAACCCCAGCTCCTCGCGGGCGTGGACTTCGAGCGCTACCTCGGGGTTTCTCATGATCGCCTCGGCCACTCGACGCGCGTCCGCGGCGTCGACGCCGCGGAGCCGGTACACCGCGGCAAGCTCCTTGGTCTCGGCTTCCGGGTGGCGCTCGAGCTCGCGGCGCTCGATCTCCAGCTCGCGCTGGAGCAGCTCGGACTGGGCCGCCATCGAGACGTACTCGCCGGCGGCCATCGAAAATGCACCAGCCACCAGGCCCGCGAGCCCCGCGAGCAGAACGACCGAGGGAACGGGATTGGCACCGGCGACCCCGAGGATCAACGAGATGTTGGTGAGCAGGCCGTCGCTGATGCCGAACACGGCGGCACGCGCGGCGCCGCCCTGCAGATCGCGGTGGTGCGACCGGTCATGCGGCCTCTGGTGATCGCCGGCCTCGTCGACCGGAGCAGCCGTCTGTGCCATGGAGAACAGTATGCCGACGTCGTGAGATACGGCGTCGCAGCCGTCACGGGCGCCGGCGCTGGCGGATCAGAAGAAGAGGTGATGCAGGGCGATCGTCGGGATCGCGAGGATCGCGATGATGTTCATCACCTTGATCATCGGGTTGATGGCCGGGCCCGCCGTGTCCTTGCACGGATCGCCCACGGTGTCGCCGGTGACCGCGGCCGCGTGGGAGTCGGATCCCTTGCCGCCGTAGTTGCCCTCTTCGATGTACTTCTTGGCGTTGTCCCACGCCCCGCCGCCCGTGGTCATCTGCAGCGCCACGAAGAGGCCGACGACGATGGTGCCGAGCAGCATCGCACCGAGTGCCTGTGCTCCCAGCACGAAGCCGACGACAAGCGGGGCGATGACGGGGAGCAGACCGGGGATGATCATCTCGCGCTGCGCCGCAGCGGTGACCAGCGCCACGCACTTGCCGTACTCGGGCTTGGCGGTGCCCTCCATGATTCCCGGAATCTCCCGGAATTGACGGCGTACCTCCGTCACGACACCGCCTGCCGCCCGGCCGACCGCCAGCATCGCGAGCGAACCGAAGAGAAACGGCATGATCCCGCCGAGGAGGAGGCCCGCGATGACGGGGGGGGCGGTGAGGTCGAAGCTGATCAGAGAAAGATGGTGGGCGAGCAGGGTGTTGTTGAGGATGTCCGTGTAGCTTGCGAAGAGCACCAGCGCCGCCAGCCCGGCGGACCCGATGGCGTATCCCTTGGTGACCGCCTTGGTCGTGTTCCCCACCGCGTCGAGGGGATCGGTGACCTGACGGACGGACTCGGGGAGATCGGCCATCTCCGCGATGCCACCCGCGTTGTCGGTGATCGGACCGTAGGAGTCGATTGCCACCACGATGCCGGTCATGCTCAGCAGCGCCATCGCGGCGATGCCGATCCCGTAGAGGCCACCAAGCGACGCCGACGCGAGGATGCCGACCGCGATGATGAGCACCGGGATCGCGGTCCCCTCCATGCCGATTGCGAGCCCCGCGATGATGTTGGTCGCGTGCCCGGTCTGCGAGGCCCTGGCGATGGTGCGCACCGGCCAGAACTGCGCGCCGGTGAAGAACTCGGTGACCGCGACGATCAGTACGGTGATCACGATCCCGATCACCGCGCACCAGAACAGGTTGAACACCGGATGATCGAAGTGAGTCAGATAGCCGCCGTTGTTGAGCAGCACGGTGATGAGCAGGAAACCCGCCAGCGCGACCACCGCCGACACCATGAGTCCGCGGTAGAGCGCCCCCATGATCCAGGTCCCGCGGCCCATGCGCACGAACCAGGTGCCGATGATCGACGCGACGATGCTGATGGCGCCGAGCATCAGCGGGTAGAACACGAACACGAGATCCGGTTTCCCACCGACCTTGTAGAGCAGGCTCCCGAGGAGCATCGTGGCGACGGCGGTGACCGCATAGGTCTCGAAGAGGTCCGCCGCCATGCCGGCGCAATCGCCGACGTTGTCGCCCACGTTGTCGGCGATGACCGCGGGGTTGCGTGGGTCGTCCTCGGGAATGCCGGCCTCGAGCTTGCCGACGAGGTCCGCGCCGACGTCGGCCGCCTTGGTGTAGATGCCGCCGCCGAGGCGGGCGAAGACCGAGATCAGCGACGCACCGAAGGCGAAGCCGACCAGCGCGTTGAAGTCCTGGAACACCCCGTAGGCGAGAGCCACACCGATGAGCCCGAAACCGACCACGAAGAACCCGGTGACCGCGCCGCCCTTGAAGGCGAGCTGGAGTGCTGGGTTGAGCCCCCCGCGAGCGGCCTCAGCGGTACGCAGGTTGGAGCGGACCGAGATGTTCATGCCGACATACCCGGCGGCGCCGCTCAGCACCGCGCCGATCAGGAAGAGGACACCCGTCTTCCAGCCGAGCGTGAACGTGAGGAACAGGAAGATGACCGCCCCGATCCCGGCGATGATCGTGTACTGACGGTTGAGGTACGCCTGGGCGCCTTCCTGGATCGCCTTGGCGATCTCCTTCATCCTGTCGTTGCCTTCCGGCTGCCGCAGGACCCAGAAGATCAGATAGACGGCATAGAGGAGAGCCAGCAGTCCCGCCGCTCCAATGGGCAGCAGGACGGCGCTGTCAAGGGTCGGCATGCGCTGAGGGTCTCCTGAGGACAGTGAGTGAGTGCCCGGGCGGCTCTGATCCGCGCCACCCCCGGGGCCGCCGCATTGTACCCGGCCGGTCATCCCATTCAGCAACGCCTATGCTGAATCCGTGCCGAAAGACACCGGCCTGACCGCGATTGTGACCGTCGGCGACGAGATCCTCAGCGGCCACACGCAGGACACCAACTCGAGCCTGCTGGCGCGGCTCGCGTTCGCCGCGGGCCATCCGGTCGCCCACATCGAGGTGGTCGGCGACCAGCCGGCGGCGATCATCGGGGCAATCCGGCGAGCCGTCGACGATCCGGAGATCACGAGAATCGCGGTCTGCGGCGGCATCGGGCCGACGCCCGACGACCGCACCTTCCAGGCGGTGGGCGAAGCGCTCGGCCGGCCACTCGAGCTGAACCCGATCGCCTACGCCAATATCGAAGCCCTGGCGAGGCGTATGCACGCCGCCGGCTGGATCGACAAGCCCCTGGTATCGGAGGCCAACCGTCGCTGCGCGATGGTGCCCGTCGGTTCGACGGTGCTCACCAACCGGCGCGGGATGGCGCCACCGCTGGCCATCGACCTCGGCGACGACCGCTGGCTGTTCGTGCTGCCGGGCATTCCCCGCGAATTCGTGACCATCGTCGAGGAGGAGCTCATCCCCGGCTTTTTCGCCGGAGGGACGGCTCCGATCGTGCGCGAGGTGCACTACCGGTCGGTGCCCGAGTCGGAGATGTCTCAGCCCATGCTCGTGCTCGAGGCGGAATTCCCCGACGTGACCGTCGGTTCGTATCCGCACGTGGAGCAACGAGAGCTGGTCATCCGTCTTCGAGGGCGCGAAGCCGATCGAGTGGACGCCGCGGTAGCACGGCTGCGCTCACTGCGCAGCGACAGCTAGGGAGAACGGAGCGGGTTACCCCGCGACGATCAGACCTTCTGCAAGTTGCGCGCGCGGGGGCCCTTGGGCGAGTCGACGATGTCGAACGTCACCTGCTCGCCTTCCTGGAGGGCGTCGAAGTCGACGGTGGTCAGCTCGGTGCGATGAAAGAACACCTCGTTGCCATCGTCTGCACGGACGAATCCAAATCCACGGTCGGGAATAATCTTCTTGATTCTTCCAGCGGTCACAGCATGTCCTCCAGGACTCTCGCCGACACGGACGCCCACCGCGTTCACGACCACTATGGGAGCGTCCCCTGTCAGCAACGGGAACCCGCAAAAGACCGCGATGGAAGCACCGAAGGATGACGATTGCCCGCCGTTCCGGTGCTCATCGCAGCATAGCAGGGTATTCGCCGGAGCCGCGTTCCCAGGCCGCGCGGAGTTCGTGCAGGCTCTCGGGTAGATTCGCGTAGTAGTCGTCGACGTCGATGCGCTCGGGCCACGGGCTGGGGAGGGTACGCTCGCGCTCGATACACGCCTGCTCAACCCAGGCGCTGCCGAACGCGGTCTCCGCGCCGGACGCATCCACGACACCGGCGTCGCGCAGAGGATGCTCACGGTCGAACGGCGGCACGCCCGCGGCGCGCGATCCGGGATTGCTCCACATCGCGGCCATGATCCCGGCGCAACCGCAATCGATCAGCGCGTCGACAGCCCCCGCGACGAAACGTCGCGTGAGCGCATCGGGGTCGGCGACGGCGTCATCTCCATCGTCTGTCGCCGGCGGCGACCCTGCGTGCAGGTGCGCGATCAGCGATACCGAACCGCTCAGCGACTCGCAGAGTTGCGCGAGAAACGTGGCCGCCGCCGGGTCACGCTCACCGCCGACCTGCGCGAGCGCGGTGCCGGTGACATCGAGACCGAGTGCGTCGACAAGGCTCGCGACGGCAGCCGGACGCACGGCGCGCGCGGTGACCACGTCGTCGGCGCTCAATGACAGCATGCAACGCTCTTCGCGCTCGTGAATCCGCCCGCCGATCATCGCCACCCACGTGCGCAGGTGCTCGATGCGTTGCGGTCGCACACCGCCCGCGGGGTCATGTCCGATGTCCCACATCCTGATCGCCGGATGGCGGGCGAACGCGCCGAGCAGCTCGTCAATCCAGCGGACACAGACTTCCACCATCAGCTGGTCGGTGTACACGTAGCGCGGGCCACCCGGCTGCGTCACGGCATCGGACACAACACGCACGCCCGGGCGGCGCGCGTCGACATCGATCGCGTACGACGGGAGCATGAGGCACCTTCCGAGCGTCTGCACGAAGAGCACGGGCACCACCTGCAGCGACAGTTGGGTCGCGACACCGAGGAAGTGCTCGAGATTGCGCAGGCACGCGGGTTCCACACGCGCGGGGGTTGGCATGAATGCGTCCCAGAGCAGGTGCGTGCGCACGATGTGATGACCCGCGGACTTGATGGCGCGCAACTCCCCTTCGGTGCGCGCGGCGTCGTACTCGTGCCACACGTACGGACCGACCTCGCGCGACCAGTACGTCACGCCGATGTCCACCGGTTGACGCTTCACGCTCGGAGGTCTCGGGTCAGTAGACGAAGAGGTCGATGCCTCCAGCGACGGTGATCACCTGGCCGGTGATGTAGCGCGCCTCCGGTGACGTGAGGAACACGACCGTATTCGCGATGTCATCCGGCTCGCCGGGGCTGCGCATCGCGGTGCGCAGAACCATGCGATCGTTCATCTTCGCGTCGCCCATCTTCCACGCCTCGGTCCCGATGATGCCGGGGGCGATGACATTCGCCGTGATCCCGAAGCGCGCACCCTCGAGTGCCATCGACTTGCCGAGCCCGATCACCGCCGCCTTGGTCGCCGCGTACGATGCCTGACCGAACCCACCGAGGGTGCCCGCGACCGACGCCATGTAGATGACGCGTCCCCAACCTCGCTCGCGCATGTACGGCCACGCGGCCTTGGTGCAGTTGAACGCACCCGAGAGGTTCACGCGCAGATCGCGGTCCCACAGCTCGTCGTTCTGGTGCTCGATCTGCGCGATGTGGTCGAGCGTTCCCGCATTGTTCACCAGGATGTCGAGCGATCCGAAGTCCTTCTTGACGGTGGCGAACACCTCGCGAACCTGCTCGCGATTCGTGACGTCCATCTTGATCGCCGCGGATCGGCGACCCATCTGACGGATCTCGTCGCTGGTCTTCTCCGCATACACGACGTGCTGCGAGCTGAACAGCTGCGCCAGCGCCGAGTGTGCCTGCTCGGCCGCCTGTTCGAGCTCCGGGTCCGACTCGATGAGGATGTCGGTGACGACGACGTCAGCGCCGGCGCGGGCAAGCGCCAGGCAATCCGCCCTCCCCAGGCCGCGGGATCCCCCGGTGACGACCGCGACCTTCCCGGTCAGATCGAACATGCAACGCTCCTAGAGATGGCCATGGTGGGGCGATCAGAGAGCTTAGCGCTCGCTCCGGCGCGCAGGCGCGTGCCTCGGTGCCGCTGCACCGGAGCTCCGTGCTGGACCGGCTGCCGGTCAGCCTGCGGCTGCGATGGGGCCGGCCGGCGTGTCCGCGACGATCCGCGGGCGTGCGGCGGTCGCGGTCCGCTCTCCGAGCACATACCGGCTGATCACCAGACGCTGGATCTCGGCGGTGCCCTCCCAGATCTGGTAGATCTTTGCGTCGCGCATGAAGCGCTCGACCGGGTAATCCTTGATGTAGCCGTAGCCGCCGAGGATCTGGACCGCGTCGACGGTGACGCGCATCGCCATATCCCCGGCAAAGAGCTTGGCCATGGAGCCCTCGCCGCGGGAGAGCGGGATGCCGTTCATGGCCATCCACCCGGCACGCCAGGTGAGCAGCCGCGCGGCGTCGATCTCGGTGGCCATGTCGGCGAGCTTGAACGCGATCGCCTCGTGCTTCGCGATCGGCTTCCCGAATGCCACTCGCTGCAACGAGTAGTCCCGGGCAAACTCGAACGCGGCACGCGCGATGCCGAGCGCGCCGGCCGCGACCATCGGCCGCGTGGCCTCGAGCATGATCATCGCGCCGACTCGTCCGGGTCCTGTCTCCTCGCCGCTCTCGTTGCAGCCGAGGCGCTGGTTGTCGGGGATGAAGCAGTCCTCGAAGATGACCTGCGCGGTGTGTGACGCCCGGACGCCGAGCTTGCGCTCCTTGCGTCCCTGGCGCATGCCCGGGGTGCCCTTCTCGATGACAAAGCCGGCGACGCCGATCGGTCCGAGCGACTTGTCGGTGGTGGCGAACGCGACCTGGACGTCGGCGATGCCACCGTTGGTGCAGAACTGCTTGGTGCCGTTGAGCACGTAGCCGCCGTCCACCCTGGTTGCGGTGGTCTCGAGCGCCAGCGAGTCCGAGCCGCTGTTCGGCTCGGTGAGGCCCATGGCGGCGATCTTCAACTCCGGTCCGGTGAGCATGCCGATGTACTTCTGCTTCTGCTCCTCGGTGCCCATGGCGATGATGGCCGCGCCGGCGAGACCGCTGGCGCCGATCGCGACCGCGATCCCGGCGTCGCCCCATGAGAGTTCCTCTTCTCTGATGAGGTTGGTGACAAGATCGATGCCACCGCCGCCGAACTGCTCGGGGAAACTCGCGGTTGCATCGAGCCCGAGGGCGTGCGCCTTGCGCATGACCTCCCACGGGGTCTCCTCATTCTCGTCGTAGCGCTCGGCGACCGGGCGCATCTCCTTCTCGGCGAACTCGTGCGCGAGCGCGCGGATCTCCTCCTGTTCGCGGGTGAGTGAGAAGTCGAGCCCCATGTTCGTGGTCCCTTAGCGTGAGAGCCGGACGGTTGCCCGGCCATTGGTCAAGACGCGGTCGCCGCGATCCGAGGATGCTCCCACCTCGAGGGTGGCCAGTCCCGCATCGTCGACGCTGACGACGGTTCCCGTGCAGATGATCGTGTCGCCGGGAAGCAACGGCTTGCTGAACCGGCACGAGAGGCTGAGGAGGTTGGTGTTTCCGCCCGCCCACGAGGCGATCGCGTCGGCGAGAATCCCCATCTCGAGGAGGCCATGAGCGATGGTTCCGGGCAGCCCGACCGACCGAGCGAACTCAGGGTCGACGTGAATCGGGTTGTGGTCGCCGGAGGCGTCGGCGTAGGCGTCGATCTGAGCCTGGGTGACCCGCCGCGAGAGCGGTGTGACGCTGTCGCCGATCGCCACCTCGGAGGCGGCCGGGGCGGTCATGCGGGCGCCCGAACGATCATGAGGGAGGTCGCGCGGCACACGACGGCCCGATCCGCCGGGCGGGTGGCCTCCATGGCGAGACGGACGAACGTCATCCCCCGTTTGGTCTCGATGCTGGTGATCTCGGCCGCGGCGTCGATCACGTCGCCGGGGTGCACCGGCGAGGGCCATTCGAACGACTGCTCGCCGTGAATCAGCCCGGCGAGGTCGATGCCGACCTCCGGGTCGCTGAACAGCTGAGCGAGCGTCGGCCCGAGACAGTAGACCGCAGCGAAGGTCGGAGGCACGGCGCCGCGTTCGCGGACGGGATCAGCTCCCGCGATCGCCTGGACCATGGCGCGAGCCGACTCCGGGGCAATGCGCTGACCGGGTGCCGAGTAGCGCCTGCCGACGTGGCTCTGATCAGGCACCGATCCCGACTCTCCTCGCCGAGGCAAACGCCTCAGCTGCACCGGTCACTTCAGAAATTGACATCCGTATCAACTATTCCCGAACCGAACCATACACCCGGACCGGACCGCCGTCAAAGACGGTGACGTCAGGGTCGGCGACGCCGGACAGGCAGGGCTTCATGGCGTCATTCGGTGGTCGATGACATCCCGATCCGCTCGGCGCGCACCTCGCCGACTTCGCGTCCGGCCCAGTTGCGCACGCTCAGTCTGGCAAACGGGCGCAGCCGCTCCGGAAGATCGGCGTCGAGCAGCCCAAGCTGCTGGAGGACGGCCAGCGCGACAACGGGGATCGACTCTCCACCGCCCGCCTCGACCTTGATCGCGATGCCCGGGCCACCAGGGCGAGCGACCGCCGCCCACACCCCCGCGCCGCCGATCTTGGCGGTGAGCCGGAGGCCCGCAACCTCGAGCAGGGCCGTGTCGAATCGACCCGTCCCGGCGACGAGGAACGGGTGCGCCGCCATCGCGTCCTGGGCGCGCCGGAATGCCGGGTCGGCGCCGGCTGCGGCAAACCCGCGGGCGATGGCCGAGAGCGGGGTCCCGTACGTGGTGAGGCCGCATCCGTCGATGCCACGAGGGGCAGCGTCGAGATCGATACCGAGCATCTCCTCCAGGGCGGCACTGACCGCCTGCTGACACGGGTGCGCCGGTTCCATGTAGCCCTCGAGCGGCCATCCCATGACCGCGCAGGTGGCGAGCATCGCGGCGTGCTTTCCGGAGCAGTTGTTGTGGATCGGCCGTGGCACCCCACCCGACCCGAGGAGGCGGCGCGCAGTCCCCTCGTCCGACGGCAGTTGCGGTCCGCACCCCAATGCCTCCTCAGACACCTGCGCGCTGGCGAGGAGCCCTCGGACGGTGGCAAGGTGCTCGTCCTCGCCCTGGTGGGAGGCGCAGGCGATGGCGATCTCGGCGTCGCCGGCTCCCAGTCGATCCGCCGCGAGACGGAGAAACGGCAGGGCCTGGAACGGCTTGACGCAGCTGCGAAGCGTGGTCAAGGCGTCCGCCGAGCCGGCGGAGCTCAGCAGGTTCCCCGAGGCATCAACCACCGCAACATGACCTCGGATGCGAGCCTCGACGACCGTGCCTCGCCACACCGTCGCGAGCACCGGGGGCGCTGCATCGATCACCGGGCTCACTTTGACGCGGGGGAGCCGGTTTTGGTACGGTCCCGCGGTCACTGGGGAATGGGGCACGTCGTCCCCGGACACCGACCGTGTCATTTCATAAGCGAGGGGAGCAGCGATCGCGACCCACGTTCATAGGCTTGTACGGCACCTCTGGGTAATCGCCACTGCGGCTGTGCTTGTCGTGCTCGTGGCTCGGCCAGTTCAGGTTCCGGCCGCGCCCATGCTCCGCAACCTCGCCGCCATACAGATCAACGCCGTGGTCGAGAATTCGGCAGGGGTGACGGCGCTGGCCGTGGAGCCGGTCAAGACCGTCGTCGTGCAGCCCGGCCAGACCCTGGCCACCCTCGCCGCCGCGTACAGCGTGTCGACGTCGACGATCCAGTGGGGAAATCAGCTGACCCCGTTTGCCGTACCCGGTGTCGGGGACACGCTACTGATCCCCCCGGGACCCGGCGCGCTCGTCGAGGTCCTCCCCGGGGAAACCCCGACCGCCTTCGCCGCCCGCCTCGACCTCGACCCCGCGGTGATCCTGGATTACAACGCGCTGCGCAGCAACGCGCCGATGCCTGCCGGCTCCTACCTCCAGGTGCCGCTCTCTCGAGCCCCGGCCGGCGCCCTCATCTCCTCGTTCTTCGTCGACGCCGAGGACGGCACGCCGGCAGTCCCCCCGCAGGCTCCGCTGCACGACGGCTTCCCGTACGGGCAGTGCACCTACTACGTGGCAACCCGGCGCGCCATTGACTGGAGCGGCAACGCCATCAACTGGTGGCGCGCAGCCCGCGGCAAGCGCGCCGAGGGACACGTCCCCGTGCAGGGGTCGATCGTCGTCTTCAACATCGGGTGGGTCGGACACGTCGCCTACGTCGAGCACGTCAACCTCGATGGCTCGTTCGTCATCTCCGAGATGAACTACCACGCCGACGGGGGCGGATGGGGGCGCATCGACTACCGCACCATCACCGCTTCCGACGCCTCGGTCGTCGGATTTATCTACTGAGGCTTTCCTGGCGCGCTCAGTGGTGGGGCGAGAGGGGGACGATGGCACTACGGGTTAGGGGCGAGACCGGACCGCTGACGCTTCGCGAGTTCCGGGTCGCGAGAGAGGAGCGCGATACTCTGCTTGCGCGACGAGCGAGCGAGCCCGGTGTCTG
Organism: Saccharimonadales bacterium (SeqCode); assembly: GCA_035534875.1. Taxonomy (GTDB): domain Bacteria; phylum Chloroflexota; class Dormibacteria; order Aeolococcales; family Aeolococcaceae; genus Palsa-851. The sequence continues at coordinate 10,827 of DATLRB010000063.1, forward strand.
AGCAGAGCGTCAGCGGTCCCGTCTCGCCCGACCACAAAGCGAGGTGCCCGCGACCGGGCGCTCAGCCCGAGAAGCGGTACCCGATTCCAGGGACGGAATGGATGTAGGTCGGCTTCTCGGCGTCGGGCTCGATCTTGCGGCGCAGGCGGTAGACGTGGGCGTCCACAGTGCGGGTTTCGATCTCGACCTCGTATCCCCACACGCGACGGAGCAGCTCCCCGCGGCTCATGACCTGACCCGGGCGTGACGCGAGCAGCGCGAGCAGGTTGAACTCCGTCAGGGTGAGCATCACTTCCTCACCATCGCGGAACACCTGGCGGCGTCCGAGGTCGATCGTGAGACCCGGAAACTCGAAGCGGTCGCGCGGTTGCTCCTGCGCCGAGATCTCGCTGCGCCGAAGGTGCGCTCCGATGCGCGCCATCAGCTCGCGTACTTCGAACGGCTTGGTGACGTAGTCGTCGGCGCCGAGCTCGAGGCCGACCACCACGTCGATCGTGTCGCTTTTGGCGGTCAGCATGATGATCGGCACCCGTGCGCCTTCGGCGCGCAGGCGACGGCAGACATCGAGTCCGCTCATCCCAGGAAGATTGACGTCGAGGATGATCAGGTCGGGGTTCTGCTCGCGAGCAAGGTTGAGTCCCTCGACGCCGGTTGCCGCCTCGATGAGCGTGTGGTTCTGCGCGCTGGTCGCAAGGCGCACGACCTCACGGCTCGGCGGGTCGTCCTCGACGATGAGAATGGTCTTTCCGGCCCCGCTCATCAGACAGGCACCTCGATGAATGTGGAGATGCGCTTCACGAAGTTGGCCACCTCAATTGGTTTGGTGATGTAGCCGGAGCAACCGGCCGCGAGTGCTTCCTGTTCGTTGCCCTTCATCGCGTTCGCGGTCAGCGCGACCACCGGAACGCCTGCCGTCTTGGGATCCGCCTTGAGCATGCGGGTGAGAGTCAGCCCGTCCATGCCAGGCAACTCCACGTCCATGAGCACGAGATCGTAGACCTTGGACCGCACCTTGTGGAGGCCCTCCTCGCCGTCGACGGCGATGTCGACGTCGAAGCCGCTCCCGAGGAGCACCATCTTCGCCAGATCACGGTTGCTCGCGTTGTCCTCGACGAGCAGGATCCGGTTGTGGCGGTGACCGTTCAGGACCTCAATTCCTGTCAGGGGTAGCCGGAACGTGAACACCGAGCCGCGACCGGGATCGCTCTCCAGGGAGATGCTCCCGCCATGAAGTTCGACGAGCCGGCGGGTGAGGGAGAGTCCGAGCCCGGTGCCCTCGACCTGACGCGTGGTCGCGTGGTCGAGCTGATAGAACTCATCGAAGATGCGCTTGTGGTGTTCGGCGGGAATGCCGACCCCGGTGTCGCCGACATCGACGATCAGATCCTCGCTGTCGGCCCGCGCCGACACCCAGACCTTGCCGCCCTGCGGGGTGAACTTGATGGCGTTGCTCAGCAGGTTGTACAGGACCTGCTTGAACTTGCTCTTGTCCGCGCGGATCTCGAGGTGGACCGGCACCACGTCGATGCTGAGATCGATATCGCGCCGCTCGCTCAGCGATCGGATGACGTTGTGGACCTCTTTGACCGCATCCTGCACGCCGAAGCGGTCGTAGGCGAGCTCCATGCGTCCGGCCTCGATCTTGCTGAGGTCGAGCACGTCGTTGACGAGCTCGAGCAGATGCTTCCCCGAAGCGTGGATGTTCTGGAGGCACTCCTGGCGCTGCTGCGGGGTGAGATCCACGAGGTTGTCCTTGAGAATCTCGCTGAAGCCGAGGATCGCGTTCAGCGGAGTGCGCAACTCGTGGCTCATGTTGGCCAGGAACTCACTCTTGAGGCGCGAGATCTCGGCGATCTGCGCGTTGGCAACCTCGACCTCACGCTTCTGCGTGGCGATCTCGCCGAGTTGTGCGCGCTGCGCCGTGTAGAGGCGTGCGTTGTCGATGCTGATGGCCGCCTGGCTCGCGATGATCCGCATCAGCGCCTGCTCGATGCTGGTGAACGGCTGCACCTCGCGACGCGCGAGTGTGAGAGCGCCGACGAGGCGCTGTGGGGACTCGAGGGGCATCACCAGGCACGATCGAGGCGCGTACGCGAGGCCCAGGGTCTTGAAGCGCCGGTCCTTCGTGGCATCCGCGACCGAGACGAGCTTACGGCGTTGCGCAGCCCATCCCACGATGCCCTCACCGAGCTCGAAGCGAGCGACCTGACCGAGGTTGTCGGTGAACGGGTATGTCGCGATAGCAGACAGGGCACGGCCGTCCTCGTCGAGGAGGAACACCGTGGCAGCATCGCAGTCGACGAGGTCGGCCGCGGCCTTGAGCATGAAGTCGATCGTCTCCTTCAGCTCCAGACTCGACGTAAAGAGGTTACCGACCTGGCCCAGAAGGTCGACAATGACCTTGTCGTCCATCGCAGTTCCGAGTATACCTGCGAATTTCGGCGCCAGCGGACTGTCGGGCAATTGCAATCGATTCAGCGCCGTGCTCATGACCGGCGCCTTTGCAACTCTTCGACGAGCGCCGGGAGCACCTTCAGAGCATCCCCGACGATCCCCAGGTCGGCGAGTTTGAAGATCGGTGCGTTCTCGTCTCTATTGACCGCAACAATTGCTTTCGCGCCCTTCATTCCGACTGTGTGCTGCATCGCGCCGCTGATGCCGAACGCGAGATACACGGCGGGTTTGACTGTTTTGCCCGTTTGGCCGACCTGCATGGCATAGGGCACCCAGCCCGCGTCGACGACCGCCCTGCTCGCTCCGACTGCCGCGTTGCCGAGCACCGCGGCGAGCTGATCGAGGAGTTCGAAGTTCTTCGGATCGCCCAGTCCGCGACCGCCGCTGATGACGATCGGCGCTTCCTCCAGCTTTGGACCCGCCGCGACGTCCGCGACCCGATCGGTCACCCGAGCGGATCGGTGCTTCTCGTCGATCGGCGAGGTGACCTGGATGACGCCGGCAGCGGCACCCCCACTCGCCTCCGCCGTGAAGGACTTCGGCCGGATGATCGCGAGCGCCGGCGCCCCGCCCTCGAAGCGCGTCGCCACGTCGAGGGTCGCTCCGAAGACGGAGGAGTGCACCGTGATGCCATCTCCGTCGCTCAGCTCGAGGCCGTTGGCGATCACCGGCACGCCGAGCTTCGCCGCCAGCCGGCCCGCCACATCGCGAGAGTTGTAGGTCATCGCGAAGAGCACGAGATCGGGTTTGTGCTCCTCGATGAGGGTCGCGAGCGCATCGGCCGCCGGGCCGCCGAGGAGCACCTCGCCCCAGAGCGGATCGGTCCCCGCGAAGAGGGTCGTTGCGCCGTGCGCCCCGAGCTCGGTTGCGGCATCCGCGGCGTCCGGCGCAAAGGCGACGGCCTCGACCGTGGCGGAAAGCGACCGGGCCTTGGCCAGCAGCTCGAGCGCCACGGGTGCGGGTTTCCCGCTCGCGACCTCCGCGAACACCCAGATCTTGCCCAGGGACATCGGTCAGATCACCTTCTTCTCGGCGAGGAAGTCGGCGATTCGCCTGTAGCCCTCGCCGTCGTCCCTGACGATCGATCCCGTGGCGCGCTGGGGCGCGGGTTCGACGTCCGTGATGCTCTGGCCCGCCGTGCCGCCCCCGGCGCCGTCGAGGCCGAGGTCCCCGGGCGTGAGACGGTCGAGCGGCTTCGACTTGGCTCCCATGATTCCTTTGAGCGAGGGATACCTCGGCTCGTTGACCCCGGCGGTCACGCTCACGACCGCCGGCAGCCCGGACTCAACGAGGTCGTAGCCCGCCTCCGTCTGCCGCTTGACCTTGAGCATGGTGCCGTCGACCTCGACGGTCTTCGCGAAGGTCACGGCGGGGACGTCGAGGAGCTCGGCGATCATCTGGGGGACGACACCGGTGTAGCCGTCGGTCGACTCGGTGGCGGTGATCACCAGGTCGAACCCCTCGCGGCGGATCGCCGCGGCAAGGACGCGCGCGGTGGTCAGAGCATCGGAGCCGCGCAGCGCGTCGTCTGAGATCAAAACCCCTTTGGCGGCCCCCATGGCGAGGGCCTTGCGGACCGCGTCGACGCCACGCTCCGGACCCATCGAGACCACCGTGACCTCGCCTCCGTGCGCCTCGACGAGCTGGAGCCCCGCCTCGACTCCGAACTCGTCGCCGGGATCGAGAACCACCTCAACCCCCTCGCGCTTGAGCAAATGCGTGGTCGGATCGAGCTGGCCGGTGGTGTTGGGGTCGGGGATCTGCTTGACGCAGACGACGACCTTCATGCGTGCCTCCGTGTGTCGCCTCGGGATCGAAACTCTAACGCACCGACGCGCGAATGCCCGGATCGGGACGACCGAGGGCGCTCGCCACCGCGCCGAGGTCGACCGGTTCGGTCACCCGCACACGCACCGCCTGGGGCTGGGTCGAGCTCAGCATGCTCTCCAGTTGCCCGTCACCCCAGCGGGAATCGGCGAGCGCGACGATCCCATAGTGGTATCGGCGCCCGGTGAGCCACGCCTCCCAGGAGAACGCGCCGGTCACCGCCTCGATGCCGGCGTCCCCAAGAGCGCTCGGCCTCGTCACCGGCGCGCCGTCGAGCGATGCGACCGTCCACCGTGCCTGGGGCCATCGCCGTGCGGCGGCATCGACAACCGAATGGAGGTGGCGCTGTTCCGTGGTCCCATCCGCGTCGGGTCGCGGTCCGGTGAGCACGAGGACCCGCTCGCACGCGGTCGCGTCGCGCCCCCCGACGATCGCGCTCGGCTCGACACGCCAGCTCTCGGGAGGGCGGCGGTCGAGAATCGGACGCCACCGAGCGCGAAGCAGGCGCCGGTTGCGCTCGATTCGATCGGTGTGAGCGCCACCGCTCCCCGAGGCGCCGCGCACGTGCTCGACCACCGACCTCGGTTGATAGACCACGCGCCCAGGTCCCGCGCCGAGCGCCAGGCAGAGGTCCACGTCCTCGCAGTAGACCGGCGCGAATCGGGGGTCGAATCCACCCACCGCGATGAACGCTGAGCGGCGGACGAGCAGGCACGCCGCCGAGGCGTAGTCGACCGTTCGGCGGAAGTTGTACTCGGCGCGGTTGGGAACGTCCCCGTCGCCGTACTGACGAACCCTCGCGTCACGCCAGAGGATCGAACCGGCCTCCTGGAGCCGCCCGTCGGGGTAGAGCAGCTTCGACGCGACCGCCGACACGCCCGCGTCGGCGTCGGCGACATCGATCAGGGGCTCGAGCCATCCGGGTCTGACCCACGCGTCGCTGTTGAGCAGCAACAGGTGGCGGCCTCGTGCCATGGCGGCCCCCTGGTTGGTGGCGGGTCCGAATCCGAGGTTTCGCGAATTCCGAAGGATCCGGGCGCCACTGACATGGGCGAGCTCGTCGAGCGTGCCGTCGGTCGACGCGTTGTCGACGATCACCACCTCGTAGCGCGCCTCGGTGACCTCGGCAAGCAGCCTGAGCGCCTCTCTGGTGAGGTCCCAGCGGTTGTAGGTGACCATCACCACGGTCACGTCCGGCCGGCCGACCTCGGGAAAGCGGATCACGTCCGGCGCCGCTGCCACCGCCGGTACCCCTCGCGGATCGGCCGGGCGAGGCGATGCTCGGGTGTCGCCCGGAGATGATCGAGCTCGGACTGGACGCGGGACAGCTCGGCCTGGAGCGCGGTGCGCTCGTCGACGAGACGCCGCTGCAGGACGGCCAGCGCCGAGGCCACGCTCTCCGGCTCCGGCACGATTCGCGTGGCTGCCGGCGCGTGCGGGAGCCTCCGGGCAAGCTCGGCGAAGGCGCCGTCGAGGGTGCCGACTGCCGGGTCGATGGCCGCCTGCCGCATGTCCGCAAGCAGCGACCGGATGGCGGACGGGACATCGCCGGTGAGGAGCGGTATCACAGGATCGAACCGGTGGCCGAGCCCCGGGTCGATGGCCGCGACCGGGACACCCAGCGACGCCGCGAGATTCGCGCCCGCCGCGGACGTGGCCACCGCGGCAACGGACCCGGACATCGCGGCCGCGATGTCGTCCAGCCCCACCCACGAGGGAAGATGATGGACGCGTTCCGCGATCGGCCCCCGCACCGGGATGGCCCTGTCGGCGAAGGGCTGCCGGGTGGGGTCGAGGTTGACGACGACGACAGACAGCTTCGGGTCGCTCCGCAACGCCCCGGCAGTCGCCTCGAGGAGACGCTGCGCAGCCGATACCGGCAGGGAGGCAGCCCGCTCGATCACCATCCAGCGTCCGGCGGGAAGTGCGCCGCACAGGCGCAGGAGATCGGCACGCCGGCGAAGCGCATCGGGTGGGAACGCACGGCCGGCCAGCAACACCGGGTCTCCCGACTGCGCGGCGGTAGCGCCGAGACGTTCCTGGGTGGCCGGGTCCCGCGCCCAGACGTCCTTGCCCTCCAGCCCCGAGACGTCGATGTCGCCACCGGCGGCGCCCACCGCGAACCAGATGGTCGTGGCCGCGACGTCCCGGCCGCCCCGGGTCCCGGTGAGCACCAGGGTGCCGACGCCGCGGTCGCTCATCGCCTCGTCTGACGCGGCATACCGCGCAGCCCAGTGGCTGTCGTCACCGAGCACGTCCCCGGCGATGATCAGGGCGTCGAGGCCGAGCGCCTCACCGCTGCCATCGCGCGGCAGCGGACGCGCCGGGCGGCCTTCGTCGCCGGGGATGGGGTGCTCGGCGCCAAACGGGGCCAGCACCACGAGATCGATGTCGGGTCGACGCAGGGCGAGCTCGATCTCGATAACGCGGCGGAGAGCGACCTCGCCGAGTTCACCGGTGTCAAACGCCCCGAAGAGGCCGACCACCGGCCTCGCAGCGGCACCGTCCACGTGATGCCTCCGTGTAGCAGGCGGATCGGGGGCGACCGTCACGTCTCAGCAGTGGCTCAGGGAACGCGCGTCACTGCCGAAGAGAATGAGGACACCGCCCACCATAAAACAAGTCGAAAGCAAAGGAGCACTGGGATGTTCGGGAAGTTCTTCACCAAAAGGGTCGCGATCGGCGCGGCCGCATTCGCGGTCGCCGCGGTCGGCGGGATCGCGACAGTCGCAATCGTCCCTGCTCTTGCGGCCGGGGTCACGGGAGGCAACGCCTCGACGTTCGCGGCCACGCCGGCACCGAGCACCGCCACGACGGGCCATGCGGGCGCCAAGGCAGTCGCTGCGCGGCGCATCGCGCTGGCCCTGTTCCGGGAGTCGGTCAAGGAGACCGGGCTCAGCCGCACCACCGTCCTCAAGGATCTCCTCAACGGCGAGACCCTCGCGCAGATCGACGGGTCGAAAGCCCAGGCGGTCGAGAGCGCGGTGATGGCCAAGATCACCACCCGCTTGAGCAAGGCGGTGAGCAACCACAGGATCACCCAGGCTCAGGCAACCACGTTGAGTGGTGACGCGACCACAGGCATCAGCAAGCTGATGAACCTGAACCTCAGCACCTACATCCGAGTCCGCTTCGGTGGACTCGCAACGACGCCCTCCACGTCGGCGCCCCCCACGTCGACAGCCTCCCCCGCCGTCACGACGGGATTGAGCGCGGCGATCTGATCCCTCCGGCGGTCCGGCAGTCTACCCGGCCACCCCGGGTAGACTGCCTCGATGCCCAAGAAGTACACAGCCGCTGACCAGGTCATCGATCCTGCCAAGCGCTACATCGCGACCATCGCGACCGACCGCGGCGACATCGTGATCGCCCTCGACCCGGCGCGCGCGCCGAAGTCGGTCAACAACTTCGTGTTCCTCGCCCGGGACGGTTTCTACGACGGCCTGACGTTCCATCGCATCGTCGACGACTTCGTCATCCAGGGCGGTTGCCCGGAGGGGACCGGTCGCGGAGGCCCGGGATACCGCTTCGAGGATGAGCCCGTCCAGGGTGAGTACGAGGCGGGCGCTGTCGCCATGGCGAACTCCGGCCCGAACACCAACGGCTCGCAGTTCTTCATCTGCACCGTCGACGACCGCCACAAGCTCACCAAGGCCTACAACCTGTTCGGCCAGGTCGTCAAAGGCATGGACGTCGTCGGCACCATTCGCAAGGATGACGTGATGCGAACGGTGACCATCGTCGAGGAGTGATGGCAGGTCCTCAGCTGCGTCTGATGGCGGTGCACGCGCACTGCGACGACGAGACGATCACCATGGGCGGCACGCTGGCGACGTATGCCGATAGGGGCGTGAAGACGTGCGTCGTATGCTGCACCGACGGCAAGCTGGCAACCATCGTCGACCCCGACATGCCCGAGGAGACAACCCGTCCGCGCCTTGCCGAGATCCGCGAGGCTGAGTTGCGCGAGGCATGTCGCATCCTCAAGGTCGATGAGGTCGAGTTCCTCCGCTACGGTGACTCAGGAATGGCCGGCACGCCCACCAACCAGCTGCCCGACGCGTTCTGGATGGTGCCGCTGGATGAGGCCACAGGGCGGATCGTCGCCCAGATCCGACGCTTCCGCCCGCACGTTGTGGTCACCTATGACGGTAACGGAGCGTACGGTCATCCCGATCACATCCAGGCGCACCGGGCGACACTGCTCGCCGTCGAGGCCGCGCATCTTTCACCGACGTACAAGGATGCCGGCGAACCCTGGCGGGTCGAGAAGCTCTACTACACCGCCTTCCCTCGCAAGGAGATGAAGCGCATCGTCCAGATGGCCAAGCAGGCCGGGATGGATCCGCCCTTCGGCGAGGAGAATGCTGATGAGATGGCCTTCCTCACCCCCGACGAATACGTGACCACGACCATCAGTGGCAAAGCGGTGGTTGCGCGCAAGCGCGAGGCACTCCGCGCGCACCGCAGTCAGATCTCGGCGGACTGGCCCCAGCTCACTCTTCCCGACGAGATTGCGGTGCAGTTCGCCGACGAGTTCTTCCAACTGGTGATCTCGCGCAAGCCCGCAGTGCTTCCGGAGACCGACCTGTTCGCGGGGCTCACTCCGCAGGAGTAGCCACCGGCTGCGCCACTCCGCCGCGAAGCGAGCTGCGCCGCGCAGAATTCGTTGCCCTCCGGGTGGTGCATTACCCAACGGTGCCCGGCAGGTCCCTTGTCGATCTTGCGGACGCGGGTTGCCCCCAGGCCTTCGAGCAGTGCCACCAGCTTCCCGACGCCGCCGGTCACGTCGACTGGCGGTCAGCTACGCTCCAGCACCATTGCGATGCCCTGACCGCCGCCGATGCACAGCGCTGCCACGCCGAGCTGCGCGTCACGTTTGGCCATCTCGTAGAGCAGCGTCACCAGGATGCGCGTGCCGCTCGCGCCGATGGGATGGCCGATCGCTATCGCACCGCCGTTCACATTGAGCCGGTCCTCGGGAACGGCGAGCTCGCGCCCAACGGCGACGGCCTGGGCCGCGAAGGCCTCGTTGAGCTCGAAGAGGTCGATGTCGCGCAACTCGACGCCAGCTCGCTTGAGCGCCGCACGCACGGCGGGGACGGGACCCATACCCATGATGCGCGGCGCCACACCGGCACTCGAGTAGCCGCGAATCCGGGCCAGGGGGACACGGTTCTCGGCCCTGGCGCGCGATGCGCTCATGACCACGACCGCGGCGGCGCCATCGTTGATGCCGCTTGCGTTGCCGGCGGTGACGGTACCGTCCTTGGCGAAAGCCGCACGGAGCGCGGCGAGTGTTTCGGCGGTGGTGCCGGGGCGGGGGTGCTCGTCGGTGTCGACGAGCACGGTTTCCTTCTTGCGCTGCACGGGGACGGGGACGATCTCGTCCTTGAATCGCCCGGACTTGATGGCCGCCTCGGCCTTCTGCTGCGAGCCCGCCGCGAACGCGTCCTGGTCCTCGCGGCTCACCTCGAATTCGCGCGCGACATTCTCTGCGGTGCTGCCCATGTGACAGTCGTCGAAGGCGCACCAGAGACCGTCACGGATCATCTCGTCTACCAGCTGTCCGTGGCCGAGCCGGTAGCCGTAACGGCCGTTCTCCATGAGATACGGCGCACGCGACATGTTCTCCATGCCGCCGGCGACGAGGCATTCGGCGTCCCCGGCACGGATGGCCTGGGCGGCGAGCGCGACTGTCTTGAGCCCGCTGCCGCACACCTTGTTGATCGTCATCGACGGGACGCTCGCGGCGAGCCCGGCACCGATCGCGGACTGGCGCGCTGCGTTCTGACCGAGGCCGGCCTGGAGCACGTTGCCCATGAGCACCTCATCGACGGAATCGATGCCGGCACGCCGGAGCGCTTCCTCGACGGCAATCGATCCGAGTCTGGTCGCCGGAACTTCGGTGAAGGCGCCCCCGAAGGTACCCACCGCCGTCCGTACAGCGCTGACGATGACCGCGTCTTCCATACCGACCACTCTACGCCCAGCTCTGGGACGGCACCGTCAGATCGGCTCCGAACGATGCCGCGTACCGGTCGCGGAACGACGCAGCGTCGAAGCGGTGGCGCTGCGGACCGTGCTGCTCGACGACATACGCGGCGGCGAGCGACCCGATGCGGCCGGCGACGAGAGGTGATGCGCCCGACCTGAGACCGGCGAGCACGCCGGCGATGTAGGCATCGCCGGCCCCCGTCGGATCCACAACCTCGGAGACCGGAGCCGCGGGGATCACGGCGACGCCGTCGGGGGAGCGCAGCTCGCTCCCTGCCGAACCATGGGTGATTGCGACCATGCGCGCGGCGCTGAGGGCGTCGATGGACAGACCGGTCCGGTCTCGGATCATCTCGAACTCGTAATCGTTGCCGCCCACGATCCATGCCTCCTCGAGACCGCGGCGCAGCACCGCGTCCGGCATCGCCGGTATCTGCTGCGCGGGCACGAACACGAGACGGGCGCCGAGCGCATGGGCCTGCTCGACGTGGAGGGCCATCGCGCCCGCGTCGTCGGCGCCGACGACGACCTCCGAAAGGTCGTCGTAGCCGCTCAGGTCGACCCCTGCGGCTTGCGCCATCGCACCGGGGTGGAACGCCGTGATCTGGTTGCCCTCCTTGTCAGTCGTGATGAACGCGATTGCGGTGCTCACGTCATCGCAGGTCAGGACGCCCGAGGTATCCACGCCGTCGGCCTCGAGTGCCGCGGCGTAGTCGACGAAATCTCCCCCGCCCACGGCAGCGCAGAGCAGCGGCCGTTCTCCGAGCAACGCGAGGGAGAAGGCAATGTTGGCGGCCGTGCCTCCGCGGCGCCGCTCGAGCCGCTCGACGAGAAACGCCACGTTGAGCTCGTTGGTTCTCTCGGGCAGGATGTGGTCGCCGAAGCGGCCGGCGAACTCCATGATGGTGTCGAACGCAACGGATCCGGTCACGGCAATTCGTCCCATGGCCGGGGCAGGATAGCCAGCCCGATGTGCCCGCCGTACGGAGAGCGGCGACAATGGGGCCGATGGTGCTGCACGAGCTGGGACGCGGGCCTGCCCCGCAGGCTCCCCTCTCAGGGCTGTCCGGGGGAGAGCCCGCGACCGCCGAGGAGACAGCTCTGGTCGATGCTGTCGAGGTCTATCACCGCACCTACACGACCATCCTGCGCAGCAGCGGCGAGACCCGGTTGCGCGTCTTCGAGCATTCCCACAAGGCGATGGGATCGAGCCTGCATGCGCTTGCCGGGGCGCTGGAGCTCGACCTCGGAGCCCTGCTCTACGCGATCAGGCGGCTCCCCGAAGCCATCTTCCGTGCCCGGCTCGTGGTCATGGGCCAGTCCGCCGAGGTGTTTGCGCAGCGGGGTTTCCGGCCGTTCACGGAGTGGACCGAGGTCAGCGCCCCCGGCCGGCGGCGACGCTGGTACGACGACGGCGACGGGACCCTCGCCGTCCTCATCGCCAGCGCGTCGGACGTCGATGACCTGGTTCCGACGATGGTCGCGCTCCAGATCGAGCTGAACAAGCTCCGGGTCGCACTTCGGGGCGCGGGGATCGAGCGCCTCGAGGAGTCGACGCCCGGAGAGGTTGCCACCGCCTGCGGCGGCCGCGAGGACGACTGGCTGCAGCTGTATGAGATCTGGGGCGCGGCCTTCGGCACCCGGCTGGCCAGCATCGCCGGGCACGGTATGGGCCTCCGGGTGCGCATGCTGGGCGGCACCCAGGTCGGCTACGCACGAGTGACGCGCCGCTGGTGGCAGCAGGTGACCGGACTGATGCGATCCGAATCGCTGTTGGACCGCCCGGTGTACTTCGTGAGCAGCAACTCGCACGCGATCGCCAACCTGCTCACCGGGGTGGCCCCCCGCCATGCTGAAGAGCTGGCCGCGGCCGTCGATCGTGACGGTGGTGCCGACCTCCGCGATGAGCTCCATCGCTTCCGGGACGGCACCGCACAGGGCCACTGGAACAATTTCCTGTACTACGCGGCACGCGAGCGCCTTCGCCTCCTGCCGGATTCGGAACGAGCCGCTCTGCGCCGCGAGGAGCGCGAGGCGGGCTCGTTGAGCGTCTCGAGCCGGACCGCGCTGGATGTCGCCGCCCAGGTCATCCCCCTCGACCGCGTGAACCCCGCGCAGTGCGACGAACGGGTGCGGCCCGTCGATCCGCTCGCCCTCGCTGCGAGCAGGGCGGTGATCGTCAACATCGATTACCCGCTCGGCCTTGCCGCGTACAACATCCTTCGCGAGGTCGCCGAGACCGTGGACCTCCGCGGCGTGTACATCCTCGGCAAGGCAGCCACCCTCAACGCCGACGTCGGCGATGTGATGATCAGCAGCGTCGTCCACGACGAGCACAGCCGCTCGACGTACTGGCTCGACAACGCGTTCTCGGTCTCGGACATCGCCCCGTACCTGCGTTTCGGCAGCGGCCTGGACAATCAGCGCGCTGTCAGCGTCAAGGGGACCTTCCTCCAGAACCGCGGCTACCTCGACTTCTACTACCGCGAGGCGTTCACCGTGGTCGAAATGGAGGCTGGTCCATACTGCAACGCCGTGTACGAGATGACCCAACCCGTCCGATATCCGACCAGCGAGCCGGTGAGCTTCTCCAAGCTGCCCATCGATTTCGGTGTCATCCACTACGCATCCGACACTCCGTACACGCAGGCTCGCACGCTCGGCGCGCGCGGTCTCTCGTACTTCGGGATGGATTCGACCTACGCGTCGTCGGTCGCCATCGTGCGGCGCATCGTCGCCCGCGAGGGTGCGACGGGGCAGTAGCCGCTTGTCCCTGGTCAGCCTCCGCGACGTGGGTGTCGCCTTCGGTGCCGAGAGCATCCTCGAAGGCGTCACGTTCCGCGTCGAGACGCGCCAGCGCATCGCGGTCGTCGGGGCCAACGGCGCGGGCAAGACCACGCTGTTGACGCTGATCAGCGGCGCACTCGAGCCGACACAGGGCGAGGTGGAATGGCAGCGCGGTCTTCGCATCGGCTATCTGCCGCAGGACGCGCCCGAACCCGTCGCGGAGACGATCCTCGACGAGGTGATGGCATCCCGAGAGGACCTCGCCGCGATGCACCACGAGATGACCACGCTCGAGCCCCTGCTCGCCGACGGAACGCGGCAAGACGCCGAGAAACTGCTGCTGCGGTATGGCGATGTCCAGCACCGGTACATCGACCAGGGCGGGTACGAGCTGGAGGCGACCGCTCGCGAAGCGCTTGGTGGACTCGGCCTCGACACCGAGACGCAGCAGCGCCATCCGTCGCAGCTGAGCGGCGGGCAGAAGCGCCGCCTCGAGCTTGCCAAGCTCCTTGTCCAGGACGCCGACCTGCTGCTCATCGACGAGCCGACCAACCACCTCGACCTCGCCGCGATCGAGTGGCTCGAAGACTTCATGCGCGGCGTCTCAACCGCGTTCGTGCTCGTCTCCCACGACCGCCGCTTTCTCGACAACGTGTGCACCCAGGTCATCGAGGTCGCCGGCCGGACCGTCGAGGAGTATCCCGGCAACTACACGCAGTACACCAGGCTCCGGGTCGAACGACGCGAACGTCGCCGTCGCGAGTTCGCCGCGCAGAAGGCGTACATCGACCATCAGGAGGAGTTCATTCGCAAGTACAAGGCCGGCCAGCGTGCCCGCGAGGCACGCGGGCGGCAGACCCGGCTCAACCGCCTCGAGCGGGTCGCGCCGCCCACCGTCGACAGGAAGCCCCGCCTCCGCTTCAGCAGTGCGCCCGCGTCGCGGGTGACCCTGAAGGGTGTCGGGCTGATCATCGGGAGGGATGCGCCACTGCTGCTCGTCCCGCCGCTGACGATAGTTCCCGGCGAGCGCATCGCCGTGATCGGGCCGAACGGCAGTGGCAAGTCGACGCTGCTGCACACGCTCGCCGGCGATCTGCCGCCGCTGGAGGGGACCCTCACGCTCGGCCCTCGAAGCGTCCGCCGGTTGTACCGCCAGGACCTCGGTCAGTCGATCGAGCACGGTGCGTCCGACGTGCCCGCTGGTCAGGACGACCGCACGGTGCTCGCCGATCTCCTGGCGACTCATCCCGTCGGCGAGGAACGCGCCCGCACCCTGCTCGGGTCACTCCTCTTCAGCGGCGACGACACGCTCAAGCTTGTCGGCGATCTCAGCGGCGGCGAGCGGGCGCGCCTGATGATGGGCAAGCTCGCCATCGAGGAGACGAACCTCCTGCTGCTCGACGAGCCGACCAACCATCTCGACATCCCGGCCCAGGAGGTGCTCGAGGCTGCGCTCGTCAAGTACCCGGGCGCCATGGTGCTCGTGACCCACGACCGGGCGCTGATCGACGCCGTGGCGACGCGGACGTGGGCGATCGAGGACGGGGGTATTCGCGAGGTGCTCGGCGGCTACTCGGCCCTCCAGAAGGCGCGGGATCGCGAGCGGCACAAGTGAACGTTGCGGTCGCGCGCTCGCGCACTCCCTCCCCGGGGTGGGCGCTGATCGCAGCCACCGTTGCGGTTTCCTTCTCGGCGATCCTCATCAGAGCGGCCGGTGATGACCCTGCGACGATCGTGTGGCTCCGGATGGGCATGGCCGCGGTGCTGCTCGCGCCGTGGGTCGTGCGCGACGGGAGGCGCGGAGTTCTGCCGAAGGGATTGGCTCAGCTCGGCCTGGTCCTGGCGAGCGGCGTGTTCCTCGCGGGACACTTCCTGCTCTGGACCGCGTCACTCAAATACACGTCGATCGCGGCCAGCGTCCTCCTCGTGTCGCTGCACCCGATCATCGTCACTCCCCTCGGGAAACGCCTGTTGGGAGAACGGGTTTCCCGCCGAGTGCTGGCCGGTGGCGGGCTCGCGATCATCGGCATGCTCGTGACCTGTACCGGTGACCTCCGCGTCGGCACCAGTGCCTTCGGTGGTGATCTCCTCGCACTGGCGGGAGGGGTCTGCCTCGCCGGGTACCTGCTCATCGGACGCAGTGTCCGGGCGAATCTCGGGGTCGCCGGGTACTCCGCGATCGTCTACGCGGTCGTGTGCGTCATCGCCGCCCTGACGGCGGCGGTCGGCGGTGTGGCACACCTGCCGTCACCCAGGGTGTCGCTCGCCTGCTTGGGGCTCGCGGTGGTCTGCACCATCGGCGGGCACACCGTGTACAACTGGGCACTTCGCCATGTCCCAGTGCTCCTCGTCTCGGTCTCGTTCCTCGGAGAGCCTCCCCTCGCCGCGGCGCTCGCCCTCCTCATCCTCGCCTCCGTCCCATCGCTTGCCACGGTCGCCGGCGGAGTGCTGATCCTCGCCGGACTCGGGCTCGCGCTCATCGAGCCCGGATCGCGTCCGGGACGACCCGGCGATCTCGCGATCGCGCAATGACCGCCCCCACCGCATGCGGCCATACCGGCGTAGAGGCCGAGACGCTGTTCGACGCTCAGGATCCCGCCACCGGGGACGCGTTCACGATCATCCGCTGCCGCCGGTGCGACCTGGCCCAGACGGCACCGGCACCGACCGACGCGGAGCTCGACGGCTATTACCCGCGGGGATACCACAGCACGACCAAGCGGTACCGCGGGGGGATCGACCGCGTTCTCTCGATGGTCCATCGCAGCCGGATCCGGAGCATCGAACGGCTCGTCGGCGGCCCCGGCAGCGTCCTCGACGTCGGGTGCGGGCCGGGCGTGCTCATCAACCAGATGCGCTCACGCGGCTGGCGGGTCCGCGGAACCGAGCGATCCCCGTCCGCCGCGCAGCAGGCTCGCGACGTTTTCCATCTCGACGTCGGCGCGGTCGATGTCGATGAGCTGGTCGCGGCCGGCGCCACGTATGACGCGGTCGTCCTGTGGCATGTCGCCGAGCACCTCCATTCCCCGGCGGCGACCGTGCGCGGGATCGCGCGCCTGCTTCGCCCGGGAGGGGTGCTGCTCATCGCAGTGCCGAACTTCGGGTCCCCTGAGGCGAGGGTCGGACGAGCCGGATGGTTTCACCTCGACGTTCCGAGGCACCTGGTGCACTTCACGCCGTCGACGCTGACGGCCATCCTCGACGCGGCAGGATTCCGCCCGGTCAAGGTCACCCACCTCGTGCCGGAATACGACCTCTTCAGCTTTGTGCAGACGGTCGAGAACCGCCTGGGACTACCCCCGAACCTCCTCTATGACGTGTTGCGGAGACCGGAGGCGCGGCTGCGCCGGCAGCGGAGCGGCCGCCTGCAGGAGATCGTGGCGGTCGGAACGGCGGTGCCGTTGAGCATCGCCGCGGTCGTGATCGCTCCTCTCGCGGCCGCCGCGCGGCGCAGCGCGACCATCGCGGTCTATGCGGTGCGACTCCCCGATCAGCGGGAGTAACGCCGCGAGCGCAGCCCGAGGCGGTGCAGCACGTACCGGTTGACCGTCCAGACGGTCTTGAGCCCGTAGATCAGCGACACGCGGAAATTCACGGATGACGCGTCGTCGAAATACTTGGTCGTGACCGGAACCTCGGCAACCCTGAACTTGAACGACGCGGCCTGGGTGAGGATCTGGGTGTCGAAGACGAAATCGTTCGAGTTGCGCAGAAATGGCACGGTGGTCAGGAACTTGCGGCTGTACGCGCGATAGCCGGTGTGGTACTCGGTCAGTCCAAGTCCCAGCACACCATTCTCGTAGCGGGTGAGCACGCGGTTGGCCAGGCGCTTCCACCACGGCATGCCACCGGCGCGGGCGCCACCCGGAGTGTAAAAGCGTGAGCCGAGCACGACATCGGCACGCCCACTCCGGATGACCTCGACCATGTCGTCCAGGATCGCGGGGTCGTACTGGCCGTCCGGATGCAGCATGACGATGACATCCGCGCCGTCACGGAGCGCCTCGATGTAGCACGTCTTCTGATTGGCGCCGTAGCCCGCGTTGTGCGGATGCGAGATGACCACAAGGTCGAGCGACACTGCGAGCGCAGCGGTTCCGTCCCGGCTTCCGTCGTCGACGAGGATGATGGTGTCAACGACACCCGCAGGAATCCTCGCAAGCGTGGTCTCGAGGGTCTTGGCCGCGTTGTACGCGGGCATCACGACAACGGTCTTCAATGACTCAATCGCACCCCGGCCGGTCGTGACACGTGAGGGTTTCTTCGCTGCCGTCTCGGGCAAGTGCATGCATCCCATTGGGCCAGCACCAACGCGGTGTTGGCGCGTTTGACCTCTTTCGGGAAGGGATCATATCGCATGGCCCCCTTCGCCAACAACGCTCACCTGGCGGTGATGACGATCGCCCAACCACCGCCTGGGGGAATGGGCAGCACAAGTTTTGTCCCGGTCTTCGCCGTCGTGATTGTCCGAGCCTCCTGCGCCCAGTGGTAATCCTGGAATGCCTGGTACCGCCAGGCGGTGATCAAGCCCGAGCAGAATGTCGCGGCACAGACGGCCAAGGCAGTACGCCTCAACCAGGGGCGCGGCAGGCGGGTCGCCGCCCACACCACTGTGATGACCCACGCGATCTGGGCGAGGAGGAAGTACCGTTCACCCGCTCGCGTGACGGCCATGACGCCCCAGGCGTTGCCCGCATTCGAGACGAGCGGTGCGACGAGGCCGCTTGCCGCGATCGCGACCGCCGTCAGGCCGAACATCTTGAGCTCTGATGGCGCTCGCCACGCAGCGAACACCACGATCGGCAGCGCCGCGAGGCAGATCACCGCGCTGAGCAGCGTTCCATGCGATGTTCCGGCGAGCAACGCGTGCGTTCCGCCCTCCTCGGCGAACAGGCCCGCCCAGATGATGCGGTCGCTGATGATCATCAGCAGCGTGTGCAGGCTCGCTCCGAGGGATTCATGCAGGCGAGGCGACGTGAGATCTGCGTACACCTGGATGGGAATCGTCACCGCGAGCGCAAAGCACAGCACCAGCGTGAACGCTCGCCGGCGCATGACGAACCACAGTGCGGCGACCGGAAGCAGGATGTAGGCAAACGGCCCGGACAGCCCGCACAGCACCACGGCGGCGACATCGAATGCCTTCCAGCACCACCGTCTTGGTTCAGCCGCGACGATCACGAGGAATGCGAGAACGACCAGGTGAAACTGCGCAGTGGTGATGTCCACGTTCAGCTCGGTCGACGGCATCAGCACGTACACGGCGCAGAGCGCGAGGCGAGCCTTGAACGAGGAAACCACCGTGTCGAATCGCGAGCTCAAGAGGTAGGCCACCGGGGCCACCTGCACCGCCAGACCGACGATGTTGTACACGAGTGGTGCGTTGCGCAGACCGAACGGAGCAGCGACAACGGGTCCGAGCCGCGAGATCAGCTGGAAGTACCCGTTGTACGACAGGTCGAGGGCGCCAAGCGGCCCGTACGTATACGCGTTGGCGAACCACTTCGACCCATCCTCGGCGTAGAACTGGGCGTTGGTGAACGCATCCACGCGTCGCGAGATCACCACCGCGCACGCCAGCAGCATGACCCCCAGCACGGCAGCGGTGCGTGGCAATCGCGAACGCGTCCTCGATATCCAGCTCACGCCGGCTCCACCCCACCGCGCGGTGCCATCAGCGGTCATTCTAGCTGCCGCCCGTCGGTGCACCTCCGCGCGGCGTCGCGCAATGTTCCTGGCCGGCCCCGGACTTCAGGGTGACGTCGGCGGCGGGCGCTGGACTACGACGCGGGCGTCTCGACGGCCGGCTTGTAGTTGCGTTGATAGAACTCCCAGAACTCACCGGACTTGAGCGGCCGCCACCATTCCTCGTGCTCCACGAACCACGCCACGGTTCGCTCCATGCCGACATCGAACGTCACTGTCGGGCTCCACCCCAAGGCGGACAGTCGCGTCGAGTCGAGCGCATAACGACGATCGTGGCCGAGACGGTCGCGGACGAACTGCTTGAGCGTGCCGGGTTTGCCGAGCAGTTGCAGCACGGTGTCCGCGACGGTGATGCCATTGGTCTCGCCACCGGCGCCGATGTTGTAGTCCATCCCCGCCACGCCCTTGCGGAGCGCGCAGTCGATGCCGCGGGCGTGATCCTCAACGAAGAGATAGTCGCGCACCGCGCCGCCGTCACCGTAGATCGGCAACGGACGGTCGTCGATCGCGTTGGTGATGAACAACGGGATGATCTTCTCGGGATACTGGAACGGACCGTACGTGTTGGAGCCGCGGGTCACGATCGCCGGGAATCCGTATGAGGTTCGGTACGCCTGGATCTGCAGCTCGCCGCCCGCCTTGCTCGCGCTGTACGGGCTGCGCGGCTGCAGCGGGTCGCCCTCGACGCTGAGCCCGCTGTTGACCTCGCCGTACACCTCGTCGGTGCTCACCTGGACGAAGCGCTGGTGCCCGTGGGCGCGAGCCGCGTCCATGAGCACGAACGTGCCGAAGACATCGGTGAGGATGAACTGCCCGGGTGCTTCAAGCGAGCGGTCAACGTGTGACTCGGCGGCGAAGTTGACGATGACGTCGACGACCGCGGCCAGCTCGCTCACCACCGCCGCATCGCAGATGTCGCCGCGCACGAAACGGAAGCGCGGGTCCGAGCGGACGCTCTCGAGGTTGCGCTCGTTGCCCGCATAGGTGAGCTTGTCGAGCACGACCACGGAGTCTTCCGGGTATTCGCGAAGCGTCATGCGGACGAATTCGCTCCCGATGAAGCCCGCGCCACCAGTCACCAGGAGGCGCACGTCAGATGTTCTCGATCGTCCAGTCGAAGCCGATGCGCGGATCGTTCCAGGCGATCCGGCCCTCGTCGGGATCCTGGGCGCTGTACGGCTCGGTGACGTAGTAGGTGAGGATCACGTCACGCATTGAGACGCACTGGTATCCGTGTGCCACCAGTGGTGGAATCGCCACCATCCGCGGCGCGTTCTCCCCGAGCATCACCGACTGGACCTGTCCGGCGGTTGGTGAATCGTGGCGAAGATCGACGAGGACGACGCGCACGTCGCCCTGAACGATGTCCCAGTAGTCCCACTGCCGCTTGTGCCAGTGGAAGGCCTTGATGAGCTCCGGGGGATTACCGCCACGGGCGTATGCGAGGCTTCGGGACATCTGCGCGAACTGCTGGTTCGGGAGGAAGGGCCGGCCCTCGTCGTCGAGATCGCCCCGCTTCAACTGCTCGATGAAGTAGCCGCGCTGGTCGGGCCATTTCGTGAACGTCTTGACCATGACGCCGTCGACCCGGCCGAGCCGCTCGGCGAGCGGGCGCGAGGCCATCGCGTTCAACACCCCTTCCATCTCGGGAAGCAATGCCATCCATGCCATAGCTACTGGAACCAGCCCTCCAGGTCGGTGATCGCGTTGACGCTGCCGGCACCGTTGTACAGGTAGATGGAGCCGTCGTGCGGGTCAGCGGGCATTGTGTCGACTTCGACCACGGCCAGGTTGGGCAGGGCCGCTCCAGCCAGGAGGTTGAGGTCGGAGACCCCTCCCGGGCCGGTCTGGTTTGCCGGGAAGAGCGTGAGGTACGTCGCTGCCGTGGGGGCGATCGCCGTCAGGCGATGTCCAACCTTCACGTGCCACGCCTCCGTCCCGGTCTCGATCCGCTCCGCGCAGGAGTGTACGCCGTGAGTCCAAGTGTGAAAGGTGACGGAGGTAACGCATCCATGTTCAGTCAATCGAGGCGAAGGCTCAGCGGGGCGGGCCAGAGTACGTTGACATTGAGGTATGGGTCCGGGATCTCGTTGACACCACCCCATCGTTCCGCGAACGTCCGTGCATCCCTGCCGGTCGTGGCTGCGCCACCGTCACGGGCGGCGTCACCCCAGGTCATCTCAGCAACGGGACTGCACAGCACGCGGTGGCCGAGCGCGCGTATGCGCAGGCAATAGTCCACGTCCCAGAGTACATCAGAAAATCGCTCGTCAATTCCATCTGCCCGGTCGAACACGTCTCGCCTGGTCATCAGGCACGCGCCGGAAACCGCGCTCATCTCCTTGATGACGTGGAGATGTTGATCGACGCTCCTCGCGAGGTCCAGCCTGCCGAGCACGATACCCTCGTGCGCCACAGTCCCGTCAGGAAACCGAAGCCGGATTCCAACCGCGCCGATATCCGGCCGGTGACTCAGCTCGAGCATGGTCTCGATCCAGTCGACCGTGATCACGCGCGTCGACGCATCGAGCAGCAGGATGTGGTCGCCGTTCATTGCGCGAAGCGCGTTGTTGATCGCAGCCGGCAAGCCGGTGGCGACGATGACGGACGTCACGCGGCGGTTCGCATATGTCGAGAGTCGCTCGATGGCGGCGGCGCAGTCGATCGCGTCGCCGCCCTCCCTGCGCGCCACGACAACGACATCGACCGATGGCGTTCCGACCCGTATATACCGCGGAATGTAGAGACCTGGACTCGGGCCGAGGTCGACACGTCCTTCGAGGCCCCGTCGCCGGAGCGCATCCGCAACTGCCCGGCGCCCGGCGTCCTGGGCGAGCGGCTTGAATCCGGCCGACACCGAGGTGGACCCCGGAACCATCCGCCACGCGTAGAGCACATCGGGCACGTGGCCGACGTGGCGCGCATCCTCGGTGACGCGAAGCATCAGATCATGGTCCTGGCTGCCGTCGAAGCCTTCGCGGAAGCCGCCCACCGAGCCGACGAGGCTGCGGCGCACGACGGTGAAATGGTTGATGTAATTCTCGGCGAGCAGACGGTCCGGCGAGAAATCAGGCTTGAACGTCGGTGCGTCGAAGCTCCCGTCGGGGAGCAGCTTGTCCTCGTCGGAGTAGACGACGTCAGCGTCGGGATGGTCGCGCACGTAGACCGCCATCGAGTACAGCGCATGCGGGCGCAGCACATCGTCGTTGTCGATGAACCCCACGAACTCGCCGCTCGCCACCTCCAGCGCGGAATTCGACGCGGCCGCGATTCCGCCCTGCTGATCCCGATACACGACACGGACGCGAGGATCGTCCGCGGCGGCCACGAGCACGGCGCGAACGTGAGGATGTGTCGACGCGTCGTCGGCGATGCAGAGCTCCAGATGCGGATAGGCCTGCTCGAGGACCGATGCGATGGCTGCCTCGAGCCACCATCGCTCGGGATTGTGCACGGGCATGACCAGACTGATGACCCGAGCGTCCGTACCGGTCGCGAAGACCTGGCTCATGGTCGCGAGGTCCGCGGCGCTGGGCGTATGCAGTGCGAGCCAGCGACGGTACTGGCGCCGCCGCGCCGCAGCCGTGTCGGCGACGCCGATCGCCCGGCGGAGGTCGCGATCGCGTCGCACGAGTCCCGCCAGCGCTGAGGGCCCGTGTTCGATGAGTGTCAGAGTCCTCGACGCCGCTCTGTGCAGGGTCTGCTGACGGCGTGACTCCGGCGGCACCACTCGACGCGCCTTGCGGACGACCGCAACGGCGATCCTGGCCGATGCGCTCCCGGTCGCCTCTGCAAGCTCGGCTCGAAGCGACTGGAGCTCGGCCTCCAGCTCGGCGATATGGCGACGAGCCGCCCGCACCTCATCCCGGAGGCTCTCAGTCTCGTCGAGAGGTGCAGTCACGAGCGAGAACCTCGCGGAATCGCCACAGCCAACTTGAGGTGCATCGAACGCAGATGGTAGGCGGGGCGCGCGCAATTCGCCGCCACTGAGTATGCTCGAACTCAAGCGGCGCCACAGCCACGTGCGATTCGTACTGGAGATCCAGCATGACCGTGGTTCCCGGGGGAGGCGGATGTCGGGGCTCGGGCTCTACGATCCCGTGGTGCGAGACGTGCGTCTTCCTTCGATATGAGCCGTCGGTCAGCCCCAGCCGGAATGCCACGCCGCGTCATCTCCAAGGCGAGGGAATCCGCTCTTGCGCTCGCTCAGCCCCCCGCTGACGCGATGGCCGAGTGGTACCTGCGCCGGGTCGGCCGGCGGTTGCAGGCGGCGCAGGAGGGCGTGTCCCGGGACCTGGTCGATGCCCTGAGACCCGTGTTGCGGGCGGGCGTGACTCATCCCGGCGGCGACGGGGGATCAGCGCTCGAGGCTCTGGTCACGGAGAGCTTCCACGGGCTCTCAGCGCAACGGCCCGACGGGCAGCCCAATCCCGCGGTCCGCGATGCGATCGTCGACCAGTTCCACCGCCTGTACTACAACGATCCCGGAACCTGGCTCGACACACGCTGGTTGGGTGTGCCGGCGTGGAAGTGTCCCCTCGATCTGTGGGTCTATCAGGAGATCATCCAGGAGTTACGACCGGCGCTGATCGTCGAGTGCGGGACCGCGCATGGCGGCAGTGCGTACTTCCTGGCGTCGATCTGCGATCTTCTCGGAAGCGGCGAGATCGTCACCATCGACGTGGAGACCAAGCCTGGGCGACCGATCCATCCCCGCATCACCTATGTCCTCGGCTCATCGGTTGACAGCGACGTGATCGCGCAGGTCCAATCCATGGTCCCGGCCGCCGGGAATGTTCTCGTGATCCTGGACTCGGATCACCGCGCGCCACACGTCGAGCGCGAGCTGTCGCTGTATTCGGGCATGGTCACGCTCGGCTCCTATCTCATCGTCGAGGACACCAACATCAACAACCACCCTGTGGGGCCGGGCTTCGGCCCGGGACCGATGGAGGCCGTGTCCTCATTCCTCGAGACCAACCACCAGTTCCTCGTGGATGAAGGCAGGCAGAAATACCACCTCACCTTCAATCCACGAGGATTCCTGCGGCGGGTATCTCCCCCATGACCGTCGCGGCCTACTACAGCAGCCGTCTCGAGGCCAGCGCCCGCCCTCGAAGTCTCTTGCAGCGGAACCTCAATCTCATCCGGGAGCTGTCGGTCACCGCGTTCAAGCTCAAGGACACGGGTTCCGCACCGGGATACGTGTGGTCGCTGGTCAAGCCGCTGATGCTCCTCGGGATCGTGGTCGTCATCCCCATCCTGCTGAGCGTCGCCACAGTTGTCGTGGGTTTCCTCGTCTATACCAAGCTCACGCCACGGTTCGCGGAGTCGCTGTGAACCCCGTCGTCGAGGTCTCCCATCTTCGCAAGCGGTTCCGGCTCCCGCTCGACAAGAGCACGACGCTGAAGTATCGCGTCACCCACTGGCGCAGCTCGTCGCGATACCGCGATCTCATCGCGCTTCGGGATGTCTCTTTCGACGTCCCACCCGGTCAGTTCCTTGGGATTGCGGGGCCCAACGGATGTGGCAAGAGCACGCTGCTCAAAGTGCTGTGCCGGATCTACAAGGCCGACTCCGGATATACCCGCGTCAATGGCGAGCTCTCCGCTTTCCTCGAGCTCGGGGTCGGGTTCAACCCGGAGCTCACCGCTCGCGAGAACATCTTTCTCGGCGGTGCCGTCCTGGGCCTGACGCGCGCGCAGCTGCGCGACAAGGTGGACGAGGTGCTGGCATTCGCCGAGCTCGAAGACTTCGCGGAGCAGAAGGTCAAGAACTTCTCGTCCGGGATGCAGGTCCGCCTCGCCTTCAGCGTGGCCATCCTCGCGCAGACCGACCTGCTGGTCATGGATGAGGTGCTGGCGGTCGGCGACGCCAGCTTCCAGGAGAAGTGCTTCGACACCTTCAGCAGGTACAAGCGCGAGGGGAAGACCATCGTGCTGGTGAGCCACGATCTCGGTTCGCTGGAGGAGTACTGCGACCGGGTGATCCTGCTCAATCGCGGGGAGATCATCGCGGACGGGCCCGCGGTCGACGTCACGTCCGCGTATCACCGCATGATCGCTGATCACGCCCTGGCAGCCGAGCGGGACATGCCCATGGAGCTGCATCGTGGTGATCCAAGTCAGTGGGGCTCGCGAGCGATCGAGTTCGTCTCGGTGAGCTTGATCGACGGCAACGGCGAGCGCAGTCAACGGTTCGATACCGGCGGCCCGATGACTCTCGAGATGCAGGTGCTCGTCCATCGCGACGTCGGCGACTTTGTGTGCGGGATGGCGATTCGCCGTGCGGACGGCCTGCTGCTGGCCGGAACCAACACCTTCATGGACCAGGTGAAGTTGTCGAGTAGCTCGGCGGGACGGATGATCAGGGTCCGCTACGCGGTCGACTCGCTCCCGCTGCTGTCGGGTGGGTACCACGTCCAGGTCGCCCTCGAAGACGTCAGCGGGTCGCACTCCTACGACCATGCGGACCCAGCGGCGAACTTTCATGTCAACGCCATGGGCGGACACGTTGGGATGCTCGAGATGCACGGCCGGTGGCAGGTGGAACGGGACGAGGACGTGGCGTCGAATACAGCCGTCCGCCAGACCGCCGGGTAGGCCCCGGGGCAGGGACATCGTGATCAGATCGGCGCGCCGGTCACGAAGAAGAGCAGGTGCGCCGGGACGACCCCCATCACGACGCTGATGATCAGCACGTAGAGCATGGCCGTGGCCGGCTGGTTCGCGCGGATCCGCGCGAAGTGCCGTGTCAGAAGTGCCACGCCGGTCGTGAAGACAATCCCGGACCCCACGACCAGCAGCCAGAATGGCACCGCGTCCCCCGACCAGAGCAGCTCGCCTCGGACCGTGGAGCCCGAGGTGAGGATCACCAACACGATCACGGCAGCCTGGAGCGCAACGGCGATGAACACGATGTCGATGGCGCGGCGCAGGGGGCGGAAGGAGAGATTGGGGGCCACCAGATACCAATGGCCGAGCAGCATCCCGGCAAGCGCGCTGCCGGAGACCAGCGCGGCCGGTACGAAAGCGACGGCGGCTGTGCCCACGCCGCCCAGTGACGGGCCGAAGGCGGCCGCGGCCTTGGCGATCGCCATGGCGCCGAAGCCGATGGCGATCGCGCCGACAACCCGGCGCGCGACGTCGGTCATCACCGAACAGAAGAAGGCGTACCCAAGCAGGGCGACGGTGAACGCGATCGACCAATGGAAGAGCGATGCCTGGGCGCCTGCCGGCAGCGGGGCGCCGAGCAATGTCGTGCCAGATGGCAGCAGCGCCTCGATGAGCAGATCGAGGGCCATGAGCCCGGCGCAGATGAGCGACGTGGTGCCGACAAATCCGCGCCCCACCTTGCCGACCAGGTCCACGGCGTACGCAGCCAATGTGGTTCCGGCCGCGACCTCGAGCAGGACCACGACGGTGGCGATGGGAGCGAGCGCCGGCAGCGACGTGGGGTCGGGCACCGCCCGATCCTACGGTTGTGGCCGTGCCCCACCGATGAGGGAACCGGTCAGGGTGCCTGCGGCCGTTTGCCGAGCCGATCGACAATGCCGAGCGCTGAGTTCAGGAGGCGCCGCCTCGCCGATCCGGGGGGGGCAGCCTTCGCGACCGCGCCATCCATCCTCATCGCCACACGCACCGACCGGCGCTCGCTCCAGGCCAACCTGCCCTCGAGCGCTTCGAGGCGCGCCCGCTGCTCCGTGAGCTCGCGCATCTGGTCGACGACGACGGCATTGCGCTCCTGCAACTCGTGAAGCATCTGCGAGTAGGCTCGGTCGTAATCGGCGACGACACGGTGTATCGGGGCAGAGGAACGCCGGTACCGCGCAGCCCAGGGCGCGATGTAGGCGCCGTCATAGTCCACGTCGCGGATGAAGCCGTGGCGCGCGAAGCGCTCGGCCCAGTACTCCTGCGGATGGATGTTGTTGTGTGTGGGATCGCGGTAGTGCATCGGCGTGGAGGTGAGGATGACCTCGTCGGTGAAGGAACAGAGATTGGCGATGGCGCGGTCGGCATCCTGGCGCGGCATGTGCTCGACCACTTCGAAGCAGGTGATGACGTCGTAGCGCCTGGTCAGCGGCTCGGTGATCGACCCGACCGTGAGAAACGGGCGAATGTCCGCCCGCGAGTGGTCGACCGCGAACTCGCTGAAGTCCACGCCGTCGGCCTCGACACCTCGATCACGCAGGGCTTCGACGAGCAGCCCGATGGCGCAACCGGCATCCAGGACGGTCTTGGGGTGGAAATCCTCGATCAGGCGGTCGGCGATCTTGCGAAAGAAGTCGAGCCAGAACGCGTTTCGCTCGTAACTGACGCCGGCCGCGGCGTAGTGACCGTAATAGTCGGCACCGTAGTCGGTCGCGACCGTGCCTTCACGCGAGGCCGCTGCCTCGCTCCCACCCGGCGTCGATTCGTCTTCGGCTGTATCCGATGCGCTCCTCACCCCGGCGCATGCTAGCACCGCGCGAACAAGTGGATATCCCTCGGGTGACGGTTTCGCACATCGGGTTCCAATTCGATTTGGCTCTGCTAGCTTGGGCAGCGGATGGTCAGCGCACCCTCGAGGTGGCGATGGGTCATCGGCGCGGCCGCTGTGAGCGCCGTGTACCTGGTGGTCAGATCCATCGCCGACCTGCACACCGCATTCGGCGGCGGATCCGCCGTTGACTACCTCGCGATCGCGTCCGCCGGGCGGGTGGTCCACGGGGGATCCTCGTGCGTCTACTGTGCGGGAGCGCTCGAAGCGGCCCAGGCGCAGCTGCTCGGCTACACGCCTGCCGCCAGCGCCACCTTCCCGGTGCCCTTCGTCAACCCGGCGCTGATGGCGTGGCTGATCCAGCCGCTCGCGGTGCTCCCCCTGCAGACCGGGACCGACGTTTTCGTCGCGCTGAATGTCGTGGCCATGGCCGTGTCGGCCACCATCCTCACCCGGCGCGCGTCCCCGCATCTCGGCGGTCCACTCGCCGCCGCCCTGGTGGTCGTCGCGGTCTTCTCGCTTGAAGCGGGAACGGGGGTCCTCCTCGGTCAGTCGGACGGATTGATGCTCCTCGCCGCGACACTCGCGGTCGAGGCTCTCGTCCGGCGCCGTCCGGTTCTCTCGGGGCTGCTTCTGGTGCCCCTGTTGCTCAAACCGCAGCTCGTTTGGCTGGTCCCCCCCGTCCTGGTGGTCGCCCGACAATGGCGGATGCTCGGGTCCCTAGTGTCCGGAGCCGTGGCGGTGCTGCTCGGGTCGATCGCCGTCGCCGGCCCCGGCCACCTCCTGGACGCGATCGGGCTCGTGACAGCGCCGGCCTATTCGCACCTCGACCTCCAGAGCAACTCGATACCGGCGCTCGTCGCGCGGCCCCTCGCGAGCAACACCGCCGCATGGGTGACGGCCCTCGCACTGGCAGCCATGGCGGTCGCGGCGATGGTGGTGATGCGCGAAACGCTCCGGCGAAACGTGGTCCCGGCCGTGGCGGTCGGCATCGGCTTGTCGGTGATGCTCTCGCCGCATCTCGGCGACTACAGCCTGATGCTCCTCGCCGTCCCGGTCGCCGTCCTGGCGCCTCGCGCCCCGGCGCTCGCCCTGGTCCTCGCCGCGTCCTACACGGCGGCATCCTTCTTCAACCCGCTGGTGACGTTCAACGAGAGCACCGTCGCGCTCGTCCTGCTCGCAGGTCTCGTCGCCGGCGTCTGGCGTTCCGCGCACCCGGAATCGCGCGATCGTCCGAGGCACGTAGCGAGCCGCCCGGCTGCAGGGGTGAGCCATGCCTGACCAGCGGTCGCTCCTTCGTGGTCGTCTCGCCGCCGCGATCGACGGCGTTGTCGATATCGCGGCGCGCCTCGGTCCCCCGGTGACAAATGCGAAAGCGCCCCCGCCGCCACCCCCACCGCTCGAGTCGATCGGGCGCCCCTGGACGCTCGCCGCCGCGATGGAGCCGGTGCTTGCTCCGGTCGTCGAACGCGTCCCACCGCCCCGCGCGATGCTCCCCCAGGCGCCGCCGGAGCCCCCGCCGCCGCTCGAACACCATCGTTCCAGGACGCCGCTGGTGATCCTCGGATCGAGCGTGGCCAGCGTGGTCATGATCGCTGTGCTCGCGATCCGCCTGCTCCAGGGCGGGGCGGCGGTTCGTGCCCCGGCGAACCCCCCCGCCGAGATCGCGCTCACCGGTGTCCGGCCGGTGGCGTCGGCGCCCGCTGCAGGCGGTGCTCTACCGGTCACCCAGGTTTCGTTCCCCGCCAAGACCCCGGTGGTCGACATCGAGGTGAATTCGGGCGGCGCCGCGGGCCAGGCCCCGGTTCAGGTCGTCGTGACCGTGGGCCAGCCTGCCCAGACGATCATCCAGAACGACTATGTGCTGAGCCCGTCAGGGGATACGGTCATCCCCCTGGCTCCCCCTGGCGGCACCTTCGCGCCCGGCAACTACGCGGTGACCATCACCGACAGGGGCGAGCTCCTGGGCTCCACGGTCTTCTCGGTCCACTGAGCCGTCCTCGTGCCGTCAGTCCAGACGACACATCGCGACGGACACTGGCCAGGACACACCGTCGATCGCGCATCTGTCGCCGCGCACACCGTCACGCCTCCGCACCGTCGAGGCCCGAGGAGGCGCCGTATTCCTCCTCGCTGACGTGTCGACCCCAGGTCGCGCTCCTGCCGTCGCCGTCAACCTCGACGAGAGAAAGGTGGGTCATGAAGCGCGTGGGTGACGCGCCGTGCCAGTGGTCTTCGCCGGGCTCGAAGAAGACGCGATCGCCGGGACGGACGACCTCGACGCCGCCGCGCCGTGCGACGCGGCCAATGCCCTCCGTGACATAGATGGTCTGCCCGTTCGGATGCGTGTGCCACGCCGTGCGCGCACCCGGTGTGAAGTGGACGGCGTTCGCGCTGAGCCGCGAGCTGTGCGACGGCACAGCCACCTCGTCCAGGTACACCGCGCCGGTGAACCACTCACCGGGGCCCTTCATCGTGTCCTTCCCGCTTCTCGTGACCTGCACGCCGTGACCTCCCGTGTTCGTCCAGTGGTTGTGCGATCCGGCGCTCTCAATCGCCTGACGCTCGCATCAGGCGCGGGTCAGCGCTCCACGGGGAGACCGGCCTCCGCCCAGGCTTCGATCCCGCCCGTGACGTTGTATGAGTTCGGCCGGCCGAACGTGCGCAGATAATCGACGGCGCGCGCGCTCCGACCGCCCATCCGGCAGTGCACGTAGACGTCACGGTCCGCGGGCACCTCGGCGAGACGGCCGGGCAGCTCCCCGAGGGGAATCAGCACCGAGCCGGGAATGCGTGCCTCGTCGTACTCCGGCCTCTCGCGAACATCGATGAGCACCGCGTCGCCGGACGCGAGTGCTTCGTTGACCGCTTTCGGGGCGACCTCGGAGTTCTCGGGCACTCGCGGCAGTATAGAGGCGGGGGTGGCGCCCCCAGCGCCCGCGTCCATGCGCCTGTGAGCCTGTTAGGCTCGTGACCGTGAGCACGGTTGCCGCGCCGGCGGTGGTGGACTCTCCGTGGCTGAACGCACAGCGCCAGTTCGACAACGCCGCCGAGATCCTCAATCTCTCGCCCGGGTTGCGCGCCGTGCTGCGTGAGGTCCGGCGGGAGCTGGTCGTCCGTTTCCCCGTGAAGATGGACGACGGCACTGTGCGCATGTTCGAGGGCTACCGGGTCCAGCACAACGTGACCCGGGGACCCGCGAAAGGCGGCCTCCGGTTCCATCCCGCGACCGACATCGACGAGGTCAAGGCGCTCGCCATGTGGATGACCTGGAAGTGCGCGCTCGCCAATCTGCCCTACGGCGGTGCCAAGGGCGGCGTCGCCGTGGATCCAACCACCCTCAGCCACCGCGAGCTCGAACGCCTCACCAGGAGATTCGCCGCCGAGATCAGTGTCCTGGTCGGACCGGAGTCGGACATCCCGGCGCCGGACGTCAACACGACCGCCGAGATCATGGCCTGGATCATGGACACCCTCTCGATGCAGGCCGGCTACTCGGTTCCGGCCTCGGTGACCGGGAAACCGCTGGAGATCGGCGGGAGCGAGGGCCGTCCGAGCGCCACCGGGCGCGGTGTGAACATCATCGCCATCGAGGCCTGCCGGCGCCTCGGCATGGAGCCGTCGCAGACGACCGTCGCGGTCCAGGGCTTCGGGAACGTGGGCAGCTGGGCGTGCCAGCTCATGCACGAGTCGGGATTCACGATCTGCGCGGTCGCGGACGTGAACGGTGGTGTCTATTCGAAGGACGGGCTCGACATTCCGGCGCTGCTCGCCTACCGCCAGCAGCATGGCGGCGTCCATGGGTTTCCGGGGACCGAGCCGGTCACCAACACCGAGCTCCTCGAGCTCGACGTCGACGTCCTCGTTCCCGCGGCGATGGAGAATCAGATCACCGCGCGGAACGCAGGAAGGATCCGGGCGCGGTTGATCGTCGAGGGCGCCAACGGGCCGACCACCCCGGACGCGGACACCATCCTCGAACGCCGCGGGATCGCGGTCGTACCCGACATCCTCGCCAACTCCGGTGGTGTCACGGTGTCGTATTTCGAGTGGGTTCAGGACCTCCAGTCGCTCTTCTGGGAGGAGGACGAGATCAACGTCCGCCTCAAGAAGATCCTCCAGAAGGCCTTCACGCAGATGTGCGATCAGGCCGATCGCCACCACGTGTCGCTGCGCCTCGGCGCCTACCTCGTCGCTGTCAAGCGCGTCGCCGACGCCACGGCGGTGCGAGGCATCTACCCGTAAGGGCGTCCCGCCCCCCGGCCTGGTGATGAAGCTCGTCGACCGGCTGCGCGCGCTGCCGTTGCCGGTCGGGACGATCCCCGTCGCCATCGGACTCGGTCTTGCCGGTCTGATGCAGTACGGCTTCCTCGTGGTCGCGGCGCGTGCGCTCGGCGCGGCTCGCTTCGCGCCACTCTCGGTGTTCTGGGCGCTGCTCTTCGTCTGCGGTCCGGGGTTCTTCCTGCCGCTCGAGCAGGAGACCGGGCGGGCCATCGCGGCACGGCGCGTGCGCGGTGAGGGAGGGCGTCCGGTCTTCATGCGCGCGGCGCTGCTCGGCAGTGTCCTGGCGGTGGCCCTGATCGTGGCCACGCTGGCCGCAGCGAGCCCGCTGGACCAGCGTGTCTTCAAGGGTGATCCCGCGCTGCTCGCCGGGCTCGTCGGCGGCTTCGCCGCGTACCTCTGCGAGTTCCTGGCCCGAGGTGCGCTGGCCGGCAACGCCCGCTTCGGCGCCTATGGCGTCCTGCTCGGAGGGGAAGGGGCGCTCCGGGTCGCGTTCGCCGCATTCCTCGCGGTCGTCGGCGTCAAGACAGCCGGTCCGTACGGGATCTCGCTCATCGTCGCCTCCTTCGCCGCCATCGCGCTTGCGACCGCCGGCAGGCGCGGGCTGTTGCGCCCCGGGCCTCCGGCACCATGGGGCGAGATCACCCACGCGCTCGGCTTCCTGCTCATCGCCTCGGTGTTCACCCAGCTGCTGCTCAGCGTCGGCGCCGTCGCCGTGCAACTGCTCGCGACACCTGCGGAGCAGACGGCGGCCGGCCGGTTTCAGTTGAGCCGCATCGTCGCCTACGTCCCGATCTTTCTGTTCCAGGCGGTCCAGTCAGCGCTGCTGCCGAAGCTGTCCACCCTCGCCACGGGCGGCCGGCACCGCGAGTTTCAGGCGCTGCTGACTCGCCTGCTGCTCCTGATGGCCGGCCTCGGGGCGGTGGCCATCGGCGGGTTCACCCTCCTCGGCCCGACGGTGACCCGTGTGCTCTTCGGGCACGGGTTCGAGCTGAGCAACCTCGACTTCGCACTGCTCTCGGCAAGCGCGATCGGCTTCATCTTCACCCAGATCTTCGGCTACGTCCTGATCTCGCTGTCGGGGTACAGCCGGGTGGCGCTGGGGTGGACGTCCGGTGCTGTCGTCTTCTTCGCGGTCACCGCCGCCGGCTCGTCGCTCTTCCTGCGCGTGGAGCTCGGGCTGCTCTGCGGAGCCATCGCCTCATCCGCGGTCATGGCCGCCCTCCTCCTTCCCCTGTTGCGAGCGCGCGGCGCTATCGAAACGGACCTGCAAATTTACGATCTGGGAGGTCCCCCCGGCTGAGACTGCGCCAATGGGTGCTCGTGCCCGCATCGCGCTGGTCGGAGCCGGAGCGATGGGGGCCAACCACGCGCGCGTCATCGCGGAGTCCGAAGGCGCCGACCTCGCGGTGATCATCGACACCGATCCCGAGCGGGTGCGACCGCTTGCGGAACGGCTCGGCTGCGCGTTTGCCGAAGATCTGGACGCGGCAGCCGGGTGCGACGCCGCGGTCATCGCGACCCCGACGGCGTTCCACGCGGGGGCGGCTCGGGCGTTGCTCGAGCTTGGCAAGCCGATCCTCGTCGAGAAGCCGGTGACGCCCGACCTCGAGACCAGCCGGGCACTCGTGGCCTGCGCGGAGCGCCGCGGCGTGCCGCTGATGTGCGGCTTCGTCGAACGATTCAACCCGGTCGTCGCCACGATGCGCAGCCTGCTCGACGAAGAACCGGTACACATCGTGGGAATCCGTCACTCTCCGGAGACGCCCCGAACCACCCTCAGTGTCGTCTTCGATCTGCTGATTCATGAGATCGATCTCGCCGTCTGCTACGTGGGCGGGGCAAGCCCGTCTCGCGTCTGCGGGGCCACCAGTACCGCGGGCCGCGAAGCGATCCTGGAGGTGGCCGATTGCCTCCTGCAGTTCCCGGGCGGGGCGATTGCGACTCTGTCGGCGAGCCGGGCCAGCCAGCGCAAGGTGCGCTCGCAGCTCGTCGCCACATCGACGGCGCTGTACGACATCGACCTGCTCCGCCAGGACCTGACCGTGTATCGCCACCGGGCCCACGCCCAGGGGATCGGCGCCGGCCAGGCCGCCGGGTATCGCGCCGAGACGGTGATCGACATCCCCTTCGTCCGTCACACCGGCGAACCCCTGGCACTGCAGTTCGCGCACTTTCTCGATCTCGTCGCGGGGCGGGCTGACGCCTGCACCGAGCGCCACTCGATCCTCCCGGCCCACGAAATCGCTGCCGCCATCGAGAAGTGCTCATGAGCGAGCCGAGGGTCAGCTACGTGATTCCCGTCCACAACCAGATCGCCGATCTTCGAAAGACGGTCCGGTTGCTGGTCGCGCGCCTTGGCCACCTGCCCGGTTCGGAGGTGATTCTCGTGGAGAACGGGTCGACCGACGGCTCGGGCCCGCTCTGCCTCTCGCTGGCTGCGACATCCGACAGCGAGGAGGTGGCCGTCCGGGTCACCACATCGGCCAAGGGTCTCGGCTTTGCCTGGCGCAGGGGCATGGCGCTGGCCCGTGGTGACACGTTCATCCTGACGGCGGCAGACCTGCCCTTTGGCTTCACGGACCTCGACGGCTACCTCGGACTCAGCCCCCGGCCCCAGCTGGTGATGGGATCGAAGACGCACCCCGAGTCGCAGATCGAGTCGCCGGTGCTCCGGCGCACCATGTCGGCTGGATTCGGACTCCTCCGCGCCGGTCTGATCGGGTTGAACATCGATACGCAGGGATCGGTGCTCATCCAACGGTCGCTGGCGCAGATCCTCCTCCCCCGCCTGCACGCCGGCGATTACCTGATCGGCGCCGAGATCAACATGTGGGCGGTCCATGAGGGCGTCACGCCCGTCGAGGTCCCGGTGGTCTACACCGCGTCCGGCCGCTCCACGGTTTCACCGCTCCGCGACTCGGTCTCCATGGCCGCGGGCCTTCTGGCCCTGCGCCGGCGACTCGCCGGGGAGCAGCGGCCGGCGCCGCACACCGAGGCGACGGTGTCGTGACCGCCGCCCAAGCCCCAACGGGGCAACGCATTCGGATCTCCCCACCCCAGCTCGGCCCGGAGGTCGAGGAACTGGTCCTCTCGGTGCTGCGCAGCGGTCAGCTGGCCCAGGGCCCGATGGTCGAACGATTCGAGGCGCTGTGCACGGCGATGGCGGGCACCGCTCACGCGGTCGCGGTGGTCAACGGGACTGTCGCGCTCGATGCGGCACTCGCCGTGCTCGAGATCGGCCCCGGCCAGGAGGTCATCACGTCGCCGTTCACGTTCGCGGCGACCATCAACGCAATCCTGCGCACCGGCGCGTCGGTCCGATTCGCAGACATCCGCGACGATTTCACCATCGATCCCGGGTCGGTCGCGGCACTGATCGGACCGGCCACCGCGGCGATCATGCCGGTGCACCTGTATGGGCTTCCGAGCGACATGCCGCCGCTGATGTCGCTCGCCACGGCGCATGCGCTCGCCGTGGTCGAGGACGCGGCGCAGGCGCATGGCGCCGACATCGACGGCCGGCGCGCGGGGAGCTTCGGCCTCGGCTGCTTCTCGTTCTACGCGACCAAGAACGTGACCAGCGGTGAGGGCGGATGCGTGACCACCGACGATTCGATGCTGGCCGAGCGGCTCCGGGTCACCCGCAATCAGGGGATGCGCTCCCGCTATGATTATGCCATGATCGGCCAAAACTGGCGGATGACCGACGTCGCGGCGGCGATTGCGATTCCCCAGATGGAGCGTCTGGACGAGATCATCAGGGCGCGACGGGACAACGCCGCTGTGCTGACGTCCCTGTTCGAGAGCAATCCCGCGATCACGACTCCACGGTTGCCCGCCGATCGACGCCACGTCTGGCATCAGTACACGGTGCTGCTCGACCACGGGGTCGATCGCGACCGGGTCGCCCGGTCGATGTCGGCAGACGGCGTCGACACCGGTGTGTACTACCCCAAGCTCGTCTGGGACCACGACGCCTACCGCAACCACCCAGGCGTGCATCGAGATGACACTCCTGTCGCGCGCGATTGCGCGTCGCGCTGCCTCTCGGTGCCCGTCCATCCGGGCCTCAGCGCGCACGATCTTCAGCGCGTGGCCGAGAGCCTCGAGCACGCGCTGTCCGCGTCCTGACGGGAGGCCGCCTCAGCCGGGCGCGGTCGATTCGACGGCGGAGAGCAGTTCGTCGCCCTGGTCGGTCGGCCCCACCAGCGCCATGCGCACGTCGCCGATACCGCCGGCGATCTGCTCGGCGACCGACTGAACCTCGTCGGCGGTCACCTTCATGATCGCCTCGGCGCGCTCGTCGGGGGTCTCGAGCGGCAGGCCGGCGCGCCACCGGCTGCCGTAGAAGCGCGCGCTCGCAATCGACGTCTCCGTGGAGCGGAGCAACCGGCCGACCATGGCCGTTTTCGCGGCGGCGAGCTCGTCTGCGGCGACGCGCTTCGACGCCATCTTGCGGAACTCCTTGAACGCCAGTCTCGTGGCCTTGCGCGCGTCCTTTGGGCGCGTTGCCGTGGCGATCGCGAAGAGCCCGGTGTCGTCGAAGCCGGCGTGATGCGCGTAGATGCTGTAGCAGAGACCGTTCCGCTCTCGAACCGTCTGGAACAGGCGGGAGGACATGCCGCCACCGAGCACGTGGGTCATGACCGAGAGCTGGGTGCGCCGCGGGTCGGTCGCCCTGATCCCGGGCACCGCGAACACCATGTGGACCTGGGGCTCCTCCTGGGCGGTCACCGGCCGAACGTTCGCGGTGTAGCGGTCGCCCAGGCCCCACCTGGCCTTCTTGCGGGGCCGCGGCTTTCCTCGCGGGATGTCCGCCAGCAGCTCGAGCGCCTGATCCTGGCTGAGCGTCGCGCCACCCGAGATGACGAGACACATCGACGCCGGCGCGTAGAACGCGCGGTGGTAACCGGTGAGCTGTTCCCGCGTCGCCTTCTCGATGACCGCGGGAAATCCCGCCGCAGACCAGGACATGGGCTGATCGCCGCCAAAGGCGACGGTCCCGAGACGGTCCCAGATCCAGCCGTCGGGGTCCGCGAGTCGCATCGACAGCTCCTGAAGCACGACGTTGCGCTCGCGCTCGACCTCCTCGGCCGCGAACAGTGGACGGCTGAGCATGTCGCAGATCACGTCCGCCAGCTCGAGCATCGCGGTGGCCGGACCTTCGGCGAAGTACGCGACCTCCTCGGTGTCCGTGTACGCGTTGGTGTTGGCGCCGAGACGATCGATCTCGCGCGAGATGATCTTCGTCGTGGGACGGCGCTCGGTCCCCTTGAAGAACATGTGCTCGAGGTAGTGCGCGAGCCCCGAGGTGTCCGCCGACTCGTCGCGGGAGCCGGCCCGGACGATGAGGAAGACGCCGGAATTCCGGCTGGCCGACGGCGCGTTGAGCAGGCTGACACCGTTGTCGAGCACCGTGAGCTCGGGCCGGTAGGGGATGTTCGCCGTCATCGTCAGGAGGTCCCCGATTCCCAGGAGGCGAGATACCGCTGCTGCTCTTCGGTGAGCGTGTCGATGCTCACACCCATCGCCTGCAACTTGAGTCGCGCCACCTCGCGGTCGATCTCCTGAGGCACGTCGTGGACGGCGAGCGCCAGATCCGCATGGTGCTTGGCGATGTGCTCCGCGCAGAGTGCCTGATTGGCAAAGCTCATGTCCATGACCGCCGCCGGGTGACCCTCGGCGGCCGCGAGGTTGAGCAGGCGTCCCTCGGCAAGCACGTGCACGGTGCGTCCGTCACGGAGCCGGTGCGATTGCACGAAGGTCCGCGGCGTGGTGACCTCAACGGACATCTCGTCGATGGCCGCGAGGTTGATCTCATCGTTGAAATGGCCGCTGTTGGCGATGATGGCGCCGTCCTTGAAGCGCTCGATGGCGCCGCGATCGATCACGTTGATATCGCCCGTCACGGTGATCACGATGTCGGCGCTGGGTGCCGCCTCGGCAAGGGGCATCACGCGGTATCCGTCCATCACCGCCTCGAGCGCCCGCGTCGGGTCGACCTCGGTGACGATCACGTGCGCGCCGAGCCCCGTCGCCCGGCTGGCGAGGCCACGCCCGCACCAGCCGTAGCCGCAGACAACCATGGTCTTGCCGGCGAGGAGCACGTTGGTGGCGCGGATCAACCCGTCGATGGTGCTCTGGCCGGTGCCGTACCGGTTGTCGAAGAGATGCTTGGTGAGCGCCTCGTTCACCGCGATGATCGGAAAGCGAAGCGCGCCGTCTCGCGCCATGGCGCGAAGCCTGATGACGCCGGTGGTGGTCTCCTCGGTGCCCGCGATCACGTGCTCGAGCAGCTCACGGCGGCCCTTGTGCAGCTCCGCGACGAGATCGGCGCCATCGTCCATCGTGACCTGCGGTTGCGCGTCGAGCACAGCCTGGATGTGGGAGTAATAACGAGCGGAGTCCTCGCCCTTGACGGCGAACGTGGGGATCCCGTGCTGGCGCGCGAGCGCTGCCGCCACGGCGTCCTGCGTCGAGAGGGGATTGCTGGCGCAGAGGCTCACGTGGGCACCGCCAGCCTTCAGCGTGATGGCGAGATTTGCGGTCTCGCTGGTCACGTGCAGG
The DNA here is from genome assembly GCA_035534875.1 of Saccharimonadales bacterium (SeqCode). GTDB lineage: Bacteria > Chloroflexota > Dormibacteria > Aeolococcales > Aeolococcaceae > Palsa-851. The sequence continues at coordinate 48,927 of DATLRB010000063.1, forward strand.
CATGCGCCGAGACGCAGACCCTCGAGCGGCCGCTCACGGGCGAATCGCTCGCGGATGATGCGCAGGACGGGCATCTCGCGCGCCGCCCAATCGATGAGGCGCTGCCCTTCGCCTGCCAGGCTCGGGTCGGCGACATCGGACTCAGCCACCTTCAACACGTTGGTCACGCGATTCCTCCATCTGTCTTCGTGCGCAGCAGCGCCGTGTACGGACGCCCGCCGAGCACGGCCGATCCCTCGAGTGCGCTCAGCTCTATCAAAAAGGCAAATCCCACGATATCGCCACCGAGCCGGTCCACGAGGGCGGCGGCGGCCCCCGCCGTGCCCCCGGTCGCGAGCAGGTCATCGACGATCAGCACACGCTCACCCGGCTTGATCGCGTCCGCGTGCATCTCGACAACGGCCTCGCCGTACTCCAGCGAATACGCCTGCGAGATCCGCGTCGAGGGGAGCCTTCCCTCCTTGCGGACGAGCGCGAACCCGGAGCCGAGTCGATCGGCCACCGCGCCGCCGAGGATGAACCCGCGCGATTCGATACCCGCGACGATTTCCACGCCGGCATCGCGGTACGGCTCGGCGAGCGCCGACACCGCCGCGCCGAACGCGATGCGATCGCCGAGCAGCAGCGTGATGTCCTTGAAGACGATCCCGGGCCGGGGGAAGTCGGGAACATCGCGGATCAGCGAGCGCAGCCGTTCCATCACGTCCCGCTCTTGAATCGTCACCGGAGCCAGTCTATCGGACAGACTCTGTGACCGTGCCCTCCCCACCCAGCCCGCCGAAATGAGGGTCGTCATGGACGGGCGGCCCCTCCAGGGGGCTTCGTCGGTGCGTGGGATCGGCAGCTATGCGCGTGGCCTTCTCGCGGCCTTTCGCGAGCTCGACGAGCCGCCGCAGGTCAGCCTGCTGCTGTCGGCGGGCCAGGAGCCGCCCGCTGAGGTCACCACGGCGCTCCGGCCGGCGCCGCGCCGAATCCGTGTCATCCATCCGACCCTCCAGCCGATCGCCGACACCCTGCTCGTGGGGCTTGCCCTCCGCGATGCGAACGCGGATCTGTACCACGCGATCGAGTTCGGTCAGCCGGCGCGGACACGCCTCCCGGTCGTGGTCACGGTCCACGACCTGATTCCGTTCGTGATGCCGCGGGACTACCCGTGGGTGCGCAGGGCACGCGTGCCGGGGCTGCGCCTGCTGCGCCGCGCCGATGCGGTGATCGCCGTTTCCGAGGCGACACGTCGCGATGTCCTCCGCTTGACGAGGACGGATCCGGCCCGGATCACGGTGATCCCCGAGGGAATCTCCCCGGTATTCCGGCCCGCGCCTGCCGAGGCGATTCATCGCCTTCGCGACAAGTTGCGGCTCGACCGACCCTTCCTGCTCGCCGTCGGTACCTTCGACCCGCGCAAGCGCATCACACTGCTCGCTGACGTGGTCCGGCGGGTACGTCACGACCACGACGTGGCGCTGGTCATCGCCGGCGATCAGGGCACGTTCACCGGGATCGTCACCGGCGAGCTTGCTCGCGCCGGTCTCACCGAGCACAGTCGCGTGATTGGTCACGTCACCAGTGACGACCTCGTCGCGCTCTACACCGCTGCCGCGGCATTCGTCTTCACATCCGCATATGAAGGCTTCGGCCTGCCACCCCTCGAGGCGATGGCATGCGGCACGCCGGCGGTGGTCTTCGACAACTCCTCGCTCCCCGAGGTGAGCGGCGGCGCAGCAAGCATGGTGCCCGACGGCGACGGAGATGCCATGGCCGATGCCGTCAATCGCATCCTGGCGGACGATTCAGCGCGCGAGCAGCAGCGATCCGCGGGGCTTGCCTGGGCGGCGACCTTCACCTGGCGACGGGCCGCGGAGATGACGTACGCCGCGTATCGCGCCGTGCTCGGGCGCTGACCGCGTGACCGCTACCCCTTTTCCGTGACGTGATACTCGAGGTAGGCGCCGAACATCAGCCGGGTCTGCGCTTCGAGGGCGGGGATCACACTGAGTGCGAGTCCCACGACCGGGTACGTGAAGAGCTGCAACTCCGACCACCGTCTGCGCCACCACGGCCATTCGCTCGGCTTGGGACAGATCCGGTAGTCGACCTGCACGAGGAGCAGCGTGTTCAGCAGCGTGATCGTGAGAATGCTCGCGCTCAGGCTGCCGAGGAACGTCGACGTTGTCGACAGGCTGTAGTCGAGGTCGATGAAGGCCGGAAGCGCGCCGCCGAAGAACAGCAGGATCGGGAGCGTGGCCCAGGTCAGGTGGTTGAAGATGAGATTCGCATACCTGCGAGCGCGCAGACGCCACGGAATCTCCGGATGGCTCAGCATTCGTGAGGTGACATAAGGAATATCGGTTGCTCCCCACGCCCATCGCTTGATCTGGTTGTACTGGGAGGCATGCGTCGCCGCATAGCTTCGCGCGCGCGGTGCATCGCCGTACACCGGAAGGAATGCGGGCCTCGTGTTCAGGGTGCCGCCGCAGTGGAAGAACGCTTTCCAGAAGAATCGCGAGTCCTCGGGGATCACGTCCGAATCCCAGTATCCGACCCCGGCGAGCAGGTCGAGCGACATCGAGTACGAGGAGAACATGACCAGGCGGTGCGGGTTCTGGTGCAGGAACATCTGCCACTGGGTGGCGGCCGTGGCCATCACGCGCACCGCGGTGGGAACTCGCCAGATGTTGTTGAGAAACACGGGAACCGGTTGCCAGATCGATACCAGCCGATCGCCGGCGGCGCAGAACTGGAGGGTGATGTATGCGAAGTACTGCGGGTGCAGACGGAAGTCGGAATCGAGGTCGGTCACCATCGTCCGGGAGGGATCGAGGCCGAGCTCGTCGCACGCCGCCTTGAGCACGGGGCCGCCATATGCCATGGCGGCGGACTTTCCAACCACGATGCCGGGGAGCAACGGGTCCCTGATGTGCAGGAACAATCGAAACGACGCGGCGAACTCCGCACGCAGTCTCGCGACATTCTCGATGCCGCCGGTGTCCGTCTCGCGGGTGATGATCGCGCAGACCCGGAGATGCTCCGGGTAGTTCTGCGCGGCGAGCGCGGCCACGGTCGCGCGCAGCACGTCATACGATTCCGTGTACGTTGGAATGAGCGCGCAGTGGACAACCTCGGACGGTGCCGGCGCACCCTCAGGCCGAGCCGTCTCGAACTCCTGGCAGCGCTGCAACCAGTCAACTCCCTCGGTCGCCTCGAGGGCTTTCAGCGTTCTCCGGACACCTCGAACGGTCACCGTCGTCCTGATCAGCCAGTAGGCGTCGAGGAGAACGGCGCCCACGCCGAGAATCCAGAGCATCCCCGGGTCGTTGAGCCTGATCGCGAAGGCGGCGATCACCGGGACGAGGAGAGCAGACCACGTGAGAGCGCCCGGGAGGATTTCAAGGAGCCGCTGCTGGGTATGTTGCGACAGCGGGATCGCCGTGGATCGCGCGATCATCTGCACCCCAGTCTACCGATCCGTCACATACGAGCCTGAATGCCCCACGAACCAACCGACCCCACCGCCGACGCCGACCAGGAAGAGCCGGCGACCCCCGTCGCCGAGGTGCCGGAGGCTGACGTCGTCGAGCTGGACGACACCGACGAGATCGAGATCGAGATCGGAGTCGTCGTCGAGGTCGACGACGATGACGACGAGGATGACGAGGAGGAGGAGGAGATCGTCGCGGTCGTCGTGCCGGTCATCGTTGCGCCCGCGCCCCGTCCCTCGCCGTCTCCGGGGAGACCGCCCGGTGCGCGTGAGGAGCCACCGCCACCGTTCGGTGTGGGGGAACGGGTGATCCTCACGTCGAACACGCGCCCCCGGACCGGCACCTCGATCGGAGACTACCCGGTCGGCTCCCGGGGGATCGTCGAGACGGTGTTGAGCCAGACGGCGATCGTCCGATTCGACAGGCATTCGGACACCAAGGAGGTGGTCGCGTTCACCTGCCTCGAGACGGCCGAGACGCCCGAACGCCACGCTGAGCTGACACAGTTGATGGTCGAGCCGGTGCGCGTGGGCGATCGAGGTCCACGGCCGGCGGCCAACGGCGCCGTGCCGCCGGCGCCGGTCGATCCAGAGCCGCAGCCGGCCGGCGCCGTGGCGCCGACGCCACCCAAAGCAGCCCCGGCGCCTGCCAAACGTGCCGAGCCCCGTGCCGCGGTGGTAGCTCCCCCGCCTCAGCGTCCAACCGCGGCCAAGCCCGCTCCGGTGAAAGCGGCTCGGCCTGCGAGTGCGGTCGCAGCCCCGGCGCCGACAAAGATCGGGCCTCCCGTCAAGACGGGTCCGGCTCCCAAGGCCAAGCCTGTCGCGAAGGCCCCGGCGGTCAAAGTTGCGCCCGCGACCAGGCCGAAGTCCACCGCCAAACCCAAGCCGAAGCCTGCTGTCAAGGCCAAGCCGGTGGCAAAGGCGAAGTCCGCTGCCAAGGTGAAGCCTCCGAGTGCCGTCAAGGCGAAATCGGCATCCAGGACCACGACGGCGGCCAAGGCCGCGACGCGGCCGGCCCGGCCGGCGGCGAAATCCAGCGCCAAACGGGCGGTCAGGCCCGCGGTGAGGGCCAAGCCCGCGCCGAAGGCCAAGCCGGCGGCGAGGGCCAAGCCCGCGCCGAAGGCCAAGCCGGCGGCCAGGGCCAAGCCGGCGGCGAAGAAGTCAGCCGCCAAGGGTGCTCCGCCGAAGTCTGCTCGGCCCGCGCCCCCCAAACGCCAGGCCGCGGCGCCTGCGAAGCCAGCTCGCACCAAGCCCGCCGCGCCCGCGAAGTCAGCTCGCGCCAAGCCCGCCGCGAGCCGCCGGGGGCGCTGACACTTCTCCAGGCTCCCCGACTCGGGGCGTTGGCTCAGCCCGGTCGAGGGTCGCGTAGACGCCGCGGTATTCGGAGGGCAGGAGTTCAGCGATTCGCGATCCGATGAGATCGGCGATTGCCTGGTCGTCACGGCGCTCCCCCGGCATTCGCGCCGGCACGTCGAAGACGGGACCGATCTCAAGCCGGATGGGCACCCGCTTTGGAAGCCTCCGGCCCCGAGGTAGTGCGGCCTCGGTGCCCCAGACGCCGACGGGCAGAATCCTCGCACCGGAACGCCGTGCGAGGAATCCGACCCCGGCTTCGGCGCGTCGCATCCCCGGGGTGGCGGAGCGGGTGCCCTCCAGGAAGACGAGCAGGCGGCCGCGGCGCGAAAGGACGTCGAGCGCCGTGCGCAGGGCCCGGCGATCTGCGGTGCCGCGATCGATCGGGAAGCAGTTGCAGCCGGCGAGAATCCAGGCCACGACCGGGTTGTTGAACAGCTCGCGCTTGGACAGGCAGTACAGGACCCCCGGTCCGAAGCCGCCGAAGATCCACGGGTCGATGTTGCTGAGGTGGTTGCTCACGATCAGCAGCGGCCCATCGCCGGGGATCTTCGACATCGAGCCGACCTGGAGTCCCCGGCCGAAGAATCCTCGTAGCGACGCCCGGCAGGTCAGGGAGACCAGCCGGTAGCGCCAGCTTCGGACGCCGTCGTCGCGGACGGGAAACCGCTCGGGAAATCCGGGAATCTCGTCAGTCACTGGTGCCGATGGTAGGGCGTGCCGCATGGGCGGCAATACAATCCTGGGTCCGGCCCCCTTAGCTCATCGGTAGAGCAGCCGGCTTTTAACCGGTTGAGGGAGGTTCGATTCCTCCAGGGGGCACTCCGTCACGATCCGTCATATTCCGGCCGGGGTCACGGTCACGTCGAGGGTTGCCCGCGCCTGTCGCAGCGATGCCTCGACGGCCTGAGGCACATCACCCCGCGCGAAGATGAAGCCGAGATAGCGGTCTCCCTCGGGGAGCGGCCGCACGCGCTCGCCGGCTGGTATCGAGATCGTCACCCCGGTGATGCCGGCGATCGACACCGCGCGATCGACGCCGCCGACGCCGCGCAGGATCCCTGCATGTGGTATGGGCAACATGAACACGCCTGACGCGCTGTCGACCATGTGCATCGCGCCCAACGGCAGCCCGCACGCCTCCCGCAGGATGACGTTCTCGAGAGACCGGACCTCACCCGGTTCGTCCGTGCACGCAACCCGGATCACCTGCGAGCACAGTCCGCCGATCGAGCGTGCGGCGACCTCGATGACCACGGGAACATCACCGGCCATGCGAACCTCAGCGTGGATGGGTCCGTGCCGCAATCCGAGCGCGGAGACCCCCCGGCGAACCGCTCCCACGACCGCGACCTGCGCCTCCTCGTCGAGGCGCGAGGGCGTCACGTAGATGGTCTCCTCGAAGAACGGTCCGGTCAGGGGATCCGGCTTGTCGAAGAGGGCGATCACCTCGAGAAGCCCTTGGCGCACAAGGCCTTCGAGCGCGATCTCGACGCCGTCGACGTAACTCTCGGCAAGCAGCGGTGGGGTCGATCCGTCCGCGTTGATCTCGCGCAGCAACATCGCGACTCGCTGCACGGCAGCGCCGGCGGCGGCGCGGTCGTCGGCGCGAATCACACCTCGACTCGCCGCGAGATCCACAGGCTTGATGACGCACGGCAGCCCCACACGCTCGATCGCCGCATCGAGCGCGCCGTCGATGTCATCGAGGTCGATTTCCGCACAGCTCGGCTGCGGCAAGCCGGCACCGGCGAGACAGTCACGCAGCAGCCGTTTGTCGCGGGTCGCCTTGACGGACTGCACCGGATTCCGCCGTGGCATGTCCAGACGTTCTGCGATGGCCGCCGCGGTGACGACGGATCCCTCGTCGACGCCGACAACGGCGTCGACCGGCCACCGCCTTGCGAACAATGCTGCACGCTCCGCCGCCTCCGCGGGGTGGCGGAGATCGAGCGTCAACACCCGCCCTTCCATCAGCGCCGCCAGCGTCGGCGCCTCGTTGGATGCGACCACAACCGCAAGTCCGAGCGCCTCGGCAGCTTGTAGAAAAGCCGTTGCGCGATATGTCTCGGTCGGTAGAACGAGCATGACGCGCGGCATGCGATCAGCCTACGCCCGCGACTCGCAGCGACGTACCATGGGCGAGCACCATGAAGGAACCGCGAATCGCGATCACCGACTTCGCGTTTAGTCGCATCGAGCAGGTGCGTGCCAATCGCAAACAGCCCGATGCGGGCGTCCGTATCGCCGTCACGGGCAGGCATGCGGGCTCGTTCAGCTACGACCTGTCCTTGGTGAATCCGGGAGATGAACGCGAGGGCGATCTCGTGATCAGCGGGCCGTCGGGCGTGCGGTTCACGATGCCGCTCGCTTCGGCGCCGTATCTCGACGGCATCACCATCGATGCCGACAGGATGCGCGGCGCGCTCACCGTCGACAATCCCAACCCACTCTGGTTCGACGACCTTGCACGCGACGTTCAGCGGCTCCTCGACGAGGAGATCAATCCCTCGGTCGCCACCCACGGCGGATTCATCGATCTGCTCGAGGTCAGCGACGGCGTCGCCTTCATCCACATGGGCGGTGGCTGTCAGGGTTGCGGGATGGCCGAGGTCACCCTCGGCCAGGGCGTTCGCGTGGCGATCCTCGAACGCTTCCCGCAGATCAGCGAGGTTCGCGACACCACCGATCACGCCCAGGGTGCGAACCCCTACTACCAGGCCGCCAAGAAGTAGGCTGCGCCGGCACTACGCGTGCTCAGGCTGGGACTCCGGAACGGGCGATACGCCGGTCTCGAGCCAGTAGTCGACCCACGTCTCTCGAGTGGCTCCGGCATGATCGTAGACGGCCTGTGCGGCCACATTGTCGACCGCAGTCTGCCAGGTCATCCGAACCGCACCGTGGTCCCTGCACCGCTCCAGACAGGCGTTGATCAGAGCGGACCCGAACCCGCGTCCCCGTGCGGTGGCGTTGACGAACAGGTCATTCATGACGCCGATCCGGCCGGAGGTCGTGGTCTCCCAACTCCAGAACAGCGTCGCGAATCCCACATCCGCGCCGCGGTCGCTCGCGATCAGTTGCACCCCTTCCCGGGTCGGATCGGCGATGAGCGTGCGCGCCATGGACAGGAGCGCGATATCGCTCGGTCGAACCAGATAGAAGTCGCAATAGGCTCGCATCAGCGGCAGCAGCCGTCGCACCTGGTCCTCGGTGGCAACGATGCCAATCTCCATATGGCGATCTCCCCGCATGCCTCACCTCTGGTTGTGAGCAGTTCCAGCCGACGGATCTGCCCGTCTTCTTAGCGGCCAGAGGTCATTGTCGTTCCACAGTCGCAACCGGAATACAACACGAGATCGGCAAAGCTGCTCGGGTGAGTTCGGCGGCCCCTCGCGAACGGCGGGCACTCCCGACATTCCTCAGCGCGACCGGGCGAGCACCGAGGGCGATCTGGGTCGTGTACGCGGTCATGGGCTCGCTGCTGACCGCCTATATCGTCTCTCTGCTCGTACGCTCCCCGGGCGATGCATGGCCGTGGATCGACGGGTGGGGCGTTGCGGTGTACGAGGTCATCCTCGCCCTGCTGCTCGTGGCTCGTGGGTTCAGCAGGCTGCCCGGCCGGGCAGTCCCTCTGGTTCTGGGCAGTGCCGTGCTCGCCTGGGCTTGCGGCGACGTGGTGCTGACCCTGGAGTCGTGGGGAGGCGCCACCGTGACCGCCCCCTCACCGGCCGATGCCTTCTACGTCTGCTTCTATCCGCTCGCCTATGCGGCGATCGTGCTCATGCTCCGAAAGGAGGTCAAGCGGCTCCTGCCGGCGACCTGGCTCGATGGAGCGATCGCCGGTCTGGGGGCCGCGGCCGTGTGCGCGGCCTTCGCCTTCCATGCCGTCTTCCGGTCCCTTGGAGGGGACGCATTCGGGGTGGCCGTCGATCTCGTCTATCCGATCGGCGACGTCCTCCTCCTTGCGCTGGTGGTCGGTGGTACCGCGGTCCTCCCCGGGCGACGCCTGCCCTGGCTCCTCTTCGCCACCGCATGCGCGGTGAACGGCGTCGGAGACACGTTCAACCTCTTCGGATCGACGGCCCAGGTTGGGGTCGTCTTCAACGGCATCGCCTGGCCGATCGCCATCACCCTGATGTCGGTCTCGGTGTGGGTGCCGCCCGGCCGGCGCGAGCTGCTCGACGGAGGCAAGCTCCCCGGCTTCGTGCTTCCCGGCTTTGGCGCCCTTGCGGGTCTCGTAATCCTGTTTCTGGGCGCGTTGCAGCATCAGGTGATCCTGATCGCGGTGGCGCTTGCCACAGCCACCCTGGTCGTGGTGGGGCTGCGTCTGGGGCTATCCGTGCGCGGGCTGCGCGCGCTGACCGAGGAACGCCACCGCCAGGCGGTGACCGATGAGCTCACCGGGCTCGGCAACCGCCGCCAGCTCGCGACTCTGCTCGACGCGTACTTCGAGGACCTTGCCGACCCGTCGACGTCCCCTCGTGGCCTGGCCTTTCTCTTCGTCGATCTGGACCACTTCAAGGAGATCAACGACTCCTTCGGACACTCGGCCGGGGACGAGCTCCTCAAACAACTCGGACCGCGGCTGACGAGCTCACTCCGCGAGTCGGACGTCCTGGTGCGGATCGGCGGCGATGAGCTCGGCGCTGTCCTCATCGACAGCGACCCCTCGTATGCGACCGGCCTCGCCAGGAGGCTCACCGGACTGCTCGAGCAGCCATTCGTCCTCAACGGTGTGAGCGTCCGCATCAGCGCGAGCATCGGTATCGCCGCGGCACCCACCGACGCCACGGACAGCATCGGGCTCATGCGCTGCGCCGACGTGGCCATGTATCGGGCCAAGCTGACTCATCAGTCCTATGAGGTGTACACGCCGTCCATCGACGACGGTGGCAACCGCCTCGCCCTGGTCGAGGAACTGCGCGCGGCCGTCGAGGACGAGCGGCTCGTCCTGCACTATCAGCCCCAGCTGGACCTGCGCAACGGCGAGGTCGTCGCCGCCGAGGCATTGGTGCGCTGGCCGCATCCGCGCCTCGGCCTGATCCCGCCTCTCGAGTTCCTTCCGCTCGCCGAGGAAGCCGGCCTGATGGGACCGCTGACCCGTCTCGTGCTCGACCAGGCCCTGTCCCAGTGCGCCATCTGGCGTGCCGCCGGCAGCCGCATCGCCCTGTCGGTGAACGTCTCGTCGTCCAACCTGCTCGACCCGGGATTCATCGACGTCGTCCGGGCGGCGCTCCGGCGCCACCGTGTGCCCGCCGCGGCCCTGATCCTGGAGATCACCGAGACCACGATCATCCGCGACTTCGCCGCCTGTCAGAGCGTCATCGAAGAGCTCCGCGGTCTCGGCCTCGGCGTGTCGATCGACGACTTCGGATCTGGATTCACATCACTGGCGTATCTCGGGAGCCTGCCGATCACGGAGCTGAAGCTCGACCGCACCTTCATCAGCGGGCTGAGTGCGAGTGGGCGCGAGCAGGACGTGAAGCTGGTTCGCGCCACGATCGAGCTCGGTCACGCCCTCGGGCTGCTGGTGGTCGCCGAGGGTATCGAGACGCTGGCCACACTCGAGTTGCTGTCATTGCTCGGCTGCGATCGCGCCCAGGGCTACTTCACCGGGAGACCGGTGCCCGCCCTGGAGTTCGAGGCGGCGCCAACCGTTCCGACCCTGCGGGTGGCGCTCGCCGAGCCCGTCGCGCCGGTCCCCGCCTACCTCCGCACCGCCGTCTGAGCGCGGGTCGCCGGGCGGCGGGCTTGTGCACCTCGACCATCGTGACTCGTGCGCGGCGTACAGACCAACAGCCCCGGATCTGTGCGTGGCGGCCGAAGAACCTGGCGCGCTCCTCTGAGAGAGTTCGGTGCAAGGCGCATGACCTTGTACATGCACATCGGCAGAGTTTGAGGTGAGGTATCGCAATGTTGTCGGCCCTGAACGAGGCTCCAAGCTGGCTGAACTCCGGCGACACCGCGTGGCAGCTGACATCGGCGACGCTGGTCGGGATCATGAGCATCCCCGGTCTCGCGATCCTCTATGCAGGGTTGATGAAGCGCAAATTCGCCGTCAACTCAGCGCTCATGGTGATCTACGCCTTCGCGATGACGCTGGTCATCTGGATGTTCTTCGCATACGACATGAGCTTCGGCCAGCCGTTGCACATCGGCGGGGCCGCGACGACGTTCGTCGGGATACCGCACCCGGTCGCCGGAGCGAATGACCTCGAGGCGCAGGCGAGCATCCCGCTGCTCAGCGGTCTGATCCCGGCACTGCGATTCCCGATGTCCTCGCTCGTCTACTTCCAGTTCGTCTTCGCGACGATCACGGTGATCATCCTCGGCGGCGCGCTGCTCGGGCGCATCAGCTTCCGGGCGTGGGCGCTCTTCGTGCCGCTCTGGATCACGCTGGTCTATTCGGTTGGAGCCTTCAGCCTCTGGGGCGGTGGCTGGCTCGGCGCCCTCGGCGCCGTCGACTACAGCGGTGGGTATGTCATTCACGTTGCTGCTGCGGTGTCGGCGTTCGTCGCCGCAGCGGTCATCGGTCCGCGCATGCTGAAGGACCGGCAGAACAACACGCCGAGCAACATCATGATGGCGGTCGCCGGAGGCGGCCTCCTCTGGCTCGGCTGGAGCGGTTTCAACGGAGGTGATCCGTACTTCGCCAACGCCGACGCATCGGCCGCGGTGCTCAACACGCACCTCTGCACGGCCACCGCGCTGCTGGCCTGGATGCTCATGGACATCTTCTTCCTGAAGAAGCCGACCGTCATCGGCATGATCAGCGGCATGATCGCCGGCCTGGTTGCGATCACCCCCGGAGCCGGTTACGTCAACGCCTACGCGGCATTCGCCATCGGCATCGGCGCCGGAATCCTTCCATGGCTTTCGATGAACCTTCTCGGCAAGACGAGACTCTTCACGGGGAGGGTCGACGACACGCTCGGCGTGTTCCACACCCACGGCGTTGCCGGAGCGTTCGGCGGCCTGATGACCGGAGTGCTCGCCTCTCCGAACATGATCGTGTACGTGGGCACCGCCGGCACCGCGTCGGTTGCCGTGACCGGCCTCGTCTACGGCAACGCGAAGCAGCTTGCGCTCCAGGCGCTCGCGCTCGGTTTCATCATCGTGTACGACGCGGTGGCCACGTTCGTCGTGATCAAGCTCGTCGGCCTCATCGTGCCGCTGCGCATGACCGACCGGGAGCTCGAGGTGGGAGACCTCCTCCTCCACGGCGAGGTGGCGATCGACATGGAGCCACCCGAGGAAGTGATGTCGCTCAACGGCCACCTGAGTCCGATGCCGGTCGAGGCCGGCTCGCCGGCCTGAGGCGCGCCGTCAGTCAGTAGTCGTCAATCCCGGAGACCGTCAAGCACCTGCAGGGCGGTCTCCGGGTTGACGAACGTCGCGGTCCCGACCTGAACCGCGCAGGCACCCACGATCAGGAAGTCCCGGGCGGATCCCGCGTCGACGATGCCGCCCACGCCGATGACCGGAATGTGCACGGCGTCGCACACGGCGGCGACGGCGGCGAGCGCCAGCGGCTGAATCGCGGGGCCGCTGAGACCCCCGGTTCCGAGAGGAAGGACCGATCGTCCGGTTGCTCGGTGGATCTTCCTGCCGATGTAGGTGTTCACGGCCGACACCGCGTCGGCGCCCGCGTCCTCGACGGCGCGTGCCACCGCCGCGATGTCGCTGACATTCGGGCTGAGCTTCACGATCACACAGCGCTCGGTCACCGCGCGCACCGCGGCCATGAGTCGAGCGGCGGCACCCGGATCACGCCCGAAGTCAAGTCCCTGCGCGATGTTCGGACACGAGATGTTGAGCTCGACGCCGGCGACCTCCGCGATCGGGTCGAGGATCCGAACGCACTGCACATAGTCGTCGACCGACCCTCCGGCGACGTTGACGATGACCGGGATCGCCCAGCCGCGCCAGCGCGGAGCATAGGCGGTGGCCACCACCTCGACGCCCGGGTTCTGGAGACCGATGCTGTTGAGCATGCCGCCGCCCGTCTCGGCAACCCGCGGCGGTGGGTTTCCCGCCCGCGCGTGCACGGTCGTGCCCTTCGTGTACAGCGCGCCGAGGCGATTGATGTCCATCAACTGCTGGAGCTCGAAACCGTATCCCGCGGTCCCGCTCGCGAGGCCGACGGCGTTCGGGAGGATGAGGCCCCGTCCGAGATCGACGCCGTTGAGTCCGTGCTCGTTCACGCTACGTCAGCCCCCGGCAGCGCTCGAAGCCCGTCCCAATCGACCTCGCGCATGGGCATGACCGGACCATCGGTGCAGCACAGCTTCCAGACCGAGGCTCCGTCCTCGCCGAGCACCGGCAGGGCGCACCCGAGACACGTGCCGAAGCCGCAGCCCATGGGCGCCTCCAGCGACGCCTCGAGGGTCGGCGGCAGGCCGGCTCCCGACTCGAGAAGCGTTCGCATCACCGCGCCGAGCATGGCGTTCGGCCCGCATGCGTACAGCGCCGACGGGTGCGCGCTCAACGCCTGGTCGAGCAGGTCGGTGACCGGGCCGTGGTGGCCGCGAGTGCCGTCATCGGTCGCCTCCGCGACGACCGGAACCGCCGGACGCGCGAATCGCTCGGCGGGGTACAGGCGAGTCGCGGTGCGCGCCCCGTTCAAAACAAGAATGTCTTCAACGCCTCGGCGGCGCAGTTCGTTGATGAGCAGTGGAAAGGGGGCGCACCCGAGGCCGCCGGAGACGCAGACCACCGAGCCGCCGTCGACGACGCTGAAGCCGTGCCCCAGCGGTCCCAGCGAGTCGAGCGGGTCGCCCGGCTGGAGCTCCGAGAGCAGGCGGGTTCCCGCACCGACCGCCTCGAAGACGAAGCCGCAGGTGTCGTCCTGGGTCCACGCGACGCTGAACGGACGTCTGAGCAGCGGCGTGGTGCTCTGACCGCATCGCAACTGCGCGAAGGTGCCCGGCATGGCCGTGGCTGCAAGGTGGGGGAGGCGCGCGACCAGCTCCAGCAGTCCGCCTCCAAGGCGCTCCACGACGAGCACCTCACCGGTCTCGAGCGCCGCCCTGCTCAGATCCGCGGTCACGACACCGCCTGGACCACGCCGTCCCGATACTCCCGCACCGTCGCGACCCTGACGCTCTTTCCGGACGTGTGGCGGCCGATGGCGTCCACCAGCGCCGCCGCAGTGTCGAGCGACGTGCAGCAGGGAATGCGGCGCTGTTCGGCGGCGAGACGGATGCGGTACCCATCCTTCACGGTGCGACCGACCGCCGCGACGGCTCCGCCGTCGGCGCGGAAGTCGAGCTCGTCGGTGCTGAAGTTCGAGACCGTGTTGATCACGATCGACACGCGGCCGTCCTCGATCACATCGATGACGTTGGGGCGCCCGTGGCCGATCTTTCCCACCGACACCGCCGAGATTCCCGCACTCGCAAGCGCCGTGGCCGTACCGGCGGTCGCATAGATCGTGAAGCCGAGGGAGCTGAGCTGGGCGATGATCGGCAGAGCCTCTCCCTTGTCGGCGTCTGCCACGCTGCACAGCGCTCCACCTGAGGTTGGAACGTCGCCGAGCGCGGCCACAAACGCCTTCTCGAGCGCGGCCCCGAGGTCGGTGTCGATACCCATGACCTCCCCGGTCGACTTCATCTCCGGCCCGAGCGCCGTGTCCACGTCGATCAGCTTGACCGTCGAGAAGACGGGCGCCTTCACTGCGACCAGAGGCCGGGCGGGAACGAGTCCCGTGGTCCACCCGAGATCCGCGAGCCTCGCGCCCCGCATCACGCGGGTCGCGAGCTCAACCATGGGCACCCCGGTCACCTTGCTCAGGAACGGCACGGTGCGTGAGGCGCGCGGATTGACCTCGAGCACGTGGGGAACACCGCGATGGACGGCGAACTGGATGTTGCAGAGCCCGCGCACGTCGAGCGCGCGCGTGATGCGCACGGTGGCGTCGACGATCAGGCTGCGAACGTCGTCGCTGAGGATCCGGGCCGGGTAGGCCGCCATCGAGTCGCCGCTGTGGACACCGGCGCGCTCCACGTGCTCCATGAGCCCGGGAATGACCACGGTGTCGCCATCGCTGATGGCGTCGACGTCGACCTCGGTGCCGAACAGGTACCGATCGATGAGTACCGTGCCCCGGCGTCGGCCGCCTTCGGCGGGAAGCGCCGCCATGGCGGCCTCGAGGTATCGCTGCAGCTGGCTGCGGCTGTGCACGATCTCCATCGCACGCCCGCCGAGGACGTACGACGGTCGCACGAGGACCGGAAATCCGATGTCGTCGGCGATGGCGAGCGCCTCGTCGAGATCGGTCGTCGCCGCGCCCTGCGGCTGCGCGATCGACAGCGAGCGCATCAGCCCTTCGAAGGCACGGCGATCCTCTGCGAGATCGATGCTCGCGATGCTGCTGCCGAGGATCGTGACGCCGGCGCCGGCCAGCGGTTCGGCGAGATTGATCGCGGTCTGACCACCGAACTGGACGACGACCCCGGACGCCTGCTCCTCATGGATGATCGCGGTCACCGCCTCCTCGTCGAGGGGTTCGAAATACAGCCGCGTGCTGCAGTCGAAGTCGGTGCTGACGGTTTCGGGGTTGCTGTTGACCATCACCGCGTCGACGCCCTGGGCGCGGAGTGCCATGGCGGCGTGAACGCTGCAGTAGTCGAACTCGATGCCCTGGCCGATGCGAATCGGACCGCTGCCGAGCACCACGACGGTGTTCGGTGCTGGCGCCGTTGCCGCAGGTCCCTCGTCCTCGGTCTCATAGGTCGAGTAGTAGTAGGGCGTCGCCGCCTCGAACTCGGCAGCGCATGTATCGACGCACTTGAAGACCGGGTGCAGTCCCGCATCACGCCGGCGCGCGCGGACGTGCCCCGCTGAGACCCCGGTGAGCGCGGCGATGCGCGCATCGGTCAGCCCGGCGCGCTTGGCGGCGCGCAGCGCGTCGTCATCGATGCCGTTCCAGCGCAACCGCTCTTCACACGCCACGATGGCGCCGAGGCGGCGCAGAAACCACGCCGCTATGCCGCTGCGCCGGGTCAGGTCCTCTGGTGCCGCCCCGCCGCGCAGCGCCTCGAGCAGGGCCGCCGCTCGCCGATCGTTGGCGACGTCGATGAGCACCGGCTCGTGCAGGGCAGCCGGGTCCGGCTGCGGCTGCTCGAGCGATCGCAACGCCTTGCTGAACGCGGCCTCGAAGGACCGCTCGATCGCCATCACCTCGCCGGTGGACTTCATCTGCGTGCCCAGCCGCCGGTCGGCCTCGGGGAATTTGTCGAACGGCCACCGCGGGATCTTGACGACGCAGTAGTCGAGCGCCGGCTCGAAGGCGGCACAGGTCTTGCCGGTCACCGCGTTGGGAATCTGGTCGAGTCGCCTGCCGGCGGCGATCTTCGCGGCAACTCGCGCGATCGGATACCCGGTGGCCTTGGACGCGAGCGCCGACGAGCGCGACACGCGAGGGTTGACCTCGATGACGTGGTACTCGTGCGATTCCGGTGCGAGTGCGAACTGGACGTTGCAACCGCCTTGAATCTCGAGCGCGTTGATGATGCGAAGCGCGGCGCTGCGGAGTTGCTGATGCTCGCGATCCGTGAGCGTCTGCGCCGGCGCGACGACCATCGAATCACCGGTGTGGACGCCCATGGGATCGAGGTTCTCCATGTTGCAGACCGTGATGCACGTCCCCGCCGCGTCGCGGATGACCTCGTACTCGATCTCGCGCCATCCCGCCACGGAGCGCTCGACGAGCACCTGGCTGATCGGCGACGCCGCGAGGCCCGCGAGCACCGTCTCCGCGTAGCGCTCCTCGGTTTCGCACAGGCCCCCACCCGTGCCTCCAAGCGTGAATGCCGGACGCACCACCAGGGGAAGGCCCATGTGATCGCGCAGAGCCCGCGCCTCTGCCAGCGATGAGACGGTTGCCGACTCCGGAGCCGGCTCGCCGATCGAGATGAGCAATTCCTTGAACCGCTCGCGATCCTCCGCGGTCCTGATCGCGCGCAGGCCCGTGCCGAGCACGCGCACGTTGTGCCGTTCAAGCACACCCGCATCGTCGAGCGCGACGGCGAGATTCAATCCCGTCTGCCCACCCAGCGTGGCCAGCAACCCATCCGGCCGCTCCGTGATGATGATGCGCTCGATCACCTCCACCGTCAGCGGCTCGACATACACCGCATCCGCCGACGAGTCGTCCGTCATGATCGTCGCCGGGTTGCTGTTGACAAGGACGACGCGAATCCCCTCCTCGCGCAACGCCCTGCAAGCCTGCGTCCCCGCATAGTCGAACTCCGCCGCCTGCCCGATGATCACCGGCCCCGACCCGATCACGAGCACGCACCTGGGTCTTTCCGCCGAGAGTTCCCGCGTCCCGCCGTCGTCGGCCGATGTGAGATCTGACGCTCGCATGACGCTGGTGCTGATATCGCCGTTGGTCTCGGAGACCGGGGGGTGGGGATTCGTGGCGAGTTCGCGGAGCGGTTCGACCGAGCGCGATGCTCGCTCGTTGCGCGAGGGCGAACCGCGTAGCGCTGTCTGAGCAAGCGAATCCCCACCCCCCGGTCTCCGGGCACTGCACAACCGCAGAAACTCGTCGAACACCCCAGCACGATCCTGCGGCCCGGGCGCCCCCTCAGGGTGGTATTGCACCGAAAACGCCGGCAGCTCACGATGTCGGAGCCCCTCGACACTGCCGTCGTTGAGATTGCGCTCGCTGACATACCAGCCGGAGTCCCCGGGCAGCGACCCCGCATCGACCTGGAACTCGTGGTTCTGCGACGTCACATACACGGTGCCGAGCTCGGTGTCGCGCACCGGGTGATTGCCTCCGTGGTGTCCAAAACCGAGGCGCGACGTGGATGCGCCGGCAGCCTGACCGAGGATCTGATGCCCGAGGCAGATGCCAAGCAACGGAACGCGCCGCTCGAGGAGGTCGCGGCACAGCTGGACCGCGTGCGGAAGACGCGAGGGATCGCCGGGTCCGTTGGAGAGGACGACACCGTCCGGATCGTGACGAAGCACATCCTCGATGCGCGCATCCTGACGAACGAGGATCACCTCTGCGCCACGGCTGCACAGCGCGCGCACCTGGTTCAGCTTGACCCCGTAGTCGAGCACCACGACCTTGAGCCCGCTCCAGGCGTTCTCGCCGCCTGAGAGCACGACGCCGCGATGCAGCGTCGGGTCGAGGGGCTCTCGGTACGCGCGCCAGGGCTCGTCGATCGAGACCATCCCGACCAGGTCCTCGTCGCCGACGAACGGCGCTGCCCGAGCGGCCGCGACCTGCTCCTCCGGCGACACCTCCGAGCAGGCGGCGATGACACCGCGCAGCGTGCCGTGATCGCGGAGATGGCGCGTCAGTGCGCGCGTGTCAACGCCGCGGAGCCCCGGAACCCCGTGGCGCTGCAGCTCGGCCTCGAGTGTGCGCTCGCCCCGCGCGTGTCCGATATCGGCCGAGAGTTCACGCACCACCAGCGCGCGGCACTGCACCCGTGCGGATTCAGCGGTGTCGTCGCGGCAGCCGTAGTTGCCGATCAGCGGGTAGGTCATCACGACCACCTGCCCGGCGTAGGAAGGGTCGGTGATCACCTCCTGGTACCCGGTCATGCAGGTGTTGAAGACCACCTCGCCGTTGTGCGCCTGTTCCAGCGGCGCGCCGAACAGGACCCCCTCGTACGTCGCACCGGATTCGAGGGCGAGCCGCCCGCGCACGTCAGGCACCGGGCACCTGCTCCGATGCGATCGGCACCCGCGCCGGATCGCGATGGATGACACGTCCGCCGGCCATGGTGAGCAGGACGGTGCCGCGAAGGGTCGCGCCGAGCAGGGGTGTGTTGCGCGATCTCGAGTGCAGCGGGTTCGCGCCCACCGTCCACTCCGTAGTCGGGTCGAACAGCGTGCACGTCCCGGACTCGCCGATCCTCAGACGCGGCTCGGGGACGCCTGTCCCCGGACCGAGAACCCGATGTGGCCCAACGGTCATTCGCTCGACGAGTGTCGCCAGCCATTCCCCTCCCATCCCGCCGATGGTGATGCAGACCGCGAGGGCCGTCTCGAGACCGATCATGCCCGGCGCCGCATCGTCGTATGCGAGCGACTTCTCGGCGGCACGGTGCGGTGCGTGGTCGGTAGCGACCGCCTCGATGATCCCTTCGCGCAGCGCCTGAACCAGTGCGTTCCGGTCACGCTCCGCCCGCAGCGGCGGATTGACCTTGCGCAGGGCCTGGGGATCGGGTTCCTCGGCGAGCGGGAGCCACATCGACAGGTGATGAGGGGTTACCTCCGCACTCACGGCGAGGCCCTGCTGGCGCGCGCGCCGCAGCGACGCAACCGAGCCCTCGGAAGAGAGGTGCTGCAGGTGCAGGTGTCCGGAGCGCGCGTGTGAGAGCGCGCGAATCGCGAGGTTCACCGCGCGCGTCTCGGTCTCGACGGGGCGGATCGGGCTGCGCGTCACCGAGCCCTGCGTCGCGTTGGCCTGGGCGATCATCTCCTCGTCCTCGGGGTGGACGAACACCGCGCGCGAGAGATGCGCGGTTTCGGCGAGCGCGATCGCAAGCTGGCGAGGGGACACGCCATTGCGTCCGTCATCGCCGACGGCAACCGCCCCTGCCTCGATGCATTTGCGGATGTCCACCAGCTCCTGGCCCTCGAGTCCCAGGGTGAGCGCGGCGACCTGCAGGATCGACACGGGCAGGTTGCCGGCGGCGAGCCGTGCTGCCGCAACCCTTTCGGGCGTGTCGATCGGCGGCACGGTGTTGGCCATCACCACCACATGCGTGAATCCGCCCGCCGCGGCCGCACGCGAGCCACTCTCCAGGGTCTCCGCCTCGTCATCACCCGGCTGGCGCAGGTGGGCGTGAAGGTCGATGAATCCCGGGCAGAGCACGCAGGGATCAACGCCCTCGGGGGGCGTCAGGTCGACGACGGGCACGCCCGCCGCTTCGATGTGGTGATAGATCGCCAGGATCTTCCCGCCGTCGAACCAGACGTCCTGGCCCGCGGCGTCCAGGCGGCCGAGCGGGTCGATGACGCGGACACCGCGGAGGATGGCGTTCACGGGACGCTCCGGCGGAGCCAGGCACCGTCGACACCGTCCACCTCGCGCAGGCGTACGAAGACGCGGTCGCCCGAGGCGGTCGGCACGTTCTTGCCAACATAGGTGGCGCGGAGCGGCAGCTCGCGGTGGCCCCGGTCGACCAGTGTCAGGAGCTCGACAACGGCGGGGCGTCCGCAGTCCACCAGCGCGTCGAGCGCCGCGCGAAGCGTGCGGCCGGTGAAGAGCACGTCGTCCACAACGATCACCACGGAGCCGTCGATGCGCGGGGCGGAACCGCCGTCGACGTCGTACAGCGCTGAATGGGGCGTCGCCGGGCGCGGACGGTCGTCGCGATGCGCGCTCGGGTCGAGCGCCGCCACCGGCGGGGCGGGGTGGCCGAGGCTCGCGAGCTGGCGCGCCACGACGCGAGCCAGTGGGACACCGCGGGTCGGAATCCCGACCAGCACAACGCCGCCCAGCGTGGGATGGCGCTCGGCGATCTCGTGCGCGAGCCGCAGGGTGATGCGCTGCACGGCTCCCGCATCGAGGAGTTGCGGGCTGTCGTCGAGTGGCTGGGCGAGTCCGGTCACAGCTTCGCCGTCATGAGAGCAGCATCTCGAGCACCGCCATCCGGATCGCGACGCCGTTGGCCGCCTGGCGGAAGTAGGCGGCGCGCGGATCGGCGTCCACCTCGGGCGCGATCTCGTCGACGCGTGGCAGCGGGTGCATCACGATCGCCTTCGCCGGGAGCTGTCGCATGATCGCCCCGTCGATGCGGATCGCCGTTCTCGCCTGCTCGAACTCTACCGGGTCGGTGAAACGCTCCTTCTGCACTCGGGTCTGATAGACGACGTCGACGTCATCGAGCACGTCGGTCAGCTGCTCTGCAAGGCGGCATTCGACCCCGCGCGCCTCGAGCCTGGCGAGGATGTCCCCGCCCACCTGGATCACGGCGGGAGCGACGAACGCCAGGCGTACGCCCGGGTACAGGGCGAGCAGCAGCGCAAGGGAACGTGCCGTCCTGCCGAAGCGGAGGTCGCCACAGAAGGCGACGCTCACCCCCTCGACGCGGCCGAGCTCGCGCTCGATGGTGTAGAGGTCGAGCAGCGCCTGTGTGGGATGCTCGCCGGGTCCGTCGCCGGCATTGACGACCGGCACAGACGCCACACTCGCGGCTCGAGCGGCGGCTCCTGCCTCATCGTGGCGCAGCACGATGAGATCGGCGTACGTCGACACCATGCGAACGGTGTCCTCGAGGGTCTCGCCCTTGATCGCGCTGGAGAACGTGTGAGCCGCCTCGGTTCCGATCACCGAGCCGCCGAGGCGGAGCATCGCTGATTCAAAGCTCAATCGCGTTCGGGTGCTCGGCTCATAGAACAGGGTCGCCATCACCCGGTGCGCCAACCGGTCGTCGCGCACGCCCGCGAGGGCCGTGGCTCGCAGGAACAGGAGGTCGAGCAACCCGCGATCGAACTGCTCGGCGCTGATCACGTGGCCGAGCATCCGGTTTCGCGCCGTCGTTGCCGTCATCGGGCTTCGCCCTCCAGCCCGGGCGGGTTCGGGCAAGGGCGGCCGCGCAGCGGCGCCGCGATCCCTTGCCGGCCTCTCCGGACCTGCTTGAAGTGGATGCGTTTGGCGGATTCTACCTTAGAGTGTCGTCATGGCACTCGGTGACGTGGGCAAGCTGCTCGTGATCGCCGGCGCGGTGATCCTGGTCCTCGGTGGCGTGCTCGTGCTGCTCACTCGACTGGGCGTGACCCAGCTGCCGGGGAGCATCTCGGTGAGCAGCGGGAACTTCTCGTTCTTCTTCCCGGTCGCGTTCTGCATCGTGGTCAGCGTGGTCCTGACCGTGGTCATCAACCTGATCGTCCGCCTCCGCCAGTAGCGAGCAGGGGTTGGGCGACTCCGTAACGCGGGAGCAGACGATCACGCTCGATGGGACGTTCTCCCTCGCGGCGGCGGCGAGCTTTGGATTCGGTCCCAACACGGGGCGTCCCCGGCCGGACGGAAACTCGATGTCACTGGCGTTCGTCGCCGACGACCTCGTCCACCACGCCGCCGCTCACCTCACCCAGGACGCCGGCGGCATGCTCCACTGCAGCGTGTTCGGTGACGCGGATCCGGTTGGGGTGGTTGACCAGGTTCGGCGAGTGCTGTCACTCGACCAGCCCGGTTCGGCGTGGGCCGAGGTCGGGGGCCGAGATCCCGTGATCGGCAGGCTCCAGTTGGAGCTTCCAGGGCTGCGTCCGGTGCTCTTCCACTCCCCGTACGAGGCGGCCGCCTGGTCGATCCTGAGCCAGCGCAGGCATCGAACCCAGGCGACGGCCGTACGGCGGCGGCTCTCGGCGGCGCACGGCCGGGTCTTCGCGCTCCCCGGCGGCGATCTCGACGCGTTCCCGACACCGGGGGACCTGCTGCGCGTCGATTCGTTCCCGAGCCTGGAGCCGCAGCGCATCGACCGCCTGCACGCTGTCGCCCGAGCCGCTCTGGCGGGCCAGCTCGACCCGGCGGGGCTGCTGGCGATGACGCCGGATGAGGCGATGACCAGCCTGCAACGGCTGCCCGGGATCGGCCCGACGTATGCCGGGCTCATCCTGTTGCGCTCGACCGGAGCGACCGACATCCTGACCCTCGGCGAGCCGCGCATCCCGTCGTACGTCCGCCATTTCTACGGGCTGGATCACGCGGCGACGCCCGGCGAGATCTCGAGCCTCGCGGAAGCCTGGCGCCCCTTCCGAACCTGGGCCGGGGTGCTCATCCGCGTCGCCGGCGACCGCGACGGGGTCGCCTGGGTTCATCAGCCCGGAGGCGGCAGGTAGCGGGCACCGGCAATCCGTCCGGCGGCGATGTCGAAGGCCCATGTGCCGGCCTTGGCCCACTCCAGTCCACCGACCATCGGCACGTGGTCATCAGCGAGGGTCGTCACGATGGACGCCATAACGTCCCCGTGGGTGCACAGCACCGACCCGGGAGTCGACGCGAGCTGACGCAACGCCCAGCCGGGATCGGCGCCCTCCGCCAGCCGATCCTCGTTCTCGACGAGGAGGCCGAGAGCCTCCGCGAGGGGCGCCACCGTCTCCACGCAGCGCAGGTACGGGCTCGACCTGACCAGGCGCGTGGTCGGCCCGAGAAGGCGCGCCAGGGCTGCGGCCTGAATCCTTCCTGCAGCGGTCAGCGGCCGGTCGCGGTCGGGCGCGGTCCAGCGCTCGCGGGATCCCGCCTTGGCGTGGCGGACGAGGTAGCTGGTGACCTCAACGCCAGGCACCGGCCCACCCCTCCTCGACGCGCTTCCATACCGATGGCCACCCGGTTCTCGCCCGGTCCGCGGCATCCCGCTGGAGTGCGACCAGCTCGCCGGCCGCGAACAGCGCGGTCTCGTGAATCCGAGGTGCCGCCGATCGTTCGCGCAGCCATGCCTCGGCCACCACGGCGTCGTGCAGCTCTCCGAGGACTTCCTGCAGCGCGGCCACCTCCCTGGCGAACCTCGCCGCATGCTTCCCGGTGGCTGAGGCCGCGGCCTCAGCCGCGTAGCGGCAGCGTTTCGCCCGAATACGCAGATCGTGCAGCTGCTCGTCGGGCACATCCCCACGAGCGGCGACGGCCCCCGCCTTGAGCGATCGCCACGGCCGGCGAACGAGGCCCGAGAGCACGTCGCGCGCGGGCGACGCGGCCATCTCGGTCAGGACGGGAGCGCGGGCGGCCGCCACGAGATGATCGATCACCTCGATGTAGCGTTCGGTGTCCATCGCGGCGAGGAGATGCCGGCGCGCGGCGCCCACCTGCGCGACGAGCGGGGCGACGACCGCCTGTGCCGAGCGGCGGTCGGCAGCGGGCAATGTGGTGGCCGCGGCGCGGAGGCGATCGCGAAGGACCTCGGCATCTCGGACCCGCCCGAGCTCACCACCCAGCCAGCGGAGGTCGTCGCGCAGCGCTTCGGCCCAGGCGGCGTCGACGAGCGGACGGAACGTGCGCAGATCGCTGCGCAGACGGCGCGTCGCGACGCGGGCCTGGTGCACATCCTCGGCATCGCGGCCGAGCCGGACGCCGGGATCGTGGCGCAGGAGGCGAATCACGGAGAGGCGCAACGCTCGCAACACGACGTCCCCGGCGGTTGCCGCACTCCCGAG
The DNA here is from genome assembly GCA_035534875.1 of Saccharimonadales bacterium (SeqCode). Lineage (GTDB taxonomy): Bacteria > Chloroflexota > Dormibacteria > Aeolococcales > Aeolococcaceae > Palsa-851. Next base: position 72,880 of record DATLRB010000063.1, read on the forward strand.
CGTGACCGACCCGATCTCCGGTGGAGGCGTCCCCACCAGCCCGAGCGCTCGCGCCACCAGCGCTCGGGGAAGCGCCGGCTGGGCGCCGGCCGCCTGGTATCGCGTCGCGATCAGGTCGAGCAGCCGGCCGCTGTCGCTGAACAGGCCGATCTCGCGAAATCGCTGCGTGATGCGAGGGCCCGAATACACCGAGACCGTGTCGTCGACGAGGCGCGCGAGGACTGTCCCCTGCGCGTCGAGCAGCACCGTCTCGCCGGTCATGGTGACCAGGCGCGCGACCAGCTCGATCGGCGCCCGCCGGGCGTAGGCACGAACGAGGTGCAGCGCCGGCTCCGGCGGGTGCTCAGGTCCGCCGGAGAATTGCAGCTCGGCGCCGTCGGGCGCGGCCATGCCTTCGCTCGTCGCGGGAAGCTGGAGCACCCAGCCGGAGTCCGCCGAGTGGGCGAGTGCAACGCCCCAGCGAGCGAGGCGGAGATCGGCGGTATCCCAGTGCGTCGTGCGCAGACGGCGAACCGGCTCGGCAATCACCGCGGCGGTCGCGTCGACGTCGTCCAGCGGCGCCGGCGAGAACGTGATCGGCACCTCGAAACGGCGCCCGAGCCCGGGATCGACCCCGGCCGGGGCTGTCACTGGGCGACGCGCTCGACCGCGAGCCTGTGCAGCTCCTCCTGGGCGTCGAGGCCGCGCACGGTCGGCACCTTGTGCCAGCTGCCGTCCGCCGCGAGCTCGGAGGCGAGCACATCGTCAGCGAGGAGTACCTCGACGACCTCGGCGAGCCGCGCCTGCAGGCGAGGATCGATCACCGGCACCACCGTCTCGATCCTTCCATCGAGGTTTCGGCCCATCAGATCCGCCGATCCGATGTACCAGCGGTCGTCGCCGAAGTGATAGATGCGCGAGTGCTCCAGATACCGACCGACCAGGGAACGCACCCAGATGTTCTCGGACATGCCCGCGATCCCCGGGCGCACCCCGCACGAGCTGCGCACGACGAGGTTGATCCGCGCCCCCGCGCACGACGCCGCGTAGAGCGCCTCGATGACCTCCGGATCGATGAGGTGGTTGCACTTGATGATGATCCGGCCGCCGGCGTGCGTCTGGGTGCGGATGAGCTCGACGATCCCGCTGCGCAACGTGACCGGGGCCACGAGGAGCCGGCGGTACTGGCGCTGGCGGCTGTAGCCGGTCAGGTAGTTGAACAGGTCGGTCAGGTCCTCGCCGAGCTCCAGGTCGGATGAGAGCAGGCCGATGTCCTCATAGAGGCGGGCCGTCTGCGAGTTGTAGTTCCCGGTGCCCATATGGCAGTAGCGGCGGATCCCGGTGCCGGTGCGCCGCACGACGAGCGTCGCCTTGGCGTGCGTCTTGAGACCGACGACGCCGTAGACGACGTGCACGCCTGCCTTCTCGAGCTCGGCTGCCCACGTGATGTTGGCCTCCTCGTCGAAACGGGCGGTCAGCTCGACCAGCGCAACCACCTGCTTGCCGGATTCGGCCGCACGGATGAGAGAACGAACGATCGGGCTGTCCGGGCCCGACGTCCGGTACAGCGTCTGCTTGATGGCGAGCACGTCGGGGTCGCCGACCGCCTGGTCGACGAAGGCCTCGACACTGCTCGCGAAGGACTCGTAGGGGTGGTGAACCAGAACGTCACCTTCGTCGATCACCCGGAAGATATCCACCTCGCCCTCTTCACTCGGGGGCTTGGCGAGCGCGCGGGGGATCACCGGCGCGGGGAGGCGCTCCTTGAGATCCGGGCGGCTCAACTCGTAGAGCCCCCAGAGGCCGCTCAGGTCGAGCGGGCCGGCGACCGTGTAGACGTCCTCGCCGGAGAGTTCGAGCTCGCGCATGAGCAGTTCCTTGACCTCGCCCGACATGCTGTCGTCGATCTCGAGGCGCACGACCTGTGGCGACCGGCGCCGCCGCCTGAGGTACTCCTGGACGGCGGTGCGCAGATCCTCTGCCTCCTCCTCCTCGAGCGCCGGATCAGCGTTGCGCGTCACGCGGAACGGGTACTGCCCGATCACGCGCATCCCGGGGAACAACCGATCGAGATGCGCGGCGATGACCTGCTCCACGGGGACGAAGCGCTCGCCGTCCGGCATGACGACGAATCGCGGCAGGAGCGGGGGAACCTTGACTCGCGCGATCCGCTGCTCACTGCCTCTGGGCGCCCCCACGACCACTGCGAGGTTCAGGGACAAATCGCTGATGTACGGGAACGGGTGCGCCGGGTCGACGGCAAGGGGTGTGAGCACCGGGAAGATCCGATCCTCGAACACTGCATCCACGTGATCCCGGTCGTCGTGATCGAGTGCGGCGTAGTTCGAGAAGCGAAGACCCACCTCGCCGAGACGTTCCACGATGGCTCGGAACGCTCGCATCTGTCGCGCCGTGAGATCGATTGCGCGCCGCTGGATCTCGGAGAGCTGCTCGTCCACGGTCATCCCGTCCGGGCTCAGTGCCGCGACACCTGCGCGACGCTGCTCGATCAGGCCTCCGACGCGGACCTGGAAGAACTCGTCGAGGTTGCTGCTCGAGATGGCGAGGAACTTGGCCCGTTCGAGGAGGACGCGCGAGGGGTCCTCGGCGAGCTCGAGCACACGGGTGTCGAAATCGAGCCAGCTGAGGTGGCGATTGATGTACCGATGCCGGTCGCCCAGCTCGGCGGCATGATCTCGTCCCCGATCGGTCACGGAAGGCGCCGCGTCGCCGGGCGCCTCCGCGGGCTCGGAGAGCGCCATCAGCCGAGCTCCTCGATGGCCCCGGAGTCGAGGAAGACGAGATCCTCGGCGATGTTGGTCACTCGATCTGCGATGCGCTCGAGATGATGGGCGATGAACACGAGATTGGTCGCCCGGAAGACGGTCGTGTTGTCCTCGGTCATCATCTGGATCAGGTCGTCGAACAGGCGGTGATAGATGCGGTCGACGCGGTCATCGCCGGCGGCGATGCGACGCGCCTGCAGGACGTCGCGAGAGACCATGGCGGCCAGAATGCCGCGCACCTGATCGCTGCAGTAGGCCGCCATCTTGGGCACGTCGACGTACGTCTCCAGCGGGGGCAGATCCGCGAGGTTGCGCGCGAGCTTCGCGATGCTCACGCAGTGATCGCCCATGCGCTCCAGCTCTGAGGACATGTTGAGCAGACCGATGATCTCGCGAAGCTCGCGCGCCTCGGGGCTCCGGTTGGCGATGAGCGTGAACGACAGCTCGCGCAGTTCACGCTGTCGGTCGTTGACCAGCGCGTCGTCCGCGATGACGCGCGCACAGAGGCTCACGTCGCGATCGGCGAGTCCGCTCGTCGCCTGGGTGATGGCGGCGTCGACAAGCTCGCCCATGTCCGCGACGATCCGTCGCAGGTGGGTGAGCTCGTCCCCGAGCGTGGGGTGACGCGGGTGCAGCAGTGGCTCGCTCATCTTCAAAGGACTCTAATGTCCCCCGCGGGCCACCATCACATCAGCCCCGCACCATAGCCATTTCACAATCGCTTCGAGCCATGGCTCACCGCATACTCGAATTCGTGCAGCGAGTCGCATCGGCGCCCTGTGGCCGGATCGACGCGGTGGATGGGCTCCGGCGCAAGGTCGCCACCATCGAGGCGCTCATGTTCGCCTGCGACGCGCCTCCGATTCTGATCACGCTCGTCGAGGACCTCTACCAGTCGATCGACCGTTTGGAGACTCAGCCCCCCTCGCTCGGTCGCCCGCCGACTCTGCCGGACGCAGGCTGAGCGTTCGACCGAGGCGGGTTCGGAACCGGCGCGTCAGGTCCTCGGGCTCCCAGATGTAGGGAAGCCCGGTCGACACGACGACGCGGTTTCGGCGGTCGTCGTAGCGGAAGCTGGGAGGTCCTCCGCCGTCGACGCGGCGGTCGAGCTCGTCGGCGAGCTCGATGATGACCGCCAGCCGGTCGATCCGCTTGATGTCGTCCCGGGTGCACAGCCGTGCGTAGCGCGGGAGGTTGCTTCGCGCCTTGCCCAGCCGGGCGAGCGTGGTGGCGATGAGCGCCACCTCGCGGTGCGTGAACCCCTGGAGGTCGGCAGAGGCGGTCACCCCGGCGGCGTGGGACCAGCGGTCGTAATAGTTGACGCTCTGGCCGACGTCGAGGAGGGTGGTCGCATGGTCGAGCACCTCGCGCATCTCGGCGGTCATGGTCGGGTCGGCCACGCCGAGGATTGCGCGAACCATCTCAACGCGGCGGGCGGCCCTGCGCTCGTCCCAGGTCGAGAATCGTGAGGCCAGCGCGGCCACCGACCCGCGGCGCACCTGCCACACCTCGGGGAGCGGCAGGTTGAGCTCGGCGAGCGCGATGCCCTCGCGGAGCCCGTGACCGGAAACCATCAGGCTTCGAGCCCCGAGGGCCTCCATCGCGGCGATCACGACCAGCGCACCGCCGGTGATCGAGTCGGCACGGTCGGTGGAGAGCCCCGGCACGGTTCGCAACGAGGAGCGGTTCCGGGTGGTGAGCCGCGATGTGAGATCGCGGACCTCGCGCCGTTGCAGGAGATACCCGTCGACACGCGCGATCGGGTGCGCGACCGAACGCATGTGGATCTTGGCGAGGTTCCGCACGGTACCCCCGGTCCCGACCATACCGCCGTCCTCGGGAAGGACCGGAACACCGGCGTCGCGGAGGGTCTGGATGACGTGGTCCCGCAGGTCGCCGATCTCAGACGGCCGCGGCGGGTCGCTGCGCAGGAACCGATCGGTCGTGACCAGCGAACCCAGCTCGAAGGTCCACCAGCGAAGCGCGCGGCGGCGTTCGAAGTAGGCGAGCTCGAAGCTTCCACCACCGACGTCGATCAGGTAGCCGGTGTCGATCGGCAGACCGTGAACGGCGCCGAGAAAGGCGAATCGGGCCTCCTCCTCGCCGTCGATGATCCTGATCACGAGCCCGGTGTCGGCTTCCAGCCTGGCGAGGACGCTGTCTCGATTGGTCGCGGTGCGAATCGCGGCTGTCGCAACCGCGACCGTGCGCTCGGCCCCGGCGGCGGCGGCGACCGCGCGGAAATCGCGCACCGCGGCGACCGCCTCCGTGACCGCGCTCGCCTCGAGCCGGCCGCGCGAGTCGATGTGGCGCGCGAGCTGCAGCGACGTTCGCGCGTCGGCGATGATGTCGAGCTGGCCGGACGGGTCGAGCCGAAGCACGGCGATTCGGGCCGAGTTCGACCCGAGGTCGATGACGGCAAGCGGAGATTCCAAGGTGACCCTCTCCCTGGTCCGAACTCGGGTGGGAGCGGCAAGTATAGGCAGGGCCAACTCCGGCGAAGTCAGCGGCGCTCGCCGACTGCGACGTCCGATGCGGTGGGATCGGGTTGCTCGAGGACGCGGTCGAGCCGGTAGCCGACGCCGTAGACCGTCGTGATCCTGAAGGGAAGGGCGTCGAACGACTCGAATTTCTCGCGCAGCCAGCGCACGTGGACGTCGACAGTCTTGCGCTCGCCAAAGAACTTGGGTCCCCAGACGCGCCGGATCAACTGCTCGCGCGAGTGGACCCGCCCAGGGTTGGCCAGCAGGAAGGAGAGCAGGTCGAACTCCTTCGGAGAGAGGCGGAGTACCTCCTTGCCGACCCGCACGGACCTCGCCCCGCGATCGAATCGGAAGTCGCCCAGCTCCTCGACCTCCACGACGCCCCGGTCCTCGGCGGTGGGGTGCGCGCGCCGCAGCAGCGCCATCACGCGGGCGGTGAGCTCCGCGAGCGAGAACGGCTTGGTCATGTAGTCGTCGGCGCCGACACGGAGACCGACGATCTTGTCCAGCTCGCTGTCGCGGGCGCTCAGCACCAGCACCGGCGTGGTCGTCTCCTGGCGGAGGATGCGACACACCTCCAGGCCACCGAGCTCGGGGAGCATCAGATCGAGCACGATCAGGTCGGGGCGAAGCTCACGTGCCTTCTCGAGGGCCTCGATCCCGTTGGAGGCCAGGCTCACCTGGTATCCCTCGCGCGCGAGGTTGAAGCGGAGGGTCTCTCGGATGACCTCCTCGTCCTCGACCACCAGGATGTGCTTGGCTCCCACGGTATCGGCTGAGCCTAGCCACCTCCCGCTTATGGAGGGGTTAAGGAGCGGTCAAAAAACGGGCGTCTCCCGGTAGGTGCCGAAGACCGTTCGAAGCGCCTCGACGATCTCGCCCTCGGTGGCACGGGCGCGAACGCAATCGATGATCGCCGGCATCAGATTGTCCGTGCCGCGCGCGACCTCCTGGAGCGCGTCAAGCCGTGTTGCGACACCGGTGTTGTCGCGACCCTCGCGCAGCGTCTTGAGGCGGGCCGCCTGTGCCACCTCGACATCCGGGTCGATCACCAGAGTCGGCGGCTGAGTCATGTCGACGCTGTGGTCGAACACGTTGACGCCAACAATGACCCTTTCCCCGGTCTCGAGCTGGCTCTGATAGCGGAACGCGGCATCCGCGATCTCTCGCTGGGGGTACCCCTCGGCGACGGCGGCGAGCATCCCGCCTCGCTCGGCGATTGCCCCGAAGTAGTCCTCCGCAGCCTGTTCCATCCGGTTGGTGAGGTCCTCGATGAACCAGGAGCCTGCGAGCGGATCGACCACCGAGGGGACGCCGGTCTCGTAGGCGAGGATCTGCTGCGTGCGCAGCGCGATCTGCGCCGCTTTCTCCGTGGGCAGCGCCAGCACCTCGTCCATCGAGTTGGTGTGCAGCGAGTTGGTCCCGCCGAGGACCGCCGCAAGCGCCTCGAACGCGGTCCTCGCGACGTTGTTCTCGATCTGCTGCGCTGTGAGCGAGCATCCGGCGGTCTGTGTATGGAAGCGCAGCTTGAGCGAACGCTCGTCCTTGGCGCGGTAGTGCTCGCGCATGTGCCGCGCCCAGATGCGGCGGGCGGCGCGATACTTGGCGATCTCCTCGAAGAAATCGATGTGGGCGTTGAAGAAGAACGAGAGCCGGGGTGCGAACTCGTCGACGTCGAGCCCGCGCTCGATCCCGGCTTCGACGTAGGCGAAGCCGTCGGCGAGTGTGAAGGCCAGCTCCTGAGCCGCGGTGCTTCCGGCCTCGCGGATGTGGTACCCGCTGATGGAGATGGGATTCCAGCTCGGGACGTTGCGCGTGCAGAACTCGACAACGTCGGTCACGAGCCGCATCGAGGGCCGGATCGGAAAGATGAACTCCTTCTGCGCGATGTACTCCTTGAGGATGTCGTTCTGGAGCGTGCCACCGAGCTTCGCGTAGGGGATGCCCTGCTCGTCCGCGGCGGCGAGGTACATGGCGAAGAGGATCGGCGCGGGGGAGTTGATGGTCATCGACGTCGTGACGGCGCCCACATCGATCCCCTTGAAGAGCGTGAGCATGTCCTCCACCGAGTCGACGGCCACGCCGCAGCGTCCGACCTCGCCGAGCGCCTCTGGCGCGTCCGAGTCATGACCCATGAGCGTCGGCATGTCGAAGGCCACCGACAGCCCCATCTGACCCTGGTCGAGCAGGAATCGATAGCGCTCGTTGGTGTCCTGCGCGCTCCCGAACCCGGCGAACTGGCGCATGGTCCAGACCTTGTCGCGGTACATGGTTCGGTGCACGCCGCGCGTGTAGGGAAAGGATCCAGCGTTGCCCAGATCGCGCTCGACGTTGATCGCGGAGTTCTCGGGACCGTACGAGACCTCGAGGGGCAGCCCTCCCAGGGTGTCCGGGGGGATGGGAGGTGCTGCCCGAGGCTCCGGCGAGCCGGGCGAACCTGGCGGCATCCCCGCTCGGTCGATCGTCTGGGTCATTGCTCCGTGGATTACCTGCTGTGCCCGTTGAGAATGCGCTCGGCCAGGGCGTACGGGTCCACCCGGCTCAGATCGCCGTCGAGCTCTCGGCTCATTGTCCCCTCATGCAGCGCCCTTCGCGCGCGCTCGGCCGCTCGCTCGACCACGATCGCCTCAACCTCCGCACGAAGACGCGCGATCCGCCGGCGTTCCAGCTCCCCCGAGGCCGCGATCACATCGCCGTGCCGGTCGATCGCCTCGACGAGGTCGTCGACACCGTCGCCGGTCTCCGCGACGGTGGTGAGGACCGGCGGCGACCACCCGGGACGGGTCGTGCCGTGGCGGACGAGCTCCTTGAGGTCACGGACGACTCGGGACGCGCCGGGAAGATCAGCCTTGTTGACCACGAAGATGTCCGCGATCTCGAGGATGCCGGCCTTGATGATCTGGACCGCATCGCCGGTCGTGGGCGTCGTGACCACGATGGTGGTGTCGGCGGTCTCCATGACCTCGAGCTCGGACTGGCCGACGCCGACAGTCTCGAGCAGGCACCGGTCACGGCCGGAGGCATCGAGGAGCCGGATCGCCTCGCGGGCCGCGGCGGCGAGGCCGCCCAGATGACCACGGGCCGCCATGCTCCTGATGAAGACGCCGGGATCGAGCGTGTGACGGACCATGCGGACGCGATCGCCCAGGATCGCACCCCCGGTGAAGGGGCTCGAGGGGTCAACGGCGATGACGCCCACCAGGTGGCCCTGGGCTCTCCAGCGCTCGATCACCTGGTCGCAGAGGGTGCTCTTGCCGCTTCCGGGAGGTCCGGTGACACCCACCACCCGAGCCCGGCCGGATCGCTCCCGAACCTGGCGGAGCAGCTCGGCAATCCCGGGATCGCGATCCTCCACCATGCGGATCGCGCGTGCCAGAGCGCGGGTTTCGCCGGCCATCAGACGTTCGGCGAGCCGGTGTTGGGCCATCGCTCGAAGTCTAGCGGTGCCCCGACTTCATTCTGCCCACCGTAACCCTGACGTCAGCCGAGTTCGTTATAAAGCCTCAGGTGAGACGACAACGCGCCTCGGTGCGCCGCCATCGTGTCAGGCGCGGCCGGGTCTTTCTCGGGTTCCTGATCGCGGTCGGCTTCGTGCTGTCCGGTGCGATCGGCGCGGTGGCCTATTTCATGCCGGCGATCGTGACCGCGTTCCAGGACACCGGGCACGCGATTGATCGCAGCCTTGCGACCGCCCAGGCATCACCGAGCGGGTCGGCGGCGGCATCGGCCTCAGCGTCCGCCGCGGCGTCGCTGCCGCCGGTCGAGGCGCCACCGGGGCAGCCCTTCACGGTGCTCCTGCTCGGATCCGACAACGACGCCAAGTTCGGGGGCACCGTCCTGACCCAGTCGATGATCCTGGCGAGGGTGAACCCGACCACACGGCAGGTCGTGATGGAGTCGATCCCACGGGACCTGTGGGTGCCGCTCTCGAGCGGCGGCAGCGCGAAGATCGACGCCGCGTACCTGCACGGCGGCGCGAGCGCCGCGGTGGCAACGGTCGAGGAGGACTTTCACATCCACATCGACCACTACGCCTGGATCGGGTTGCTCGGCCTCGTGAACCTGATCAACCAGGTTGGCGGGATCGATGTGGTGGCGACCAACCCGGTCATGGACGATTTCTATCCGGCCGACCTGACCGGAAAGGATCCCTATGCGTTTGAGCGGGTCGCCGTCCTGCCGGGTCCGCAGCACATGAACGGCATGCAGGCGCTGATGTACGTCAGGTCGCGGCACGGCGACCTCCGCAGCGACTTCGGCCGCTCCCAGCGTCAGCAGCAGGTGCTCCTCGCCCTGCGCGCCAAGGCGAAGTTGCTCGGCATCGCCAACCTTCCGGACATCGCGACAGCCATGGCCAGTGACTTCTCGACCGACATGAGCATCGGCGAGATAGCGTCGCTGCTGCCGATCGCGAGCAGCGTGCAATTGCAGAACGTGCACCAGGTGATCCTCGCGTCGCCGTACACCTCGACCTTGCAGGTGAACAATCAGGACGCACTCCAGCCCAACTGGTCTCTCATCCTGCCACTCACGCACCAATACTTCCCGGCGGTGTAGCGACGACCGTGAGGCGAGCGCTGACCGTCATCCTGCTGCTCGCGCTCATGGCCGGCTTCGGATTCGGTGTGAATCGCCTGATCGCGTCGAGAAAGCACCAGATCCCGACCGAGGCGAGCGTGTTCATCCCGACCGCAACACGCCCCAAGATCGTGCTCCCGGGCACGTTGTACCTGGCGCAGAACGGGGATATCTACCGGCTGAGCGACGGGTTCTTCACGGATCTGCACCTGTCGACCGCGGCCGGGTCGTGGATGCAGCCCGCCTACGTCCCAAATTCGCAGGACATCGTGGCGGTGCTTCGCGCCGCCGAGTACTCGAATCTCTACCTGCTCAACAGCCAGGGTTCGATCATCCGCCGGCTCAGCAACAACGCCAACCCGCATCTCGACACCGTGTATCTCAACCACTGGATGTTCTACCCGCACATGGGTGCCGACGGCAACACCATCTTCTTCAGCTACGACCAGCCGAAGAACTCGGCCTCATACGCTGTCGACTTCTCGGTGTGGTCCGGAACGCTCAACGGGAAGCTCGCCGCCACGCAGCTCAGCAACTCGAACCCCTTCACGGGCGGCGACGTGGATCCGACGCCCATGGCCAACGGCGCGGTCATGTACTCGAAGTTCGCGATCGGCAGTGGCAATGCGTTCTCGCAGATCGCGATACAGCTCCGGCCACTGGGACGGCCGATCATCCTCACAACGCCCGCGGAGGACTGCGGTCAGCCGGCGCCGTCACCGGACGGCACCAAGGTCGCGATGATCTGCATCGGTGGCACCGGACTGCAGAGCACGCGCCTCGAGATCGCGACCCTGAGTGCTGGAAAGCTCGGACCACCGCAGACCCTGGTCGACAACTGCCTGTGTTCCGGCCCGGTGTGGGCGCCGGATGGGAGCGGGCTCGTGTACTACAACACCGCCGATGCCACCGGGCACTTCGAGCTGTGGTGGATCAAGGGAGCGCTGAGCGCGTCACCGTCGCCCCCCCTGCAGGTGACCACGAACCTCGACTTCGACGCCGCCTCGCCGCCGAGCTGGTCGCCGCTCAGCAGCGTGCCCGTGATGCCGCGCTAGGACCGACCCCGGCCGAGTCGTCCCTAGTAGAAGACCTGGGCGAGCTCGTACAGCTCGAGGGGCACGCGTCGTTGCTCCGCAACGACGTCGGCGATGCTGGAGACGTTCACCGTCCCGTGCGTCACCACCGGCATCTCACCGAACAGCCCCTCGACAACGAGGTCGTACGCCTTCGCCCCGACGCGCGTCGCCCAGATGCGGTCGTAGGCGGTGGGCGAACCGCCGCGCTGCACGTGCCCGAGCACGGTCGCGCGAGTCTCGTTCCCGGTGCGATCCTCGATGATGCGCGCGAGGTTCTCGCCGACGCCGCGCCGCGAGAGTTGGACATGGCCAAATGCGTCCCGGGTCCCCTCAGCCTCGTCCTTGGACTGCAGACCTTCCATCTCGACGCCTTCGGACACGACGATGATGCTGAAGTCGCTTCCGGCGCTCCGGCGCACCTCGAGATGCGCGACCACCTCGTCCACGGTCACGCTGAATTCGGGAATGATGATCATGTCGGCACCGCCCGCGAGTCCGCCCATCACCGCGACCCATCCCGTGTCGCGCCCCATCACCTCACAGACCATCACCCGATGATGCGACGTGGCCGTGGTGTGCAGGCGGTCGAGCGCTTCGGTGACCACGCTCACGGCACTGTCGAAGCCGATGCAGTAGTCGGTGACGCTGAGGTCGTTGTCCATCGTCTTGGGCACACCGACCACGCGCGCATGGTGTTCGGCCAATCGCGCTGCGACGCTGAGCGTGTCATCCCCGCCGATTGCGACCAGAGCGTCGAGGTGCAGGCGCTCGAGGTTGAGCAACACCTGCTCCACGCCGCCCTCGAGCTTCATCGGATTCACGCGCGAGCTGCCGAGCATGGTGCCGCCAAGTTGCAGGATGCCGGAGAGCCGCTGACGCTCCAGGGTGAGAACATCGCCGTCCCCGATCAGCCCTGCCCACCCGTTGCGAACGCCAAACAACGTGTCACCCGCCGCGAGCGCCCGTCTGCCGATCGCGCGAATCGCAGCGTTGAGACCCGGTGCATCACCGCCGCCTGTCAGGACGGCAATCCTCTGTCCCACTCTTCGCCTACCTCTTTGGGGAGCTAGTGACCAAATCCGGGATCGCCGAGGAACGACTGCTCTTCGGCGCTGCCGAGTATGACGGTGACACCGCCGGCCGCGGCGGCCGCCGGCGTCGCCGGCAGTGTCGTCGTCGCCGCGGTCGGCGCGGGCTCGGTGGTGACGCTCACCCCGAAATACGTGGCCAGCCACTGCGCGGCCGCGGCATCCTTCCCACCGCTGTTGTCGATGACCTGGGTCGGCACCTGCGCCGGTGCTCTGCCGCCGGCTTTCGTGGAGAACCCGACCATGCTCATGAGCGACGCCCAGCGGGTGGTCGCGTTGTTGTTGCGTCCGCTCGCATTGATGAAGGTGACCGAGGCACCCTCAGCAAGCGCGGCGGGCGGCGGGAAGATGTCCTGGACGAAATGCGAGAGCGACCTGAAGCTCTGATCGTTCGCGTAGAGATAGTAGCTTCCGCACCGGGTCGGGTACCCGCAGTCGTACAGAAAGTTGGTGTCGTCGATGCTGATGTGCTCGATGCTCGCCGGGTTCACACCGTTCACCAGTCCGTAAAGGGACTCGGCGTCGCCGATGGTCAGGTCGGTGAGCACGTTGCTGCCAAGCGCATTGATGACGTCCGGAAGCTTGCCAAAGCCACCGATGCTTTCAATTTGCGACTTGAGCGCGACGATGATCTGCTGCTGGCGACGGCTTCGCGCAAAATCCGATCCCTGTCCGTTGTTGCCGTGGCGCGAGCGAGCGTAGATGAGCGCCGTTGCACCGTTCATGTGCTGCATCCCGGCATTGAAGTGGACCGTCTCGTATGCGCAGTTGCCGAGGTCGCATTCTCCGGCGGGATACTGATGGTCCGTGAACGAGGCTGGAACATCGATGTTGACGCCACCCACCGCGTCAACCGCCTGCTTGAATGCGTTGAAGTCGACGCCGACGAAGAAGTTGATGCCGATCCCAAGGAGATGTGCGAGCAGCGGGTCCGCCACGGCGGCTCCCGCATCCACGGCGCTCGCCGGCTCCGGTCCCTCGCCCAGCATCCCTGCGGCATACGCGAAGTTGATCCGCTCCGCCGCCGACTTGCCATTGCGAAGGGGGATGGTCACAAACCAGTCACGTGGGATCGAGATCTCCGCGATCTGCGGCGGGGCACCCTGCATCGGCATGATCGAGATCACCATGATCGAGTCGGTGAGGAAGGCGCCGGAATGCTGCGTGCCACCGTAGCCGAAGAGCACGATGTTGATCCGCTGGTAGTGCTGGCGTTCCCGGTCGATCCTGGAGCCCCCACCTCCTTGCAGTGCGCCGATCGCCGCGCTGATCGGATTGGTGTGAAAGGTCTTTGCGAGTGCGAGCGAGAGACGCACGCCGTAGATGCCCCCGGCCACGAGCAGGAGGGAGAACATGACGATCACCGAGACGACGGCGCGCTTTCGCGTGATCCAGCTCGGGACGACGTTGTAGCGCGAACGGCGCCTGCGCCGGTCGGATGGACCGCTGATTGTTGCCATGGTTGAGGTGTTGCTCTCGACTTTCCGGAAGGGTGTACTGACCGCCGCATGAAGGCTGCGGGGCCGGTGCGCCACGGTGGGCTTCCTGTATGGGGAACGCTGCGATCAGCTTCCGGTTACCCGCCGTGCCTGACAAGGGTACCCCACGGTCCGGTCGTCCGGAGCCGAACAATGGCATCATCAGCGGCCACGAGCGGGATGGAGGAATGAGGTGCGCGCACAGCAGGTTCAGGGCCTCGAGGGCCCATCTGGTCTGCATCTGGTCGAGGTCGTCGAGCCGGAGGACCCCGGTCGCGTCGTCATCGAGGTTGCGGCGGCGGGAGTGAGCTTTCCAGACCTCCTGCTCACCCGCGGCGAATACCAGATGAAGCCTCCTCTGCCGTTCGTGCCCGGCGTCGAGGTGGCGGGCCGCGTCCGCTCGGCGCCCCAGGGATCCGGCTTCAGGGAAGGCGACCGCGTCATGGCTTTCACGATGCTCGGGGGTTTCGCGGACGTCGCGGTTGCCGAGCCGGCGCTGACTCTCGCAATTCCGAAGGGCCTGACCGTCGAGGCTGCCTCGGGATTCGTCATGAATTACCACACGGCGCATTTCGCCCTGGCGCGCCGGGGACGCGTCCTGCCGGGAGATCGCGTCGCGATCCACGGAGCGGCGGGCGGGGTCGGCACCGCGGCGATACAGGTTGCCCGTGGGCTGGGCGCTGAGGTGATCGCCATCGCCGCCGGCCCCGACAAGATGCACATCGCCGAGCGAGCGGGCGCGCATCGCGTCCTCGACGCCGAGGGTGACTGGGTCGCGGCGCTGCGCGCGCAGAACGACGGCCTCGGTGTCGATGCCATCCTGGACCCGGTGGGTGGTGAGCGATTCGACCAGAGCGTTCGGTGCCTGGCTCCCCAGGGTCGTCTCATCGTGGTGGGGTTCACCGACGGCCGGATTCCGAGCCTCCAGGTGAATCGCGTGCTGTTGCGAAACATCGACGTCGTCGGCGCCGCCTGGGGTGCGTTTCTCGGTGTTGAGCCCGCGATCTTCCTTGAGACACAGATCGCACTCAACGCGATGATCGACGCCGGGACGGTTTCCCCGATTGTCGGCGCGACCTACCCGCTCGAACAGGCGCCGGCCGCGCTCAACCTTCTGGGCCAGCGGCAGGCGCGCGGCAAGGTCATCCTGACCATGTAGCGAGGGACGCTACGCGCGAAGGAGGTCTCGGGCGATCACGACGCGCTGGATCTGACTGGTCCCCTCGTAGATCTGGGTGATCTTGGCGTCACGCATCATTCGCTCGACGGGGTACTCGTTCACGTACCCGTAGCCGCCGAGGATCTGCACCGCGTCGGTGGTGACCCTCATCGCCGTATCCGCCGCGAGCAGCTTCGCGATCGCCGCGAAATGGCCGACGTCGGGGCTCCCGTCGTCGATGAGCTGCGACGCCCAGTACACCATGGCGCGAGCTGCCGCGGTCTGCGCCTCCATGTCGGCGACCATGAACTGAATACCCTGGAACTCGGCGATCGCCTTGCCGAATTGCCTGCGCTCCTTCGCGTATCCGACCGCGTAGTCGAGCGCACCCTGGGCGATCCCCAGCGCCTGAGCGGCCACGCCCGGCCTGGAGCGGTCGAGCACCTTCATCGCGATCCGGAATCCGTCACCCTCGTCGCCGAGGCGGTTCGCGGCGGGAACGATCACCTCATCGAACTGGAGTTCCGCGGTGTTGCTGCCGCGGATCCCGAGCTTGCCGTGGATCGTGTTCGCGGCGAACCCCTTCAGATGCTGCGCGTCTTCGAGCACGAACGCGCTCACGCCTTTGGCGCGCTCGTTCGTATCGGTCTTGGCGAAAACGGTGATCGTGTCGGCGATTCCGCCGGCGGTGATCCAGATCTTGCTACCCGTGACGACGTATTCATCACCATGGCGCTCGGCGCGTGTCTGCATCCCGGCGGGGTCGCTGCCCGCCCCGGGCTCGCTGAGCGCGTACGCGCCGAGCTTCGCGCCGCTCGCCAGAGGCGGAAGCAACCGTGCCTTCTGCTCCTCCGAGCCGGCGATCATCAGCGGATACCCGCCAAGCGCCTGGACGGCGAGGATCAGCGCGCTCGTCGCGCACACCTTGGCCACCTCCTCGATGGCCACGTTGAGGGTCAACGCGCTGCCGGAAAGGCCACCGTACTCGGGCGGGAAGGGCAGCGCGAAAAGATCGTGCTTGCGGTAGAGATCGACCACATCCCACGGGAATTCGGCCGTGCGGTCGATCTCCGCGGCGCGGGGCGCGATGCGGTCCCGAGCGATGTCTCGCACCGTCTCGCGGATCATGGTCTGCTCTTCGTTGAGACGGATGTCCATGCGGATGATGCTACCAAGCCACCGGAGGTGAGTCGTCGGGTCAATCGCTGAGCAGATGACGGGCGATGACGACCCGCTGGATCTGGTTGGTCCCCTCGTAGATCTGACAGGCCTTCGCGTCGCGGAAGCGGACCGCGGCGGGGTGATCGCCGGCCTCCGACTCGGGCGCGCACAGGTCGACGGCGGACTGGGCCACGGCGACGCACGCGTCGGTGGCATAGAGCTTCGCGATCGCCGCGTCGTGGGTGACCCGACCGCCCGCGTCGACCAGTGCCGCAGCGTATCGGGTCAGCTGGCGGGCCGCCGCGGTGCGGACCTCCATGTCCGCCAGCGCGGTCACGTCCACATCGGATCGTGCGTCGCCACGCCGACGCGACCTCTCGACTGCGGCATCGAGCGATCCCTGGGCGATGCCCACCGCCTGCGCGGAGATGCCGACCCTCCCGCTGTCGAGTGCCGACATCGCGACCGTGAAACCCACGCCCTCGTCGCCGAGGCGGTTCGCCACGGGCACACGCACGTGGTCGAGCACGAGCTCTCCCGTCCACGAGCCGTGCAATCCCATCTTGGCGAGCGGCCGGCCCGCGCCGACCCCGGGCCACGTCGCCTCGACGAGAAAGGCACTCACCCCGTGCGCGCCGTCGCCGGTGCGCGCCATGACGATGTAGAGATCGGCATCCCCGGCGCCGGTGATGAACGCCTTGGCACCGTCGAGGACGTAGGCGTCGCCCTCTCGCACCGCTCGAGTCCGCATCGCGACGGCATCACTGCCGCCACCGGCCTCGGTCAGGGCGAAGCCGGCGAGCCACTCGCCGCCGGCGAGCAGGCGCAGATAGCGCGACTTCTGGTCATCGTTGCCGAAAACCAGCAGCGGCTCGGTGCCGACCGAGAGGTGCACATCGAGGATCACCGCACAGCTGGCATCCGCTCGCGCCACCGACTCGATGAGGTGAACGAAATCACGATGCGTCCCGCCTGCGCCGCCGAACAACCCAGGTGTGAGGATGCCGGCGAGACCGGCTTCGCCGGCAGCCTCGACGATGCTCCCGGGAGGCGGACCGTCCCCGCGGGCCATCGCGGGAGCGATCGGCACGATGACCTCGTCGACGAAGCCGGTGATGCGATCGGCGATCCCGGTGCCGTCGATGTCAGTCGACACGGACGAGCGTTGCCTCGCCCTGCGCGATCCCACTACAGATCCCGGCCGCGCCGTACCCGCCGCCCCGGCGGCGAAGCTCGTAGAGCAGCGTCATGAGGATCCGAGCACCGCTCGCGCCGATGGGGTGGCCGACCGCTATCGCACCGCCGTTGACGTTGACGCGATCCGGATCCACCTCGAGCATCCGCGTGCTCGTGATCGCGACCGCGGCGAAGGCCTCGTTGATCTCGACCAGGTCGAGCATGCCTGCGTCCACCTCGCCGCGTGTCTTTGCAAGCGCGGCTTCAACGGCGAGCGCCGGCACGGTCGCCAGGTAGGGGTGCTCCGCAGCCGATTCGCCGTAGGTGAGCCAGGTCCCGAGCGGCGTGCATCCTTCGGCGCGCGCCCGCTCCGCGCTCATCAGCAGCACGGCGCTGGCACCGTCATTCATCCCAGGCGAGTTGCCTGCGGTGATCGTGGTGCCGTCACCGAACGCGCCCCGGAGCGCCGTGAGCTTCTCGATGGTCGTGTCGGCGCGGGGCTGCTCGTCGCGCTCCACCACGGTACCGTTGACACTCACTGGCACGATCTCGTCCGCGAACCACCCGGCCGCAAGTGCCTCCTGGTAGCGCCGCTGGGAGCGGAGCGCCCAGGCGTCCTGCTCCTCGCGGCTGACCCCGAGCTCGGACGCGACGTCGCTCCCGTGCACGCCCATGAGCACACCGTCCACCGGGCAGCAGAGCCCGTCGCGCATCATGCTGTCGACCGCGACCCGATCCCCGAAGCGACTGCCGAAGCGGTGATCCTCGAGGAGGTATGGGGACCGCGACATCGACTCCATACCGCCCGCGACGACGATGTCCGCCTCCCCCGAGCGGATGAGCAGGGCACCGAGATTCACCGCCTTGAGCGCGCTCGCGCAGACCTTGTTCACGGTGAACGAGGAGACGCTCGCCGGGAGCCCGGCGCGCAATCCCGCCTGACGCGATGGCACCTGGCCCTGGCCGGCGGGAAGCACCATCCCCATGATCAGCTGATCGACCGCCGCGGGATTCGTGCCGGTTCGCTCGAGCACCTCGCGGATGACCCGTGCACCGAGGTCGACCGCGGGCACCGAGGCGAGCGCACCGCCAAGCTTGCCGAAGGGCGTTCGCGCGGCTGCGACGATGACGGCGTCAGTCGCCACGGCCGGTCTCCAGGACCTCGTACGGACGCAGCAGATGACGGGCGATCAGAATCCGCTGGACCTCGCTGGTGCCCTCACCGATCTCGTTGATCTTGACGTCACGATAGAGGCGCGCGACGGGCGATTCCTCCATGAACCCCATGCCGCCGTGGATCTGCACCGCCTGGTTGGCGCAGGCGGTCGCGACCTCGGAAGCGTGCAGCTTCGCCATCGAGGCGTAGGGTGCGGGGCTCTTCCCCGCGTCGATCGCCGCCGCCGCGCGCCAGGTCATCAGTCGCGCCAGTTCGATCTGGGTGCCCATGTCCGCGAGCTTGAACTGCGTGGCCTGAAAGGTCGCGATCGGCACGCCGAACTGGCGCCGCGCCGCCGAGTACGCGAGCGATGCGTCGAGGCATGCCTGGGCGACGCCGACCGAGAGGGCTGCGATGGCCACGCGTCCGCCCTCGAGGATCTGCAGGAATTGAGTCAATCCTTCGCCCAGCGCGCCGATGAGGTTGCCAACCGGGACCCGGCAGTCCTCGAAGATCAGCTCGCGCGTGTCGGATGCGTGCCATCCGAGCTTGCGGTACTTGGGTGCCTGGGCATACCCGGGAGTCCCCTGCTCGACGGCGATCGTGCTGATCTCCTTGTGGCCGTTCTGAGACCCCGTGATCGCGGTGATGGTCACCCCAGCGCTGATCTCGGTTCCGGCATTGGTGATGAACGCCTTACGACCGTTGATGACCCAGTCGTCACCGTCGCGCACGGCCCGGGTCTGGGTGCCCGCGGCGTCCGATCCCGCGTCTGGCTCGGTCAGCCCGAACGCCCACAGCCGCTCGCCGGCGAGCAGCGGCGCGAGCCAGCGCCGCTGCTGCTCCCGCGAGCCGAATCTCACGATCGGCGCGATCCCCAGCGACACCGCCGCTTCGAGCGTGATCGCGCAGCTCGCGTCGGCTCGCGCGATCTCCTCCATGGCGAGGCAGTACGAGATGAAGTCTCCCCCGGCACCGCCGAACTCCTCGGGAAAGGGCAGTGCGAACAGACCGAGCCTGGCCATTCCGGCCACCAGCCGGTAGGGAAACTCCCCGGTCTCGTCGTGGTGGGCGGCCGCCGGCGCGATCTCCGCCTGCGCGAAGTCCCGAACCACGTCGCGAATGTGACGCTGCTCGTCACTGAGATCGAAATTCACTCGAACCTAACGGTAGCGCGGCGGGATGGGATCGAGGCACACATGCATGTAAAGCACACTTGACATCATGAGGAGATGTCAAGTAGGCTTTACACCATGCGAAACAACGTCCGGGAACGCAGGTCAGCGCGGGGGCTTTCGCAGGGGGATCTCGGTGACGCACTCGGCGTCTCACGGCAAACCATCAATGCCATCGAGACCGAGCGCTACACCCCCTCCCTGCCACTCGCCATCGGGCTGGCCCGGTTCTTCGGCACCAGCGTGGAGGAGGTATTCCATGTCGACGGCAACGGGCGGAAAGCGTGACGTGATGCACTCGAAGTGGACCGTCCCGGCGTTCAGCGTCGTGATGGGGTTGGTGCTGCTCGGGGCGAACATCGTCGGCCATCAGCTGGTGCTCGGCCTCTGGAGCCTCGGGATCCTGGTCGTGTTCGGAGGCGCGGTGGCCCTCGGCGGGCGGAGCGAGACCATCCGCGGCCTGCGCGGCGACGGGCGCGACGAGCGGTTCGCGATGCTCGACCTGCAGGCGACCGCGGTGGCGGGTCTGGCGGTGCTCATCGCGGTGATCGTCGCTTTCATCGTCGAGGTCGCGCGCGGCCACAGCGGCGAGCCCTACGACTGGCTGGGCGCGATCGGCGGGCTCGCCTACCTCGCGGCGGTGATCGTGCTCCGCGTGCGCGGTTAGATCAGCGGATCGGCTGGGGACCCGCTGTCACCGAGCGCGCGTGCCCAGCCGCGCCGCGGTCAGGCGTACCACGTCTTCGATGGTGTCCGCGATATCCGCACCCGCGGCGGTGAGCGCGTCGAGCTTGCTCTGTGCGCTCCCCGTGGTGCCGCTGATGATCGCGCCGGCGTGGCCCATCCGCTTGCCCGGGGGCGCGGTGCGTCCGGAGATGAACGCCACGACCGGCTTGTCGAAGCCGGCATCGCGAACCCATGCGGCGGCGGTCTCCTCGTCGGAACCACCGATCTCGCCGATGAGCACGACCGCCCGGGTCTCCGGGTCGTCCGCGAAATGTTGGAGCACGTCGGGGAAGCTGAGGCCCATCACCGGGTCTCCCCCGATGCCCACCGACGTGGTCTGACCCATGCCGGCCTGACCAAGGCCCTGGATCACCTCGTAGGTGAGCGTGCCGCTCCGGCCGACGATCCCCACCGGCCCGGGTGTGTTGATGTGATTGGGAATGATTCCCACCTTGCACTGCGCCGGGGTGACGATCCCGGGACAGTTCGCTCCGAGCAGCTGATGACCGGTGCGGATCACGAAGTCACGTGCCCGGATCATGTCGTGCACCGGGATCAACTCCGTGATGCAGATGGTCAACTCGATCCCCGCCGCAGCCGATTCCATGATCGCGTCAGCGGCGAAGGCGGGCGGGACGAAGATCCCGGAGACGTCGGCGCCGGTCGCGGCCACCGCGTCGGCGACCGTGTCGAAGATCGGGACCCCGTCCTGATCGGTGCCGCCCTTGCCGGGGGAGACGCCCGCGACGATGTTGGTGCCGAAGGTGCGCATCTCCCGGGTGTGAAAGCTTCCCTCGCGCCCGGTGATTCCCTGGATCAGCACCCGGCTGTTCCTGTCGACGAGCACGCTCATGACGCGTCGCGTGCGAGTGCGACGATGGTCGCGGCGGCTTCGGTGGCGTTCTTGGCGGGCACGATCCCCGCTTCCTGGAGCAACATGCGGCCCTCCTCTTCCATGGTGCCCGTCATGCGCACCACCAGGGGCTTGGTGATGTGCAACTCGTCGCGGGCGGCGATGATCCCGCGGGCCACCTCGTCGCCTCGAGTGATGCCGCCGAAGACGTTGATGAACACGCCGCGCACCTTCGGGTCGAGCAGCACCATCGCCAGCGCGTTGCGCACGCGCTCGGCGTTCGCTCCGCCCCCGATGTCGAGAAAGTCGGCCGGCTCCCCGCCGTGTTGCTTGACGAGGTCGAGCGTGTTCATGGTCAGGCCGGCACCGTTGCCGATGCAGCCGATGTCCCCGTCGAGGTGCACGTAGGTGAGCCCGCGCTTGCGCGCCTCGACCTCGAATGGATCGTCCCCGCTTCGACCGTCATCACCGGTCTCGTCGCGAGCAAGCTCTTCCGCCACGTCCCCGTGCCGGTATTCGGCGTTCTCGTCGATCTCGAGCTTCCCGTCCGCGGCGACGAGCATCCCGTCCGGCGTCAGCACCAAGGGGTTGATCTCGCAGGTCAGGGCATCGAGCGACGTCGCCACCTCGTGGAGGCGACTTGTCAGGGCAACGAGACCGCTCAAGAGTTTCGGCACCCGGTCGCGAAGTTCGGGCGCGTGCGCGAGCCCCGCAAACGCGAGTCGACGGATCTCGTACGGCTGCGGGCCCGCGAACGGATCGGGCCACAGCTTCGCAATCCGCTCCGGTGCCTCGACGGCGACCTGCTCGATCTCCATCCCACCCGCGGCGGAGAAGATGATCACGAGGCGACGACGATCACGATCGAGGGTGATGCCGAGATACAGCTCGGCAGCGATGCTGAGCCCGGCCTCGCACCAGACACTCCGCACCGGGTAGCCACGGATGTCCATCGCGAGAATGCGAGCGGCTTCACGCTTCGCCTCCTCCGGGGTGTCGACGATGGCGATACCGCCCGCCTTGCCCCTGCCCCCGATCGGCACCTGTGCCTTGATGGCGACGCGGCCGAGCTCGCGAGCGGCAGCTGCCGCGTCCTCGGGAGTGCGTGCCAGCCTGCCCGGGGGGACGGAGATGCCGGCGGCGGCGAACCGTTGTTTCGCCTGGTACTCGAGGAGCTTCATCGGCGGGGAGCCACCCGGTCGAGCTCCGCCAGGTCGGCCGCGTTCGGGCGCCACCGGCCCGCGCGTGCATTGGCCCGCACCTGGTCAGGCGACGTCGCTCCGGCGATCACCGAGACAACCTGCGGCTGCGCGGCGAGGCCCCCGATGGCGACATCGAGCAAGGAGACACCATGCGCCTGGGCGAACCCCTCCAGCGCTTCCACAACGTCGAAGTTGCGATCGGTGAGCCATCGATCAGCGTTGGCGCCTGGCGCAGTCGCGAGTCGCGTGCCGGGGACGGGCGCCAGGCCGCGGCGATGCTTCCCCGTCAGCAGGCCGTTGGCAAGGGGGCTGTACGGAATCATGCCGACGTCGAAGTGAGCGCTTGCGGGGATCACCTCATCCTCGACGGATCGGTCGAGCAGGCTGTACGCGTTCTGCGCGGTCACGAACCTGGTGAGGCCGCGCGTCCGGGCCACCCAGTCCGCGTCCGCCACCTGCCAGCCGAGCAGGTTCGACGAACCCGCGCAGCGGATCTTGCCCTGGCTCACCAGTTCGGTCAGTGCCTCGAGCGTCTCCTCGACGGGTGTGGCCGGGTCGGGCGTGTGCAGCTGATACAGGTCGATCCAGTCGGTGTCGAGGCGGCGAAGACTCGCCTCCACGGCGATGCGGACGTAGCGGCGCGATCCGCCACTGTGCCCCTCACCTCCGGACGAATGTCCGAACTTGGTCGCGATCACGGCCTCCTGACGGCGTCCCTTGAGCGCTGCGCCGAGCATCTCCTCACTCTGTCCGCCGCCGTAGATGTCAGCCGTGTCGAAGAAGGTGATTCCCTCGTCGAGCGCCGCGTGGACGATGCGAGTCGTGGCCTCCGCGTCGACCCGGCGGCCGAAATTGTTGCAGCCGAGTCCGACGACCGTCGCCTGGAGCACGCCCGCGCCGATGGGGCGCGTCTCGAGATCGCTCACATCGACAGGGTACGCAAAGCATGTGTCTCCACCGCAGCCGCAGGCTGCTAGGCTGACCCGGTTGGCAAGACGCGTCGTCGGGACTCCACCTGACCAAGGTCCGGCGCCCGAGCCGGCTGAACCTCGACCCGGGGCGGCTGCCGACCGCGTCGCCACCGAGCCGCAGAAGACCTCGCGTCGCGACGGCGTCAACGTCGTCTCGGTGCGCACGCTCGTCACCTCGGCACTCATCGTGCTGGGCATCGTCGCGCTGGTCGCGTTCCTCGCCACCATCATCGGCATCGTCCTGGTGGTGCTGGTCGCGATCGTGTTCGCCGAGGGAATACGGCCGCTCGTGGCGGAGTTGCAGCGGCGCAGAATCCCACGGCCGGTCGGCATCCTCGCCGTCTACATCGCGGTCCTGGCCTTCATCGCCATCATGGTGCTGCTGCTGGTGGAACCGATCGTCAGTGAGGCGACCTCGCTGGCGACGAACTTCCCGACCTACCAGAAGGACTTCCTCCACTGGTTCACGGGCGTCGAGAACCAGTTCCACTTCAACGTCGATGTCGCCAAACAGGTCAGCTCCGTCATCGATGCCACGCGGAACATCCTCTTCGCCATCGGCGGAACGATCTTCAGCATCATCGTCGACTTCGTCCTCGTGCTCGTGGTCGGCTTTCTCTGGCTGGTGAGCAGCGACCGTCTCAAGGCATTCACCGTCGACCTGTTTCCCGAGGCCCACCATGAGCTGATCGTCGACATCTTTCGGGAGATGGGGTTCCGCATGGGCGGTTTCCTCCGCGCGGTGGCGATCAACAGCCTTGCGGTCGGGCTCGTCGTCGGACTCGCCTGCTGGCTGATGGGCCTCCCGGACCCTGTCATCCTCGGCATCTTTGCCGGTCTCACCGCGGCGATTCCGATGGTTGGCGGGATCGTCGGTGTGGTTCCCGCAGTGCTGCTCGGTTTCACGGTCAGTCCCGCATACCCGATCCTGGTGCTCGCCGTGCTGCTGGTCATCCAGCTCGTCGACGCCAACACGGTCGTGCCCATGGTCATGAACCGCGTCGTGTCCCTCCCGGCACTCGGAGTCGTCCTGGCGCTCCTCGTCGGTGGGGCCATCCAGGGCTTGATCGGCGCCTTGCTCGCCGTCCCGGTTGCGGCGGCGCTCCAGGTGTTGCTGGTCCGCGCGGCGGTGCCGGCCATCCACCACGCACAGGGTCGCACCGACCTGGCATACGCGAAGGCGTACGTGCCCCTGTCGGCCAGCCTGAAGGACTCGGCTCCACGAACGGGCGGGCGGCGCATCAATCCGCGCTGAGCGTCAGAGCGGAATGTTGCCGTGCTTGCGTCGCGGCGTCTGCACCTGCTTGTCCCGCGCCATGCGCAGCGCGGCGATCAACGCGGCGCGTGTCTGTCGCGGCTCGATCACGTCGTCGATGTAGCCCCGCTCCGCCGCGTAGTACGGGTTGGCGAACTGCTCCCGGTATTCCTCGATCAGCTGCTCTGCGCGCTGCTTCGGGTTGGGCGCCTGGGAGATCTCGCGCTTGAAGATGACACTGACAGCACCCTGCGGTCCCATGACCGCGATCTCCGCCGTGGGCCAGGCCACGTTGTAGTCGGCGCGGATGTGCTTGGAGCACATGACGTCGTAGGCGCCGCCATAGGCCTTGCGGGTGATCACGGTGAGCTTGGGAACCGTCGCCTCGCAGTACGCGTAGAGCAGCTTGGCGCCGTGGCGGATGATGCCGCCGTATTCCTGGTCCGTGCCCGGGAGGAAACCGGGCACATCCACGAACGTGACCAGCGGCACGTTGAACGAGTCGCAGAAGCGCACAAAACGCGCCGCCTTGATGGAGGCGGCGATGTCGAGCGCGCCCGCGAGCACGCGCGGCTGATTGCCGACGACGCCGACCGGGTGCCCGTCGAGCCTCGAGAAGCCGCAGATGATGTTCTCCGCGTGATAGTGCATCACCTCGAGAAACCGGCCGTCGTCGACGACGTGGGTGACGACGTTGCGCATGTCGTACGGCTGATTCGGGTTGTCGGGGATGATGGTCTGCAACTCCGGGTCCTCGCGATGCGGATCGTCGAGGGTCGGCCGGTAGGGCGGCCGCTCGCGGTTGTTCGGCGGCAGATACGAGAGCAGCTCCCGCATCTGTCCGGTCGCCTCGTCCTCGGTGTCGGCGATGAAGTGCGCCACGCCGCTTCGCTGGTTGTGCACATCTGAGCCACCGAGCTCCTCGAAGGTCACCTCCTCGCCGGTGGTGACCTTGATGACGTCGGGACCGGTGATGAACATGTACCCGACCTTGCGCACCATGAAGATGAAGTCGGTCATCGCCGGTGAGTAGACCGCGCCGCCGGTGCACGGACCGACGATCAACGAAAGCTGTGGGATGACGCCACTCGCCTCGACGTTGCGATAGAAGATCTCGGCGTATCCCGCGAGCGAGACGACCCCCTCCTGGATTCGAGCGCCGCCCGAGTCGTTGATGCCGATGCACGGGCATCCTGTCCGGAGCGCGAGGTCCATGATCTTGGTGACCTTCTCCGCGAACACCTCGCCGAGCGAACCACCGAAGACCGACGCGTCGTGGCTGAAGACGAAGACCTGCCTGCCGTCGATGGTCCCCCAGCCCGTGATCACGCCATCCCCGCGAATCCGCCGTTCGTCCATGTCGAAATTGGTGGTCCTGTGCAGGGCGAACATGTCGAGCTCCGTGAAGGAGCCGGGGTCGAGCAGACGGTCGATGCGCTCTCGCGCGGTGAGCTTGCCCTTGGCATGCTGGGATCGCTCCGCGGCGCCCCCACGATGGACCGCGTCGTACCGGCGTTTGCGGAGCATGTTGATCTTCTTGCCCGTTCCGCCACTGGACCCGCTCGCCGACGCCCCGTCGGCGTCGCTCGCGTCGACGGGGGGCTCCCCTTTACGCGACTGTCTGGTCACGCCGTCAGGCTACCAGGGGATCCCATCGGACGATGGGTTCACACCGTGACCGCCGGACGGTAGACGCCGAAGATCTCGCGGAGCGCACCGCACACCTCGCCGACGGTCGCGTTCGCCTCGAGCGCGGTGCGCAACAGGGGCAGCAGGTTGTCCGTTCCCTGCGCACCGGCGCGGAGCGCATCGAGAGCCCGGATCACGGCGGCTCCGGATCGGGCGGCGCGCATCGTCGCGAGCCGCTCGATCTGCGCTGCTTCCAGGGCTGCGTCGATGTGGAGGATCGGCACCGCGGGTTGCGATGTCTCGGTGAAGCGGTTGACACCGACGATGACCCGTTCGCCCGATTCGACGAGACGCTGGTGGCGATACGCGGATTCCTGGATCTGCTGTTGATAGAAGCCGGCCTCGATCGCCGCAACGGCGCCACCCTGGGCCTCGACGCGGTGCATGAGCGTTCGTGATTCGTCGATCAGGTCGTGCGTCAATGCCTCGACGAGATGCGAACCGCCGAGTGGATCGGTCACGCTCGCGGCCCCGGTCTCGTGCCCGATGACCTGCTGCGTGCGCAGCGCGATCTCCGCTGCCTGCTCGGACGGCAACGCGAGAGCTTCGTCGTAGCTGTTGGTGTGCAGCGACTGCGCGCCGCCGCACACGGCGGCCAGGGCCTGCAGCGACACACGGACCACGTTGTTGAGCGGCTGCTGCGCTGTGAGTGTCGCCCCGCTCGTCTGCGCGTGAAACCGCAGCTGCAGACTGCGCTCCCCGGTCGCGCCGAAGCGGTCGTGCATGACCTCCGCCCAGAGCGCGCGGGCGGCGCGGAATTTGGCGACCTCTTCGAAGAAGTCGTTGCTGACGTTGAAGAAGAAGCTCAGCCGTGGAGCGAAGTCCTCGACGTCGAGGCCCGCGTCGATTGCCGCCTGGACGTACGCCATGCCATTGCTCAGCGTGAAGGCGACCTCCTGCGGTGCCGTGGAGCCTGCCTCGCGAATGTGGTAGCCGCTGATGCTGATCGTGTTCCAGCGGGGCAGACGCTCCGCGCAGTACGCGAACGTGTCGGTGACGAGGCGCATGGACGGTCGCGGGGGAAAGATGTACGTCCCCCGCGCGGCGTATTCCTTGAGGATGTCGTTCTGGATCGTCCCTCCGAGTGCGGTTGCGCTGATCCCCTTGCGCTCGGCGGCGAGCTCGTAGAGCAGCAGCAGCACCGCCGCGGGCGCGTTGATGGTCATGGACGTGGTGACGCGGTCCTGGGGGATGCCGCGCATGAGCAACTCCATGTCCTCGAGCGAATCGATCGCCACGCCGACCTTGCCGACCTCCCCGTGGGCAATGGGGTCGTCGCTGTCGTAGCCCATCTGGGTGGGCAGGTCGAAGGCCACGGACAGGCCGCTCTGCCCCGCGCCCAGGAGGTAGTGGAAACGCTGGTTGGTCTGCTCGGCGCTCCCGAACCCTGCGTACTGCCGCATCGTCCAGAGCCGCGAACGGTACCCGTCCGCGCGAATGCCCCTCGTGTACGGGTACTCGCCCGGGGGCGGTGCTCCATCCGGCTCGTCAACGTAGAAGGGCTCGAGCGGGAGGCCCGACTCCGTCTCGGCGGGGATGCTCGGTTCGAGGCCGGGGTGATCGCTCACGAGTGCGACCCGACGTTCTCCTGGTCGGGCTGGCACAGCTCGGTGAGCACCCCTGCGGCCGCTGAGGGATGGAGGAACGCGACCAGCCTGCCGGCGGCTCCCCGGCGTGGGCACGTGTCGAGGAGCTGCAGCCCGAGCTCGGCGAAGCGATCGAGGCTCACCTGAACGTCGTCAACGCCGTAGGCGACGTGGTGGAGGCCGCTCCCGCGCCGGGCGAGGAACCCCGCGATCTTCGACTCCGGTCCCGTGCTGCCGAGCAGCTCGATGCGGGATTCGCCGACCTCGAACATGACCGCCTCGATCCCGTCGGACGCCACCACCTGGCGATGCGCAGGGGCCGACCCTGTGAGGCGCTCGTAGGCGGCGACCGCGAGGTCGAGGTCGGCGACGGCGATCCCCACGTGGTCGATCCTGGTGAATGCGCTCGCCATCGTCGGCCGAGTATAGGAAGCAATACGGCAACGCGGCGTTCGCGTCCGCGAACTCGATGCTAGCGTCCAGACGCCGTGAGAACCCGTCGCGCGGTCGTTATCGCCACCGCCGTCAGCACCGTCCTTCTCGCCTCTTACGCGATCGCCTGGGCCCAGGTGACCCCGGTTCGCGAGCGCGGCACCGACTTCTCGGCCTCGTACGTCGCAGCGCTGCTCATCCGAAGTGGCGACGGAGCCGAGCTGTACGACCAGCACGCCGAGCACGCCCGTCACCTCACGCTGCTCCCGCCCGGCACGGTCATCAACCTTCCGTTCATCACGCCTCCGACCACAGCGCTGCTCGCCCTCCCGCTCACGGTTCTTGATCCCGGTACCGCGTTCCGCGTCTGGTCGCTCGCTGAGCTCATCCTCCTCGCGCTCGCCGTGTGGACCGCCATCCGCGCCGCTCCTTGGCCGCGCCACGTCGGAGGCGCGCCACGTGCGGCGACGTGCCTGGTCGCCCTCGCCGCCGGAGGAACGTATGCATTCCTCCTCCTCGGTCAGTTCGACGGCCTCGCCGCCCTCGGGCTCGCCGCCGCGTATGCGGCGTGGCGAAGGGGCCAACCAGGAGCAGCGGGGTTCTGGATGGCGCTCGCGTTCGCCGCAACCAAGCCCCACCTCGCGGTCGGGCTCGGCATCTGGCTCATCGCCCGGCGCGACTGGCGGGCGGTAGCCGGTGCGGCAGCGGGCGCTGCCGCGGTCGCCGTGGTGTCGCTGGCGCTCGTCGGTCCGAGTGGCGTCGGCGGCTTCGTGTCGGCGCTCGGCTTCGCGGCGGGCAACACCCCCGGGACGAGCACGCTGGGGATCTCCGGGCTGATTGCGTCGTGGCTGGGCAGTGGCGCGATCGCGATGGTCACCGGCATCGTCGGGTCGCTCCTCGCGCTCGCCGCGTGCGGCGTGCTCGGGACGCGGTCGCGCGGGCGGCCCGGGGCGCTCGAGGCATCGCTCGCCGGTGCCGTGGCACTGTCGCTGGTCGCGTCGCCACACCTCCTGCCCCATGACCTCGTCATCCTGGCGCCGGCATTCGCGTGGTGCTCGGCCCGCGCTGCCACCGCGGAGTCCGGTTCGTGGCCGGGGCTCGTCGCGATCCGCGTGATCGCGGCGTGGGCGGTCCTGGGCGTGCTCACCCTTGTCGACACCGGGAATGCCGCGCCTGCGCCACCCGGAAGGCTCGTCCCCCTGGCGCTGCTCGGCATCGGGGTGGCCGCGCTGGTGATTCCCGGGTCGCCGGACCGCGCCGGGAATCCTGGGCGGGTCGCTCTCGCTCAGTCCGGAGGGGGCAGGGGCGCCGGCGGGTCCACCGCGTAGTCGTAGAAGCCGCGACCGCTCTTGCGGCCGAGGCGGCCGGCACCCACCATGCGCTCGAGGATCGCGACCGTCGCGACATCGCCGGGAGCGTGGTCCCGCTCCATACGGTCCCGGCGGATCGTGAGGACCGTGTCCAGTCCCGAGAAGTCGGCGAGTTGGAACGGGCCCATCGGCCAGTTGAGGCCCTTCCGCACCGCGATGTCGATGTCCTCCGCCGAGGCCACGCCGCCCCTGAGGAGCGAGAACGCCTCCCGCGATGCGGCGCCCAGGACGCGATTGACGATGAAGCCGTCGATCTCCCGCTCCACGACGATCGGCGTCCTGCCCATCCGCCGCGACCACGCCACCGCCCGAGCGCAGGTCTCGTCCGACGTCTCGGGTCCGCGCACCACCTCGCAGAGGTCCATCACCAGGACGGGATGGAAGAAGTGCATGTTGCAGCAGAGCTCCGGCCGCGCGGTCGCATCGGCGAGCCGCGACACCACGATGTTGCTCGAATTGGTGGCGATGCCCGCTCGCGCCGGGAGGTGAGCGTCCAGCTCCGCGAAGATCTCCCGCTTGACCGAGGCCAGCTCGACCACCGCTTCGATCGCCCAGGCGGACTCCGATGCCGCCGAGGCGAGGTCGGTCGTCGCCGTCACCCGGCTCGCCGCAGCAGCAGCCTCAGCCCGGTCGAGCTTGCCTTTCTCAACCCGCCGATCGAGCCACTGACGGTTCGACGCCATCGCTCGCTGCAGGTGCTCGGAGTCAACGTCAACGAGGAAGACGTCGACACCGTTGAGCGCTGCCTGCTGGGCGATCTGCGCCCCCATCGTGCCGGCTCCCACGACCAGCAGACGCCCCTCGCTGCCATCCGGCACCGGTTGGGTCATCCGGTCAAGCCTCGTCCGGCCACCTGACCGGCACGCGGGTGGTGCAGTTGGTCAGCTCCTGTGAGGCCTTCGTGTAGCGAACGATCGTCGGGAAGTCACCCTTCAGCTTCAGGCGTCCGAGCATGATGCCCTTGGTGGCGTCGAGCTCCTTCTGGGCCACCTGCTTCCAGCGCGAGTACGCGCCGGTGATCACGAATTTGGCCTGCTGCGCGTCCTCGCGCGTGCCGACTCGGACATCTCGCGCTTCCCCGTGCCAGAGATCGAGGAAGACGCCACGATCCTCTGGGAAGTTCTTGTCGGGCTCGGCGAGCACCACCAGCCCCACCGTTCCCTCCCAACCCGCGGCCGCCTGCTTGTAGACCGACGATCTGTTGATCTCCGCCTTGAAGGCGTCGGCCCACTCCGGGCTGTACGCCTCGACTGCATCGATGTCTGCCACTGCTCTGCCTCCATGGGCGGGTGTTGCCGGCGGCGCCGGACAGCCAAGTGTGCCCCGACGGCTCGCCCGTGCGCCAGCGAAGCGAACGTGCCATCCTCTGGCCATGCCTCGCGAACCGCAGGTGCCCGTGGATCCTCACTGCTCACGTTGCGAGGGCACTCGGGTCATCCCGTTGACCTTCGGTGATCGGCAGACCGGTTACGACCAGCCGGGATTCAAGTGCCCGGACTGCGGTGTGCGCTTTCAAACGCTCCACAACCAGCGGCTGCCGCGACCGATCTGAGCGCCGGCGCTTTCGGGTCTCTATACCGGAGGTGAGTCCACGGCTGGTTCCTTGAGCGCACGCGCGACGTAGACTGCCACGTCGTCGACGGCGAGCGTCGCGCCGATCTGCTTGGAGGAGATGGCCTCGTCGAACATCGCGAGACAGAATGGGCACGCGGTCGCGACCTTGGTGGCGTGCGTCTCCATTGCCTGCTCGACCCTGCGGTGGTTGACTCGAGGCTGACCCTCCTCCATCCACATCCTGCCACCCCCGGCGCCGCAGCACATCCCCTCGCTCTTGCTCCGCGCCATCTCCACGACCTTGAGCCCTGGGATGCGTTCGAGGATCTCCCGTGGGGGCGCGAAGATGTCGTTCCAGCGGCCCAGGTAACACGAGTCGTGGTACGTGATCGTCTCCTCCTGCGCCCTGGCTGCATCGAGCGTGATGCGGCCCTCCTTGAGCAGGCGATCGATCAGCTGCGTGTGGTGGATCACCTCGTACTCGCCGCCGAAATCACCGTACTCGTTGGCGAACGTGTTGAAGCAGTGCGGGCACGACGCGATGATCTTGCGAACGTTGTGCCGCCTGAGTACCTCGACGTTCTCCTTTGCGCGCTCCTGGAAGAGGTACTCATTGCCGATCCTTCGCGCGGGGTCGCCGGTGCACTTCTCCTCGGTACCGAGGATCGCGAAATCCACGCCCGCCGCCTGCAGGATCTTTGAGAGAGCCGCCGCGATCGTCCTGGCGCGCTCGTCGAATGACGCCGCACACCCGACCCAGTACAGATACTCGGCGTCGGGCTTGTCGGCGATGAAGGACACGCCGAGGTCCTTGGCCCAGTCCGCTCGTGACTGGTGGGACAGCCCGTACGGGTTGGCGACGTTCTCGATGTTGCGCAGCGCCGATTCCGCCTGCTTGGGCATGCGCGACTCGTCGAGGACGAGATGCCGGCGCATGTCCATGATCTTGGGAACGTGTTCGATCAGGACCGGACACTGATCCATGCAGGCACCACACGTGGTGCACGACCAGAGTGTCTCCTCGAGGATGGTGCCGCCGAGCAACGGCCTTGTCTCACCGGTCGGGACGGCAGCGGCAACCTCCTCGGGTGACAGCCACGACGGCTGGAAATTGCCGGGCAGGTCGTGCACGGCGCCGGCGTGGTGATCCCCGCTCGTCCACATCACCGCGCCGTCGCCGTCCGGCTGCGCCACGTGAGCATCATGTTTCGAGGCGGCGTATCCACCCGCGAGGTTCTCGTAGGCGAGATCTCGCAGGTCGGTGATCAACGTCTTCGGTGACAACGGTTTGCCGGTGTTGTAGGCGGGGCAATGCGTCTGGCAGCGCCCGCATTCCGTGCACGTGTAGAGATCGAGCATGTCCTTCCACGAGAAGTGCTCGAGCGCGCCGGCCCCGAAATGCTGATCCGCCGCGTCCTCCGCGTTCATCACGGCGTCGATGTCGAGGGTGCGCAATGCACCCTTGGGGCGTTCGTTCTTGAAGACAACGTTGGGAACCGACGTGATGATGTGGAGATGCTTGCTGTAACCCAGGTAGACGAGGAAGCCGAACACCAGAGTGAGGTGCGCCCAGAAGAAGATGCCGTGGAGGACGATCAGCGCCTCGCTCCCCGAGCCGAGGGGCCGGAAGATGCTCGCCAGCGCGGAGGCGATGGGACGCCACTGGCCGAGCGCCTCCGGAGCTCCCTCAGCGATGCGCGTGGCGTAGTTGAGCTCCATGCAGATGAGGAGCACGGCGATCCACGCCAGGATGAGGATGGCGTCACCCCGGTGGCTCCCCCGGAATCGCGTGGGGTTGATGACCAGCCGGTTGAACAGCGCCATGGCGATACCGCAGATCACGACGAAGAAGAACAGGTCCTGCAGGAACGCGATCGCGCCGCTCCCGGGGACCAGATTGAAGTGGAATCCCTGCCAGAGTGCTTCGACGATCCCCTGGGCGATCGCGGTGAGCAGCACCATGAAGCCCCAGAAGATGAAGGCGTGCAGCACACCGGCGAACGGCCACCTGAGCAACCGCGCCTGCGCGACAACGTAGACGAAGAAGGCGCGCAGGCGAGAGGCCGGGTGATCGAGGCGACGTTCGCGGCGCCTGCTGCGCCGCATCTCACCGAGCAGCTTTCGCCACCGAAGCCCGCTCGCGGTCAGCGAAGCGCCGGCGAGCACTACGAGGGCGATGGGGCTGAGGATTGCGGTCACGCCGCGGACACTACCGTCCCTTCCACTCCGGAGGACGTTTCTGCAGGAACGCCGCGATCCCCTCCTGGGCATCCTCGGTGGAGAACAGCGCCACGAACTCGTTTCGTTCTTCCTTCAGCGCATCAGCGATAGGGAGCTGCGCGCCGGCGCGCATCGCCCGCTTGGTGGCGGCGACCGCCAGTGGCGCTCTCGAGGCGAGGAGTTCGGCCCAGCGCCGCGCGGCTGCCGGAAGCTCGCCGGGATCGACCACTTCGGCGACCAACCCGATCGCAAGAGCGCGTTCGGCATCGATCGGATCGCCGGTGAGCAGCAGCTCGGTCGCTCGGGCTGTGCCGATCAGTCTGGGCAGCCGCTGGGTGCCGCCCCATCCCGGGATGATCCCGAGCTTGATCTCCGGCTGACCGAACCGTGCGGTGCGCGCCGCGAGGCGCACGTCGCACGCCAGGGTCAATTCACAACCGCCGCCGAATGCGATGCCGTTGACGGCGGCGATCACCGGGAGACGTGAGGCCTCGAACAGCAGGGTGAGGTCGGTCGCCTTGCCGATCGCGTCGGCACCCCCTGCGAACCCCGTGATGTCGGCACCGGCGGAGAAGAACTTGGGTCCGCCCCCGGTGATCACCAGCGCCCTGCAGGTCTCGTCGGCTTCGGCACTCGCCAGCCCCTCGGCCAGGCCGTTGACGACGTCGCCGTTGACCGCATTCGCCGGAGGGTGGTCGATGGTGAGCGTGACGATCGCGCCCTCGCGCTCGACACGGATGACGTCGTGGAGAACCTGAGCCACGAGCTGTGCCTCCCTCGGATGCGATGACGGTTGAGTGCGTTGATACAGCAAATGGCACGGCGCGCGCCGGGATGTGGCCGCCGGCTGCGAGT
Source organism: Saccharimonadales bacterium (SeqCode) (assembly GCA_035534875.1). Lineage (GTDB taxonomy): Bacteria > Chloroflexota > Dormibacteria > Aeolococcales > Aeolococcaceae > Palsa-851. The sequence goes on from DATLRB010000063.1 coordinate 106,888, forward strand.
AGAGTGCCCGGGGTGGAACTCCCTCCGCTCGGCGACCGCGTCGACCCCGACGCCCTGCGCGAGCTGAGTGACGACAGCCTCAGCGCTCTGGGCGCCGAGTTGCAGGCGACCGAGCGCGCCACCATCGCCGCGATGGCACCGTACGAGCAGCACCTGCGCGAGATCCGCACTCGTGGCACCGAGCTGGCGACCGAGCGCCGCCGCCGCGAGCGCGCTCAGCAGGTGGCGCAACGGGCAGGGGTCCGGGAGGCAGCCAGGTCGGGCGGCATGCCGAGCCTCGCCGCCGCTCTGGCGAGCGGCGACGACGTCTTCGACGTCGCGACCCCGCTGACCGACGTCCAGGCATTTCTCAGCACCGGCGGCGAGGTCGGCTTCGGCTTCGCGACGCGACCGGGGACGATGACCTTCACCGACGGCCGGCAACAGCGTCTGGCACGCACCTGGGGTGAGGCGCGCGAGCTGCACGCACTGGGATGGGATCCGGGGGCCCCGGGGGTTCCCGGAGTGCGTGTCCATCTCACCGGGAGCCGTGTCGAGCGCGTCGTGCCGGCTTTAGAGGTCGTGCTCCAGCAACGTTCTGGTATCCGGCGCTGACGACGGCACCGATATGCTGCCGCCCGCGCTCAACCGCCCCGCACGTCTGCCGGCAGATCAGCCGACCGGGGCGCTGCCGTAGGGGCTCGCCTCAAAACCGCCGGCACTCCGCGCGGGCGGTGACGCCGGGGCCGGGGCCGGAAGCCGCTGCACGATGACCTTGGCGATGTCCCGCGAAACCACGATGGCGGGGCGGGTGGCGTCGATGCGGAGGAAACGGCGCGGATGTTGCGCTCCCAGCTGCTCGAATGCGGCCTCGACGGCCGCATGGAACGTTTCCGGAGCGACCTCGAAACGATCGAGGGGGAGTTGCTGGGCGCGCTGGCGCTGCGCTGCCGTCGCCGCCGGGATCGCCAGGTAGAGCGTGAGGTCGGGCCAGACGTCACCGCACGCGGCGGCGTGCAACCGCAGGAGATCCCCGGGGGGGAGGCCTCTGCCACCGCCCTGGTACGCAATCGTCGAGTCGGCATAGCGATCGGCGATCACAACGCTGCCGCGGCGGAGGGCGGGCAGGATGGTCTCGTGCAGCAGTTGCACTCGCTCGGCGGTGAACAGCAGCGCCTCGGTCCACGGCTCGAGCGCCGGTCCTCGCTGATGCTGGAGCACAAAGCTATGCAGGATCTCGCCGAGCGGTGACTCGTCCGGTCGCACCGTGACGACGTCATGTCCCTGCTGGCGCAGCGCGCCTGCCAGGGAGGCGACCTGGGTGCTCTTGCCCGCGCCGTCAAGCCCTTCGAATGAGATGAAGAAGCCGCGCCATGCGCTCATGTCAATCACTACTCCCCCGCCGTCGGGCCCTGCACTCGAACGGCTTATTCCGAGGTTCGCAGTATGACGAGTCTGCGGTTGGGTTCGTCACCGGTGCTGCGCGCGCTGAGCGCGTGCTGTTCGACCAGTTGATGCTGCAGCCTGCGCACGTATGCGTTCTGTGGCGTGAGCTCGACGTCGTTACCGGTTCGTTGCATCTGCTCGATCCCCTCGAGCACATCCTGCATCGCAGGCTCGGTGACATCGGGCGTGTCCGCGGGCGCTTCGACGCCATAGACCCGTGCGAGCGCACCCTTGATCTGCGCGACCGTGTTGCTGCGCAGCACGTGAATCGGAATGCCCGACGACTCGGCCGCGCGAACCGGCGAATCGTGGCGACGGTAGTAGTTCTTCAGGGTCAGCACGAGGTCGGCATCGTCGACGTGGTGCTGGATGCGGACGGGCAGGCGCATCTCGCGAAGCGACTGCTCGAGATAGCTGCGCGAGACCCCGTAGGGAAAGATCGACAGCGGCGGACCCGGTCGCACCGCCGGAGCGGGTGGCTCAAGCTCCCGCTCGCGCCGCTGCTGTCCGGCGATGTACTCGTCGACGTCGAAGCGACGCCGGCGCTCGCGGGTGCGCCTTCCGCCGCGGCCACCACCCGGGAATGGAGCCGGCTCGAAGGGCGACGGTCGGGTCGCGGCCGCGCTCGAATCGACACGGCTGACGATCGCGCCGGTTTCATCGCGAGTCCGCAGCTGAGGCGGCCGAACCCTGCCGCGCAGCGCCTCGTCGACGGTCTCCGCCAGCGGTGCGTGCACGACCACCCGGTCGCGCTCCTGAATCTCGATGAGCACGTCAAAGGTGGGCGGGGACTTGCGCTCGAGCACCGACTTCTGTGTGCCCCGACGCCGCGCCTCCTCGTCGGACAGGGTCACCGTCTGAATCCCCCCGAGCAGATCGTTCAGCGTGGGGTTCACGAGGAGCGAATCGATGTTGGAGCCGTGCGCGGTGCCGACGAGTTGCACGCCCCGCTCGGCGATCGTCCTCGCCGCGACCGCCTCGAGCTCCGTGCCGATTTCGTCGATGACGATGCACTGCGGCATGTGATTCTCGACCGCCTCGATCATCACCGCGTGCTGCAGCGCTGGAGTCCGCACCTGCATCCGCCGCGAGCGTCCGATACCCGGATGCGGGATGTCGCCGTCGCCGGCGATTTCATTCGACGTGTCGACGATGACCACACGCTTGCCACATTCATCGCTGAGCACACGGGCGCATTCGCGCAGCATCGTTGTCTTGCCGATGCCCGGCGGACCGAGGAGCAGGATCGACTGGCCGCTGATGACCATGTCCTTGATGATGTCGATCGTCCCGGTGACCGCACGACCGACCCTGCAGGTCAGTCCCACGATGGTCCCCTTGCGGTTGCGGATCGCGCTGATGCGGTGCAGGGTTCGTTCGATCCCCGCACGGTTGTCGTCACCAAAGAGACCGACGTGCTCGGTGACATAGTCGATCTCGGCGTTGCCGACATTGGCGTTGTCGAGGATCGCCTCACCGTCGGTGAACCTCGCCTCCGGCTCACGGCCGAGGTCGAGCACCACCTCGAGGAGGTCGCCCCGCCCCTGTGAGAGACGTTGCGCGGCAGACGCGATGCGGGGCGGGAGCGCTGCAAAGAGCAGGTTGAGCTCCTCTTCCCATGAGGATCCGTAGGGCATCATCTGGGCGACGATCTCTGTCTCCTCGTTGTGGTCGTTGACAGGACGCGGAGCGGAACCGACGGCGATGGCGACGGTATGCTTCGCGCGATCCCGGCATGCACCAGAACCGGCTTCTTCCGCCGGGATGGCGCGTGGATGCGCACCTTCTCGCCGAGCTCGCTGATGAGCAGCTGCTGCGCGCCATAGACGGCGAACCCGCGTACCTGCAATGCGCGGATGAGCTCGGAGTCGTAATGGCGGAGCACGCACGACGCGGGACCGGACGGAAGCTCCGCCAGCACGGCATCGATGATCGCGTCCCGCAGGTCGGGATCGTGGCCCTCGCACATCATGCTGAGGCTCGCCGGCTGCGCGGCCGTGGGCGGCCGGATCGCCGCCCACGCGACGATCCCGGCGCGCTCGACGACGAGGTGGCGAACGCTATCGCGGCCCAGGGATGCGACGAGGCCCTGCGCGTACCCCGCCTGCCACGTCTTCAGCGAGGGCCCCTCGACGTCAGCGACGTGCGACGGCGTGGTGCGCAGATAGAGCAGATAGATGGCGCCGATATCGTCCCGCCGCGCCGGACGTATGAGGGTGGATCTCACCGATGGCTCGACATCCGGTGCCGCCTGGTCGCGGTACAGGATCTGCTCGGTGGCGAACTGCGTGAAGCCGTGCTCGAGAAAGACCGGAAGGAGCGGATGGTCCACTGGCAGGCGCACATGCACGCGCTGGACGCCGTGCTCCAGCCCGCGGTTACGTACCCCGTCGAGCAACTCGGCGCGAGCGAAATGGCCGTGGGCCGTCGTCGAGGTGCACAGGTTGAGGATCTGCCACGATCGCGGACGGACCGACAGCGACTGGACCTGCACGAAACCGACCACGCCCTCCTTCGCGTCCTCCGCGACGAGCATCTCCTCCGAGACATCGGTGATCGGCACCAGTGACGACAGTGACTTGGTGAGCGCTTGCCAGAGGCGGAGCAAGGTCGCCTGGGGCACCGGGCTGTCGGGGGTCATCTGGGCGCCGTGGCGCTCGTCCTCCGTGGCCTCCCGATACAGTTGCTCGATCCGCGCGAGATCGCGAAAGGATGCCGAGCGGATGATCACGCCGCGCTCACCTCGAGTGCGGCGGCTGCGCGCTCAAGGAACAGCCGATGGAGGCGCGAATCGTCGGTCATCTCCGGGTGAAAGCAGAGCCCGAGGTGCGGTCCCTGCGCGACCGCAACCGGGTTGCTGCCGAACGTGGCAATAACCTGGGCTTCGGGCCCGGCGCGCTCGATGAGCGGTGCCCGGATGAACACCGCGCGAAACGGCGCAATGCCCAGGAGCGAGACCGGGATATCGGCCTCGAATGACTCGACCTGCCGTCCGTAGCCGTTACGGCGGACACTGACGTCGAGGATCCCGAGCGCGATCTGATCCGGACGCCCGTCGAGCACCTCGCGGCTCATGAGGATCAGGCCGGCGCACGTGGAAAGCGTGGGCATGCCCGCGGCGAGGCGCTCGCGCAGTGGCATCTCGAGACCGAAGACCCGGAGCAGGCGGCTCATCGTCGTCGACTCACCGCCAGGGAGGACGAGCGCGTCGACGGTATCGAGTTCGGCACGCGTGCGCACCGTGGATGCCTCGGCGCCGCAGCCGCGGAGTGCCGTCAGGTGCTCCCGGACGTCGCCCTGGAGGGCGAGGACGCCTACCCGAAGGATGGTCAATTCCCTCTCAGCGGACGCGAGCGCTCCGTCCCTGGCGGGGCAGGCTTCGCGTCATTCGCACACCCTTAGTGTACGCCGCGGGCACGGCGACGGCAGCCCTACCAACCCCGGGTTGCGAGCAACTCGCCGGCCGGCATCGACGCGACGTCCAGCCCCGGCATTGCCTTGCCCAGTCCGGCACTCACCTCGGCGATGACCTCCGGTTTGTCGAAATACGTCGTCGCCGCGACGATTGCTTTGGCGTACGCCTCGGGATTGGTGCTCTTGAAGATCCCGCTGCCCACAAAGTTGCCATCGCAGCCGAGTTGCATCATCAACGCCGCGTCCGCCGGAGTCGCGATGCCACCGGCGGAGAAATTCACCACCGGAAGCTTTCCCGTCCGGTGAATCTCCTGGATGAGATCGAAGGGCGCGCCGAGATGCTTCGCCTCGGCCATCAACTCCTCCGGCCGCATGGACGCGATGCGGCGGATGCCGCCCTGCACGGCGCGCATGTGACGGACAGCTTCAACCACGTTGCCGGTGCCCGCCTCGCCCTTGGTACGAATCATCGCCGCGCCTTCGCCGATGCGCCGCAGCGCTTCGCCGAGGTCACGCGCGCCGCAGACGAACGGGACGTCGAAGCGCCACTTGTCGATGTGATGCTCCTCGTCCGCAGGGGTGAGCACCTCGGATTCGTCAATGTAGTCGACGCCGAGGGACTGCAACACCTGCGCCTCGACGAAGTGACCGATGCGTGCTTTTGCCATGACCGGAATCGTCACGGCCGCGATGATCTCCTTGATGAGGCTCACATCGCTCATGCGCGCGACGCCCCCGTCGCGCCGGATGTCCGAGGGCACGCGCTCGAGTGCCATGACCGCCACTGCGCCCGCATCCTCGGCGATCTTCGCCTGCTCGGGAGTGACGACATCCATGATGACGCCGCCCTTCAGCATCTCCGCGAGGCCGCGTTTGACCCGCACACCGCCGGTGTGGGGCTCGTGTCCGTTCGCCGCCGTCTTGTCGCTTGTCATGTTCTCGCTCCTCGTCCGGCTCGCTCCGCCGGGAACGGTTTTATTCTAAGCGTTTCTGGACGGACTCTTCGGCCTGGATCCATGCCGTGGCGCGGGCTTTGTTGCAGATTTTGTGGTGCTTCTCGACGCCGCCGCCGACGCCTTCGTTGCAGACTTTGTGGTGGCTTTCGAGCTCGGCTTCGCGGCGGGCTTCGAGGCGGTGAGCTTCTCGGTGTTGCGCTTGAGTGTCTCGACGGATCGCTGCAGGTTGCCGCGCACGATCGGTTCAGCGGCGCGTCCGAGCAGCTTTCCCGCGATCCCGCCGCCGAACTCGTACTCCATGTCAAACGTCACCTGCGTCTTGTCGCCTCTCGGCTTGAACACCCACATGCCGATCTGTTTGAAGCCCTCGTTGGAGTGCCAGCCAATCGCCTTGTTCTCGCTCCACGTCGTGATGTCGACCACCGACGTCAGCGTCGTCGGACCGGCTTTCATCCCGACGCCGAATTGCGCCCCCTTACCGTGGGTGACCTTCCCCGTCGGCTGCCACTTGACCAGATCCTTCATGTACTTCGTGGTGTTGCGATAGTCGTCCACATACGCGAACACCGTGGCCGCCGGGGCGTCGATTGTCATGTCGATGGTGATACGACCCATATTGCCTGGACTCCTTGCGCGGTGGCACCGCGCGATGGTCCCAGTATGCGATTCCCAACAGCGCGATGTGGTGGTCTGCCGGAGCCCGCCGAGGCGGGTGGTATCATCCGGGCCGGGCGCCGGGAAGTAGCTCAGCCAGGTTAGAGTGCACGGTTCGGGACCGTGAGGTCGGGAGTTCGAATCTCCCCTTCCCGACGGTTTCGCATCGGTGCGCTTGGAGGCGACCGCGCTCAGCTCGACGACGATGTCGCATGCGGGATCGCGGAGGCCCGAATCGGTGTCGCAGCCTGCGACGATGCCGGATAGCATAGGGCCGCGGCCCCGTAGCTCAGTGGATAGAGCAGAGGTTTCCTAAACCTTGTGCGCAGGTTCGATTCCTGCCGGGGCTACCAACGTCGTGTATGCAAGCACGCCACCGAATCCCATCAGGCCGGCACCTGCTACGCCATCCGTGACGCGGATTGCGCGTGTGCTCACCGTTCGACCCGCGAGGGCGACGCCGGTTGCGAGCAGGCTGACCCACGTCAGGCTCCCCACCGCCACTCCGGCGACGAGGAGCACCGCGGAAACGGTCGCGTGGACAAATCCAGCCGTGCTCGCGGCCGCGAATATGGCCGCCCACGACAGGATCGTGGAAGGGTTGGACGCCGTCCCACCAAGTGCGGTGAGGAACGCGCGCCTGGGAGTCGATACCTCGAAAGGAGTCTCGCCGCCGATGCGCACGCGGATTGCGCTGCAGAGTGTCCTCGCGCCAAGCCAGACAAGCACGATCGCCCCGACGAGGCCGAGCGCCAGGCGCACCGGATGGATGGTGAGCAGCGGCGTCGCTCCACCGGCCCCGGCCGCCGCATAGAGGCTGTCGACAGTGGCGATTCCCGCGCCGACGGCCAGCCCAACGCTCCAGCCGCTGCGCAGCGTTGACCTGATCAGGAACAGCGACATGGGCCCCAGCTGGAGTGCCACGAAGAACCCGAGCCCGAAGCCGATGATGGCTGCGTTCATCGGTCAGGACTCTAGGCGTTTCTCGCCACGCAACACTGTCGGTCGCGCACCCCAGGTCGATCTATATCACACCGGACGCGATGGCCTGCTCGATCCACGGGATGACGTGGTCGAGCATCTCATCGAGCTGTGTCGTGGCTTCGAAGCCGAGGACGCGCTTCGCTTTCTCCACCGAAGGAATCCGCCGCTGCACGTCGTGCTCGAACGGAGGGTCGGTCACGTACCGAAAGGGCACGTCGTCGCCTCTGATCTTGTGCCAGATCTTCTCCGCCAGCGTGAGGACGGTCGTCGACTCGCTGGTGGACAGATTGAAATCGTCGTTCAGCGCGGCTGGGCTCTCCATCGCGGTCACGATTCCTCTGGCGAGGTCACCCGCATAGGTGTAGTGCCGGATCTGCGTGCCGCTTCCGAGGATGTGCACGGGATCCTGACCTTTGACGACCTTCTGCACTAGGTCGGGGACAACATGACTCATCGCGAGCTTGACGTTGCCGCTGAGAATCTCCACATCGCCAAGCGCGCGGCCCTCGCCCACACCGACGCAGTTGAAGGGACGGACGATGGTGTACGGAAGCGCGTGCTGGCTGTGCGCCGCCCGGGCGAAATATTCGACCGCGAGCTTCTGAAAGCCATAGGACGATCGGGGAGGCGGGATCTCGAGTTCCTGGCCTTCAGCCGACGGCCACGTCGTCGCCGACTCGAACACCATGGAGGAGCTCAGATACGTCACCTTGGCGAGCGTGCCGTCGCGATGCGCTCGAATCGCGGCGTCGCAGGTCGCGGCGAGAATTCGCTCGTTGGTCGCCAGCAGATCGTAGGCGTACGCGTGGAAATACGAGATGCCGCCGATCATCGCCGCGCCGGCGATCAGATGGCTGCAGCCGTCGAGCGCTCCCGCCATCAGTTCGGCGTCGCGCGCATCACCAAGGATGAGCCGGTACCCCGGATGGTTGTCGAAGGACCGGACCACGTGCCCGTATTTCGATTCATTGTCGATACCGACGACCTCGTAGCCGCGCTCGAGCAGCTCCTCCACGACGTATCCACCGATGAAGCCTGAGGACCCGGTGACCAGCACCCGGGTCACGATCCGCCTCGACGACGGCGGGCGGTTCCGTTGCGACCTCGATCGGCGAGACCGAGCGCGTAGAGATACCAGTGCAGGTACCTCGGTATCCAGGCTCTGACCTGGAAGTTGGAGGTGCCGTCAGCGCGGTCGAGCCAGATGGTCGGCAGCTCCGCCACGGGAAGGCCGAGGCGGCGGGCCTTGGCCACGAGCTCGATCCCCAGCTCGAAGCCGGCGTCGGAATCGATGCCGACGCGCTCCACGAATTCGCGCGAATATGCCTTGAAGGAGTTGGTCGCATCGTGTGTCCCCACGCGCGCGAGCAGGTTCAGCGAGATACCCGCGAGGCGCGAGATTCGTCCCTTGACCCAGGGACCCCCGACCTGCTGACCACCGCGCATGTATCGCGACGCGCAGGCGACGACGACGCCGCGCTCGACGAGGCGCGTGAGTTGATCGATCTGCATCGGGTCGTCGCTACCGTCCGCCATGGTCACGACCACGACGTCGGCTGCAGCCTGTTCGATGCCGAAGCGAAGCGCGTTCGCCGGGCCACGCCCGAGTGTGTTGAGCACCGGGCGCAGGCGCTTCTCGCGCTTCGAGTAGGTTTCGAGGAATGGGACCGTCGTGTCCTCGACCGTGTCGTAAACGACCAGCACCTCCGCCGGCAGCGCGATCGCCTCAAAGATGCGGTCGAGAAAGGGGACGACGGCCGGACCCTCGTTGTATGCGGGGATCACGACGCTGACACGTGGCTTCACACCTTGACCCCGTTGCCGAGCAGGTTGGTGATATCGATCACCGGTTTCTCGGTGCGCAGGTCCGCGTATCGCCGGTGGGGCGCGGCGATGATGAGCACATCGGACTCAGCGACCGCGGTCTCGAAGGGCACCAGGTCCGGGTCACCGGCGACGTACGGGTCGGTGCACAGCACGCGCGCGGCCTTGCCGGTGAGGATGCGCTTCATCTTGTAGCTGAGGCTGGACCGTGGGTCGTCCGACTCGGCCTTGAAGGCCATGCCCAGGACGCCCACGGTCAGTGACGCCAGGTCAAAGCGCCGCTCGAGCTTTCCGAGCACGTAGAGAGGAACTCCCTCGTTGACCATCACGGCGGCATGGCCAAGGGTGAAGCGGTTCTCGGCAAATGCCGTGATCTGCATGGTGTCCTTCAGGAGGCACGGTCCAGCGGTGAGTCCGGCTCCGGGCAGGTCCGCCGCCCGAGGGTAGTGGAAGGTCACCGCGTGGCGAATCCGCTCGTAGTCGACCCCATTGTCGTTCGCGATCATGAACAGCTGATTGGCAACCGCGAACTTGAGATAGCGCCAGCTGTTGGTGAACAGCTTGGCGAGCTCGGCCTCGTCAGGTTCGAGCTCGACAATCTCCGTGGTGAGCCGACGGAAGAGCGCATCGGCGCGCTGCACGGCGCGTGGCGTTGTGCCGGAGATGATCTGCGGCAGGCTGCGCAGCTCGACGAGCGCGTGGCCCTCCGCGATCCGTTCGGGACAGAAGCTGACGTCGATGTCGCGACCCAGCTTGCCGATCAGCCGCGCAACGCGTTTGGTGACTCCCGGATAGACCGTGCTGCGAAGGACGACGAGGTGGCCGTCGACGAGGTGGTCGGTGAGTGGCGTGATCACGCGTGCGACCGCCTCGACATCGGGGCTGAGATAGCGGTCGACCGGCGTCCCCACGACCACCACGATGTGCTCGCTCCGGTCGATGGCGGTCGCGTCAGTCGTTGCTCGCAGCCGGCCGGCGGCAAGCACCCGCGTGAGCACCTCAGACGCTCCGATCTCGGCAAACGGCATCACTCCGCCGTTGACGACCTCGACAACCTCGCCGTTGGTGTCGTAGAGCATCACGTCGAGGCCGCTTTCGGCAAAGGCGAGACCCAGCGGCAGGCCGACGTGACCACACCCCCCCACAACGACGACGTCGTGCTCGAACTGCATTGGTGTTCCCATCTACGTGGCCGCGACGAGTTGCCGGTGACTGGCTGCGTTGATCCTGCCTGGATTCTCTTCGGAAGGCGTGCCGCTCCGAACAATAAAGACAACGGCGAGTGTCACCGCGACGAAGGGCACGAGCTCGGTCGCGAGGATGGGAGCTGGACCGTCCGGATAGATGAGCTGGGCCACGGTGAAGCCCCACCCGGCAGCGATGACCGCCCACGGTTTCGAGCGAGCGACCGCCATGCCGAGCGGTGCCAGAAAGAGGACGTCATAGGCAAGAGTGTGGAGGCCGATGACAACGGCAAGCGCGATCGCCACGGCGACGAAAACGTGCGTATCGATGCGCCGGCGAATACAGATCAAGACGGCGACCGAGATGATGGCGAATATGACGAATGCGATCTCGGCGGCCGTCGCGCTCCCGGTCCAGCGCGCCAGCGTTCCCGGCAGGCCGATGCCGATCTGAAACTCCTCGAGCTGCGTTGCGCTGCCAAGCCACTGGAGGCTGCACGACGGTCCGACCATGAGGATGCTCGTTGCCCCGATCGCAGCCACGGTCGCGGCACATGCCGCGACCAGGCGCCAGCGGTGGTGGATGAGCAACGCGATGACGGCGAGAAAGATCAGCTGCGGTTTGAGCGCCACGAGCCCGAGGAGCACCCCTGCCCCGACATCCTCATGCCGCCTGAGCAATTCGAGCGCCAGCAACGCGGGAACCAGGAGCAGTGCGTCGTTTTGGGCCAGGCCGAACTCGGTGTTCGCGATCTCATTGAGCAGGAGCCCCGCGATGACCGCCGCCGTCAACCAGGGCGGAAGTCCACTCCGAGAGCGCCAGAGCAGGAATCCGCAGGCGGCGAGCGCCACCCAGAGGACCACCTCCCACAGGTTCACGGCGGTCGCAAGTCGCAGCGCTGCGAACGGTGCGGCGAAGAGGGTCATCAGCGGTGGTTCGTTGAAGTGCCAGATGAGGTCCGCAGGCAACGGTGGCGCTCCGGCGCCGGGGACCAGGTGCAGGCCGGCGAGTTGCACCGACCTGGAATAGATGCAACCGAGACCCGTCGCCTGAGCCTGGTGGGTCGCCGCCACACCAGCGAAGTCCGTGCTCTGCGGGAACGTGACGGCATACCGAACGGAGGCAAGGGCGATCGCGATGGGACCGGCGACACACGCCAGCGCGAGCCGGAGCATCGGTCTCCGGCGCGTCTGAGTAACGTCTCGCGGGCTGGGCGCTCGAAGTCCTTGAAGGGGCATCTGCGCGACGACCGTACCGCCGGCGGGCGATCCCCGTGGAGGACGTTACCGACTAGCTACGGGTTCCTGCGCCGCCAAGACCAGCCACGCGCAAGCTCGGGACGCCCGCGAGCTGACGGTTCTGCCCCGTGGCGACGCAGGCGAGCGCCGCCGCCATCGCAAGTGCCCACCCGGCGAGCTGCCCGGGCGGAAAGGTCGCCGCATCGACGAGGTCGACGCATGCGGCAGCGGCGATGAGCACCCATGCGCCGAGGACGATCGCGACCGGCGACGTGAATGTCATGGTCGCGCTCGACGCGGCGCGCCGCGCCGCCGCGGCCACGCCGATGACCAGGGCCGGAGCGAGCATCACGAGATCGTCAGGGTAGGCGTGAGGCGAGGCGACAAGCGAGAGCACCGCGGCGCCGACCAGGGCGGTATCCAGACGGCTCGGGTCGCGGCGGACGGCGGTGCCGAGCCAGACCGCGGCCGCGCAGGCCAGCAGTGAGGCCAGGAGCCCGACCACGTGCGCCGCCAGGCCGTTGCCGAACAGCGATCCCACCACCCCGATGAAGCTCACCATGGTTGCGAGCTCCCAGCGCGTGGTCGACGAGGCCAGGATGCCGATGAATCCCGCGACACCTCCCGGTCCGACGAGCGCGATCGAGGCGAGCGCGAGCCCCGCGGCACCGGCGATGGCGCCGATGATCAGGCGGCGCTCGCGCCAACCGAGGAGGAACGCCAGCAATCCGAGGGCAAGGTGAGGTTTGGCGATGCCGGCCGACATGATCAGCACGGCAGCCCCCGTGGCGAGGTGTCCGCCCTTCCACGACCGGTACGCGAGCACCAGACCAAGCGCGAGAACAGGCGTCCACTGCGCCTGCACGAACATGGTCCAGGTACCCACCCCGGCAAGCGCCACGGCACCTGCCGTCACCTGCCAGATTCGCGCGGTGCCGGCAGGCCATTCCACGCTCCGAATAGCGAGCACGATTGCGAGCACGAGGATGGCGAGCTCGAGCACCGACCAGGCGCGATACGCCACGTCGAGGGGAAGGAACGTCGCGGGCAGGACGAGCGCGGCCGCCACCGGGGTGTTGACGAACGGGAGGTTCCCCTCGCGATCGGGGGCGATCAGCGCGTCGTGCAACGGCTGCTGCACCGCCTGGCTGTACAGATCGCCGGTGTGTCCTTCCCGGAGCAGCGTCCCGCCGACATAGAACGCGGTGAAATCGCTCCGACCCACATCGAAGCTGCTGACCTGCGTCCAGATGACCGCGTATGCGATCAGCAGGGCCGCGGCGATCGCGGTGATCAACCGGGCAGGCCGGAGAGATCCGCTCACCTCAGGCAGCCTATCCGCTGCGATTTGCGGACGCCCGAGGTGTTATCAGCCCGTCACAGTGCGAGTGCAGGATCTGGAACGCCGTTCGCGCCCGCGGTGCGAGAATCGGGGCGTGACGGACCGTGGTGCTGCGACACTTGACGGGTTCACACAGAGGAGCCATGCGATGAATGAGCAGGATGTGTTCGTCCTCGCCGATCGCGCGCTCGACAGCGTCGTGCAGCGGATTCGAGACGACCAGTGGGAAATGGAGATGCCGGCGAGCTTCACGCGCAGGGGCACCGCCAGCGTGCCGACGCTCCGAGCAATCATCGGCTATCACGCATATGACGACGCGTGGGTGCCCGACATGCTCGCCGGCCGGACCATGGACGAGGCTGGGAAGGAGCGCTTCAAGGGGGATCTGCTCGGCGACGACCCCAAGGCTGCCTTCGCCGCCATTGTCGACAAGGCATGCGCTGCGGCTGAGCACCTGGATGATCCCGATCGCACCGTGCACTGCTCCTTCGGCGACTACCCGGCGCGCGAATACTTCTGGCAGATCAACGGCTTTCGGGGCCTGCGCGCGTGGGAGATCGCGAAGGTGATCGGCATCGATGCAACGCTCCCTGACGACCTTGTGCAGGGTTTGTGGGATGAGCTGAGCCCGATCGCCGACTCGATGAGGGCGATCGGTGTGTTTCCGGCGGCAATCCCCGTGCCGGACGACGCCCCGCTGATGCAGCGGTTGCTCGGGATCACCGGTCGCGACCCACAGTGATCACCGCCACGCACGTGGTCGTGTACGCGGATGATCCCGAACAGGCCAGGGCCTTCGTTCGCGATGTGCTCGAGATGGCGAACGTCGACATCCACGGTGGCTGGCTCATCTTCCAGCTGCCTCCGGCCGAGCTGGGCGTCCACCCCGCCGGCGAGGGCTCGCCCGGCGGACATCACGAGCTCTTCCTGATGTGCGATGACATCGATCGGACGGTCGCCGAGCTGACCGCCAAGGGCGCGGACTTCTCAGTGCCGATCAGCACCGAGCGCTTTGGCCGGCTGACCCGGATGCGCATTCCAGGCGGCGGAGAGATCGGTCTCTACCAGCCCTCGCACCCCACCGCGTACGGCCTGGAGCGCTGAAACGCGTCAGCGGCGTCGCGTCCGCCGGTGGCTGGGTACCATGAGACGGTGAGCTCCGAAACACGCTCGCAGACGGTCCAGGCGTCCGACGGCCGGCAGCTCGAGGTCGTCTCTTCGGGGCCCGAACACGGACGCTGCTTCCTGCTTCACAGCGGTACGCCGTCAGCGGCGGGCGCGTATGCGCCGCTCGTTGCCGAACTCGCCAAGCGCGACCTGCGTCTCGTGACGTTCTCCCGGCCAGGCTACGCGGGGTCCTCGGCCATGGCGGGCCGTGCGGCCATCTCTCGCTCGCTCTCAATAGAATCGGTGAGGTGCTGGACGGCTTGCTCGCGATGGGCGAGGCCGCGGCGAACCCGGCTCATGCATCGTGAACACCGTATAGTCGCCGCAGCCTTCGAGGACGCGGAGAGGAGATCAAACCCATGACACCTGATGAGGTCAAGCAGAGCATCACCACCTGGTGCTCGTCCGACGACGACCTGGAGATTGCCTCCGACCGCTTCGAGCCCGGCACGGACTTCTCGTTCGGCTTGAAGGCCGGAACCCTGAGCACTGCGCCGGTGGACCTTGTCGTGCTGGAGGCGGCCGGCGCCGATCGCATCACAGTCCGTCGCGCCGTGACGCTCACCGGCGACAACGTCGATGCGGCCAATCAACTGGTCGCCTCCCGCCCCGGATCCGTCACCGCCTCGGTGGAACGGTCCGGCGCTGACACGAGCGTGGTTGCGCAGACGTACGTCTACCTGGACGGTCTGAACAAGCACACCTTCGTCCAGGCGGTCGCCGAGCTCGCCCGCACCAGCACGCTGCTCGACGCGATCGGTGGCGTCGAAACGGCCTCGGTGGTCGACGAGGAAGCGGCAACGGTCGCATCCGATGCGGTCGATGCCGACTCCGAGCCCGATTCAACCGTCGCAGCCGACGTCGCCGCCACTCCGACGCCGGCCTTCCCTGCGGCGTCAACGTTTCAGCAGCCCTCGTTCCCGCAGCCAAGCCCGGTCCCATCCGGGACCCCGGTCGGCCAGGTATTGCCGACACCAAGCTTCACCCCGCAACCGGTTCAGCCCGTGCAGCCGGCCTACTCGCCACAGCCAGCTCAGACATACCAGGCACAGCCCGTGCAGGCTCAGCCGGTGCCGCAACCTGCCCCTGCGGGTGGATGGGCGCCAAGTCACTCAGTGCCACCGCAGGGTCTTCGCGCCTGGAGCAGCCCGGATCCGTCCGGGCCCGTCGTCGCCAACCTCGCGCCCGGGTTGCCCATCCAGGTTGCCGAGGTCCGCGGGGCGTGGGCACGAGTGATCTGCTCCAACGGGTGGACCGGCTGGATCGACGGCCGCATCATCGGCGTCGCTGCCTGACCTTCGGCGTGCGATGAGCACCGGCTCGGATGACGGGTGACCGAGCCTCGGGACACACCTGGCCTCGACGAGCTCACCGCCGCGCTCGCTGATCGCCGGGCGCGCTCGCTTGCGATGGGTGGACCGGAGCGCATTGCCCAGCAGCACGATCGGCACAAGCTGACCGCGCGCGAGCGGATCGACCTGCTGTTCGACGCCGGGACGTTCGTCGAGTTCGGACTGCTCGCTCATCAGCACTCGATGACCGGCGCCGTCACCGAGCCGGAACGCACGCCCGCCGACGGGGTGGTCACCGGCGAGGGCCTGGTCGACGGCCGGCGCGTGTACTGCGCCGCATATGACTTCACGGTCATGGCCGGTTCGATGGGCATGATCGGCGAGCAGAAGGTCGCGCGTCTGCGTCGCAAGGCGATGCTCAACCGGCTCCCGATGATCTGGCTTCTTGATTCAGCGGGAGCGCGTATTCAGGAGGCGGCTGGCAGCACCTTCGCCGGCAGCGGGGCGCTCTTCTTCGAGCAGGTCCAGATGAGCGGGGTCGTGCCGCAGGTGGCCGCGATGCTCGGTCCCTGCGCCGCCGGGACCGCCTACATTCCAGGCCTCGCGGATTTCGTCCCCATGGTCAAGGGGACGAGCAGCATGTCCCTCGGTGGGGCACGCCTCGTCAAGGCGGCGACCGGCGAGGAGACCACCGATCACGCCATGGGCGGAAGCCAGGTGCATTGCTACATCAGTGGCGTCGGGGATCTCGAGGTCGACGACGACCGGTCCTGCATCGTGGCCGTCCGCGAGTTTCTGTCCTTTCTGCCGTCCAACAACCGCGAGAAACCACCACGCCGTGAAACCTCGGATCCACGCGACCGGCGGATCGACGGCGTCGAGAGACTCGTGCCCGCGAATCCGCGCGCCGCGTACGACATGCGCAAGCTGGTCAGCCGGCTCGCCGATGACCGCCATGTCTTCGAGATCAAGCCGACCTTCGCGCGCAACATCATCACGGCGCTGGTGCGTTTCAACGGCCAGAGCGCCGGCGTCGTGGCCAGCCAGCCGATGATCAAGGGAGGGGCACTGGACATCGACGCGGCCGACAAGGCCGCGCGTTTTATCTGGCTGTGCGACGCGTTCAACATCCCGCTGGTGTTTCTGCAGGACGTTCCGGGGTTCATTGTCGGTACCGAGGTCGAGAAGCAGGGGATCATCCGCCACGGCGCGAAGATGCTCTTCGCCGTCAGCGAGGCGACGGTTCCGAAGGTCACCGTCGTCCTCCGCAAGGCGTACGGAGCCGGGTACTACGTGATGTGTGGTCGCGGTTATGAGCCCGACACACTCGTCGCCTGGCCGGCCGCTGAAATCTCGGTGATGGGTCCGGAAGGAGCCGTGGACATCATCTTCACCAAGCAGATCGCCGCAGCCGAAGACCCGGCCGCGGCACGGGCAGAGTATGCCGCGGCGGTCCGTCAGACCATTGACCCGTTCATCGCCGCGTCATGGGCGATGGTCGATGACATCATCGACCCGGCGGACACGCGTCGGGTGATCATCGACGCACTCGAGGGCGCTGCAACGAAGCGTCAGCGGCGCGCCTGGCGCAAGCACGGCGTGCCACCGGTATGAGGAGGTCAGGGTGACCGAGGTCAAGGCCGAATTGGTGGGCAACCTCTGGAAGGTCGTCGTCGAGGTGGGGCAGGCAGTCGAGGAGGACGACACGCTGATGATCCTCGAGTCGATGAAGATGGAGATCCCGATCACGGCTCCCGTCTCGGGCAGCGTCACGCAGATCCTGGTTGCCGAGGGTGAGGTCGTCCAGGAGGGTCAGACGGTCGCCATCATCGACTGAGCGCGCCCCGGTCACCGTCGCGCGACGATGATGGCGGGCGGCCGCAGGCGTGCGACGATGACTCCGTGGAATCGGGTCAGTTCGACACGATCAGCGTCAGGACGTCGGACAACGTCACGCTGGGGTACGGCATCGCGGGCCTCGGCAGCCGGCTCGTGGCGCAGATCCTGGACAACCTCCTCGCGGTGCCCCTCACGCTGGTCGCCGTCCTGCTCTACGGTGCGGTGGCGAGCGTGTTCGTGACCAGCACCGAGGGCGCGGGCTTCGCGGACGCAGGAGCGGGATTCTTCGCCGGCTTCGTCTACTTCGGGTACTTCTTCGTCGCAGAGGCGGTGACCGGCGGCAGGACTCCCGGTAAGAGCGCCATGGGTTTGCGCGTTATTCGTGTTGACGGTTCCGCCGCCGACTTCGGCGCGCTCGCGGTCCGTAACGTCATCCGCGTCGTCGATGTCGTGGTCGTCCTGATCGGGATCGTCGTGATGTTCTTCCAGCCCCAGACACGTCGCCTCGGTGACCTCGGCGCGGGCACCGTCGTGGTCCGAGACCGGGCGATGGTCACCCTTGCGGCAGCGGTCGCGCCGCCGCCGATCATCCTCCGCACCCCCGATGCCGGTCCGACGATCGACGGGCTCGACCGCATCGGCAGCTTTGAGCGCGACGCTTTGCGAGTCTTTCTGTCACGCCCGGGCCTCAGCCAGAAACTCCGCGCGGACCTCGCGGCGGACATCGCCAAGCGCCTCTTCGACCGGCTCGGGCTGCCGCCTGGCGCTCCCGAGCGGTTCTGGCCGCCGGAGCTGTTCATCGAGCGCGTCTATCTTCAGCTCGACCAGCGGCATCCATGAGCCTCGACGCCTTCATCGCGGAGCGGCAGGGACGCTGGGCTGACCTCGAAGCGGCCATCAAGACCGCGAAGCGTGGACGCCTTCGGCACCAGTCCGCGAGCGACATCGAGCGGTTCGGCCAGCTCCTCCGCCAGGCGTCGAGCGATCTGGCCATCGCGCGCCGTGATCACCCGAAAGCGCCGATCACGGAATACCTGAACACGCTCTGCGCGAGAGCACACCCGCTGCTGTATCGCGGCAGACCCTGGCGCCTCGGGGCGGTCGGCCCATTCTTCGCCACAGCGCTCCCCCGCGCCTTCCGGGCGGCGTGGCCGTACATCGTCGCGAGCCTGGCACTCATGGTGGTCGGCTTCGTCGCCGGGTGGGTCGCGGTGGACCTGCGTCCCGACCTGCGCGCCGCGCTGGTGCCCCCGTCACTCTTTGACGAGATGGCGCGCGGCCAGATCGGAACCGGCGTGCAGGATGCTCCGTTCGCCGCGGCATTCATCATTCAGAACAACATCCGCGTGGCGCTCATCTGCTTCGCCGGCGGCATGCTGCTGGGCATTCCCACGGCTTTGGTGCTGCTCACCAACGGATGGATGCTCGGGACCGTTGCCGCGGCCGTCCGCCTGGGTGGCTACGACGTTCAGTTCTGGTCCCTGATCGTGCCCCACGGCGTCCTCGAGCTGAGCGTCATCGTGATCAGTGGTGGCACCGGGCTGATGCTCGGGGATGCCATCCTCCGCCCGGGCCAGCTCCGTCGCGCCGAGGCACTGGCGAGGGTGGCTGTCCGAGCGGTTCTCCTCGTGCTCGGCGCCGCCAGCCTCCTCATCATCGCCGGGAGTCTGGAGGCGTTCGTCTCGCCGAGCGCGCTTCCAGACGGGGCCAAGCTCGCCATCGGAGCGGCGGTCGGCCTCCTTCTCTACTCATGGCTGCTGCTCGCGGGCCGGAGCCCCGGGCGCCGGCGATCGTTCCAGCTCGACCGTGCAGCGGAAACCCCCGCGTAGACTGGAGTCGATGGAGGTAGTCCGGATCACGCCGCGCGGCTACTGTCACGGCGTGGTGGAAGCGATACGGATCGCAAAGCGCGAAGGCGCGTCACGCGCGGGCCGAGAGCCGGTCACCATGCTCGGCTACCTGGTTCACAACGAGCACGTGACCCGCGAGCTCGAGGAGGCGGGCGTCGCGCTGGTGGCCGAGCCCGATCGCATGAAGGCGCTCGAACAGGTCACCGAGGGCACGGTCATCTTCACCGCGCACGGCATCTCGCCGGCCGTTGTCGAAGCAGCGCGCGCCCGGGGACTCAACCTCGTCGACGCCACCTGCAGCGACGTCACCCGGACGCACGACCTCGTCCGGGAGCTGGTCGCGAGCGGCCACCACGTCATCTACATCGGCAAGCGCGGTCATCCCGAGCCCGCCGGTGTGCTCGGAATCGCTCCCGAGCACACCACACTGATCGAGAGCATCGACGAGGTGGACACGCTCGAGCTGACCGATGCGCGCCCGCTCGCCGTGACCTGTCAGACGACACTGAGCATGTGGGACACGCAGTCGATCATCGAGCGTCTCGTGAAACGTTTTCCAACCATCGAGGTGCACAACGAGATCTGTCGCGCGACCCAGGAGCGCCAGGAGGCTGCCGTGCTCGCCGCCGACGATGTCGATTGCGTGGTTGTGGTCGGCAGCGAACGCAGCAGCAACAGCCAGCGGCTCGTGCAGGTGGTTCGGGAGAAGGGTCATCGCCCCGCGTACCTCGTTGACACCGCAGCGGATCTCGACCCCTCGTGGTTCCGCGGTGTCCGCCGGGTTGGCGTGACATCTGGCGCGTCGACACCAACGCAACTCACGCGCGCGGTGATCGCCGCTGTGGAGGCGATGCCCGCGACCGCGTGAGGTGACGTTTCGGCTGCAAAGGTCACAAACCCGGCAAGCCTGCTAGTGTCCTGGCTCGATGACCACCGGAGGCCCGCCGCTTCCCCCGCCTCAGGCGCCTGGTCAATGGGACGGAGGACAGCAATATCTCCCTCCGCCACCGCCGATGTACCCGGTTGCGACGTACTACCAGGGACCTCAGCAGGGGCCCGCACCGGGCATCGCCTATGCGGGTTTCTGGATCCGCGTCCTCGCGGCGATCCTCGACGGGATCATCGTCGGCGTGCCGTTCGCGATCATCTTCTTCGTCGCGGAGGGATCGGCGATCACCAGCTATGGCAACTGCCTGAGCAGCGCCGCTGCCACAGGCTCGCTGGCAACGGCGTGTGAGGGCTCGTTTCTCAGCGCCATCGGCTCTTTCGAACTGATCGGGCTCGTTGTCGAGCTCGGGTACTTCGTCATCCTGTGGTCGAGGTTCGGGGGCACGCTCGGGCAGCGAATGCTCGGTCTCCACGTGGTGGATGCGGCCACGGGTCGGAACATCGGCATCGGAAGGGCGATCGGCCGTTTTGTCGGCTACGTGATCAGTGGGATCGCGCTGTACATCGGTTTCATCTGGGTCGCCTTCGACCCACAGAAGCAGGGCTGGCACGACAAGATCGCAAGCACATTCGTGGTCCGCAAAGTCTAGAATCCGGCCACCGACTCGCTGGCCGAGACGGTTACATTGAGGAGGAGAGCAATCGTGGCAGCACTGCCGCCCCAGCCACCAGGCAGCCTACCCCCTGAGCCACCGGGAGCCGCACCGCCGGGTGCGCCGCCACCCGCCGGCCCGCCGCAGGCTCCGTACTCTCCCGGCGGAGCGTATTCGGGTCAGATGCCGGCACAGCCCTACGTCTCGCAGCCGATGCCGCAGCCGGTCGTGGTCAAGGTGCACAAAAGGACGTTCTGGCTGACGATCGCGCAGATCATCATCATCCTCAAGGCGATCCTGATCATCCTGATAGCCGCGGCGTCAGTCGCCATCGGCGTCTACATCCTCACAGCTGGGCACGCCGCGCTGCAGAACATCCCCGGATACGACAATTACGCGCATCAGTTCGGCAACACATTCATCAACGCAGCAGGAGCGCTCTTCTTCGCATTTGCCGTCGTGCCGCTGATCATCGGTATCGTCGATCTGATTCTCGGCATCATCGTCGGGCGACCGTCGAACGTCGCGCGATGGATCATCGTGGTGCTCGACATCATCAGCATCATCATCGCGCTCGCCGATTTCGGCCGCGTCAACACGGGCGGCGGGGCCCTCATCCTCGTCGTGTACATCGTGCTCCAGGTGATCGTCCTGTACGCACTGCTGGTTGACCCTGCGACACGACGGAACTTCGCGGGGACAAGCCGGTAGCCACCTCCGGCGAGCGCGTCCTTACAGGCGCGCTCGCCGTTTGAGGTCGAGATAGCGATTCACGAGCCGCGGTGACAGCGTGCGCGCGTCGGCGTCGATCGTCTCGACGCCGGAGCTGCGCAGCATGCGCAGGGTGTCGTCGCGGTCGGCGATGAGGCCCCCGGCGACCGCGCGGGCATAGGCGTCGTCACCCGTGCGCGGCACCGTGTTCGCCGCGTCGTCGAGCGCCGGGTCTCGCACCGTGACCACGAGTGGGAGATGCCGGCGGCGCAGGCGGACGCACTGCCGGATCAATGCCTTCCCCTGGTCGGGATCGAGCACGTCGGTGAAGATGACGACCAGCGAGCGGCGCCTCTGCCACCTGCTGAAATACGCGAACGCGTCGTCATAGTCGGCCTCGGTCTCGCCGGGCAGGATGGGTCGGGTCGCATCGAGAAAGCGCCGCAGTTGCGCGGTGCCTGCGCGCGGCGGCAGCGTTCCGGTGACCGTGTCGGCGAACGCGAGCATCCCGGCGCGATCCCCGCTGCGAAGCGCGACGTGCACCAGGAGCAGTGCCGCGTTGATGGCGTGGTCAAGCTTGGTGAGCTCGCCCGCCCCGATCCCCATCAGGCGGCCGTGGTCGAGGCAGATCACCAGCGGTTGTGCTCGCTCGGGGATCAGCTCGGTGGCCATCAAGCGGCCCGTCCGCGCGGTGGCGCGCCAGTTGATGGCACGCAGCGGGTCGTCCGGAAACGCCTCGCGGACGCGTTCGAACTCGCTGCCCTCGGTACGCAGGCGCATGGTGCGAAGCCCGATCTCAGCGAGCTGACCGCGCCGTGCCAGCGCTTCGTAGACGTCGATGGCCGCGAGGTTCGGATCGACTCGCGCCGGGCGTTGCGAATCGACGGTGGTCTGGCGCCACCCGAGACCCCATGGGCCGATGACACGGACAACGGCGGGCCCGAGGATGACGTCGCCACGCGCCACCGGGGTGACGGTGTACTCGATATCGGCGGGCAGGCGCACGTTCCAACGCGTTCGCGACGCATGCAGGCCGGGCGGAACCTGCTCGCGCACGATCGCTTCAGCGCGCGAGGACCGAGCCGTGATCGCGAGGGTCACCCGGTTGGCGACGCCGACCGAGAGCAGGTCGTTGCAGACGCGGTCGGCGCGCAGCTCCGCTCGGCCCGCGGCGCGGCGTGAGTCGACCGCGATCGCGACGATGCAGGCCGCGAAGAGCACCAGTCCGATGGTGAGCAGCGCCGGTACCGCCGCTCCGATCGCCACGACCACGACCGGGACCAGCAGCAGACCGGTGCCACGCCACGTCATCGCGGCGCCGTCACCTCGGGACCGGGACCCTGCCGACAGCGCGCTGGACCGCGGCGACCTCTGACACCCCCTGGATCTCTGCTTCGGGGCGGCGCATCATCCGGTGCCGGAGTGCGGGGATGCAGATGTCCTTGACGTCGTCGGGGACGACGTAGTCGCGCCCCTGGATGGCGGCCATCGCCTTGCCGGCAAGGAGCAACGCGATCGATCCGCGCGGGCTGGCTCCGAGCGAGAGGTCGGGGCTCGTCCGGGTTGCAGTCACGATTGCCGAGATGTAGCCGAGCACCTCGTCGGAGACGCGAACCGCCGCGACCTCGGCGCGAACGCTGGCGAGGGCCGCGGCGTCGATGATGGCGGTCACTCCCGCGGCGGTCAGGTCGTGCGCGTTGAACCCGCCGTCGACGCGGCGCAGCATGACCATCTCGGTCGCCGGTTCGGGGACGTTCACCTCGAGCTTGAAGAAGAATCGATCCAGCTGCGCTTCCGGGAGCGGGTACGTCCCCTCGTACTCCACCGGGTTCTGCGTGGCGACGACGAGAAAGCGATCGCCGAGCGGCCGGCTCTCCCCATCGGAGGTGACCTGACGCTCCTCCATCGCCTCGAGCAGGGCGGATTGCGTCTTGGCGGGCGCACGATTGATCTCGTCGGCGAGCAGCGTGTCGGTGAAGATCGGTCCCTCACGGAAGTTGAACGTGCCCGAATCCGGGCGATACACACTGGTCCCGACGATGTCGGAGGGAAGCAGGTCGGGAGTGAACTGGATGCGAGTGAAGCGCGCATCCAGGGCCGCCGCAAGCGTCCGTGCCATCAGGGTCTTCGCGGTGCCGGGGACTCCTTCGAGGAGCACATGGCCGCCGCAGAGGACGGCGATGTACAGCCCGTCGATGACCTGGATCTGGCCCACGACGGCGCGACCCATGGTCTCGTGCAATGCCGTCCGCAATGCGGCAGCGGCGCTCTGGGTGGTCACGTGAGGCATTGTGCCCTGCACGCTCACACGATCATCCAACTGGCGCACCCGTCCACCGGCGCTCGCAGGCGTCGATGTCTCGGGCAAGCCGGAGCAACTCGCTCTCTTCAGGCCGGCCCGACGCCAGCGAGCGGGCGTGGGCGAGCAAGGTCGTGAGCCCGGGCGCCGAGTGCGGGTTGGTCACCGAGATCGCGGCACAGAATGCCGTGTCGTCGAGATGCCAGTCCACGCCGGTGGCGCCGCCGATCCTGCGTTTGAGCTCGTCGGCATAGCGCGCGGCGATCGGTCCGCGTTGCCGGCTGCGCGCGAAGAGCTGTCCCATCGCGGTCACATAGGCCGTCGCGCTCGGCACCACGACGGCGCCACCGTCGTGCGCGGGCTTGCCGAGCCGGCGACCGTTCACGGCGA
Source organism: Saccharimonadales bacterium (SeqCode) (assembly GCA_035534875.1). Lineage (GTDB taxonomy): Bacteria > Chloroflexota > Dormibacteria > Aeolococcales > Aeolococcaceae > Palsa-851. The sequence goes on from DATLRB010000063.1 coordinate 130,999, forward strand.
CCGCGAATAGCACGACCAGGCCGATGAGCAGCGCCGCCAGTCCGATCGGGCCGTCGAAGATCGCTCCGGCGCCACTCGTCGCCGCTCCCTCGCCGTGGTGGTACTCATCAAAGCTGATCCGGCCACCGCGTGCGCGTTGGAGCAGGCTCAGCGCCAGGAACGACGAGTCCCCATGCCGGAGGCCGTCATTCGACAGCGGCGCCGTGTCACCGAGCACGTAGGCTCGGCCGGCGGGTCCCACGCGCACCACGGCCGCGACGACCTGGTTCTTCTCCACCAGCATCGGGACGAGTGGCGCCTGATTGGAGAACGTCAATCCACCCCCGACCGGCACCGAATGGACGCGATCGGTGCTGTCAAACGGCTGGGCGACGGTCGCGACGCCGCTCCCGGCTGACACGGACGGGTTGATCTCGAGCCCGCGAAGCAACGGAGCGGCCGAGGCGAGGCTGCCGGGCGTGACCACCAGGACCAGGTCACCACCCGATCGCAGAAAGCTCATGACCGCACCGACGTCGGCGTTGGTCAGCGCGACTGTTGGGTCGTAGCAGAGGACGACGTCGCTGCCGGTGAGATCGAAGGAGCCCGTGAGCCGGTTGACGTCGAGCCCGAGGTTCGAGAACCAGGTGTAGAGCGCCAGCGTACCCAGAGAGCCGGGGGATCGAGATGACGGGTTGAGCTGGTCGTTGGGGGGGATCGCGGTGGTGATGGCGATGACCGCGAGGATGCTGAGCGCCGCGATCAGCGTGAGCACCGCCGACAGCGGTGGTCTGCTCACGATTGCCGCGCTCCGGCGCGGCGCGCGACTCGCCGCACGGCTTCGCATCGTACCCGCGCGACGTCCCACGCGTCGGCGCCCACCGGCGCACCGCCGTACCAGGCTCTGTCGAAGGACGCGGCCGCGGGCGCGATCACAGCCAGCAGCTCGGGGTCCGCCGACAGGGTCGCGAGCATCTCGCGAGTTGTCCAGGCTCTATCGAGGTGGGCCCGGCGATCGGCGACATCGAGCAGCGCGGAGCGGAACGCCCGTCGAACCGCCTCGCGATAGTCGCCGAGCTGCGCGGACACGAGCGCGAGCCGCCATTCGCGATCCGGGTCGTCGCCGGCGGTTGCCGGCTCGTCGAACCCGGGCGCGCGCCGGCCGCCGGCGACGCCGCGCAGCCGGTAGACGACGAATGCTGCGATGGCGCCGAGCACGAGGAGGCCGAGCAGGATCGACCCGCCGCTGCCGAGCACCCCGAACAGATGCGAGAGGATCCAGTTGATGGCCGCCCCGATCCGCTCGAGGATCGACGGCGATTGGTTCTGGTCGAGATCGGCGAAAACACTCGACGCGTACACCTGGCGCAGGGCGTGCTCGGCGGCCCGGGAATCGACGTTGCACGCCGACCCGGCCGGCAGCGTCAGCGTGGTCACGATGAGGTTGATCCGCTGTCTGCTCCCGGTGACGTCGGGGGCCGAGGCGCTGAGGCCGGCGACGATCGGCGCGAGCTCCGCGCCGGATGACGGTGCGAGGTTCAGAGCCTCGGTGATCGCGGCCAGCGCCGCCGGAGGCTGCGGCGGAACAGCGCTGAGCGCACCGTCGGCGCGTCCGAGCAGCGCGAGATACTCGAGAGTCACGCAGGATCCCGCGGCGTGTGCGGACGCTGCCCCCGCCGCGACACCGGTCAGCAGCGCGAGGCCGATGATGGCGGCGGCGAACGGGCTCCTCACAGTGACCGCGCGAGCATCTCGATATCGAAGCCTTCTTTCCGGATACGGATGTCGTAATAAAGGAGGGTGACGCCGATATAGGTGACCGGACCGATGAAGACCGCCGCGATGGAGCTTGCCACCTGGTCGAAGACAAACGTGTTGCCGGGAAGGATCGCCGAGCCGGGAAGTTCGAAGACCGCCGCGATAACCGACGAGATGATCGACGTGATGAGCCCGAGCAGGAGCAGTCGCCCGAACGTCGGCCAGAAGCGGCCGCCGATCAATCGCCAGCTTCGCTGCAGTCCCGCCCAGCCTGAGGCACGCTCGAGCACGATCGCCGGCACGGCGACCACCGTGCGCACGTAGACGACGATCAATACCGGCACCAGCGCGAAGATCGCCACCACGGCGAGGAGCGCGCCCAGGCCGCCGGCGCCGGCGGCGCCGAGCAGCAGGGCAAGCGCGAGCACCGCGCCGAGGGAACCTGCGTAGGCCCCGATCAGGATGCAGATCATGCCGATCAGCGCTCCGAGGCGGCTCCATGCGGCCTGGTACGCCGCCAGCAACGAGCTTGGGCGGTCGAGATACCGGTCGCTCACCGCCCGAGTCGTCGCCGCCTCACCCAGCGGAACGATCACCAGGAGACTGATCAGCAGCAGACCCACGGTGACCCCGAACACGCCGAGATACGAGTTGAGGAGCTGCTGTGTCTGCGCCGGCGTGATCGTCTGCGGGGAGAGCGACGAGAATGGCGAGCGGACGAACGTCGCGACCCCGGTGAGCGCGAAGAGCAGCCAGGTGAGCAGCGCGTAAGGGATCTGCACCACTGCGCTGATCGATGCGATCAGGGCGAAATTGCGCCTGTAGAGCGTGAAGGTGGCATCGAGCCACTCGCCGACCGACATCGACCGAAAGCGGCCGGATCCGACCTGGGATGGCATGAGCCCGGGATTCCAGCCGGGTTGGGGCGGGCCCCAGGCCCCGGGCGGAGTCCCCCAGCCTGGCGGTGGCGACCCCCATCCCGGCGGTGGTGAGCCCCAGCCCGCCGGTGGCGACCCCCACCCCGGCGGCGAGGCTCCCAGATCGGCCGGTGGCGGGCTGGGTGGCGGCGGCTGATCGGTCATCAGATCCATTGTCAATGCTGCACCGCACGGGTGAGCAACGGTATCCTCACGAGTCGAGGCGATGAGAGAGCCCACTGCCGCGCTTGTTCGCGGCTCCTTCACCCTTTGGCACGTCCGATGCGGGCGCTAGTCGTCGACCCGACCCTCACCGACCCCGGCTCCGGCCGCCGGGGCCGCGGCCGGCGTCGCCGCGCGCAGCCGAGCTCCTCGCTTCCCGTCGAGGTCCGGGACGTCAGGACCCCGGTTCCGCCCGGGCCCGGCTGGGTGTTGATCCGGCCGGCACTGGCGGGCATCTGCGGTACCGACCTCGCGCTCGTCCATCGCGACCCGGTCCCGAACGTGCTCACCGCCTACGCCGCCGCCGGCACGTTCATTCCCGGCCACGAGGTCGTCGGCGTCGTGGAGCGCGCCGCCTCGACGCGGTGGGCTCATGAGGGCGATCGCGTCCTGGTGGAACCCACACTGCGCTGCGCCCACAAGGGTCTGGCCGAGTGCCGCCGCTGCCGCGCCGGTGACACCCACCTGTGCGAGAACGCCGACCGCGGCGGTTCGCTCTGTTCGGGCCGCTCGGTCGGCTCGAGCGAGAAGGCAGGCGGCGGTTGGAGCGAGGGCTTTCTGGTCCACGAGGACATGCTCGTCCCCGCCGACGGCATCTCCGACCAGCGAGGCGTCCTCGCCGAGCCGGCGGCCACCGCCCTCCACGCCGTTCTCCGATGGACACGTCGCGGCGACACCGCGGTCGTGATCGGGACGGGTGCGCTGAGCCGCCTGATCGTGGCGACGCTCCGGCGCATGCACCCGGATCTCGACATCATCGTGCTCCACGACGCGCGGAGCATCACTCGCCCGCGTCTCGGACGGCGTCATCGCGAGAGCGCGCCGCTCAACGGCGATCCGAACGCAGCTTTCATGGCCATCCGATCGATCGGGGCCAATCGCGTCTGGCACGGATCCTCGGAGCAGATGCTGCAGAAGACCGCCGAGCACATGGAGGCCCGCGTGATGCGGCCCGCCGGAGGTGGCCTCCCAGTTCTTGACGGCGGTGTCGACGTCGTCTTCGACTGCCGCGCCTCCGAGCTCAGCATCGACCTCGCCGTGCGCCTGCTCCGCGCGGGCGGCACCCTGGTGCTCTGCGGACGCTCCGGTCGCCACGAGATCGAGTGGTCTCTCGTCTGGGCTCGCGAGCTCACCGTACGTGGTGCCGCCTCGTACGGCCGCGAGCTGGATGGCAAGAGAACCTTCGGCACGATCCGGGAATGGTTGAGCGACTCGAGCTTCCCGGTCGATGGCGTCGTGACCCACCGCTTCCCGCTGGACGAATACACGGCCGCACTGGCGATCGCTCAGGCCGGCACGGCGGCCGGGGCCGTGAAGGTCGTCTTTGAAGGTCCTGCCGCCACCAGCCTCCGCCCGTCGGCCGCCGCGGTCCTCGTCCACCAGCCCGACGAGCCCGTGCTGCTCCAGTCGACCGCGGCTCGGGTTCGTGGCGGTCGAGTCAAAGTCTCGTAGGAGCACTTCGCGTGGCCCGCGCCGAGACGGCGGGTACCAGCGTGATCCGAGCGGCCCGGCACGTCCGTACCAGCAGTTGCGCAACCCCCGAGCGTGTGTCGGAGCATGAGAGTGCACCTGAGTGATGACGACATTGTTCGCTCGATCTCTGCCCAATCGCCTGAGGGGATCGAAGCCTTGTACGACCGATACGGTGGACTCGCTCACACCGTCGCTCTGCGCATCCTCAGCGACCGGGGTGCGGCCGAGGACGTCGTTCAGGAATCGTTCCTGGCGGTCTGGCGGCGTGGATCCACATTCCAGGCCGGCCGCGGATCCTTGCGCTCCTGGATCTGCACGATCGTCCGCAACCGCGCCATCGACCGGCTTCGGGGCGACCGGCACCGGACCCGGCTTGACACCCCCATCGAGGGAGAGTCGATCGAGCCCACGGTCAGCGACCCGTGGGCGGCAGTCGCCCTGGAATTGAGCGGCGAGGAGGTTCGCAAGGCGCTCGCCGAGCTTCCCGCCGAGCAGCGCCAGACCATCGAGCTCGCCTACTACGGCGGATACTCGCAATCGGAGATCGCGACGAAGATGGAGGTGCCGCTGGGTACGGTCAAGGGTCGCGTCCGCATCGCCCTGGACAAGTTGCGCGCCAGCCTCGCGGATCGCGTTGAGACACCATGGCCGACGCAATGAGCTGCGAGGAAGCCACCGACCTGCTCGCCCTGAATGCCGTCGGCGCGCTCGAGGCGCCGGACCGCGATCTCATGGAGCGCCATGTCGCCACCTGCGCGTCGTGCAAGCAGGCTGCAGCCGAGTATGCCGATCTCGCTTCACTGCTGCCCGCCGCGCTGGACCTGGTGCCACCGCCCGCCCGACTCCGCCGCCGGCTGATGGCGCAGGTCTACGCCGAGGCGACGGCCTCAGCCGGATTGCCCTGGTGGCGACGTCTGGTGGCTGCGATTCCCGCCGGCCGGACGTTCACGGCCATCGGAGCCGTCTCCGTCTTCGCCGCCATCGCGTTCGGGGTCTACGCGGTTGCCGGCCGTAGCTCCTCGCCGGCACCGGTCGCCTACACCGTGTCAGGGACGACCGCCACCGGAATCCTCGCCGTCAGCACCAGCGGCACCCAGGCGGTGCTGACCGTCAAGGGGCTCTCGGCCCTCCCCGGCTCCGAGGTCTACGAGGTCTGGCTCATCCCGCCGCAGGGTTCTCCCAAAGGGGTCGCGTTTCTCAGCCCCGGACTCGGCGGTGCACCGTGGACGGCCGTGGTGCAGGGGAGCATCGCCGGGTACAAGAGCATCGCAGCCACCGTCGAGCCCGCCGGTGGGAGCCCCAGCCCCTCAAATACAGAGGTGTTGAGCGGTCAGCTCGGCGAGTCCTGAGCAGGTGGCGCCGCGGCCTTTCGGCGCTTCTCCGCAACCGCCGGGAGCACGCGCTTGATGCCGGCGTTGTCGACCACCATCCGACGCTCGCGTTTGCGATCACGCTGGCGGATCCGCTGCCGCTCGGCTTCCGGCAGCTCGGGCTCCGGTTCCATGCGCGATTCAGGCGCCGAGCGCGGCCGGGTTGTGCCGCCTGCCCCGGGCGATGGCAACGCTGACGGCCGCGGCCGCCGCCACCGTGACCACGGCACCGCCGGCGATCGCCTGCACCCTGCGGTCGAGTCCCAGCGCACGGATGCGCACGCCCATGCCGGACGCGTCCGCGATCGCCAGCGCCGTGGCGTAGATCCGGGCTCGTCGGTCCGGATCCAGGGTCCAGATCGCGAGCGCCCCGGCGACCTCGTCGCCGGTGTCGACCAACCCGGCGACCTCCCGGGATGCCGCGAAGGCGACCATGTCGCCCGCGAGCGCCGCCTGGAGGCGGTCCTCGACGTTCACGATCCCGACCTCGAGAGCCGCTCAGCGGGCATCGGCGCGCCGAGACGGCGCCGGAGTGCGGTCAGGGCTCGGAAGGTCAGCAGCTTCACGGCTCCCTCGCTCCTGCCCATGATCTCGGCGATCTCCCGATTCCGAAGCTGTCCACCGAAGCGAAGCAGGATCGCCTGACGCTGGTCGTGAGGCAGCCCCGCGACTGCGGCTCGCACCTCCTCGGCGCGACCGCTCTCCTCGGCGTGCCATGCGGGATCGGCGCCGGCGTCGGGCAGCATCCGCGGCTCGAGCTCGATCCAGCCCGGGCGGCGGCGCTCCCGCGACACGAGATTGCCCGCGACGCGATAGAGCCAGGCGGAGTACGGAACACCTCGCCATTCGAAGCGCGGGAGTTCCTCGATCGCCTTGGCGAAGGTTGCTCCGGTCACGTCGTCGGCCTGCTCCAAGTCGTGCGTGAGGGTGTAGACGTAGGCATGGATCTGGTCGACGTAGCGCTCGTACAGCGGCGCGAACGCCGCTCGGTCGCGCTGCGCGGCCAGGATCTCCAGCCGCTCCTCCTCGAGCTCGGCAGCACTGCGATGCGCCATCGCTAGCGGCGCCTGACTCGGGGAGGACGCACCTCGCAGAAGCATGTCGGTCCCATGGCGTTACGCCTGCCGGCCTCCGCCGATCAGTCCAAGGCGAGTGCCAACCTCCTCGAAGGCCAGCAGCGCTCGATCGAGCTGCTCGTGCGTGTGGGTCGCACAGACGATCGTCCGCACCCGAGCCCTGCCCCGGGCGACGGTTGGAAAGCCGATGCCCTGCGCGAACACGCCGCGCTCCAGCAGCAGGTCGGAGAGCTCCATGGCCACCGGCGCTTCGCCGCACATCACCGGGGTGATCGGGGTCTCGCTCTGGCCGATGTCGAAGCCAAGCTCGCGAAGCCCGCTCTTGAAATGGCGAGTGTTGCTCCAGAGCTGCTCCATGAGCTGCGGCTCCTGCTCCAGGACGTCGACCGCGGCGATGCAGGCGGCGACCACCGCCGGCGGGTGCGAGGAGGAGAACAGGAACGGGCGCGACTTGTGGATCAGATGATCGCGGACGATCTGCGACGCGGCGACGTAGCCGCCCACGACTCCGACCGCCTTGCTGAGGGTGCCGATATTCAGCGCGACCCTGCCGTGGAGACCGAAGTGATCGGTGGTGCCACGCCCGTTGGTGCCGAGCACGCCGGTCGCGTGGGCATCGTCCACCATCACCGCGGCCCCATAGTGCTCCGCACGTTCGACCAGTTCAGGGAGTGGCGCGATGTCGCCGTCCATGCTGAAGACGCCGTCCGTGACCAGAAGGATGCGGCGATATCCCTTGCCCCGGGCCTCGCTGAGCGCGCGCTCGGCGTCATCCGGTTGAGCGTGCTCGTAGAGAATCCGGTCCGCCTTGGTCAGCCGGATGCCGTCGATGATGCTCGCGTGATTGAGCTTGTCGCTGACCACGCAGTCACCCTGGTCGAGCATCGAGCCGATGACACCGACGTTCACCGCATATCCGCTCTGGAAGGTGAGGGACGCTTCGGTGCGTTTGAACGCCGCGATCCGGCGCTCCAGCTCCTCGTGCAGCGTCTGCGTCCCGGCGATGGTGCGCACCGCGCCGGTGCCGGCGCCCCATTCCATCGCGGCGCGCGATGCCGCCTCCACGAGGCGAGGGTGCGTGTTCAGGCCGAGATAGTTGTTGCTGGAGAGGCTGATCACCGCACGGCCCGCGATATCCACCTCGGGACCTTGGGCCGATTCGATCACCCGCAGCGGACGGAACAACCCGTCGCGTCGCAGCGCCTCGAGATCCTCGTTCAGCGACGCATCCAGGGCCTGGACGGCCTTCGACGTGCCTGCGCTCATCACCATTCGACCAACGATACCCCGCGCGTCGCTACTCGGGCGTGAGGGTGACCTTCCCGCATTGACCTGACTTCATCAACTCGATGGCGCCGTCGATGTCGCGCAGCGCGAAGCGGTGGGTGATCAGCGTGCGCACGTCGATCACGCCGTCTTGAACATATGCGGTCACCCGCTCCCAGGTCGCGGGGATGCGCCGGCCGGCAATGCCGTAGAGGCTCAATCCCTTCATGACGACATCGCTGGAGAGATCCACAACGTCCGGGTCATCGCCGATGCCGAGCAGGCTGATCCAGCCCCCGGGCCGCACGAGACGCGTCGCCGACGCGACCGCAACCGGGGATCCGCTCATCTCGAGGACGCAGTCGATCGCGCCGCCGGCGGCGCGGCGCACGGCGTCGTCGACCGCGTCATCGGTCGCACGGACGACCGCGTTTGCACCCATGCGCTCGGCGAGGTCGAGTCGATAGGCGTTGCGGTCGACCCCGACGACATGGGCAGCCCCCTGGACTCGCGCGACGGCGATCGCCGCGCATCCGATCGGCCCGCAGCCGAACACCACCACGGTTCTGCCGCTGAGGTCGCCGTACGAACACGCGTGCACCGCGTTGCCGAACGGCTCCATGGCGGCGGCCACGTCCGCGGGCACGGTGTCGCCGACCGGCCACACGTTCGCCACCGGCAGGGCGAGGTGGGTTGCGAACGCTCCGTCGACGTCGACACCGAGGATGCGGGTGTTCTCGCAGACGTGAAAGTCGCCGCGACGGCACTCATCGCAGTGGCCGCAGACGATGTGCGACTCGACCGCCACCCGGGTCCCGAGCGCCGGGCCGTTCACGCCCGCACCCCACGCCACAACCTCGCCGCAGACCTCGTGGCCCACCACCCGCGGTGGGTGCACTCGCGCTGCTGCCCACGGGTTCCAGTCGTAGAGATGCACGTCGGTGCCGCAGACCGACGTTGCGGCGACTCGGAGCAGGACCTGGCCGGCCGCGGGCGACGGCATCGGAATATCGCCGATCACGAACCCGGGCGCGGGCGTCTGCTTGAGGATTGCGAGCACTCGACCTGATTATGCGTTCGTGCCATGCCGGGCCGGGTGACCGTCTGCGCGGCGTCCTTGGAGCCCGGAGAGACTGCGGGTCATCGCGGCGATGAAACGCCGCTCAGCGACAGGCGCGGGAGGACACGCATGCTCGATGGCATTGACCGGCCGGCTCCGGGGCCACGCTCGCGCCGGATCCCGGTCGAGGACCTCAGCGTCTACGAGAGTCGGGGCGGCCATACGCTGCGCCGTCACGTCGACACCCGGCCCGGCGACGAGATGCGCCGGATCCTCCGCGAGGGCGTCGCCGCCGCGGGGCGATTCGTCAGTCGCGCCACCGCGCAGCGGTGCGTCGACATCGCGGTCACACGCCGCAGCTCCGACATCACCAAGTGGCTCAGCGGCAGGGACAGGGGTGCGCCGTTCACGTTTGTCGAGGATATGGGTGAGGTGGTCGGCCACGTGCTCACCTACGCGGAGGTCAGCCGGGGCGTGGTGGTTCCCACGCAGGTCACCGCAGTTCGACTGGTCCTGCGCCGCAACGACGAGCTGCCCGGCGGGTTCACGCTCGTGACCGCCTACCCGACCCGCTCTCCCTTTCGGGACAAAAGACACCAGGAGCGCTGACAATGCACGGCACCATCGATATCGACATCGCGATCGACAACGCCCCGACCGACTACCCGGCGCTGGCCCAGCTGCTGGCCGGCTACTACCACCAGGATTGGCCGCAGGATCACGCCACCCCGGACGCCGCCCTGCAGGCGTTCGCCCACGACGCGTCGCCCGACACCGTCGCCCAGGCTGCGAGTGACGCCGACCGCCTGATCGATGCGGGGTTCGACGACGACGGCCTCGGACGCGTCCTCGCCGACGGCTTCGACTGCAACTACGTCCCGGTCGCCAACGGGGTCACGCCGACGGGGTGGCTGATCCACGTTCGTGACACCCTGCGCCCTGCTTGATCCTGACCCGCCGGGTCACTGTGCCCGCGGCGCGGCGGCGACGCGCTGGAAGAGCGCAGCGACGTGCAGCAGCGCCGTGGGCACGAGCGTCGGGATCGCAATGATCAGCGCGACGATGTCGACCGGTCCTGCGAAGAGCCGGACCCAGAAGAGCACGAAGAGCACGATGCCGGTCAGCCCTGTGTTGCGACGCCCCCATACGGTGTGCACCAACTCCGGGCGGCGACCCGTGAGGAGCACGAACGGGGTCAGCACCACCGGTCCCGCGTAGCGCACGACGATCAGCACCGCCAGCCAGAGCGGAGCGATCCCCAGCGTCGCGCAGCCGATCGCGCCGACCACGAAGTAGATGGCATCGCCGAACGGATCCATCGCCTTGCCGAGGACGGTGATCGGGCCGTACCGGCGAGCGATGAACCCGTCGACGGCGTCGAGGAGACCCACGGATCCACCGATCCCGGCCCAGAGCGCCAGCGCGAGGCGCCCCGGAAGCGAGAGTGTCGCGATGAACACGAGCGGCACGCACGCGTACCCGCGGAGCGCGGTGAGGCCGTTGGGGACGCCGTAGCGATCGACGGGGGTTCCGTCGGGCGTCAGGAGCAGCGCAGCACCGCCGATGACACCGACGGTGACCGCCAGCCACCAGACCGCGGTGGCGATGACCGCGAGAGTCAGCGTGCCATGGCCGTGCACCAGCGCCACATCGACTGTCAGCGCCTCGCCGAGAACGAGTCCGAGCAGCGTCCAGAAGAGCAGCGACCTGCGCAGGTGTGCGCTGCCGCGAAGCCGTGCCAGTGCCGTCCGGTAGAGGCCGGCTAGTCCACCCAGGCCAGGGCTCCTGACGGGTGCGGCCGCGTTCGGATCAGACCGCGAGGCACGTGATCGTCTTGACCACGCCGTCCGCGGACTGGATCCGATCCAGGATGAGACGTCCGATGCCCGGGACGTCCGATGCCTCGACCTGAGCGATGACGTCGTACTCGCCGGTGATCGCGTCGACCATGACGATGCCGTCACTGCCTCTCAGGGCGTCAGCCACGTGTTGTGCCTTGCCTGCGCTCGCTGTCACGAGCACGTATGCACGAATCATCTCGCTGCTCCCACGGTTGAAACGCTCGGCGACTGTAGCATGGGTACATGCCGTGGGCCATCGTCATCAGGCTCCTCGCCCGGCTTGCGGCGAGCCTGTTCTTCTGGCGGATCGCAACCAACCGCCGCCGGGCCTTCGCGGGCGGTCAACCGGTCCCGGGCTCCACGCCAAAAGGCCGTCTCGACGCTCAGGCCGCCGTCATGGCGGTCAGGGCGTCGATCCTGCTGACCTGGCGGGCCGCGCTCACGGCGGTGTCCCTCACCGCGGCCGCCGTTCTCGCCGTGGCCGGTGTGACCATCGCCATCCTCAGCCCTCGCTGGCTCGGCGCGATCCTGCTCGCGGGCGCGGTCGGTGCCGGCGCCGCGACGTGGTTCGAGGGGCGTGTCCTTGTTGTGGCGCTGCGCTTGCGAAGCCGCCGTCGTCGTGACGAGCGGCTGCGCAAGACAACCGCGTCCTGACCCACGCCTGGCGGCTTGCTCAGCTCAGGTACGGAGCGACGCCCTCGCCCTGCTCGGCAGCGTCCATCATCAATTCGCTGACGGTCGGATGCGCATGGATGATCGAGCCGAGGTCGTCCATCGAGAGGCCGTCGCTGATGGCGACGCCGACCTCGTGAATGATCTCGACAGCGTGGACGCCCATCACGGTCGCGCCGACGAGCCGGTCGGTTGCGGCATCCGCATACAGCTGCGCGAGACCGTCGGGCTCACCCTCGCCGAGTGCCTTGCCATTGCCGAGATACCGAGCCTGGCCCAGCTTCAGCTCGATGCCCGCCGCCTTCGCGGCCTCCAGGTTCAAGCCAACCATGGCGATTTCAGGATGCGTGTAGATGCACGACGGTACCACCGTTCGGTCCATCGGCATCACCTCGTGGCCAAGCGCGTTCTCGACCGCGCGCCCCCCTTCCGCACTGCCGAGGTGGGCAAGCTGCAGGCCGCCGATGCAGTCTCCCGCCGCCCAGATCCTGGGGTTCGCCGTTCGCAGGAAGGCGTCGACCTCGACATGATCCCGATCGTCGACGCCGACCCCCGCGTCCTCGAGGCCGATGCCGCGGGTTTGGGCGCGGCGCCCGACTGAAACGAGCAGGAGATCGGCCTCGACCGCGTTCCCGTCGTCGAGATGCGCCTTCACGGTGTCGGCGCCGTAGTCGACCGATTCGACGCGACGCCCGGCGAGAAACGTGATCCCCTGCTGTTCCACGATTCGGCGCCACTGCCGGACGACCCGCGCGTCGACGCCGGACAGCACCTGCGGGAGCACCTCGACGACGGTGATCCGCGACCCCAGCGCCGCAAAGAGACTTGCGAACTCACAACCGACGACTCCGCCGCCGATCACGAGCATGTGGTCGGGGACGCGCTCCAGGCGAAGGATGCCGTTGGACGTCACCACCCGGGGGTGCTCCATCTCGATGCCCGGCAACCCGGAGGGCTCGGTGCCGACACAGACGATGAGGTGATCGAACTCATGGCGCTCACCCGCGGTGACCACCGCGTCGCCGTCAACCACGCCCTGCGCGCGAACGACCTTCACGCCACGTCGCTTGCACGCCGCCTCGACACCCTTGCGCATGGTCACCACGATCTCTTCCTTGCGTTCCATCATGCGCGGGAAGTCCACCTCGGGCTCGGGGACGCGAATGCCGAAGGACGCGGCGTCGCGGATCCTGCGGAGCAGGTCGGCTCCCGCGAGCAAGGACTTGGTGGGAATGCAGCCCCAGTTCAGGCAGGTCCCGCCGAGCTCGGCGCGTTCGATGAGCGTCACGTCGGCGCCCAGCTGCGCGGCGCGCAGCGCGGCGACATCGCCGGCGGGGCCCCCGCCAAGCACCACGACGCGCTGGGTCATGCCGAAGTGTGCGTGGTGGCGGGGACGGCGGGCACCGCTCCATTCCCGCCGCGTCGTGACGTGGCGAAGGCCTCGATGACGATGCGTTCCTGCTCGAGTTGGTGCGAGCCCGCGTATCCCTCCGACGGGCTGGCCCGTCGCGGCCTCCCGATGTACTCCCACTGAATGTGTGACGGACGCGCCAGCCCGAGCGCGCGCTCGAGGCTCCCCCACGCGCCCATGTTCTGCGGCTCCTCCTGCACCCAGTACAGCCGCTCGAGCTTCGGATACGACGCGACCAGCTCGAGAATGGCGTCCACGGGCAGCGGGTACAGTTGCTCAACGCGCGCGATGGCGACGTCGGTCGCCTCGCCCCGCTGCGGTGCGAGTGAGAGCTCGTAATAGATCCGTCCCGAGCAGAGGAGCAGCGACCGTACTTCCTCGCGATGGTCCGCGCCGGTGGGATCGTCGATCACGGTGTGGAACCTGCCCGTGCTGAGGTCCGCGAGCTTGGACGTCGATTCCTTCAGCCGCAGCAGGCTCTTCGGCGTGAAGACGATCAGGGGGCGCGGGTCGTTGAGCAGCCCCTGGCTGCGCAGCAGGTGGAAATACTGCGCCGGCGTCGTGCAGTTCGCCAGGCGCATGTTGTCGTTCGCGCAGAGTTGCAGGAAGCGCTCGATTCGCGCGCTCGAGTGCTCGGGACCACTTCCCTCATAGCCGTGCGGCAACAGCATCGTCAAGCGTGAGTGCTGGCCCCATTTGGCGCGGGCCGACGAGATGAACTGGTCGACGATCATCTCGGCGTTGTTGAAGAAGTCGCCGTACTGCGCCTCCCAGATGACCAGCGTCTCCGGGTCCGCGGCGCTGTAGCCATACTCGAAGCCGAGACACCCGACCTCGCTCAGCGGGCTGTTGAGCACCTCGAACGTCGCCTGCGCGTCGGTGAGGTGCTGCATCGGCACGAACACCTCGCCGTTGCGCTCATCGTGAAACGCCAGGTGGCGATGGCTGAAGGTGCCGCGCACCGTATCCTGGCCGGTGAGCCGGATCGGATGACCCTGCGCGATGAGCGAGGCGAAGGCCAGCGCCTCGGCGGTCCCCCAGTCGATGGCACCCTCGAGAATCGCCGACTTGCGCCGCTCCATCTGGCGAATGAGCTTGGCGTTGGGCGTGAAGTGTTTGGGGAAGGTGAGCAACTGATCGTTGAGGGCCGCAAGCTGACGTCCCGAAACCGCGGTTCGCATCGTCGGGTCGTCCGGCTCCTCGGCCACCTGCTCGTGGGTCAGGTCGTCGAGCTCGGCCGCGAGGTGTTCCTTCACGCGCTTGTGCGCATCGGCGACGCGGCCGTACATCGCCTTGGCATGGGCGTCGACATCCTCGGCACGGATCAGACCGTCGGCCACCAGCCTCGCGGCGAACAGCTCGCGAACTGTGGGGTGCTGGCGGATCTTCATGTACATGAGTGGTTGCGTGTACGCCGGCTCATCCGCCTCGTTGTGTCCGAACCGCCGGTAGCCGATCAGGTGCACCATGACGTCGCGGCGGTACGCGCGACGGTAGTGGTACGCGAAGGTGATCGCGGCCAGACACGCCTCGACGTCGTCGGCGTTGACGTGGACGATGGGAATGTCGAAACCCTTGGCGAGATCGGACGCGTAACGGGTCGACCTCCCGTCCTGCGGGTCGGTGGTGAAGCCGACTTGGTTGTCGGCGATGAAGTGCACGGTGCCGCCGGTCGTGTAGCCGGGGAGCGACTGGAGGTTGAGGACCTCCTGCACGACGCCCTGTCCCGCAAACGCGGCGTCGCCGTGTATCAGCACCGGCAGCGCGGCCATCGGATCCAGGTGCAGCGTCGTCGCACGACGCTGGGTCTGTGCCGCCCGGCACCAACCCTCCACCACCGGATCGATCGCCTCGAGGTGGCTGGGGTTTGGCAGCAGGCGGACCAGGATCACCTTGCCCGATTCGGTGTGGTAGGTCCCGGTGGCGCCGACGTGGTATTTCACGTCGCCCGTTGATTCGAAGCGGCCGATCGCCCGCCGTGCGGACGCGAGCTCGAACGCGTTGAGAATCGATTCGTAGGAGCGGTTGGCAACATGGGCGACCACCGCGAGCCGTCCGCGGTGGGGCATGCCCATCACGACCTCGCCGATACCGTCGTCGGCGACCAGGCCCAGCAGGGTCTCGAGCATCGGCACCAGGGCGTCAAGTCCCTCGAGTGAGAAGGTCTTCTGGCCGAGGAAGGCCGCACGCTGGTACCGCTCCATCGCATCGACCTTGGTGAGGCGTTCCAGGAGTCGCAGCCGGTCCTCGATCGTCAGCGCCGGGCGGTACTCGCCCGACTCGATGTGCTCGCGCAGCCAGACACGCTGCTCGTGGCTCGAGATGTGCTCGATCTCGAAGGCGATGGTGCCGCAGTACGTGCGCCGGAGATTGGGGAGCACCTCTGCGAGGGTGCGACCGGGGACGTAGACGCGGAGCAGATCGGCGGGGATCTGCTCCATCAAGTCCTGGGTCAGGCCGTAGGTCGACGGCTCCATCGCGGGATCCCCGATCGGGGGGGAGCCGAGCGGGTCGAGGTGTGCGCCGAGATGGCCGTGGGTGCGATGCGCCTTGACCAGCGACGTGGCCGCCTGCATCGCGGCGAGCAGCACACGGTCGGGCGCCCCCTCGACCGTCGAAGGACGGGCGGGGGCGGGCGAGGCCGGCGCCGCGGTGTGCACCCGCGCCGCCTCGAGAGACGGCATGAGCAGGCCAAGACTGGCAAAAACTCGATCGTAGAAACTCTCGGCGCCGTCGAGGAGGGATTCGATGCGACCGAGGAACTCCCCCGACTCGGCTCCCTGGATGACGCGATGGTCGTACGTGCTCGTCATGGTCATGACCTTGCCGACCCCGAGGTCGCGGACGCTCGTCTCGGGAACCGTGCGCCATTCGGCGGGGTAGCCGATCGCCCCGACGGCGACGATGGTTCCCTGACCGGGCATGAGCCGCGGTACCGAGGCGACAGTCCCGATGCCGCCCGGATTGGTGAGCGTCAGCGTCGCGCCCTGGAGCTCGTCCGCGGAGAGCGCGCCGGTGCGTGCGCGCTCGATCAGACGCTCGTACTCGTCGCGGAATTCCTTGAACGGGAGCTCCGAGGCATTGCGGATCACCGGAACGACAAGCGAGCGTGAACCGTCCCCGCGGACACTGTCCACCGCCAGCCCGAGGTGCGCCGGCCCCGCAACGCGCGCCGGCTTACCCTCGTCGGTCCGCGCGAAGTGGGCCGTCATGGCAGGACTCGCGCCGGCCGCCAGCGCGATCGCGTATCCGATGAGGTGGGTGAACGACACCTTGCCTGCGTTGCCGCCCGCTGCGAGAGCGATATTCAGCTGGCGCCGGCGGCTGTCGAGCACGCTGACACCGATCGTCCGGAACGAAGTCGCTGTCGGGATGTCCCGGCTGCGTTCCATGTAGTCCACGAGGGCCGCTGCCGGGCCCCTGATCGGCTCGGCGTGGTCGCCGTCCACAACACGGACGGTGGCATCGGTTCTTTTTCCAGCGCCGGCCCGCGCGACCAGGACGTCGCTTCTGGTGACCACGCCGCCCGGTCCAGATCCGTGCAGCGCACGAAGATCGACGCCGTTCTTCGCCG
Source organism: Saccharimonadales bacterium (SeqCode) (assembly GCA_035534875.1). GTDB lineage: Bacteria > Chloroflexota > Dormibacteria > Aeolococcales > Aeolococcaceae > Palsa-851. The sequence goes on from DATLRB010000063.1 coordinate 147,618, forward strand.
CAGCCCTGCGCGCCAGCGGGGCGGCATCGACTTCCGAGGGGTCCGAGGTGACGGTCGGTCGCGCGGCCGTCGGCACCCCCTCCGATGGCGGGGTTGGAGCCCCATCTGCCGCATGTGCGCCGGGTGGGGCGGGAGTCACCGCGGCGGCTTCAGACGTTGGCTCGGAGACGTTTGGGGGGGCGGCCCCGGCGGTGGGCGCCCCTGGAGCAATCACCGCAAGGGTCGCACCGACGGCGACCGTCTCCCCTTCCGCTGCGACGATCTCGGCAAGCTGCCCGGTTGCCGGCGCCGGCACCTCGACGTCGACCTTGTCGGTGGTGACCTCGACCAGCGGCTCGCCCTCCTCCACGATGTCACCGACGGCCTTGAGCCAGCGGGACACGATTCCTTCTGAAACGGACTCACCCATCGCCGGGAGGGTCAGCGAAACAGGGTCAGCCACTCTTGAATCGTCTCACCTTCGCTCTTCAGCAGTGTGGACGTCCGTCCTGACAGGCGTCGCGGCGCGCGATGATCCGCCCGGCCGAAACGCCTCACCGGCTGACATATCTCTAGCCGACGTTCGACTTTCGACCGTCGCCGGACAGGCGGCGCCTCGCCGTACGGAGCCACTGCCGAGTGACGGGAATGAACTCCTCGTCGAGCAAGGCGCAGGCGATCAGCACCACGAACGCGCAGCCGAGCCCGATCAGGCCGCTCTGCCAGATGGCAAAACGGGATTGCGTGCCAGCGCAGGACCCGGTGCAGGAGGTGGTGACCTGCGCGGCCGCGAGGCCGAGGAGGATGCCGACGACGGCGCTGACGATGTAGAGAAGGACCGTCCTGGCCGCGTTCACAGATTGAATATAGGCGCGTGCCTCACCGGCGGGAACGGACCTTTGCTCCACCACCGGGCACGGCCGCGCCGCGCGCGACATACACAAATCCGTATACTTTCTGGAAGCCGGAACCGTCCGGCGCGGCCGGTGGGGCGACCGTCAGAGCTCGACCTTTGGAGGTGGCCCATGCTCGGTATTCACCGGTTCCGCATCCTGATCGGTGTGGCTGCGGCAGGCGGCGTGGTGGCTTTCGCCGTCCACGCCGGCGCGCAGGCTCCGACCCCTGGTCGGTACATCAGTTGGGCGGCGCCGGCTGTGGCGACGGCCACGCCTGGGGCGGGGCCCGCCCTGCCGCTCGCGAGCCCCTCCCCGGTGGCCGATTCCGGCCCGCTCGGGGGTCTCACCTCACCGCTGTCCGGCCTCTTCAAGCAGTTGAACGCGAACACCGAAGCCACAGCGAGGGGGCAGTATTCGGTGCTCCAGGACCTCGAAAGCGCCCTCGCAGCCCATATTCAGCAGTTCCTGAGATGGGTTACGGGCGGACGATGAAGGCGGGGCGGTCAGAATCGAGAGGTGCCACCTCCTCTCGTGCCCGGCGAAAAGCGCCGGGCGGACCTTCGCAATGTCGCGATCATCGCGCACGTCGACCATGGCAAGACCACGCTCGTCGACGCCCTGTTGAAACAGTCGCGGGTCTTCGCGGCCCACGAGCAGGTTGGCGAGCTGATCATGGACTCGAACGATCTCGAGCGCGAGAAGGGGATCACCATCCTCGCCAAGACCACGTCGGTCCGCTACAACGGTGTCAAGCTCAACATCATCGACACGCCGGGCCACGCGGACTTCGGCGGCGAGGTCGAGCGGGTCCTCGGGATGGCGGACGGCTGCCTGCTGCTGGTGGACGCCGCAGAGGGTCCGATGCCACAGACGCGGGTCGTGCTTCGCCAGGCGCTCGCGCTCGGCCTGCAGCCGATCATCGTCGTCAACAAGATCGACCGGACCAACGCTCAGCCCGCGGAGACCGTTGAGGCCACTCACGACCTGCTCCTCGAGCTTGCCAGAGAGTCCTGGCAGCTGGATGCGCCGGTGCTCTACACCAACGCACGAGAAGGCACGGCGACCGCCGACCTCACCCGCGCCGGCGTGACCCTCGAGCCCCTCCTCGACGTGATCATCGATCACGTCCCGCCGCCCCTGGCGGACCCGGACGGCCCCCTGCAGATGCTGGTGAGCAACCTGGACCACGACAACTGGAGCGGCCGGCTCGCGCTGGGACGGATTCAGCGAGGCACCGTGCACCCCGGACAGAGCGTCGTCTGCTGCACCGCATCGGGCGCTGGAAAGGTGGAGCGAATCGCGACGGTGCTCACCGTTGAGGCGCTCCAGCGCCTGTCGGTGGAGTCCGCGTCCGCCGGCGAGATCGTCTACCTGTCGGGGCTCGCGTCGGTTGCCATCGGCGACACCATCGCCGACGCGGAATCGCCGGAGGCACTCCCACGCCTGGAGATCGGCGAGCCGACGCTGCGCATGCAGTTCTCGGTCAATCAGTCACCGCTGGCCGGGCGCGAGGCGACCGTGAGCAGCACGTCGCGACAGCTCCGGGCGAGGCTGGAGCGTGAGTTGCTCACCAACGTGGCGCTGCGGGTCGAGGACGGACCGACCGCCGACATCTTCGACGTGAGCGGGCGCGGCGAATTGCACCTCGCGATCCTCATCGAGACGATGCGGCGCGAGGGATATGAGTTCGAGGTGTCGCGGCCCGCGGTCATCACCAAGGAGATCGACGGCGAGCGCGTGGAACCTGTCGAGGATTGCGTCATCGACTGTTCGGCGGATGTCGTCGGCGCCATCACCGATGCCCTCGGCACCCGCGGCGCAAAGATGACGGCGATGCGCACCGACGCCGGCGGCGGTGTGCGGCTGACGTACCACGCCCCGACCCGCGCCCTCATCGGGCTGCGCAGCCAGATCCTCACTCTCACCCGCGGCACCGGCGTGATGGCGACGAGGCTTCTCGGTTGGGAGCACACCTGGGTGCTGCCGACGACCACTCGCGGCGGTGTGCTCACCGCCAGTCAACCGGGAACTGCCGTCGCCTACGGTCTGGTGACCCTGCAGGAACGCGGACAGCCGCTGATCGCGCCGGGGACGCCGGTCTACGAGGGCATGATCGTCGGGCTCAACCGCCGGCCCGGCGACATCCACCTCAACGTGACCAAGCAGAAGCAGAAGACCAACATCCGGTCATCTACGGAGGACATGACCATCCGTCTGGTCCCGCCGCGGAAGATGTCGCTCGAGGAGTGCCTCGACTTCATCATCGATGACGAGCTCGTCGAGGTCACCCCGGTCGGCATCCGGATGCGCAAGCGCGTGCTCAACGCCGACGAACGCAACAAGCTCCGCAAGCGGGCAATGGCCGGCGAAGCCGGTTAGACGCAGCGAGTGACCGCCGCGGTGGTCAGCGCTCGGCGGGGGACTGCGCCGCGGTCTGCGCGGCGGCCTTCTTGGCCGCCTTCGCGATTGCGGCGGCCTTGGGCTTCTTTCCCTGACGCTTGGGGGCTCCTCGGGACTTCTCTCCTGCCACGGCGTCTTCTCCTCAACGGTGTCTGTCAGTCGGTGCTGAGATTAGTACAAGATGAATATGGACGGTCCGCGTGCTCCGGGCTCAGGGGAAGAGCGAGCTGTATCCGTTCAGTGCCGGCTGGCCACCGAGGTGAGCGTAGAGGACCGTTGACCGCGGATCGATCTCCCGGCTGGTGATCATGTCGATCATGCCCGCAAGTGACTTGCCCTCATAGACCGAGTCGGTGATCATCCCCTCCAGGCGCGCACCGAGCGTGATCGCGTCGACGGTTTGCTGGTCGGCGATCCCGTAGGTGCCGGCATGGTAGCGAGCGTCGAGGATGATCTCGTCGCTGCGCAGGTCACGGCCGATGTCGATCAGCTCGGCCGTTCGACGAGCGATGCGGGTCACCTGGCCGAGCGTCTCCTCGGGCTTCGCCGACGCGTCGATGCCGATGACATGGCGTGGTCGCCCCTGCGCGGCGAATCCCGCGATCATCCCCGCCTGAGTGCTGCCCGTGACCGAGCAAACGATGACCGTGTCGAAGAAGACACCGAGCTCGAGTTCCTGTTCTTCCACCTCCGCCGCCCACCGCGCGAATCCGAGACCTCCGAGCGGGTGATCGGATGCGCCGGCTGGAATTGGATACGGCTTCCCGCCCTCGGCGTTGACATCGGCGAGCGCCTTCTCCCAACTCGCCTTGAAGCCGATGCCGAACCCTTCCTTGACCATCCTGATGTCAGCGCCGAGGATGCGACTCAGCAGGATATTGCCAACCTTGTCATAGACTGGATCGGGCCATTCGACCCAGCTCTCCTGGACGAGGACGCACCGCATGCCAACCCGTGCGGCCACGGCGGCGACCTGGCGGGTGTGGTTGGACTGGACACCCCCAATCGAAACCAGCGTGTCGCAGCCCTGAGCCAGGGCATCGGCAACCAGGTACTCCAGCTTTCTGGTCTTGTTGCCTCCGAATGCCAGGCCGCTGTTGCAGTCCTCGCGCTTCGCCCACACCTCAGCCCCGCCGAGCCGTTTGGTCAGACGCTCGAGCGGATGCACCGGCGACGGACCGAACAGCAGGGGACGGCGTGCGAACGCGGCGAGCCTCATGAGCCTCCTGAGAGCCGATCGGCCGCGATTCTATCGCTTCACAGACATACACAAATCCGGGTAACTGGCCAATGACGGTAGGTATACAATCGAGTGTACCGTGCGAGCCTCTCTGCCGATGCCCAGACTCGAGGGGATGGTCAGTCGTTTCGTCGGCAACCCAATCGTCCAGTTCGTGTGCGTCTTGGTACTAGCGGGTCTGGCGGGGTTGGGGGCGAAGGCCGGGTACAACTTCTGGTGGATCGCGCTCGTACTTGCTGGAGTGATCGGGCTGGCCGGGCTGTTTGAGAAGGCGAACCAGCACGGATGGCTGCCTCTCCTCTGGGTGGGGTTCGGAAAGCACCGCGCCATCGCCACTGAGAGCGACCAGGCCCTCTCCGATCGTATCAAGGCAGTCGTAACAGGCGTCGGAGAACTACTGAGTAATTACCATCGTTACTACCCCGACGCGCGAGAGGAAGGCTCCGAGAATCCTGAATCCATGGCAGCATGGACGCGACAGGGCAACCGGCGCCAGAAGTACGAACAGGAGGCTGCCGCTCGATACTTCGAGCGGTACAACGCCGAGGTGCTTGACGTCGCCACAGGTCTTCGGCAGCGCGGCGCAGTCAGCGAAGACGATCTTAGGAGCCTCGTCTGGTTCACCCAGACGGCGGGGTATGGGTCGATGCACGAGCTTCCGCGAATGCTCGCGATGCTGTCCGCAGCCAACCGGCAACTGATGAACCTAGACGGCCCAGCTCAGTCCTAAGCACTTCTGTGAGCCGTGCGAGGGCAGCCTGAAACAGGGATGTGGTCGCGAACACTTGTTCGATGATTTTTGGGTATACTCCCACCCGAGGACCGACCGGGCACCATTGCCTGGCCACCGGCCCTACCCGCCCCCCTGGCTTCGCTGGCGTCGTTGGCGGTGAAGTCAGGGGGTGTTTTTATGTCCAAGCGACGATGCCATCGCTGCGGACACGCGTCGCGGCGACATATCGCGAGTCGCCCAGAAGATCCCACGCATCCGCTACGGCGATGCGGCTCAGGTCCGTGGTCGCTGAGCCCAGTGGCGGATAAACCTTGCGGAACGCGGCATAAGCGGAGAAATCGGCCAGTTGCAGCATGTACGACTGTTGGGAACTTCGGGCTACGGCATCGTCGATCAACCGTGTAAAGGGCCGATCCAGACGGCCGCTTCCGTATCGCATCCCAGCGGAGCCAGCACGACGCCACTTCCGCGCCAACGCGTGAACCATCGCATCGCTGCCCTCGTCATGGATCAGAAATATGGTGGTTTCCTGAGTAGTGCTGAAGCGCTCCAGGCGTTGCAGTAGGTATTCCCACGCGCGTCGATCGACCCGTCCCGGCGTGGGCAGCGCGTAGTGCCTTGCCTTGTCAATCACGGCTCCGAAGGTGGTCACTCCAAGTTGGGGCTGTATTCGGAGGTGTCCGCGATAAATACGGCGACGGGTGTCGACGTGCAAGCCGAGCGCGTGAAGTGGTCCGCTTCCGCGGATGACCCAGTTGGCCTTAAGCTCTTGGCGAATTGGAACGCCGTGACGTTCCCGGAGACCTCGGCGGAACTCAATGAGACCGTCGAGCGTGGATGGCCACTTGTCAGCGTCAATGAGGACGCAGCCGAGCGTGAAGGAGATCCCACCTTTCTCGCCTGGATCGCCCGAATCATCGACGTACGCTAGATACATGCCTCAGCTTATCCATTGGTGGGTAGACTTGAAGGAAGGTGGGGGACTCGGACCCCACACCCGTAAGGGGTGCCCGTCGGTTTCTAATGCCGGGACCGCTCCTCGCGGTTTCACCTTCCAAGGTGGATGGAGGCCCGGGGGTTGTTTCTGAGACAGTCCCCCCGGGTCCTCCCCGTTCCGCTCTACGCGGTACATCTGCCCGTGCCGCTGCTATCGCATGGGCCTTTTGTTGGGTTCGCAGCGCCGATCAGACCCTCCTCACTTGCTCTCACCTCCCTTCTCAGCCAACAACGCGGTGATGCGGTCGTAAAGAGACTCGGCCTCCTTGCCCTTGGCTTCCTCGGCCTTCTTGAGCAGGAGGTTGATGAAGGCGTCGCGGTGGGAGCCGCTGCTTGGCAGAGGGTCGGTCTTCGGCGGAGTCTCCGCAGGGGTAGCCCGAACTCGCGGCTGTCGAACGCGTCGCGGTGGGCGTGTTCCGCCCGCTACCGATCCAACACCGCCGTGAAAGAACTTGCTCAGAGGAATCCCCGCGTAGGCCGCAGCCTGAAGATAGAAGGCCATCGCTCGGTCCCGGGTCGTGGCACTCAACTTGGGGGCGTTGTCTCGGAACGCTTCGGACAATTGCTGGTGGGTGGCGTCGGTGCCCAAGACCACGGCCCAGCCGTAGTTCCGCTCGATGATCTCCTTCCAATGGGCCGGCCGATTGTCCCCGTCGCTCACGAGTGAACGCAATACGGCAGTCGGCTGCTTGTCGGCGTCCATGAGGTCCAGCGCACGGAGCGCCGAGAAGACCTGACCTTGCATGCTCCCGGCAAGCTTGTTGAGGTAGGACTTGTCGATCCGCTTAGGGACTCCCTCAGTGTCCATCCGGGCGATCAGATTAGTAAGAGTTCGGAACGGAACGTAAGGTGGGGACGGTGCCTCTGGATCTAGGTTCGCTGGTTCATCGGTCATCTTCGCGGCCTCATTGATGGGGATTGTTCGGGGACATCGTAGCAGCCGAAGGGGAGGGACGTGAGACTAAGTTAGGTCCGTTACGCCGAACAATTCATCATGGGGCGCGAGCCGATTACCAATGGAGGCCCCACGATGCTCACGATTCAGCCAGGAACCCCCGTGTTCGTAGAGACTGCTCTCGGAGAGCGACTCCAACGCCGCGCGATCTCAGCCGTCGTGCAAGGCCATGCGTTCAGCGTCGTTTGGGTCTGCCGGGAGGAGGAGTGGGAGGCAGCCCACCGAGAGAGCCGTGAACCGGACGGAGTGCCGTTCCCGGCCGAAGACGTCGTGCCATCCCTGCCGGCATGACCGCGAAAGATCCCCAACCGTTTGAGGAGCGCCCTGACCCTGCACCGGGCACAGATCGAAAGGGCTTCCTAGGCGACCTTAGAAGGGTATCGCGTCCCCTAGGGGAGGGCCTGCCACCGGAGCAGCCCAGCGAGAAACCTGCGCGAGGAAAGCGAAGAACATAGGCTGACCGTCGAAGCGATGGTTGTAGCGGAAGACGTACTCGTCGATGTAGCCCTGGAGGTACTTCGTCGAGACGGAGTGATAGACACCGTTTAGGCCGCGCTTGAAGAGGCTCCAAAAGCCCTCGATGGTTTGGGTGTGGACGTCGCCGTCCACGTACACGCGAGCCGAGTGCTTGACCCGCTGGTGGTAGTACGTGTTGTGGACACGGCTGTAGATGTTGCTCTCGTCAGTGAAGATGTTGGCCGACGGTAGGACG
>DATLRB010000064.1:0-43959 GCA_035534875.1 Saccharimonadales bacterium (SeqCode)
ACCGCGACCGACGTCCCGCCGGAGATCCTGGCGCAATCCCTGGGTCAGTATCTGCGCGCCTGGGGGCAGCGCATCCGGAGCGGCGACAGCGGCGTCCTCCCCGTGCTGCTCGGCATCGTCATCGTCGCCGTGGCGTTTCAGATCGCCAACGGGAAGTTCCTGTCGCCGCAGAACCTCGTGAATCTCTTCGAGCAGAGCAGCATCTACATGCTGCTGGCGATGGCCGAGATCTTCGCCCTCCTGCTCGGTGAGATCGACCTCTCGGTCGGGCTGGTCATGGGCCTCGGCGCGGTCGTGGTTGCCGAGGAGGTCCAGCCGGCCGGCCTGAACTGGCCATGGTGGCTGGCCATCCTGGTCGCACTCCTGATCTGCGCTGGTGTCGGAGCCATCCAGGGAACGCTGGTCGCCCGGGTCAAGATGCCGTCGTTCATCGTCACGCTCGGTGGACTGCTGGTGCTCGAGGGCGTGGCGATCATCGTCCTCGGCGGCAGCCTCGTCGGCATCGGCAACTCCCACTTCAGCAATGAGGTCTTCCTCTACAACCTCTTCTGGGGGCAGTTCGACCCGGCGGTGAGCTGGATCCTGCTCATCGTCGTCGGAGTCATCGCCGCGGGCTGGGAGTGGTACCGCAGCGCCCGTCGCCGCCGCTCCGGGTTGGTGGCGCCGCCGGCAAGCCTCACCGCATTGAAGATCATCGTCGCGGCGGCCGCGGGGATCCTGGTCGTCGCCCTCTGCAACGTGAACCGGGCGCACTTCGGGACAATCGAGGGCCTGCCCTACATCATTCCCATCGTCCTGGTCGTCCTCGCCACCTGGACGATGCTGCTCCAGCGCACCCGCTTCGGGCGCTACGTGTACGCGATCGGCGGCAACCCGGAGGCGGCGCGCCGAGCCGGGATCAAGCTCCCGACCATCCGTACCTGGGGCTTCGTGCTCGGCGCCCTGACGGCCGGCATCGCCGGCGTGCTCTTCGCGTCGTGGCAGGTCTCGATCACCACCAACATCATCAAGGAGGCCAACAGTTACGTGCTCCTGGCGGTGGCGGCAGCGGTCATCGGCGGTACCAGCCTCTTCGGCGGCCGCGGGAAGACCATCCACGGCGTGCTCGGTGGCCTCGTCATCGGGGGCATCTACAACGGGCTCTTCCTGCTCGGGGTCACATCCGAGTGGATCGCCATCGTCGTGGCGCTCGTGCTGCTCGCGGCTGGAACCATCGACGTGCTCTCCCGCCGCGGCGCGCAGCCTCGGGCCTGATTCCCACGAACGTGTTGCGCGCCGCGCGGAGGGGCCGGGGTCGATGAGTCCCATGGCCTCGCCCGAGTCCGTCCGGCGTCACAACCTGAGCCTGCTGCTCCGGCTGCTGCACCAGTCGGGCGCGCTCTCCCGGTCGGAGATGGGCAGCGCGCTCGGGATGACCCGGAGCACCATCGGTGAGCTGGTCGCCGATCTCCGCGCCCGCGGCCTGGTTGAGGAGGGGGATCCGGCGCGGCTGGGCGCTCCCGGGCGCCCGTCACTCGTCGCCCGTCCCAACCCAGAGGGGGCCGCCGCCATCACCGCCGAGATCGCCGTCAACTCGCTCTCGGCGGCGGTGGTCGGACTGGGCGGCCGAATTCTCCACAGGGCGCGGGTGACTCATCAGCCCCGTCGCCTCGCCGTCGATCAGACCATCGAGGACGTCGGCAAGCTCATTCAAACAGCCCAGGCCTCGATTCCTGCCGGGTGCTGGGTCACGGGCCTGGGAATCGCTCTGGCCGGAGTCGTGCGGCGCGCCGACGGCATGGTCCATTTCGCTCCGAACCTCGGATGGCGAGATGTCCCGCTGGGACGCCTCGTCGCGGATCGACTCGGCTCGAGCCTGCCCGTCCTGATCGCCAATGAGGCCGATCTCGGCGCCCTGGCCGAGCACACGTGGGGTGCCGGTGTGGGCGTGCATCACCTCGTCTACGTGTCCAGTGAGGTCGGGGTCGGCGGCGGTCTGGTCATCGATGGGCGGCCGCTGGTCGGCGCGGCCGGCTGTGCGGGAGAGGTGGGGCACTTCCAGGTGAACCCGCTCGGCGAGCGGTGCCGATGTGGTGCGATCGGCTGCTGGGAGACCGAGATCGGTGGCCCCGCGATATTGCGTCGCATCGGGATCGCCGAGAAGAACTACCGGCCGGAAGCGGTCACGCGCCTGCTCCGTCAGGCGGAGTGGGGCGACCCGGTTGCGCTTGCAGCCGTGGAGGACGTGGGCCGCTGGCTGGGCATCGGCCTGTCCGGCCTAGTGAACGTCTTCAACCCGCAGCGTGTCGTCCTCGGCGGCCTGCTCGGCACCATGTGGCCGGTGGTGGAGCAGATCGTTCAGGCGGAGCTGCGGGCTCGGGTCATGGCTCCCGCACTTGACGTGGACGATCTCATCAGACCCACGCAGCTGGGCGCGGACGGACCATTGCTCGGCGCCGCGGAACTGGCGCTCACGAGAGTTCTCGACGAGCCGACTCTGGTCCCGGCGCGGACGCTCGAGCGGAGATCAGCCTAACTCGGGCCCGATCACCCGACCGAGTGGAGCGCCGGATAGTAGTCGCGGAATCGACGTCGCGCCTCCCGGTAGGGTTCGATCCACCCGGTCACCGGATCGACGACCTCGGTGACACGCACGCATGCGTCGCTCGCCTGATCGAGGTCGCGGTACACCCCCGCCGCGACGCCACCGAGCAGGGCGGCGCCGAAGGCTGACCCCTGATCCGTCGCCATCACCTCGAGGGGCACCTCGAGCGCGCTGGCGACGATCTCGAGCCAGAGACGGCTTCTCGAGCCTCCCCCCGACACGCGGCCCCGCGTCGCGGTCGCTCCAACGCCATGGACGACGTCAAGGCAATCGCGCAACGCGAAAGCGACCCCTTCGAGCACCGCCCGGGTCATCGCGCCCCGCCCACTGGTCACCGAGAGCCCGCAGAACGCCCCTCGCGCGTCCGGATCAGCGTGAGGCGTCCGCTCTCCGGCCAGGTAGGGGAGGAAGGTCACCCCGTCGCAGCCGGGCGCCACGCCGGCGGCCTCGTCGAGCATCGCGTCGTAGGCAACGCCATGAAGGAGCGTGTCGTGGAACCAGGCGAGGGATCCGGCGGCCGAGAGCATCACACCCATCACCAGCCACCGGTCGGGGGTCGCATGGCAGAAGGCGTGGACCCTTCCCGCCGAGTCGGTCAGGAAGCGATCGGTCGCTGCGAGGACGACCCCCGAGGTGCCGAGCACGACCGACAGGGGGCCGGGGCCGGTGATGCCGGCGCCCACCGCCGCCGCCGCCTGGTCGCCGGCGCCCGCGGCGACGGCGACGCCGTCGAGCTCCCCGACGGCATCGGGGCTCTCGGCGAGCTCGGGGAGCCACGACGCCGGAATCTCCAGCTGAGCGAGCAGCTCGGTGCTCCAGCGACGCTTTCCGACGTCGAGGAGCAGCGTTCCCGCCGCGTCGGCGACGTCACTGCGATGACCGCCGACGAGGCGGTCGCGCACGTAATCCTTGGGGAGACAGATGCGGTGGATCCGGGCGTAGGCATCCGGCTCGTTCTCCCGCATCCAGAGCAGCTTCGGCGCCGTGAATCCGGGCAGCGCCCGGTTCCCCGTCAGGCGAAGCAGGCGGTCTCTGCCGCTCCCGCTTTCCAACGCCGTGCACTGCGGCGCGGATCGCTGGTCGTTCCAGAGGATTGCGGGACGGATGACCGCGTCGCTTACGTCGGTGCACACCAACCCGTGCATCTGCCCGGAGAAGCCGATGCCGAGGACCTCGGGCACGTCGGTCCTCAAGGTCGCCAGCACGTCGCCGGTCGCCGCCGCCCATGCATCGGGGTGCTGCTCCATCCACCCGGGGTGGGGCGAGGTGACCGGGTATGGGAATTCGGCCGTGGCGAGCACGGTCCCCGACTCCGGATCCACGGCGATGCCCTTGGCGGAGGTGGTCCCGATATCGATGCCGACGAGGGCAGCGGGAGTCATTCGGAAGCCGACGTGGCCTGGACCGCGTCGGAGCGCCCCTGGCGCCGCGGCTGCCCCATCGGGCTAGGAGCGGATGCCGTAGAGGTAGTCCAAGGCGAGCTGATCGAGCCGCTCGAACGCCATGCCACGGGCTGCGGCCGCCTCCACATCGAACGTCTGCGAGCGCATCGAGCTCAGGGTCTCACCGGGCGCGAGCGTTGTCTGCGCAAGCTCGTCGAGTCGAGCCGCCACGAGTGCGGCCCGCACCTCTGGATCCGCGCGGAATGCCTGGGTTCGGCTCCGCAGCAGCAGGTAGTTGCGCATGCAGGCGGCGGCGCTCTCCCAGACACCGTCCATGTCCTCGGTGCGCGGAGGCTTGAAGTCGAAATGGCGGGGTCCCTGGTAGCCACCGGACTCGAGGATGTCCACCGTCCAGAATGCGCCGCGGGCATTCCCGGCGCCGAAGCGGAGGTCCTGGTCGTAGCGCGGTCCGTTCTGGCCGTTGAGATCGACGTGAAAGAGCTTGCCGTGCCAGAGCGCCTGCGCCAGCCCGTGGGCGAAATTGAGGCTTGCCATCTCCTCGTGACCCACCTCGGGGTTGAGACCCACCATGTCGGCGTGCTCGAGTTCGTTGATGAACGACAGAGCGTGCCCGATGGTGGGAAGAAAGATGTCGCCGCGAGGCTCATTCGGTTTGGGCTCGATGGCAAAACGCATCGCGTAGCCCTGCTCGATGACGTAGCCGGTGAGGATGTCGAAAGCCTCCTTGTACCGGTCGAGCGCGGCGCGAACGTCCTTTGCCGCGCCGGACTCCGCGCCCTCCCGGCCTCCCCAGAACACGACGATTCCGGCGCCGAGCGCGGCGGCGAGATCGATGTTGTCCGCCACCTTGCGGAGTGCGAAGCGGCGCACCTCGCGGTCATTGGCCGTGAACGCGCCGTCGCGAAACACCGGATGCGAGAAGAGGTTGGTGGTCACCATCGGTACAACCAGCCCGGCGCTTTCGACCGCATGCCGCAACCGGTCGACCGACCGGCTCTTCTCGGCCGCCGACGCGTCGAACGGGAAGACGTCGTTGTCGTGGAAGCTGACGCCATACGCACCCAGCTCGGCGAGCCGGTCGACGGCAACCACAGGGTCCAGCGGAGCGCGCACCGCGGTGCCGAAAACATCAACGCCCTGCCAGCCGACGGTCCACAGGCCGAATGAGAAACGATCGGCGCGACTCGCCTGCAACACAGCGTCCTCCTCGCGGGCTCACCGGCATCCTCGACTCGTCCACAGATGCCGCAGAGCCATCGCTTTTGGCTTGGGTCGCCGCGATTATACGGCGACGTGCGAGGGAGCCATTTCTCGAGGGTGACGGTGGTCGAGCCGCCTGCGATGCTGTCGTTGTCGGTCGCCATGAGGGCAAGCGTGCCCCGTGGGCCGAATGATCACGGAGATCCGATTCCGACCGCGCGATGCGTTCAGGAGTACAACCGCCGCTGAGGCCCGATGAATGATCTGGGCCAGGGTGCTTCGGGTAGGATCTGCGCGTCCATGCCGATCAGGCTTCTGCGCCGCGAACGCCGTTTCTACGAGCTTTTCGATCGTCAGGCGGGCAACGTCGTCGCGGCCGCACAGCTGCTCAGCGCCGCGCTCGATGACGACAGTGCGGCCATGCCGCGGCACCAGGCGGCGATCAAGGCTCTCGAGCACGCCGGCGACGAGGTGACTCACGAGATCATCCAGACACTGCACCGGACGTTCATCACACCCTTCGACCGCGAGGACATCTACGCCCTGAGTTCCGGACTCGATGATGTGCTCGACTACATCGATGAGATCGCGGAGACGATCATCCTCTACGGAATCAGGGATATCTCCCCGGCCGCGAGGTCCATGGCCGGTCTGATCGTCGAGGCCTCTGAGCAGATACAGGCCGCCGTGTCCAAGCTGGAATCGAAGTCCGGGGTGCACGAGCACGGTATCGAGGTCCATCGCATCGAGAACCTCGGCGACACCGAATCCCGGACGGCGATCGGTGAGCTGTTCCGCGGCGGATACGACGCGGTCGCGATCATCAAGCTCAAGGACTTCTACACGCTGCTCGAGGATTCGCTCGATCGCTGCGAGGACGTTGCCAACGTTATCGAAGGCATCATCATCAAGAACGCGTGACGGGTATCGACGCGCTCCTGATCGTGACCGTGGTGATCGCACTGGGGTTCGATTTCACCAACGGATTTCACGACACGGCGAATGCCGTGGCGACGTCGATCAGCACTCGCGCACTGGGGCCGCGCACGGCGGTCGTGATGTCGGCAGCGTTCAATCTGCTCGGAGCGCTGATCGCCATCGAGGTCCTCCACACGCATGTCGCCAACACCATCGGAGGCCTCGTCTCTCCAAAGCACGGTGTCTCGCTCGGCATGATCATCGCCGCCCTGATCGGCGCGATCGTCTGGAACCTGATCACGTGGCGCCTGGGATTGCCGTCAAGCTCGTCGCACGCGCTCATCGGTGCGCTGGTCGGCATGGGTGTGGTCGCCTACGGTGTGGGATCGGTGAAGTGGGGATCGGTGATCCCCGTCGTCATCGCGCTCGTCTCATCACCGCTGATCGGCCTCGTGCTCGCATACCTGTTCGCCGGCCTCACCCTCGATGTGTTCCGCCGTGCGCAGCCAAGCCCGATGAATCGACGATTCCGCGTGGCGCAGATCGCGTCCGGGGCGTTCGTCTCGTTCTCACACGGAGCCAACGACGCCCAGAAAACGATGGGCGTGATCACCCTCGCGCTGGTCAGCGCCGGCGTGATGTCGGCCGGTGGCAAGGAATTTCCATCACCGCCACTCTGGGTCGTCCTGCTGGCGGCAACTGCGATCGGCTTCGGGACGTACGCCGGCGGCTGGCGGATCATCAGGACACTGGGCATGAGGGTGATCAGGCTCGAGCCGGTCGACGGATTCTGTGCCCAAACCATGGCGGCCGTGGTCATCCAGGGCGCGACGCAACTCGCGCTGCCGGTGAGCACCACGCATGTGGTCTCGGGTGCGGTGATGGGCGCCGGCGCGACGCGACGGCTTGGAGCGGTGCGATGGGGCGTGGCGCGGAACATCCTCGTGGCCTGGGTGCTCACCATCCCGGCGACGGCCGCGATGGCGGCCGTCTGCGCGCTGGTCGTCGGGGCGCTGTAGCGACCGACGCCACGTCGCAGACCGCGGAGGTGGTTCTCGCCGATCAGGGACTGGTGGCGCTCAGACCGGCGCGGGTTTCGGCGTGACCTCTTCGGCGGCGGTCGTCGCTGCAGTCGACTCCATGATTGCGAGCAGCTGCACCAGCACGTGACGGAGGTCGGAGCGGATCGAGTACGTCGCGTCCGGCTCCTGGCCGCTGATGACGAGCACGCCGGTCGACTGGAAGCGATCCAGCTGGTGCCGGATTTCGAACGGGGAGAGCTTCGACTGGGACGCCAGCTCATCCAGGCGCTGCGGGCGATCGAGGAGCCGTGTCACGATCCGGAGCCGGTCGGGATCGCCGAGGGCGTGGAGGAGGTCACCGGTGGCGCTGAGCTCGTCATCCGAGCGCGTCACCAACGAGCGCACCGCCTCGAGCGCCGCCCGAGGTTTGAGCGGCAGGCCATGGCCGCTGACGTAGCTGGTCTGGAGCAGGACCTCACCCGCGGTTGCACCCGCGCTCCGCCTCGCGACGACGACGTAGAACGCGCCGACGACCAGAAGCACGACGACGCCGTCAACCCAGCCACTTCCGAACCCGACCCCGAGCAGCCGGCCGAGGGCGAGAAGCCCCGTGACGATGCTGGCCACGACGCCGATGTCAATGAGCGCGGCGAGTGCTACGCGCACCCAGCGGGGCACCCGGACGAGGCCGGCTCCCGACGACGAGGGTGTTTTGCGCACCGCCAGGTAGCAGCCGACTCCCATCGCGACGAGGATCGCCCCCTGGACGGCGAGCTTCTGGAGCTGATCGAGGAAGTGCTCCACGGGAACACCGATCAGGATCCCAAGGGCGACGTACACACCGACCCAGACGACCGTCGAGGAGACCATCGCGAGGATGAACGACCGCCGAGGCGCCCGGACCGCCCCCGCCACCAGCGTGGTGTAGATCCGGAGGCCGGGGATCAATCTGCTGATGGCGATCCCGCGCCACCCGGCGGCGCGAAGGCGTTCTTCAACGCGCTCGAGGTTGCGCTGCTGGCGGAGCCGGCGGGCGAGCCCCTTGAGGCCGCGGTCACCGACAGCCCGGGCCCAGCTGTACCCCACCAGCGAGCCGGCGATGCACGCGACGAGCGAAAGGGGGATGAAGGCATACGGATTGAGCCCGCCGGATGCGATGAGCAGGCCGGCCACGAGCAACGTGAGCTCGCCGGGAGCGAACGGCAGTGGGACGCCTGCCTCTTCGGCGAAGAGGAGCGCGGGGAGCAGCGCCAGGGCGACAGCGCCGTGCAGTCCCGACAGGAAGTTCACCGGCCCATCATCCACCCGAGGTCCGGCGGGTGCGGTCCGGTGCACGACGCCCGCATCGGGGCCGCTCTGCGACAGTGCCCGTGATGGAGACCGACGCCGTCGTCGTGGGCGCAGGGCCGAGTGGAGCAACGACCGCGCTCCTCCTCGCCAGGCGCGGTCACGACGTCGTCCTCATCGATCGCAGTCGGTTTCCCCGCGACAAGGCGTGTGGCGAGGGCGTCATGCCACCCGGAGTGGATGCGCTCCGCAGGCTGGGCCTTCACGCGCAGGTACTCGCCACCGGTGCGCGGCCGATCCGCGGTGTCACCTATCAGCTCCGGGGTGGACCCTTCGTCCACGTGCCGTTTCCCGTCCCCCCCGACGGCGGATCGCCCGACGGCCTCGGTATCCGACGGACCAGTTTCGACGAGGTCCTCGTCGACGCGGTCCGCCGCGAGACCCGCGCCGCGCTGCGCGAAGGGGAGCGGGTCACGGGACTGCTCCGCGACGCGTCGCAGGGTGTTGCCGGGGTGATCACGACCGCCGGCCAGATCCGTGCTCGGATCGTCATCGGCGCCGACGGGCTGCACTCGCAGGTCCGAGCCTGGGCCGGGCTGCGGACTCGTTCGCGGGCGCGCCTCCGCTACGGGCTCGCCGGACACTGGCGAGTCGACACGCGCGATCGGTATGCCGTGACCGTGACCCTCGCCGGCGACCACGAGTGGTACGAAGCACCCGTCGGCCGGGACCTGCTGCTCGTGTCGATCCTCACCCACCGTTCACACCCGCCGATGACGGCACGGACTTACCCGGATGCCGCGCGTCGCAGCGTCGCCGCTCTTGCCGATGCGGAGTTGGTCTCAGGGCCGCTCGGCGCGGCCTCTTTTCATCAGCGGGTACGCGCCGTCGCGAGCGGTGGCGTCTTTCTCGTGGGCGACGCCTCGGGATACGACGACCCCACCACAGGAGACGGCATCGCCATCGGGATGCTCCTCGCCGAGCGCCTTGCCGGGCACACCGGCGATCTGCTGAGCGATCGCATCTCCGCCGCCACCGCGGCGGAGCGATATGCGATCGACCATGCGGCCCTGGTGCGCGAGCGCCGCCGCCTCACACAACTCGCACTGTTCCTGGCGGGGTCACCGGCGCTCAGCCGGCGTGCGATCGTGCGAGCCGCAAGCGATCAGCGCGCGTTGGGCAAACTGGTTGCCATCAACTGCGGGTATCTGACGTTCCGGGATCTCACCACGCGCGACTGGCTGTCGCTCGCCGGGATCTGACGGCTGCGGCGGCCCGGTCGAGGAATGAAACGGGGGACACCACGAAACGCCTCGCGATACCCTGGGATCGCGTCGAGCAGGCGCTCCTCGGCGCGAATTCGGGGGGCCAGCACCGCGGCATCGGCGAGCGAGAGCACCACCGCCTCCGGGCAGGCGCCAACCGCGATCGGGAGGCACGCGAACTCGAGGGCCACGGCGACGTAGTTCGGGTGGCGCACGTAGCGGTACGGACCGCCCGTCTCGATGCGACCGTCCGGCGGCACGTGTGCGGTCACGTTCCAGCTCGCGCCCAGCGTTCGAATGACCCACAGGCGCAGGCCGGCTGACGCGGCGAGGCCGGCCAGCGCCGCAACCTCCATCGACCGCGACACACGCCGCCCGCTTCGGGGCCACGAGCTGACGGCGAAAAGCGCGACGTGCGCAGCGACCATGGCCGGGTAGGTCGCCGGTGAAGCCTGTTCCGCCCGTCCCAACCGGGCGCGGTTGCGGGAAGAGATCCGCAGCTCGACGAGCCGCTGCAAGCCGGTCGCGAGCACCAGCGCGGTTCGTGCCCGCTGGTTCACGTTACCCAGAGCAACTCGATGAGCTCGACCATCACACCAGGGCCGAACGCCATCGCGAGACCGCGCCCCTCAGCGACGGGGAGCTGCGCCGCCATCTCCTCCAGCACGAACAGGATCGCCGCCGACGACGTGTTGCCGGTGGTGCTCATGACGAGGCGGGTCGCGGCGATCTGACGCTCATCGAGGCCGAGACAGCGTTTGACCGAGCCGACGATCGCCTGGCCACCGGGGTGGAGCGCGACGGCGTCGAGACCGGATGCCCGCCCGATGAAGCCGTCGACCAGCGCCGGGAGGTGAGCCTCGAGAAGCCGGGGGAGGTGACGCGACACGACGACCCGGAAGCCGTCATCGGCGCGCTCGAACCCGAGATCCTCGGTGCTCGAAGCCACGAGCTGCTGCACGGTCCGGCCGATCCCGATGCGTCCCGGAAGGGCGGCACACCGAAGCACGGCGGCGCCGGCCCCATCGCCGAAGACGAGCACGCTCAGGAGGTTGTCAGCGGAGTTGTCCGCAGGCCGAAAGGTGATTGACGGCACCTCGACCGCAACCACCAGGGCCGACTGGTCGGGATGTGACCGCACCCAGTCCGCCGCCCAGGCCAGCGCCGCGGCGCCGCCGGCACAGCCGAAGTTCATGAACGGCATGCGCCGGATGTCGCGGCGCAGCCCGAGGTGACTGACCAGTTGCACGTCGACACCGGGGAGCACGAATCCGGTGCACGACGACACGACGATGAGGCCGATGTCAGCGATCGCGGTGCCGGCGTCCCGAAGTGCCCGCTCGGCTGCCGCGATGGCGAGGGTCGCCGCCTCGGCCGCGTAGCGAACCGCCTGCTCGCTCGGGCTGAGCGGCACCAGTGTCTCGTCGATCGGTCGCACCAGATAGCGGTGGGTGTCGGAGAGCTCGTCGGTGAACAGGCTGACCCGGCGCTCCAGGCGTGGCCAGAGGTTCGTGATCAGACGCAGCACCTCGCCGCCGCCGACACGATGGGGCGGGACCGCCGTCGCCAGCCCGTCGATGGTGACTGGCGCGAGGGGCTCCCACGGGTCGTTGCGACGGTCGGCCAGCGCCGCGGAGCGGATCGCCGCCTCAACAACCATGCGTGGCGATCATGACACTGACGATCAGAATGGCCGCCGGTGCGGCGTGGACTCCCGGGATGCGAGGGATATGCGGCGCGGTTACAAAGCCATCAATGCGGCGGGCTACTCGGGCGTCACATACGCGGCCGTGAGTCCGCCGTCGACGAGGAACGTCGCACCGTTCACATACGAGGACTCGTCACTGGCGAGAAACAGCGCTGCATTGGCGATCTCTCGCGCCGTGGCGAGGCGGCCCATCGGAAGATGGATGCGCCGCCGCTCGTAGGCGGCGGGGTCGTCCGAGAACAGGCGCATGAGCAGCGGTGTCTCGACGGGTCCAGGGCACAGGGCGTTGACTCGGACACCCTGGCGGGCGAACTGGACGGCGAGCTCGCGACTCATCGACAGCACCGCGCCCTTCGATGCGGTGTAGCCGATCTGCGATGTCGCCGCGCCGACCAGCGCCACGAACGAGGCAACGTTGATGACCGAACCACCACCGCGTTCGAGGAGATGCGGAATCCCGTATTTGCAGCACAGGAAGACGCCCTTGGCGTTGACAGCCTGCACGCGATCCCAGGCGTCCGCTTCGGTGGTCAGGATCGAGTCGTCATCGGCGGGCATGATTCCGGCGTTGTTGTAGAGGATGTCGACGCCGCCATATGCGACGACGGCCGTCGCGTACATCTCGGCAACGCTCCTGGCGTCACGCACATCCACCTCGACGAACGTCGCTCGGCGACATTGGGCTGCGGTCTGCGCGCCCGCCGACCCACTGGTATCGGCGACGACGACGGCTGCTCCCTCCTCGGAAAAGAGCATCGCCGCTTCGCGGCCGATGCCGCCGGCCGCACCGGTGATCACCGCAACCTTGCCGTCGAGCCGTCCCATGTCCGTATCAGCCCTCCGTTGTCATGTAGACGTTCTTGACCTCGGAGTAGCCGTCCAGCGCGTTCATGCCGAGCTCGCGACCGAAGCCGGATTGCTTGAAGCCCCCAAAGGGGGTGGACACCCGGACCGAGGAATTGCTGTTGATCGAAAGCACGCCGGTCTCGAGCGCCCTCGCGACGCGGAGCGCGCGCGCTCCGTTGGTCGTCCAGATCGACCCGGACAATCCGTAGGGGGTGTCATTGGCGATCCGCACCGCATCGGCCTCATCGGTGAACGGAATGATGGCTGCGACGGGTCCGAAGACCTCGTCCCGAGCGACGCGGTCGTTGTTGCTCGCCTCGACCAGGGTGCATGGGAACCAGAAGCCGGGTCCGTCGGGTGTCGATCCCCGGTAGAGCGGCTCGGCCTCGATGAATGACGCGACCGTGGCGCGGTGACTGGCCGACACGAGCGGACCCATCTCGGTCGCGTCATCCTCGGGATCGCCGACATGAAGGGCGGCCGTCGCGTCGATGAGCAGCGAGACAAAACGGTCGTACGCCTCACGCTGGACGAGGATGCGCGAGCGCGCGCAGCAGTCCTGCCCCGCGTTGCCGAACACCGCGTACGGCGCCGCGGCGGCTGCACGCTCGATGTCCGCATCGGCGAAGACGATGTTGGCCGACTTGCCGCCGAGCTCGAGAGTCACGCGCTTGATGGTCTCCGCAGCACCGCGCATCACCCCGATCCCGACCTCCGTGGACCCCGTGAACCCGATCTTGGCGACGTCCGGATGGTGAATCAACCGTTCGCCGACGACGCGACCCGGACCCACGACGACGTTGAAGACTCCCGCGGGAATGCCGGCCTCGAGCGCGAGCTCCGCGAGTCGCATCGCCGTCATCGGGGTCAGCTCCGCAGGCTTGAGCACCACGGTATTTCCGCACGCCAGCGCGGGGCCGACCTTCCAGCTCGCGATGTTGAGCGGGAAGTTCCAGGGGACGATGAGCCCGACCACGCCGAGTGGTTCGCGGAAGGTCATGTCGACGCCGCCCGCGACCGGAATCGTCTGGCCGAAGTGCTTGTCGACCGCCCCCGCGTAGTAATGGAAGACCTCGGCGACCATGCCGACCTCGCCGCGCGAGTCCGAGATCGGCTTGCCGACGTTTCTCGTCTCCAGCAGCGCGAGCTCCTCGCGATGGTCCTCGACCAGGTCCGCGAGACGGCGCAGCAGCCGTGCGCGGTCAGACGGTCCGACCGCACGCCAGGCGGGGAACGCGGCTTTCGCGACGGCGACGGCGCGATCGGTCTCCGCGATCCCAGCCTGCTCGAGTTCGACCACGGGTTGCTCCGTGGCCGGGTTCAGCACCCGGAGCGTCATCCGCGTTCGAAGAACCGCTCGCGCTCGTAGCAGGTCACCGCCTTGTCGAAGAGCTGCTGCTCGGTGCGAGCGTAGTTCAAGTAGTGGTCGATGACGTCGTCACCGAAAGCGGCCCGCGCGACCTTGCCGTGCTCGAGCGCTGTGATCGCCTCGTTCAGTGTGTGCGGGAAGCGTTTGACGTCGGACTCGTAGGCATTGCCCGTGAACGCGGGGGGCAGTTCGAGATGGTGCTCGATCCCGTGCAGGCCCGCCGCGAGCAACGCGGCGAAGGCGAGGTATGGATTGGCGTCCGCCCCCGGGATGCGGCACTCGACACGCAGCGAATTCCCGTGGCCCACGACGCGGAACCCGCAGGTCCGGTTGTCGTATCCCCATGCGAGGGTTGTCGGAGCCCAGCTTCCCGCGGCGTATCGCTTGTAGGAGTTGATGTTCGGAGCCAGGAAGACCGCGAACTCATCGGCGCATGCGATCAGGCCCGCGAGATACTGCTTGAACAAGGGGGACTCACCGGCGAACAGCGCGTTCCCCCCACCCCAGAGGCTCGAATGGATGTGACACGAGCTGCCGATCCACGTGTGATCGGGCTTCGCCATGAAGGTGACCGAGCAGCCGCGCTGATGCGCCATCTCCTTGATCCCGTTCTTGTAGATCACGTGGTTGTCGGCCATGGTGACCGCGTCGCTGTACCGGAAGTTGAGCTCCTGCTGGCCGGGCCACGCCTCGCCCTTGGAGGTTTCGACGCGCATGCCGGCGGCCTGCATGCCGTTGCGCACCGCGCGGATGAACGGCTCGTCGTAGCTCGTGGCCAGGATGTGGTAGTCGAGGATGTACGGGACCGACGGGGTGAGTCCGCGATAGTGCTGGGTGTGCGCCTGCTCGTACGTCTCCTTGATCAGGAAGAACTCGAGCTCGGAACCGAACATCGCGTCGTACCCGAGGCCGCGCGCTCGGTCCACCTGAGCCTTGAGCACCTGGCGGGGTGACGGCCGGACGGGAGCGCCGTCATTCCAGGCAACGTCGCACAGCACCAGCGCGGTGCCCTCCAGCCAGGGGATGCGGCGCATGGTTTCGAAGTCGGGAACCATCGAGAAGTCGCCGTAGCCCCGCTCCCAACTGGCGATCTCGTACCCGGGGACGGGATCCATCTCCATCTCGAGAGCGAGCAGGTAGTTGCATCCTTCGATCGGGTTCTTGTGCGCCATCTCCTCGAGAAAGAAATGTGCCTCCATGCGCTTGCCCATCAGGCGGCCCTGCATGTCGGTGAATGCGACAACCACCGTGTCGACCTCGCCGGCGTCGACCTGTTGGGTGACTTCGTCGAGCGTGAGCATCGGTCAGCGGCCCTCCTTGGCGGCGTCGGTCGCGACCGCGCCATTGTGGTTGTGCTCGGCGACTCGGTCGACAAAGCGGCGGAAGAGCGACATTGCCCAGCCCTGCTTGGCGAGCAACTCCTCGGGATGACACTGCACGGCGACCACCAACCCGTCCGACGACTCGATCCCCTCGATGACACCGTCCGGGCTGTGCGCCGTTGCGTGAAGGCCCGGCGCAATGTCCTTCACCGACTGGTGGTGGAGGCTGTTCACCATCACGCGATCGCCAGGCGTGACCTTCGACAGCTCCGAGCCTGGAACCACCTCGATCGAGTGCGCGAGCAGATCGCGCGGGTGCCCGTGGTTGTCATGGCCGTCGATGTGCTGCCGGAGCGATCCGCCGAGCGCCACGTTGATGACCTGCTGACCGCGACAGATGCCGAACACAGGAACCCCCTCATCCACCGCCGCACGCACGAGCGCGATCTCGGTGAGGTCCAGGGGTGGATCGACATTCGGCGTTTCCTCCTGCCGGGCCTCACCGTATACGGGGGGATCGACATCCCAGCCACCCGGAACGAGGAGACCGTCGATGCCGTGCACCATCGATGTTGCCTGCTCGGGTGCCAGGCCGTTCGGCTGCGGATCGAGCGTGATCGGCTCGCCGCCGGCGGCCTCGACGGCGCGCAGGTACGGCGAGTAATACGCAGGTCCGCGGCGCGGACTGCATGTCACACCGATCCTGGGCTTGGACATCTTGACGATCCTTAGCGTGCTCGCGGCAGCGTGGCCGCGAGCACGCGTGATGAACTGACTGTGAGCCTATCAGCCTGCCGAAACTGCAGGCACCGGCGTCGGAGCATCGGAGAACCCAGCCTCGATCGATGCCAGTTCCTCCGCAGTGCCCTGAACTCGCGGACCGGTGAACCAGTTCTTCGCCGACACGATCCACCAGATGGATGTCCCGCCGAGCACGACCGCGAACGCAACGATCGTGTAGTTGAGGTTGCCGAGCGTCACCGGAAAGACGGTCGGAAGAATGAACAGGATGCTGATGAGGATGATCCACACGACCGCGACGATCCCGATCGGACGGCTCCATCGGCCCAGGTTCCACGGACCAGGCTGGAAGCTGTCGCCCGCGCGGAGCCTGAGGAAGACCGGGATGCCGTAGGCGATATAGAGGCCGATCACCGCGATCGAGATGACCGCGAAATACGCGGACGGGTTGTACAGATAGGGGAGCCAGAGGACAAAGGCGCCGACGACCGCCAGCCAGATCGAGTTTGTTGGCGTGCGCGTTCGCTTGTTGATCTTGCTCCACAGCTGGTGTCCGGGCACGGCGCCATCGCGGGAGAACGCGTAGATCATGCGCGAGTTTGCGGTGACCGACGACATCCCGCAATAGAACTGCGCGCCGATGGCAATCAGGAGGAGGAACTGACCCATCCCGCCGCCCGCGGCGTCGATGAAGATCTGCGCCGCGGGCACCACCGCCGTCGACTCAGCGCCGTAGTTCTGAATCGCGGACGTGACCCCGATGAGCAGCACCCAGCCGGCGACCAGCGAGACGACGATCGACATCACGATGCCCCGCGGCCCCGCGATCGCGGCGTTCTTGGTCTCCTCGGTCATGTGCGCCGACGCGTCGTAGCCCGTGAAGGTGTACTGCGCGAGCAGCAGTCCGATCAGGAAGACGTAGATGATGTCCCCGGGGAAACTCGCGCCCGTCGCGTTGTTGAAGCTCGTGAAGATGAAGCTGATCGACTGATGATGCTTCGGCACGATCAGCAGCACGGCGACGATAACCACCACGCCGACGATGTGCCACCACACCGAGATGTCATTGAGCAGCGCGACCAGACGGACCCCGAAGGTGTTCAGCAGCCCATGCAGGAAGAGCGCCACTGCGTAGACCAGCAGGATATGCGGGGCGTCGAGCGGATAGCCGAACCAGTTGTTCATGAAAGCCGAGGCGAAGAGCGCCAGGCCGCCATCGATACCGGCCGTGACAGCTATCTGGCCCAGCAGATTGAACCACCCGGTGAACCAGCTCCACGCTGGGGCATTCTTGCCGCCAAGCTTCGCTGACCAGTAGTACAGACCACCTGCGGTCGGATAGCTCGAGCACACCTCGGCCATCGCCAGCCCGACGATGATCACCATGATGCCGACGAGTGGCCAGCCGATGTTCATGTCGATCGGCCCGCCGTTGAGCATGGCGCCGCCGTAAGCGGTCAGACAGCCGGACAGGATCGAGATGATCGTGAACGACACAGCAAAGTTCGAGAAGCCCCCCATCCGCCGGAGCAGCTCCTGGGCGTACCCCAGCTTGTGGAGAGTCTCAGTGTCGCTGTCAATAGCCTGAACGCTCATCGGCTCGTCTCCCCATGCAGTCCGGCGCGGTGGGCGCACAGTAGCAGTGGCTCCGTGCCGACGTCAACAGATTTATCGAACCAACCCAACACGGTCAAAACTGCAAAAATCATTTCAATGCCCGAGTTCCTGGTCGGCGAGTTGGTTCGCCAGCGGATGGGGACGTTCAGTGCCTCGGAGCGCCGGCTGGCACAGATACTCCTCGCGTTCTACCCCGTCGCCGGGTTGGAGAGCCTCACGCGCTTCGCCGAGCGCGCGGGCGTGAGCCCCGCGACGGTGACCCGGTTCATCACCAAGCTCGGTCTGCGCGGGTATCCGGAATTCCAGGAGTCCCTCCGCCAGGAGTTGCAGGAACGGCTGAGCTCGCCACTGGCGAGGTACGAGCGCGCCCGTCCCGACGATTCGACCGGTTCGCTGCTCCAGGATGCGTTTGCGACCTACGAGCACAGCCTGAGGGCGAGCGTCGACATGATCTCTGAACATGACTTCGATGCGGTCGTCGATCTGCTCTCCGACCCGCGTCGGCGCGTGCTGTCGCTCGGTGGACGGGTGAGCACGTTCCTTGCCCGATACCTCGCAAGCCAGCTCCATCTCATCCGCCCGGGCGTCGAGCTGATAGATCCCGAGCGCAGCAACCCCGCGGACCATCTGGTGGACCTCGGCCGCCGGGACGTGCTCGTCGTCTTCGATTATCGGCGCTACCAGAGCGACACCATCAACAGCGCAAAGGTCGCGGCCGGGCGGGGGAGCACGGTGGTGGTCGTGACCGACCCCTGGTTGTCCCCCGCCGCGGCGTCGGCACGGTTCGTGCTCGCCACCGGCGTCCAGACCACCGTGACTCCCTTCGACTCGTTGGTGTCAGCGGTGGCGCTCACCGAGGCGTTGATCGCCGGGGTGCTGGCGCGCCTCGGTGAAACCGCCCACGCCCGAATGCGACGCCTGGACGAGCTGCGAGGGGGAGTCGTCTACGGTGATGGTCCCTGATCGTCGGAGTACATTGCCTCGGTTGACTGAGGACGTTGCCGGTGGCGTCGGCGTGATCACCGATCGGCTCGAACTGGCGGATTGGCGCCGTCAGGTGAGCGAGCTGTACGGGGTCATCCGTGCCGAACCGGACCCGGTCGCTGCGTGGGCGCGCTGGCGCGAGGTGCGCGAGCGGCTGTTCCGGACGCACTCGCAGAGCCCGGTTCCGGAGCGGGAGCGCGGCCCCGCTGCAACGCCGATGTACTACGAGTACAACCCGACGCTGCGCACCACCGCCGATGTCCAGGCTGCCGACGGCGCGGCCTTCGAGCTCCCGGGCTCCACGTCAGGTCACGTCATCGCCGAGCGAGCCGGAACCGCGCGTTGCTCACTTGGCGGCACGCCCCTCAGCCTGTCCATGTTCTGGCTCCTCGACTACGCGGGCGGGTTCTTTCTCTCCTTCCGCGACGCCACCTGCGGCGACGAGACCTACGGAGCCGGCCGCTACCTGCTGGACACCGCGAAAGGAGCGGATCTCGGCGCCGGCGACGATGGTCGCCTCATCCTCGATTTCAACTTCTCGTACCAACCGTCGTGCAGCTACGACCCGCGGTGGAGCTGCCCCCTCCCGCCGCGAGAGAACTGGCTGACGATTCCCATCCGAGCCGGCGAACGCCTCCGGTCCTGACCTGATCAGAACAAGGAGGGGATCACCACCTCGATGAGATGCGGACCCGGCTCGGCGAACGCACGCTCGAGGTCCGCCGCGAAGGTGTCCGCGTTCTCCGGGCGGGTCGCGGGAACGCCAAAGCCATGCGCCAGCGCGACGAAATCGATGTCGGGCGGCGAGAGGTCGAGCATCTCGAGCGCGCGGCGACCGGATGCCGTGGCACCGACGCGGGCGAGCTCCATGCGCAGGATCGCGTAGCGCCGGTTGCTGAAGATGATCGTGGTGACATCCAGCTCCTCACGGGCCATGGTCCAGAGCGCCTGCAGCGTGTAGAGCGCGGACCCGTCGGCCTCGAGCGCCAGCACGGGACGGTCCGGGCATGCGATCGCCGCGCCGACGGCGACCGGTAGACCCTGGCCGATCGACCCGCCGGTGAGGGTGAGCCAGTCATGTCGAGGGGCAGCGGCCGTGAATGTCGGCAGGAAGGTGCCGCTGGTGTTGGCCTCGTCGGAGACGATGGTGCCCTCGGGGAGGAGGGCGCCGATGGCGCGAGCGACCGACTCGGCCCCCAGCTCACCGGTGGGCTTCTCGGGCCGGGGTCCGGCGGCGAGAGCGGGTTGGCCGTCGGCGCCCAGGTCATCGGCGAGCGACTCCAACGCAGCGATGGCGTCGTCACCGCCGCCGGCAAGAATGCGGACGTCGCAGCCATCGGGAACGAGGTCACTCGGTTTCCCCGGGTACGCGAAGAACGAGACCGGCGCCCTGGTGTCGACGAGGATGAGATGGCGCAGACCATCGAGTTGCCCCGCCGCCATCTCAGCGAGGTAGGCAAGGCGCTGGATGACCGGGATGCCGGCACCGCGCTCCACCCGAGCGGGAAAGGTCTCGGCGAGGACCTCGGCGCCGGTCGCCCCGGCGATTCGCGACGCCGCACGCATCCCGCGCTCTCGCAAGGCTGAGCCACCGAGCAGGAGCGCCGCGTTCTCGCCTGAGCGGAGCGCGGCGGCGGCGTCTGCGAGCGTTGCCGGCCGCGCCGTCGCGCGAGGCGATCGCTGCGCCGGCGCCGCAACCGACCCACCCTCGGACCACGAAACGTCCGCTGGGAGGATCAGGGTCGCGACCTGTCCGGGCGGACCACATGCCGCTGCGACGGCCGCCGCGGCGTCGGCGCCCGCGTCCTCGGGACGCGAGCTCCGGCGGATCCATCTCGAGACGTTTCGAGCCACCGTTTCGATATCGGATTCGAGCGGCGCGTCGTACGGCTTGTGGTACGTGGCATGGTCGCCGACGATGGCGACCACGGGAGCTCGGCTTCGCCTCGCGTTGTGCAGGTTGGCAAGCCCGTTGCCGAGACCTGGCCCCAGATGGAGGAGGACCGCGGCCGGCGTCTCGCGCATTCGCGCGTACCCGTCCGCCGCGCCTGTTGCGGCACCCTCGAAGAGCGCGAGGACACCACGCATCTCCGGCACGGAGTCCAGCGTGGCGACGAAATGCATCTCCGACGTGCCCGGGTTGGCGAACACCACGTCGACGCCGGATGCGACCAGGGTGCGGACCAGCGCCTCGCCGCCGATCATTGGGCGATCGCACCCTTCGTCGCCTGTGCGGGTTCGAGCAGTGCCCCGGGGTTGAGGACGCCGTCAGGGTCGAACGCCGCCTTGATCCTCGCCATCAGCGCAAGCTTGGCCGGATCCTCGAGGGCGAGAAAGTGACCCCGCTTGTCGGTGCCGATACCGTGCTCACCGGATACCGCGCCGCCGAGCGCAGCCCCTGCCGTGAAGACGCTCCGAAGCACCCGCTCGAGGCGCTCGGGATCGGACTGGAACACCGACAGGTGCACATTGCCGTCGCCGGCGTGACCGCACCCGACGATCATCGACCCGGTCTCCTGGGCAATGAGGGAGACCTTCGCCAGAAACTCGGGGATCTGCGCGCGCGGCACGACGGTGTCGACGATCTCGTTGGCGCCGGCCGCCTTGGCGGCGAAGAACGCGCGCTCTCGTGCTTCGATCAGATCCGAGGCGGCGCGAGGCGGCAGCACGTACACGTCGAGCGCCCCGAGTGCGGTGATCAGATCGCCGAGCTGCTCGATGTCCTCGTCGAGTCGGCCCGGGTCGCGGGACTCCAGGACGACCACCAGATACGCGAGCGCGGCGTCTCTGACGGCGGCTCCGATCCCGAGTTCCAGGCCGCGCGCAGCCGTGATCGCCGCCATCGAGATCGTGTCGATGTACTCGAGGATCATCGGCGCGACCCCGCTCTGCACGATGCGTGGCACCGCCGCGGCGATCTCCGCAACCGTGCGGAATGGCGCGAGCACGGTCGCGGCATGGGGCTGACGCGGATAGAGACGCAGGATTGCCTCGGTGATGATCCCAAGGGTGCCCTCGGATCCGACGATCAGCTGGGTGAGGTCGTAGCCGGACGTCGCCTTCACGAACTTGCCACCGGTTCTGATGACGTCGCCGGTCCCGAGCACCGCCTCGAGCCCGAGCACCTGATGGCGGGTCACTCCATACTTCACCGCGCGCATTCCGCCGGCGTTGGTCGCGACGCTGCCGCCAAGGCTCGCGCTGCTCTCCCCGGGGAATACCGGGTAGACAAGGCCGTGCCGCGCCGAGACCTCGTCGAGCTCGCGAAGGCTCACCCCCGGTTGCACGATCGCGACCTGGTTGTCGACGTCGATCTCGAGGATGGCGCTCATCTCTCGAAACGCGATGAGGATGCCGCCCGCTCGGGGCACGCATCCGCCGGCGAGACCGGTGCCCGAGCCGCGCGCGGTGACCGGCAGTGCGAACTCGCGGGCGACCGTGATGATCTCCGCGACCTCAGCCGCCGAGTGGGGGAGGACCACGACGTCCGGAGCGTGCCAGGACGCGACGAGGGACTCGTCGTGCCAGTCATCCTCGCTGACGTCGGTGCCGGTCAGAACCCTTGCCGGTCCGAGCAGCGCCGTGAGCTTGTCGACGGCTCCGAGCATCGTCGGCTCCTACGAGCCGGTGAACGTCGCCCGACGCTTCTCGAGGAAGGCGCTGACGCCCTCGGCGAAGTCATGCGTGGTGGTGGCCTCGGTCTGGAGACGCTCCTCGACGGCGAGCTGCGCCTCGAGGTCGTTCTCATCCGATACCTCGAGAGCTCGCTTGGTGAGCCCGATCGAGCGAGGCCCCCGCGCCAGACGGCGTCCGAGCTCGTCGGCGGCGGCGGCGAGCTCGGAGTCCGGCACGACCCGGTTGACGATGCCCATCTCGAGCGCCCGACGCGCATCGACCGTCTCCCCGAGCATGGTCAGCTCCGCGGCGCGGGCCGGGCCGATCAGTCGCGGCAGAAAGTAGGTGCTGGCCAGGTCGGGGATGAGGCCGATGCGCACGAACGCCTGCACGAAGGTGGCCGATTCGGCGGCGATGCGCAGGTCGCACGCAAGTGCGAGTGAGAACCCGGCGCCTGCGGCGACGCCGTTCACCGCGGCGATCACCGGCTGATCCATCGACCGGATCGCGCGAATCGCCGGCGCATAGTGGTCCCGGAGCACCGCACCGACATCGAGCCCGCCTTCGCTTGCCCCCACACGGAGGTCCTGGCCGCTGCAGAACCCACGCCCGGCACCCGTGATGATCACGGCGCGGACCGTCCGGCCCGAGGCCGCCTCGCGAAGCGACTCGGTGACCTCATCGAGCAGCGCCGGGGTGATCGCATTGAGCACCTCCGGCCGGTTGAGCGTGAGGGTCAGCACCGCGTCGGTGACGGAGTGGAGCAGGTGTGGCGTCGTCGTCGGCGTTGCTTCGGCGGTCATCGCGGCGAAACTCTACGCCGACGCGTTGCCGAGCTCGCGGAGCCGTTCGTAGGTGTAGATCCCGGTGTTGTGCCCATCCGCCCAGACAGTGTTCAGACCGTAGGCGCCAACCAGCGAAATGTCCGCCAGTTCGTCCTCGCCCGGGTGAAGGATCGGGTCGCTGCTGAACCGGCCCCGATACCCGGGCTCGCCCTTGCACGCCGCGCACGGGCAGGCGCGCCGGAGCACAGCGAAGGGAATGTGATGCGCCGCGCCGTCCGACCACTCGATCAGCAACGATCGATGCTTCTCGTCGTAGTCGAAGCGCACGGGTCGGAGATCCACAGACACCGTGCGCGGACCGGTGCCGCCTAGCGGAGCACCGACTGGAGCTTCATCGCGAGGCCCATATCACCCTTGATCTTGATCTTGCCGCTCATGAACGCCATGGTGCCGTCGAGCTTGCCCGTCGCCAGGTCGACGAAGTCCTCCGATTTCATGGTGATGGTGATGTTGGGGTTCTCGGGTTCTCCCTCGCCGACGTCGGCGCTGCCGTCCTTGAGCGAGATGTGGTACTTGCCGGGTGCCTCACCACCGAGGTCGAACGCGTAGATGGCATTCATCCCAGCCGTCTTGGCGGGATCGGCGGCGATGCGGGAATTGATCTCGCTGAAGATTTCGGCCGGAGTGGACGGCATCGCTGGTACTCCCTTGCAGATGATCTCGATGCAGCCGGCAGTGTGCCGGGCTCGATTCCAGTCTACCGAGTGGGGGGCGGCCTCGGGCTCAGTGCCGCAGGCGAGGTTTGTTCGCTGAGAGTTGCCTGAGACATGCCGGTGACGCCGCCAGGCCAGGGAAATTCTCAGGTCGTACGCCGAGACTGGCCTCCATGGGCAGCGCACACGTCAAGCTCAGCCGCCGTGAGGTCCTCGGGATCGCGGCGGGTGGTGTGGCCGGCGCCGTGGGTTTCCGGTATATGGCCCTGCGACTGGCGGGCGCATCCGGGGATGTCGCCTCGGCCGCCGGTGCAGGGGGAGCCTGGGCCAGTCCGCTGGGCACCTCGGCGGGACGTGCGGCTCATCTGCTCCGTAGGGCGACGTTCGGGTACACAGCCGCGGAGTTGGATGCCGCCGCTTCGATGCCCTATCCAGATCTCGTCGACATGCTCGTCAACCAGCAGGCCCAGCCGCTGCCGCAGGTGGCGGACGCGACCAATTGCGAGACCGTGGTTCGCGCCTGGTACGGGCACATGGCGACGACGGCGGCGCAGTTCCCGGAGCGTATGACGCTGTTCTGGCATGGGCTCCTGACCAGCGACTACCGGAAGGCCGCGCGGCTCCCGCTCGTCCTCCAGCAGAACGCGCTGTACCGATCGGCAGGACGAAGTGACTTCCGAACGCTCGTCAACGCGGTCACATACGACCCGCTGATGATTCGCTACCTCGACCTGGAGGAGAGCACCGCCGTCGCTCCGAACGAGAACTACAGCCGCGAGCTCATGGAGCTGTTCACCCTCGGTGTCGGCAACTACACGGAGACCGACGTCCGCGAGGGTGCGCGGGCTTTCTCGGGCATCCGGACGGTCCTCGTTGACGCGAACGGACAGCGGATCCAGCCACCGAAGCTCAAGGGCTCGACCACCGCGGCGTACGTGCAGGCGCTGCAACAGCTCATCGCGCAGGGTGCGAGCTTCAAAGGAGTCCTCGCCCGCGGTCAGCACGACGGCGGTTTCAAGACCTTCCTCGGGCACACGGGCAGCCTCGATCCTGCGCAGGCACTCGACATCATCCTCGCGCAACCCGCGTGCGCTCCGCACATCGCGCGCACCGCGCTCATCCAGTTCTGCACACCGGCACCATCGACGTCGCTCATCGACAGCGTGGCCACGCAGTTCCGGAAGAGCGACTACGACATCAAGACGCTGATGCGCGCGATCTTCACCAACGAGGCGTTCACAGCCCCCGACGCGTATCGATCATTGGTGCGCGGGCCGGCCGAGTACATGGTGGCGACCATGCGCGCGCTCGGCAGCCCCAACCTGGCGGCCATGTGCGTCCGGTCGGGAGCGGCGATGGATCAGATCCTCTACGACATGCCGACGGTCGCAGGCTGGCCGTCCAACCAGGGCTGGGTCTCCTCGGGGGCCTGGCTGGCGCGTGTCAATTTCGCCGCCGGCGTCATCGCGTCTCAGCCGAGCTTTCCTGATCCGGTTGACGCGGTGCACACCCAGCTCGACGGTGTCGTTGGACCGGACACAGCCACGGTCTTCAACGCGAGCCGGAGCGACGGCGACCGCTGGTATGCGCTGCTCGCAAGCCCGGAGTTTCAGCTCAAGTGAGGCATTCGACATGATCACTCGGCGCGATTTCATGGTGAGCGGCATCACCGCAACCGGCGTCGGCATCATCGTGCCCCCGGTCTTTGCCAAGTCGGTCTTCGCCGCCACGATCGAGGACGTTCACAACGACAACGTGCTCGTCATCCTCCAGCTCGGCGGCGGCAACGACGGGCTGAACACGGTCATTCCCTACGCAGACCCAGCCTACCGGCAGGCACGGCCGACGATCGGGATCCCCGCAGACACGGTGCTGCCGTTGGACGCGCAGATCGGGCTCAACCCGGTGCTGCCCGGCATCAAGAAGCTCTACGACGCCGGCGAGGTCGCGATCGTGCAGGGCGTCGGCTATCCGAACCCCGTGTACTCGCACTTCGAGGGGTTGTACATCTGGGAGCACGCGGATCCGAGCATGCAGCAGACCGAGGGCTGGGTCGGCAAGCTGCTGGCAGGCCAGCTCGACAGCCAGGGACATCCCCTCACCGGATGCGCGCTCGGGCAGGCAAGCACGCCGGCCGAGTTGCTGGCTCAGAACGCGACCGTGAGCGTCATCGATTCGATCCCCTCGTACGTGGTCCAGGGCGGCGCCGGACGCCGGGTCGCCGCTCCCGCGCTGTACAAGAAGACGCCCGGGATCTACGGCGCGCTGTTCGACGGGGCGCTGGGGACCGCGGAGTATGGAATCGTCGCGCTCGCGGACGCACAGAGCCGGTACACGCCGTCGGTCACCTATACCCCGCAGAGCACGGTGTACGGGAGCAAGAACAGCCTCGCGACCTCGCTGCAGCTGACGGCCGAGATGATCGTGACGCAGCCGAGCGTGAAGATCTGTCACGTCGTTCTCGGCGGGTTCGACACGCACCAGGATGAGGACGCGCGCCAGAACGCCCTGCTCGCCTACGTGGACAGCGCGGTGAGCGCGTTCATGCAGGACATCGCCAACCACGGGATGGCCGATCGAGTCGTGCTCATGACCTGGTCGGAATTCGGCAGGCGCGTCGTCGAGAATGGCGGCAAGGGCACCGACCATGGTGCTGCCGCGCCGATCTTCGTGGTGGGCAAGCCGGTCAAGGGTGGCGTGTTCGGCGAACAGCCTTCGTTGACCAAAACCGTCGACTCGGGAAATCTCCAGTACAACGTCGACTTCCGGAGCATCTATCAGACGCTCATCCGCGACTGGCTCAGGGCAGACCCGGCGTCGGTGCTCGGAGCGTCGTTTCCCGAGCTTCCGATCATTGAGACGGCGTAGCGGTGACCGTCGGCACGCGCGCGCTCAAGGCGTTCAGCGGTGTGGGTGCAGTCGTGGTGTGTGGTGTGAGCGGGCTGCTCGTGGCCATCGATCCAAAGCCCGCGGGCGCTCCGTTGCGTCCGCCGGTGTCGGGCTCCTCGTCGATCGCGGCGGCGCTGGTCATCCCGCCCTCGTGCGGCGGCGTCGGTGCCGCGACGAGCGGTTCGGCTGCGACACTGGATCCGTCGCTGATCCCCGCCGTGCGGCAGTTTGCTCAGGCGACCACCGCCAGCGAGCGCCGAGCGATCATCGCGTCGCTGAGCGCATCGCAGCGCCTCGAGGTCGAGGCTTATGTTCGCGCGCTGCGCCGGAACGCCCAGGGTGCGACCGGGAGGTGCGACGGCTCGGGCGCCGCCACCGGGGGAGGATCGATCGCGCCGTCCGTCGTCGACGCACCGCCGTCGACGCAACCACTCATCAACACCTACGTCTCGTGAGCACGATCCACCATGGCATCATCCGGCACGTCTTCAGCGCCTTTGGCGGGGCGCGATGTGAGGTCATCGTCTGCGGCGCGGACGACGGTGCGGTCTCGGCGGTCATCACGGACACGTACGCCTTCGAGCGGCAGCTCACCCGATTCGATGCCCGCAGTGAACTCTCACGTTTCAATGCAACCGCAGGCGATCGAGTGCCCGTTTCAGCACTTCTTGGCGAGTTGCTCCGCGTCTGCCTCGACGCGTACCGGCTCAGCGACGGCCTCGTCAACGCGGCGTGCCATCGGGCGCTCATCGCCGCTGGATATGACCGGACCATCAACCGGGTCCGGCGCCGTCCGCCGATTCCGGCACGGCGGTCCCCGCACGCGGGAGTGCCGCCACTGCCGGGAGTCCTCGAGGTTGGAGACGGATGGGCTCGCCTCGCGCCAGGGTGCGCGATCGACCTCGGTGGCGTCGGCAAGGGATGGCTCGCCGACCGGCTCGGCGAACGCTTCGACAATGCCGCAATCAACCTCGGAGGAGACCTACGCACCCGGGGTGACGGGCCCGACGGCGGTGGCTGGACGGTCGGGCTCTGCGATGGCCGCGCGGCGACCGTCGGGGATGCCGGCGTCGCGACGTCTGGAACATCGAGCCGCACCTGGCGCGGCGGCCACCACCTCCTCGACCCACGGACGGGGATGCCGGCGCGCACGAATATCACCGAGGTTTCCGTGGTCGCCGCGAGCGCGTTGCGCGCCGAGGTTCTCGCCAAGGGTGCGTGCCTGATGGGATCACCGGCGGCGGATGGATGGCTGCGTGCACGCGGCTCCGCGCGCCACGCCATGGTCGTGACGACCGGCACAAGGGCCGCCTGAGGTGACTGCTGACCTCATGCTCTGGTACGCGGCGCGCGCCGCCGCGCTGGGGGCGTTCTTCGTCCTTGCTGCATCGCTGCTCACGGGAATGGCCATCCGCACGGCGCTGCTTGCTCCCGTCGCGCGAAATCGAGCGGTCGTTGCGGTGCATGGGTTTCTCACGTGGTTCTGGCTTCCGCTCGTGGCCGTGCACGTGACCGCGCTGCTGCTTGACGCGATCTCCCGGATCACGCCCATCGACCTGCTGGTGCCATTCCGCGTCAACCTGGGCGCGGGGTCGCAACTCGCCATCGGTCTGGGCACCATCGGCCTGCTCATGCTCGTGCTGATCGCCGCAACCTCGGCGGTCCGACGCTCGATGCGTCCTGCCCTCTGGCGCTGGATTCATCGCCTGAGCTATCCGATGTTCGCAATATTCCTGATCCACGCACAGCTGGCAGGAACTGATTTCAGCGAGGCGGTGATCAGCCTGGCCGCGTGGGCCACGCTCGGCGGACTGGTCGCGATGGCACTGCTTCGAGCCTCCGGGGCCCGCATGGCGAGCGATCCGCCTGTGTAGCGGTTTCATCAGGCGGGTACACTCGCTGCATGGTGTCGTGGATGTGGGTGGTCTGGCTCGTGGCCGGCCTGGTCCTCCTGGGGATGGAAGTCCACACCCAGGCGTTCTACGCGCTCTTCCTCGCGCTCGGTTCCTTCGCAGCGACGATCGTTGCGGTCTTTCCCACCCAGGTCTGGCTGCAGGCTGTCGCCGGCGCCGCCGTCGCCCTCGTCGGAACCATGGCGGTGCGGCCGACCCTCGCCCGCCTGTCGGCACGCCACCTCGGTCCGAAGCTGACCATGCCCGGTGCATCCGACAATCTCGTCGGCCAGCCCGCGTTGACGCTCGAGCCGGTCGGCGACGAGAACCACCCGGGCCATGCGCGCCTCTTCAACGAGCGCTGGCTGGCGGTCACGACCAATCCCGGCGGCGTGCCCGCGCATCAGCAGGTCACCGTCGTCGAAGTGCGCGGCACCACCCTTGTGGTCGCGCCCCCCAAGGGAGGCTGACTCAGTGAACAACAGTGGCCTGGTCACGGCGGTCATCGTCGTCGTCCTGCTCATCGTGGTGGCGATCCTCATCGGCGGCGCAGTCCGCGTCGTGCCTCAGGGGTTCGCGGGAGTCGTCACGCGTTTTGGACGCTTTCGGCGGGAATCCCAAGCCGGTCTGACCATCATCACCCCCTTCATCGACAAGCTGCTCCGCGTCGACATGCGTGAGACGCCGCGAACGGGCGACCGGCAGGACGTGATCACTCGCGACAACGTCGCGGTGGCCGTCAACGCCACCATCTTCAGCCAGGTCATCGAGCCGCGGGCCGCACTCTTCAATGTTTCCGACTACCTCGTCGCCATCGATCAGCAGGCTCGCACGACACTTCGTAACGCCTTCGGCAACGTCAGCCTTGACGAGGCACTGTCGTCTCGGGAACAGATCAACGCAGCGATGCAGCAGCAGATGGAGCAGGTCACCGACAAGTGGGGCATCCGGATCAACCGCATCGAGATCGTCGATATCTCTCCGCCGGTGCAGATCCTCCAGGCGATGGCTCTGCAGAAGCAGGCCGATCAGGAGAAGCGCGCGCGGATCCTGCAGTCGGAGGGGCAGCAGCAGTCGGCGGTCAATATCGCCGACGGCAACCGGCAGGCCGCGATCAAGCAGGCGGAGGGTGAGCGGCAGGCAGCCATTCTTCGCGCCGAGGGCAACCGGCAGGCGGCGATCCTCGAGGCCGAAGGCCGCGCCCAGGCGATCTCGACCGTGTACGGCTCGATCAAGGCCGCCGCGCCGGATCCGACCCTGGTCGCCATCCTCCAGCTCGACACCCTCACCAAGTTTGCCGAAAGCCCCAACGCCAAGCTCGTCGTCCCCGCCGAGACGTCCGGGCTGCTCGGTGCGGCGCAGGTACTCCGCAGCGTGCTGGGTGACGCGCCCGGGTTGGAGCCGCCGACGGTCATCGCCGTACCGCCCTCCAGCAGCTGAGCGGACCATCGCCTGTGGCCGGGCAGAGCTCGCTCTTCGGCGCAGACCCCGTCATCCCGTCGGGATCACCCGAACCCGCAACCCATGCGCCGCTGGCAACGCGGATGCGTCCGCGAACGTTCGACGAGTTCGTCGGCCAGCGCCGGGCCATCGGCGTCGGTACGGTGCTCCGGCGGGCCGTTGATGCCGGTGAGGTCCCCTCACTGATCCTGTGGGGGCCGCCCGGAAGCGGCAAGACGACTCTCGCCGCGTTGATCGCCGGTGCGACCGAAGCCGAGTTCGAAGCCGTCAGCGCGACCAGTGCGGGGGTAGCCGACCTGCGCAAGGTCGTCGAACGGGCGCACGAGCGCCTGCGCACGGGAAGACGGACCGTCCTCTTCATCGACGAGATCCACCGGTTCAACAAGACCCAGCAGGACGCGGTCCTGCCGCACGTCGAGAACGCGACGGTGACACTCCTCGGCGCCACCACCGAGAACCCGTCCTTCGAGGTCAACGCCGCACTGCTGTCGCGCAGCAGGGTCATCCGGCTGGAGGCACTCGAAGCTGAGGATCTCCGGAGTCTTGTCGAGCGCGCCCTCGCCGATGACGAGCGCGGGCTCGGTGCCTTCCGCGTTGCCGTCGACCAGGACGCAATCGACCGCCTGGTCACCCTCAGCGGCGGGGACGCCCGGATCGCCCTCAACTCGCTGGAGCTCGCCGTCCAGGCTGCCGAGACGGATTCCTCGGGAGCAGCTCGGGTGACCGTCGCGGACGTTGAAGGCGCCCTGCAGAACCCGGCGCTCCTCTACGACCGAGCTGGTGATCAGCACTACTGGCTGATATCCGCATTCATCAAATCCGTCCGAGGGAGTGACCCGGACGCGGCGGTCTACTGGCTTGCGCGGATGCTCGAGGCCGGCGAGGATCCGCTCTTCGTGGCTCGGCGCATGGTGATCCTGGCCGCTGAGGACGTCGGCCTCGCCGATCCACAGGCGCTCGGAGTCGCCGTGGCCGCCCAGCAGGCTGCGCACTTCATCGGGATGCCCGAGGGCTTCCTGCCGCTCACCGAGGCGGCGCTCTACCTCGCCGTGGCACCCAAGAGCAACAGCGTGCTCCGGGCCTATGTCTCGGCGGCGGCGGATGTCGCCGAGACGCTGCACCAGCCGGTGCCGCTGCACCTCCGCAACGCGGTGACGGGGCTCGGTCGCGCCATGGGCTATGGCACCGGTTACCGCTACGCCCACGACCACGAGGGGGGAGTGGTGGCGCAGGAGCACCTCCCCGAGCCGCTGGCGGGACGCCGCTACTACGACCCGTCGGGGCACGGCGCCGAGAGCGAGATCGCGGAACGGCTCGAGGCGATTCGCCAGGCGCTGTCGCGGCGGGCGGCGGGGTCTTAAGACGATCGTCCTATGAACGTCGGGATGGCCGCGGGCTGACTATCGTCGCGACGGGAATTCACCTCTTTCGAAACGCAAGTCCCCCTGATAGGCGGGCGGGCGCCGACCCAGTTCAGTGGTTTACCCTCGCGGGCTCCCCCTCCCCGCGGCACCGGGTGTATCGCGGTTCTGCTGGGTCGGTGCCACCGCCGACTTCTTTCTCCAGAGTGAGAGATATCGGTTAGGCTGGGCTACGACTGTGGACGTTACGAACCCCACTCCCATTCGCGTGCTCATCGTCGATGACCACCCGCTGGTGAGGCGAGGGCTGACTTCCCTGCTGAACGGGACCACTGACATCAAGGTTGTCGGGGCCGCTTCAGACGGCGAGGAGGCTGTCGCCTATGCCGTCGAGGAGCACCCGGATATCGTCCTCATGGATATCTCGATGCCGGGAATGAACGGCTTCGAAGCACTGCGCAGGATGCTGAAGGCGGTGGCCGGGACCAAGGTCGTCATGCTCACGTCGTACT
Organism: Saccharimonadales bacterium (SeqCode); assembly: GCA_035534875.1. GTDB lineage: Bacteria > Chloroflexota > Dormibacteria > Aeolococcales > Aeolococcaceae > Palsa-851. Next base: position 31,495 of record DATLRB010000064.1, read on the forward strand.
CCGAGCACGACATGGTGGTGGAGGCGATCGACAACGGTGCGGTCGGTTTCCTCCTCAAGGACACCGAGCCGCAGGAGCTCCTCAATGGGATCCGCTCCGCAGCGAAGGGGGATACCCCCCTCTCACCCAAGGCTGCCAAGGAGTTGCTTCGCGATCGCGTCAAGCGCCGGCCGCTCGACGACCTGACCCAGCGTGAGCTCGACGTGCTCACCCTGGTCGGCCGAGGCATGAGCAACAAACAGATCGCCTGGCGCCTCGGGATCAGCGAGAAGACGGTCAAGGCGCACCTGGGATCGGTGTTCGATCGGCTCGGCGTCGAGGACCGTGTCCAGGCCGCGCTCTGGGCGCAGCGGCACGGGATTATCTAGCGGCGTTCTCGCCCGCCGGACCGGATCTCTCCGGGGTGGAGGCGACGACGATCGCCCGAGCGAAGGCCGCGACCGACTGCTCGAGGTCGGCGATCGTGTGCACCGACGAGCAGAAGGCACTGGTGTTGAGGATGTCGATGCCCTCTGCACGCATCGCGTTGGCGATCCGCGCTTGAGCCGACGGATCGCGAAGGAAGATGTGGAGGATGCTCGACAGCCGGCCGATGGTTCCCGGTACGCCGGCAGACTCCAGCGCCGCCGTCCACTCGCCGGCGAGCGTCATCGCGAACCCCTCGGCCGTGCGCTGCGGCGCGCCGCCGGCCACCAGCTTGAGCGTCGCAATGCCGGCGGCGGCGCTGAGCGGGTTGGCATTGAAGGTCCCCGGATGGGCGATGGTGGTGGCGAGCAACTCGAGGAGATCTGCGCGTCCCGCCACCGCGCCTGAGGGAAGCCCTCCGGCCATCACCTTTCCGAGGACGCTGATATCCGGCGTGATCCCGAGCACAGACTGCATGCCGCCGGGGGAGACGCGGAACCCGGTGACCACCTCGTCGAACACGAGCAGCGTGCCGGTCCGGGTGCAGGCGACCCGCGCCGCGCTGATGAACGAGGGATCGAGGGGGATCTGGCCGTAATGCGCGCCCGACGCCTCCATGATCACCGCCGCGACATCGCCGTGGGCAACCTCCGCCTCGAGGCCGGCCGGGTCGTCGGTCCCGACAACTGTCGTGAGTTCGCCCATGGTTTCGGGGACCCCGACCGGCACTCGCGTTCTGCCCCGCGCATCGCGGTAGGGGCTGACGGCATCCGACCACCCGTGAAAGTGATCCTGCAGCTTGACGATGCGATCGCGACCGGTCGCGGCTCTCGCCACCCGCAGCGCGAGCATCACCGCCTCGGTGCCGGATGCGGTGAACCGAACCTTCTCCGCCGACGGGACCAGCGATGCGATCAACTCTGCCCACTCGACTTCCAGCGGGTGTGCGGCGCCATAGTGTGTCCCGCGCGCCACCTGCTCCTGCACGGCCGCGACCATCGCCGGGTGCGCGTGGCCGAGGAGCAGCGCACCGTGCCCCATCGTGTAGTCGATCAGCTCGGTGCCGTCGATGAGCCACTTCCTCGAGCCGCTGGATCGAGCCACGTAGATACGCGGATCGTAGGTGCGAGATGCGTGCGTGGCGCCGCCGGGGAGCACTCGCCGCGCCCGTTCAGCCAGATCGACGTGGGCGCGCGTGTGCACGGCCTCGGTCACAGACACGCGGACGAGGATACGCGGGGTGGAGGCGACGGTGGGAATCGAACCCACGATGAAGGTTTTGCAGACCTCTGCCTTACCACTTGGCTACGTCGCCGCTGAATTCACGAGCGCATCGTGGCGCCGATACCGCGGGCACCGGAGGATGAAGAATACCGGGTGACGGTCGCGCTGGTCCTAATGGTCGTCCAGCGTTTGGGTCGGGCAGCAGCGCGACGGTGGTGACGATGTGCCGCTCCATGGAGCGGTGACCGCGCGCAAGCCTGCGGAGCAAGCCGGCCGCACCCGATGAGCTGGGAGCGCTCACTCGGAAGAAGATCCCGTCAGGCCGCTGACGTTTGCGCCGAGCCATCAGCACCCGGCTCCGGCGGCATGATGAATGCGACCTCGAGTGCCCCGGCGAGCGCTCGCAGACGTGCGTAGAAGCCCGCGGTGTGCGGGGAGCGGGGGAGGCGGAGACCGGCAAAGTCGTGATGGTGCTCCCACTCGTGAAGCAGGGTGTTCAGGAACACCTTGCTGGTGATCACCTGCTGACGTACCGCCGTCTTGTGATAGATGCGGATGCGAGCGCTCGTCACCGCGCCGTCGGCGAACGTGCAGCGGTAGTAGCCGTATGTCTTGCTCTGCAAACGCTGTCCGTTGTGCGAGTGCACCTGGGCGCGGTCGGCGACGACGAGCTCGCACTGTGTGAGGCCGGCGAGGGCGTCGAGCTCGTCGACCAGGAGCTGGCCAAGGCGTTTGCGCTCCCGTGCGTCGTCCGACGCGTCGACGATCCGCATCGCCAGCCCGCGTGCGACCGCGCTCGGCTGCACGGGGAGCCCGGTGGCGCTCTGGCTCCGCCGGTAGGTGGCGTCGGGGCTTCGGCCGAACATCTGCTCCTCGAGTATACGGCCGTGCCGGAATCGTGAGCCGGACGGCGCGGGGCAGGGCGGGCGGGCACCTCGACCCATAGAATCCCGGATGCCGGGCTGGCGAAATGGCAGACGCGGCGGTCTTAAAAACCGCTGGGGGGAAACCTCCGTCCGGGTTCAATTCCCGGGCCCGGTACGTTGCTACGTAAGGGATTTGCGACATGGCAGCCGCAGCTCATTCAGGGGTTGCGTAGCCGAGAATGTAGCCATGAGGAAGCACGTCCGGCATAAGTTCGCGAGCGGACCGACGACTCCTGCGACCGTCTTTACCCTTGGCGTGACAGTGGCAAGACAAAGCCCTGAATGGCTGGGACTGACCTGTGCCACCTGCGGAAGCAAGCGGATCATCGCGCTGAATTTCGACCAAGCAGAGCGGATCCCTCCCGATGAGCGCCCCATTCACAAGTGCGTGGGATGCGGCGTGAGGATCTTCAAGCGGAAGCCTCCGCCATAGCCAGAGTGACCCTATGCTCAGACTTGGAGTCGGGCGTGGGTCTCTAAACTCCGTCCGGCTCTTCTCAAACCGGCCGACTGTCCACCGAACGATCCCCGACTGACTTTGATCAATCGCCTAAGACAGCCGTGTGGTCGCCGACCACTAGAAACGTCCAGACTCCATCAATCTGCTTCAGGCCGAATCGATAGTTACGATCCACGCGTGCCTCCCACCAATCAGCGGTGGTCTGGATCCGCTTGAGGTGCGCGGACGGATGAAACGGATTTGCCGCCATGTGATTCATCTGTCGCTTCGCCTTCCTTCGAATTTCCGGCGGTAGTGCCCGAAACTGCTCCCTGAACCCCTCGCCTCGACGGATCGGCATGGCGAAAGGGGTTACCGGTCCAGGTCGGCGAACAGATCCTCGATCGTGTCGAAATCAGCAACGCGGCCGGCGGTGATGTCATCCTCAGCACGAGTGACGTACGCCTGCCATCCCACAGTAAAAAAGTAGGCTTGGTCGGGGTCGGTGCCTGGCTGATCCCCCATAACCACAACGGTCGTGGCGGTCCCGCTGGCTCCGACCCACAAGTCTGGCGGGGTGAGAATCGCATTCATGGCTCGATACCCATATTTATGAACACTTGTGGCGGTAGGTTGACTTTGCCAATCTGCTGCTCGTACTTCCGCACTGCGTCAGAGAGAGCTCGCGCCAATACGAAGGCATGCTGAGGGCTCATGCGGACGCGCACAAGAGATCGAACGCCCGGCGGCTGCGATGGATTCGTCACTGGATCCTGAACCCCGAAATCGATCATGAAATCGTAAACGCCGATCGAGAACTGAGCGCTGTTCGCGTATACGTCGATCGGCTCATCAGCCACGGTTCGTGACTACCTTCATTTCAGGGTTGGCCCCTCTTTGGGTCGCATTCACCTCCCCAGATGGTACTCGGCTGATCTTGCGTAGGGCGCGTTCGTGACGCGCTTGATACTCTCGGCGCCGTTCGCCAAGACTGGGATGTGCTCACTTGGCAGTCCCGGGCTGCTTAGCTCGAACCCGGGGAACCGCACACCGCCAGGGAGGTGAGCTGTTTCGACGGGCCGCTCCCGGGCATCTTTCAGCGATTCGAGAAACGCACCCGCCGCCGACGCCTCGATGACGTCAGTGAGTCCGAAGACCAGGGCGTCGACACGTTCGGGGCTGTCCCTGCTGTCCCTGGTCCAGGTCGTCAATTGCTCCTCGAGCGCCGGCAACCGGCCGAACGTGATGAAGCCAACAGAGCCTTGGTGCCGCTGGACGTCACCATGCGGGTGGCGTCGGCCTTCCCTGCTATGAAATGCCTTGCCCTAAAGGCGTAACGTCCGCAGGAACGACCCGAGCACCGGAGAGACGAAGTGGAAGGGATGGCGAGAGAATGAGCGATCTGCAGCCGCCATTGTGGCCACCACCGCCGCCACCGTCGCCTCGCGGGCGCCCGCCGCGCGGGATCGGAAAGAAGTGGTGGTGGATTGGCGGGATCGGTGCGCTAGTCGTCGCACTCGTCGTGATCGGGGCGCTTGCGCCTCCGAAGAGTCCCAAAGTAGCTGCCACCCCCGCGAATGCCGCCACCAGCGCCGCCACACCCACCGCGCCGCCCACCACACTAGGAACGCCAACTTCGACTCCGGCACCAACGACCGCGCCTCCTACGCCGAAACCGACGCCGGTACCCAAACCGACGCCATTACCCAAACCGACGCCAGTTCCGGTGCTCTTCCGTGTTGCTGGATCGGGGATCAAGCAGACGCAGGACTTCGCGGTTCCTGCCGAGTGGACCCTCAACTACGCGTATGACTGCTCCAACTTCGGGAGCGCTGGCAACTTCATCGTCTCCATTTACAACTCAGACGGCTCACCCGACTTCAACGATACCGGCGTCAATGAACTTGGAAAGCGAGGGTCCGGGAGCACAGCCAACCACAACGATGCCGGAACCATCTATTTGAGCATCGACAGCGAGTGCAATTGGACCGTGACGGCGGTAGCTAGCTAGGTTGCGGCGGCCCGTCTGGCGAACCCACTCATGACGCTACGCTCCCTCGTACCTCGTTTAGAATGCCTGAGTCGCGCAACTGCGCGAGCTTCGTGCGTTCATCGGAAAGGAGCACCGGGGCCCCTTCAGCAACCCCGCGATTGCGCAGCCTGCGGTACGCATCTTCATCAGGGATCGCTCCCGACCCGGCGCTCGTCTAGGTCACGACCTGGGAGTCGATCGGAGACCGGTGCAAGACCGAACGCGTCGAACAAATCGCAGGATTGCCAGTTACGGAACCATACGGTTCGAACGTCATGCAAACGCCGGTCTACACTCTCGGCGAACTCACTTTGGAGGTTGGTACGGTGGCGGAAAAGGACAAAGACGACGGCGGTGGTCGCGGCAAATTCGGCGATGGCAAGTCGGAACCACTCTACGAATTCCAGGCCTCGCGGCTAAAGGGCCACCGGCTCTTTACGCCGAACGTGATCCGGGTTTGGCCAGACCGGATCGAGGAGTATGAGCATCACGCGGTACGGAGAAAGGAAACCCGCGCGATCGCGTTTCAACAGGTCTCCGAAGTTTCGCTCTCCCGCGGGTTGGTTTGGTCCGACATCTCCGTCGAGTCAACTGGCGGGAAATCGATGGCGTTGGAAGGAATGCCGAAAGCCGACGCCGAGCGCGTAAAAGCGCTGATTGATGACGCCGTACATGCGGTGAAAGGCGGCAACCGTCAGGCGCCGGTCGGTGCCGCGCCAGTCGCTGCGGCTCCCGATGTCGCGGACCAACTCCAGAAACTCGCCGGACTTCGCGATCAGGGAATCCTCACGGACGACGAATTCGCCGCGCAAAAGACGAAGTTACTCAGCGCGTAGGTTCGCCGGCAGTCGGCGGGTTCACCCACGCGGCCGGGCAGCTGACACGGCCCGCACTGCGCGGCGGATCAGAATCTGTCGGCGTTCTGCGGATCAGTTCGGAAACTCGCGCCCGCGTGACTGGAAGGGGCTGCGGATGTGGACGACGCCTGATTCCGCGACCCCAAGAGCTGGGTCACGCGTCCCTCAGCAAGCGTGTCTTGGCAGACCTAAACTCCGCATCATCGAGCGCTCCGCTCTCGTGAAGTCGGGCCAGCTTCGTTAGCTCATCGGCAACACTCCCTGACGATGGTGAGGGCTGCGATACTGGGTTCTGATCGGCGGCCCTCGCCCGACGAATGCGTAGCTGCACCGGGACGAGCGACATTTGTACCGCGTCGCTATCGAGTTTGTAGGACACAAATACGTACTCGGACTTTGTGGTGGCGATGCGAACCACGGTGTAGATCTTCGTCCTCGTCGTAAGGGAATTGATGACCGCTGCAGCGAGAATACCCTCGGCTGCACCAATCACTCCAAATCCGCCTCCAAACACTCCCGCGCTCCTGCGCGTAGTCGATCCAGTCACCTGCAGAGCCTCGACGTCCTCATATCGCACCGATTCGTTGACCAGGAAGGGACCGCGGATTGTTATTCCGCCCTGAGCGAAATCGATGTCGCACCTTGTGTGGACCGGGATCTCACTACCGCCGCACGCTGCCAGAAGGAAACCATGCAAGAAGCGCCTATCAGTATCGGCACCGTAGTGCCCTAACTCGACCGACTGTGACGGCAGGGCCACTCGATCCGGATGACGACGTTGGTCGGCGGCCCAGTCCCAAGACGTGACTCGCCCATCCAACTGTCCGCTCAAGCACCACGGGCATTGGTCGCCGACATGACCGCTTTGGAAGGTACCCTTGCAGTCGAAGCAGCGAAAGAAGTCCTGCGAGTGCCGAGACGAGCAAGTGAATGACGAATTCTCAGAAGCTACTGCTTGAACGACTCCGCAGCGCAAGCATTGAGCGTCTACATAATCAACGTGACGCCGTCCACGGCCTTCACCCTGCCACAACGCATCTTCGTCGGCTTGGTTAGGGTTGACCATCCTGTCCAAGATGCCGGCATCGCTGTTCTTGTCATCGTCGGTATCCGAGCCCTCACGGGCAAAGAAAGCGTCGGCCACGGCCCCAAGACTACGCCTGCGGCGCGTTTCCGGACAAGCCTCGCCCGTCCGCTGCTCGGCGCTGTCAGTCGCGGTGACCTTGCCGCCGCACCCGTCACGATCCGCGACCTCGAGGCGTCGGCATGCACTCTTGAGGCCGTTGCTGAGGTGCTCAAGCCCGACGATCCGTAGCTCGCTTACGAGCGACGTGCCTTCGTACGGCCCTGCGCCGATCAATAACGGGCGGTCGTTCGCCGGTACCTGAAAGGCTTCGCCGTCCCAATGATGAGGATTCGCCGGGCGCCTCATTCAAGGCTGCGGGCCATAGCTGATGCCCCTCGACCGCGTGACTCTCACACGGGCCAGCGCCGGGCAACAAGAGCTCCAAATTTCGCTGTCCATGCGGCGACCTCTGCAAATGAGCGATCGTCGGCCTTGTCGGCCTTCGCCTTGAGCGCCCAGTAGGTCCGCCAGCGCATTCGAGGCGGTTTTTCCGGGAAGGGCACGAGAAGACTGCTGGATCCGCCCATTCGCAGCCGAATGGTCTGAGCCCGGGTGGTAGCTCGACCCCAAGCTGTGTCCCGCTGAGATGCATAGACGAGACGGTGGCAATTGCGGCAGCGGAGAGCTCCCGCGAGCTGGTACAGCCGGATCGCACGCCGGCCGCACCCGGGACAGAGCCACCAGGCACGCTCTCCCCCGAAGGGGCACGGTGTGCGCGTGATCTCAAGTGCGCCCTCCCGCTCGGCGTAGCGCTGGTGATGCCACATCCGCACATCCAGGACGGGGCAACTCTCAACGGTTGGTCGGGTCGCGTACCTGGGCCATAGGCCCGATCCGAAGCCGCCCATTTCACCGAAACCTTCTGAGTTTGTGATCTGATCCTTGGGTTGCTCGCGGAGGCGCCATCGATGCCGCCTCCAGGACGCCTTTTCGGGCCCCGTGGCTACACCGCGTGGCTACATTCGGTCGGTTCCGAATACGTCCCCTGCGGTTTTGAACACCGCTCGCCTCGACGAAGAGGCTCAGAACGGGCGCATCGATGCCGACTGGTGGCTTGGTGTCCACGTCGCGACACCTCACCGGGTCCGCAGCTCCATGGGGTGCCACGCAGGCGGTCGCTGCCCATCGGGACCGGCGCTCCCCTACGGCTTCAGCAGGGGGTGATTCGCCCCTCTCGAGGTTGGGACACGGTCCACCCAGTTGAGTAGTGCCATCGAGTGTGTCCCGTGTGTGTCCCCTGCTAAGGGGGGGACACGCGGACACGGTCACTCGACTGTGTCCGGGACACGCTGAGACACGGTCGGACACAGGATTAGGCAGCGTCATCGGCACCCTCCACGAAGGGCGTGACGGAGCGGTGCAAGCTCGCCCCGCGAGCGCCCGGAGTCGTCGTGACGAACCCCTCGCGGATGAGGCAAGCAACCGCCAGGTCGACGTATTCGGCGCGACGTCCGAGCTTTGCGTCGCGGATGGCGCGAACACTGGCATCGGGGTTGGTCTCCAGCCAGATCGAGACACGGCGCATGAGCTCGGTCGGCCGGAAGGCGTCAGCGGCGTCGCTTGAAGCCTCGGACGCGACGAGCACGGCGCTCTCGCCTTCTGGCTCGATGCGGAAGTGCATCCGTTGTCCGTCGGCGCCGTTCTTCTGTTTCGCGACCTGGGCTGTCAGGCCGTCGCGTGTGCGCTTGCACTCGATGGCCGTGTCGGTCGCAGCGAGGAGGGCGATGCTGCCCCGCATGCCACGGCTGCCGTCCTTACCGGAGTGGTGAACGATGAGAACGCAGCTCCCGAGCACCGCCCGGAGGCGGTCGAGCGCATCCACCGCCAAACCCATATCGCGCGTCGAGGATTCGTCGCTGCCGACCATCGTGCGGGCCAACGTGTCGACGACGATCAGAGCCGGCGCGGTTTCCGCGACCACGTCGCACAGCTCGGCGAGCGACTCGCTCTCCAGGAGAGGAACCCGTGTCGGCAGCCAGTGGATGTTGCCGAGGCTCTGATGACGGCTTCGCCACGCGCGAGCACGCAGCGCCGTGCCGGGGACATCTTCGGCGATCACATAGACCACGGGCCCGTCGACCACATCTTTGCCCTGCCAGGGTTGGCTCGATGCCACGGACAGCGCGACGTCCAGCGCCAGGAACGACTTGCCCGAGGCCGGCGGTCCATAGATGGCCGCAAGGCTGTCGAGCTGGAGTAGATCGCCGACGAGTGAGCGGGGAGGGGACACGTCGAGGATTGCGTCCCCAGCCAGCACCTTCGACCGCAATGAGGATCGAACCGCTGGAATGCGGACAACGCGGCGCCGATCCTCGACGGGCGCTCTCTGGTCGTGATCCCGCGCCCAGTCGATGGCTTCCCGCTCGGCGTCGGACGGACGCAACTCACTGATCCACTGGCCGCTGAGGTCGAGCTTCTCGAGCGCCATTGGGACGGCCGGTCTACTGTCCATCCGCGTCTCGGCGTCGGAGCCGACGGCGTTGGGTGAGTGGTGCGTGAGCCGCACACGGAGCATCGCGGTCGCCACCCGGCAGTATCGGGGTCGTGCTGCCGCACACCGGGCACGTCGCGCGTGGAAGGATGACGGGGCTGGTGGTCGTCGTCGACATGCGACGCCAGGCCAGAGGAAGGTCCCTCGAGACTGGCGGCCTCCTCAGTGTGCGGCCGCTGCCGCGCCGTGCTCGGCGCGCTCGACGAAGGCCTCGAGGCTCCTCCGGGGGATGAGGACCCGCCGCCCGATCTTCAGGGAGGGTAGTTCGCCGCGCTCGATGGCTCGCCAGCAGTGGTTCGAGCTGATACCGAGCATCCGAGCCGCCTCGGGAACGCTGATCGTCAGGCTGGGTGCGTCCACCGCGATCCTCCATTGGTAGCCCCAATCCGGGGCTCGATTTCATTGGTTAGCTTTCACCCTATAGCAGTCCAACCGCGAGTGGAAGAGCCTGGCATGCTAGACAGCCATAGTGGCTCAGTGCTACTCTATGCACGTGGCGACGCCATCCTTCCCCACACCAAACGAGGTCCTCGCGCGCAACCTGCGCCGCATCCGCGAGGCTCGTCGCTTGAGCCAGAGCGAACTGGCGGGCATGCTGCGTGCCGTCGGCCTGCGTCAGTGGGTCGGGCCAACCGTGGCCCAGGTGGAAGGGATGACACGGAAGGTGAGCATCGATGAACTCTTCGCGCTCTCGCTTCTACTCCGGGCTCCCGTGGTCGATCTTTTTGCGGACGTCAGCAAGCACGTGCGCATCGCCCCTGACCTTCTCCCGGTTGGTTCGGCGTTCCTGCGGGCGGAGAGCGAAGAACAAATCGACCGGTGGCGACGCTGGCTCGACACGGCTCTTGAGACCACGTTTTCCACGCGGTTCATGGCCTTCAGGTTCGAGGCAGAGGAAGCGCGTCTCGCCGAGGAAGCGGCCGCCCGATTCGGCACCACATCAGCCGACGTCAAGAAGACCGCGGCGCGGCGATGGTCCCGCACATTCCGGGAGGAGCGCGAGCGTCGTCTCGCCAAGGGCGACGCTGAGGGCGATCTTCGCGTGCGGCGAGGTCACGTGACGCGGGAGTTGATGACGGAATTAGAGGATGTCTACGCGCGACGACGGAAACGGTCGGGCAGCAGAAGGGAAGAATCATGAGCACGAAGAACCGCAGCACCCGCCGGGGCTCGGTTTACCACCGCAAGTCGGACGGGAAGTGGGTGGCCGTCATCGACCTGACCGTCGAGGGCGGCCCGCGCCGGCGCCTGGTGCGCTACGCATCCTCGGCCGCCGAGGCGGACCGGAAGCTCCGCGACGAGCTCCGCAAGATCGAGGCGGGGATCCGCAGCGCGGGGCGCCAGGTCACCGTCGGCGCGTTCCTGGGACGCTGGCTGGAGAGCATCCGGCCGCCGCACGGGGTCCGCCCCTCCACCCATCGTCGCTACTCCGAGCTGGTCAACGTCCACCTGATCCCCGGCCTGGGCAAGCTCCGCCTCGTCGCCCTCCAGCCCACCGACGTCGACGCCTTCCTCGCCGCGAAGCTCGACTCGGGACCGGCGCCGCGAACCGTCCACCACATGCGCGCGGTCCTCCGGGCGGCGCTCACCCAGGCGGTCCGGGACGGGCTGATCGTCCGCAATCCCGCCGGCCTCTCCCGGCCGGTCCGCGTGGAGCACCGCGAGATGACGGTGCTGAGCCCCGAGCAGGCGCGCGCCTTCCTGGACGCCGCGAAGGGTGACCGGCTGGAGGCGCTCTACGCCACGGCCCTCGCGATCGGGCTCCGCCAGGGCGAGGCCCTCGGCTTGCGCTGGCAGGACGTCAACCTGGAGGTAGGTACGCTCAGGGTCGAGCACGGCCTCCAGCGGATCGCTGGCAAGGTCCAACTCATCCCCACTAAGAGCGCCCGCAGCCGGCGCACCGTGGTCATGCCGGGCATGGTGGCCGACGCCCTCCGGGAGCACCGCACCCGCCAGCTCGAGGACCGGCTCCTCGCGGGTGGCCGCTGGCACGATGGCGGCTTCGTGTTCACCTCCAGCATCGGCACGCCGGTTGACACCTCGGAGCTGCGTCGGGCCTTCCACGCTGTCCTCCGCCGCGCGGGGCTGCCTGCCATCCGCTGGCACGATCTGCGCCACTCGGCGGCATCCCTCATGCTCGTCCAGGGCGTGTCGCCTCGGGTGGTGATGGAGACGCTCGGGCACAGCTCGATCGCGTTGACCATGAATACCTACAGCCATGTCCTGCCCGCGCTCCAGCGGGAAGCCGCCGACGCCATCGACCGGCTCCTGGGAGAGCCGCGATGAGCCGGATCACGCGGATCACCGGCCCGGACGGCAGCACCACCACGATCACCCAGAAGTCGTCGTGTGGTTGCCTGACGTTCCTCGCCTTCCTCCTGGTGATCTTCGGTCCCGCCGCGTGGTTTGGGTCGTGGGCGGTTGCCGCATATGTGGGTCTCGCCTTACTGGTCGTGGTGCCGCTTATCATCGCCGCCATCGTGGGCTGGCGTTCAGGACGGAACATGCACGGCACGCCGCTCGACGGTCCTGAGAAGGACGCCGCGTACTGGGCCGAATACGTCGCGCGGGCCAGCGGGAACCCGGAGCCACCGCCTGTACCACCGATCGCTCATCCCCCCGGCGTGTAGCCAGACCGTGTAGCCAAGGGGCGGTAATTCGGGGGGATGGGAAGGGACGTGGTGGGACACGTCGAATACGGGAGGGGATACGTGGTGAGCCTGTGAACGGCCATCACGGCGTCTTAAAAACCGCTGGGGGGAAACCCTCGTCCGGGTTCAATTCCCGGGCCCGGTAGTCGCCGCACCCCACAAGGGGCGAACCCCCGCAGTATGCTCGGTTCTCGCGCTCCGGGCCCCAAGGCCCGTGAGGTGGGTCCGTCGGGCTAATGGACCCCGCGGTGCTTGATCCACATCGCACCGCCGCGGCACGCCATCCCGCTCGACGGAGAGGCTCCTCCCGTCCC
>DATLRB010000065.1:0-15238 GCA_035534875.1 Saccharimonadales bacterium (SeqCode)
GGCTACTTCTGGCCGGCATGGGTGCTGGGCGCATGGGGGGTCGGCCTCGCATTGCATGCCTGGGACGTGTACGGGCGCCGGCCCATCTCGGAGGAGGACATCCGCCGCGAGATGAACCGCAAGAGCGGGAGCCACGCTTAGGCGGCATCCGCCGGCAGGACGTGCTCCGTGACGGGCACCGTTCCGGCGCGGCCGCATCGTTGGGAAAAAGAGGGCCGCCTCCAAGCGTTTCGGAGGCGGCCCGGGCGAGAGGGGAGGAGGTTCTAGAAAATCAGCTGCAGCCGCTCGTCGCGCCGCAGTTGTGGCACTTGTAGCAGGCGCCGTTGCGCACCATGAGGCTGCCGCAATCGCTGCATGTGGGTGCGTCCTCCTGGTTGATGAAGGCGCCCGCGCTGGTCGTGGGAATCGCGGTGACGGGCTTGCGCGCCGGCGCGACCGTGACCGGTGCCATCGCCTCGATCTCGGCGTCAGCGGCTGACACGGGCTCGGTCACGCTGCCGTCGGGCTCGCGGCGGATGATGCCGAGGCGGTCACGCTCCTCCTGGGGCAGGAATTTCGACGCGAGCCAGCGGAAGATGTAATCCATCACCGACTTGGCGATGGGGATCTCCGGGTTGCGCGTGAAGCCCTGCGGGTCGAAGCGCGTATGCGAGAACTTGTCGACGAGCGCCGGGAGCGGCACGCCGTACTGCAGCGCCAGCGACACGGCGGTGGCGAAGGAGTCCATCAGTCCGCTGACCGTCGAGCCTTCCTTGGCCATGCGCAGGAAGATCTCGCCCGGCGTGCCATCCTCGTACAGACCGACGGTGATGTAGCCCTCGTGCCCACCCACTTCGAACTTGTGCGTGATCGCGGTGCGCTCGGCGGGAAGCCGCTTGCGGAGCGGGCGCTCGACGACCTGGGCGCGATGCCCGGTGGTCTTGTCGATGCTCGTTGCCAGCGGCTGGCTGCGCTTGCTGCCGTCGCGGTAGATCGCGACCGCCTTGAGCCCGAGCTTCCAACCGTCCGTGTACGCACGCTCGATGTCCTCGACGGTCGCCTCGTTGGGCATGTTCACCGTCTTGGAGATCGCCCCGCTGATGAAGGGCTGCACCGCGGCCATCATCCGGAGGTGTCCCTGCCAGGTGATCGAGCGCTTGCCGTTCTGGGGTGTGAACGCACAGTCAAAGACGGCGACGTCCTCATCGCGCAGCGTCGGTGCGCCCTCGATGGTGTCGTTGCCATCGATGAACGCGATGATGTCGGCGATCGCCGTCTCGCCGTAGCCGAGCCGGCGAAGCGCGGCGGGCACGGTGCCGTTGACCATCTTCAACATGCCGCCGCCGACGAGCTTCTTGTACTTGACGAGCGCAATGTCCGGCTCGACACCGGTGGTGTCGCAGTCGAGCATGAAGCTGATCGTCCCGGTCGGAGCGAGCACGGTCGCCTGTGAGTTGCGATACCCGTGGCGGGCGCCGAGCTCGTGTGCCTCGTCCCACGCATGCCGGGCGGCTGCGACGAGATCCGCCTCGATGTTGTCGGTGGGGATGTTGTACGAAGCCTCGCGGTGCTTGCCGACCACGCGAAGCATCGGCTGGCGGTTGAGTGCGTAACCGCTGAACGGACCGATCTCGCGGGCGATGCGGGCCGACTGTGCGTACGCCTCGCCGGTGAGGATCGAGGTGAGACACGCGGCCAGGTCGCGACCCTGCGGGGAGTCGTAGGGAACGCCGCGCGCCATCAGGAGCGCGCCGAGGTTCGCATAGCCGAGGCCGAGCGGGCGGAACTCCTCGCTGTTCTTTGCGATCTTCTCGGTGGGGTACGAGGCGTTGCTGACCAGGATCTCCTGCGCCGTGATGGTGATGTGAATCGCGTGCTTGTACGCCTCGATGTCGATCGAGCCGTCGTCGTTGAGGAAGCGGGTCAGGTTGATCGATGCCAGGTTGCAGCTGGTGTCGTCGAGGAACATGTACTCGCTGCAGGGGTTGCTGGCATTGATGCGCCCGGTCGCCGCGGAGGTATGCCAGTCGTTGATGGTGGTGTCGGACTGCATGCCGGGATCGCCGCACTGCCAGGCCGACTCGGCGATGAGGCGCATCAGCTCGCGCGCCTTCACCGTCTTGAGGATCCGGTTGGAATCGGTCACCGCCCGCAGGTGCCAGTCGCGGTCGTCCTGCACGGCGCGCATGAACTCGTCGGTCACGCGGACGGAGTTGTTGCTGTTCTGGAAGAAGACCGAGGAATACGCCTCGCCGGTGAAGGCGCTGTCGTAGCCCGCCTCGATGAGCGCCCACGCCTTGCGTTCCTCGCTCACCTTGCAGGTGATGAACTCCTCGACGTCGGGATGGTCGGCGTTGAGGATGACCATCTTCGCGGCGCGGCGGGTGGTGCCGCCGCTCTTGATGACGCCGGCGAAGGCGTCGAAGCCCTTCATGAAGGACACCGGGCCGCTGGCGGTCCCGCCGCCGGCGAGCGACTCGGTCGCCGAGCGGATGGTCGAGAGGTTGGTGCCCGTCCCGCTGCCGTACTTGAACAGCATGCCCTCGGTCTTGGCGAGCGTGAGGATCGATTCCATCGTGTCCTCGACGCTGTTGATAAAGCAGTTGTGCACGACGATGTGGTTGCTCAGATAGTTGCCGCTTTCGGTCTGGATGTCGTAGACGTCCATGACGCCGCGTGCCTCGATCGAGACGACGCGCGGGAACCGGATTGGCTGTCGTGGAGTGTGGTCGACGCCGATCTCCAGCGAAGCCCGTAGCAGAGACGCCTTGCGGGCGCATGGGAATCCAACAAGCTCGGCAAACAACAGCCTGTCCGGTCGCGTGCCAACGGTGACGGTGTGGAACGGCTGCCGACCGCGGTGCGATGGCTCCGACCGGACGGCTGAGTGGATGCCGAGGCTCAGGAGCAGTTGCTGAACGTCGGCGGCAAGTTGGTACGCCACACTTCCCAGGCCGACGGTGGCTCGCGGCCATCTCCGCGCCGCCGTTACAGCTTGGAGGCTCACGTAGCCGTCCGCCTGGAAAAGGCTGCGAACGTATGCCGCGATCTCCTCCGTGGAGGAACTCCAGAGGCGACTCGGCACCCGCATCTCGGCGCCGCGGGTGGTCAACTCCCATTTGTTCACAAACGGGACGAGGACTTCCCCGGAAAGCCGGAGGCGATAGCAGCCCCGATCGAGGGACGCGTGGGATCGTGTGATATCCCGATGGACGCCCGGAAAGACGATGTCCACAAGCCGCTCAACCTCTGCCAGCTCCTCGGAATCGGCGGGCTGGAGTTCAACAACGAGTGACGTGCACCCAGTCGGGACGCCGACGTAGCCGTCGCCCTGGAGCCAGCCGGCAAGAGCCGCCTCGGCAGCTGCAATCGCGCTCGGTTCCGTGGCGGCCGCTTCGATCCAGCTGTCGAGATCGCCCTGTTGCTGGAACCGGCGACCCCGCCCCGCATCTTCCCGAGGCGCCCCCAATCCGGCGAGCTCCATCACGGATGCCTCCGCACGGCGCATCACCGTTCGACTTGCGTCGAGAACAAGACGGTCTCCGCTCCTCACTTCGCTGACACGCTTCCATGACGTGCGAGACCCCTTCCGGTCATCTGCGACGAGGATGACGTGGTCCGCCGTCGCGTCGACGCTGACACCTGACCCGATCGTGAGCCTGAAGACCTCCTTCCGGCCGTTCGCCTTGGTCGCGACGACCCGCGTGACGCCTGTCCGATCGAACACCTCCGCGCCGACCGCATTGCGCTCGACAAGCTCTCCGATGGGAATCAGACCCTTGGGTGTGGCCACTCGCGCGTCATACGGCTGGCAGGCACTGATCTGCGGCTTACTCGTGGCGACGCCGAGGTTGAACCATACCGGGCTGTTGAAGCTCATCTTCTGATGCAGCAACAGGTGGGTGAGCTCGTCCTGGAACGCGCTGGCGTCGGTCTCGGTGGCGAAGTAGCCGCCTTCGCGGCCCCACTTCCCGATCGTGTCCGAAACCCGCGAGATCATCTGCTTCACGCTGGTCTCGCGACCGGGCGTGCCGAGCTTGCCGCGGAAGTACTTGCTGACCACGACGTTTGTGGCCATCTGTGACCAGAACGTGGGGATCTCGCAGTCCTTCTGCTCGAAGACGGTGACGCCCTTCTCGTTGCCGATCGCAGCGGTCCGGGTCTCCCAGGTGACCTCGTCGAAGGGATGCACACCCTCGTGGGTGAAGCGTCGCTCGACATGGATTCCGCCGCCCTCCACTTCAACTTTGGCACTCACGCGTGCCGGTGCCGTCCCATTCCTGCGGCCCGAACGACGGCCGGACGGTGGCTCCATCGAGATGCTATGGGAGTCGTCTGGGAAGGGTTTGGAGGCGGATCGATCCACGGTCTTTCCTCTTCTAGCTGGTGGGCGCTTCATTGTGCAGAGACGTGTGCGGGACCGCGCCCTGGCGACCTCCAGCCCCAATCTCCGCGTACTGAGATCACCCTAATGATCCCATATCTTGGGGCTCGGCCGTCCGGGAGCCCCCATATCTTGCGAGTCGGGAGGGCCGGCGTCAAGGGGGTATGCGTGCCCAGTTTCGTCGGTGAGTATGGAGCGATGCAGCAGGGGAACCTCGATGCGCATGGCGACGCGTCGATCGCCCGCGAGGAGCAGGAACTCGCCCCGAGATGCCGTCTCGAGGAAGCCCCGCTGCGCCTCGGTGAGCCCGAACGCCTGCTCCATCCGCGCGGTTTCCGCGGCCCGATGGCCGCCGAGGAGGACCACCGCGCAGTTGGTCGCGATCACGCTGCCTTCGTCGGTGCCGAGGAGGTCCTGCGCGTTCTGCGTCGCCACCACGAGTGACGCGCTGTATTTGCGACAGCGCCGGGCAAGCTGCACGAGGAGATCACGGAGCGGCCGGTGTACGCAGAGCGCACCAACTTCATCGAAGACGATGTGGCGGCGCCGGCGGTCGCGTCGCACGAGTTCCCACAGCCAACGAGCGACGATCAGGGTCGCGGCGGGAACGTGCTCGGGCGGCATGTCTCGCAGCGAGATCGCGCAGACCCCCGAATCCAGGGCCAGCGACGTGGGGCGATTGAAGAGCGCGCCGAGGCCGCCGGTGCAGAAGCGGCGCACGACGATCGCCACCGGGCGGGCTTCCACGTCCAGCAGCGCCAGGCAGTCCTCGAGGAGTGGCGCGCGATGCTCGGCGCACGCGCGCTCGATCGCGGCGCGCGCCGCGGTGTCGACCACGGCGCGCTCCACGTCACCGAGACGATCGCCGCACAGCACGGTCACCAGGTCGACGGCCGCGGCGACGGTCTCCTCGGGGTCTTCTTCCGCGCCCTCGAACACGTTGACCGCAGCCTCGGTTCCGGGCGCGAGCTCGAGATACCGGCCGCCGAGCGCGCTCACGAGGCCGCGGTACTCGCCCTCCGGGTCGATGATCACCGAGTTCACCCCGGCGACGGCCGCCTCGAGCACCAGGGTTCCGATGGCGAAGCTCTTGCCGTGGCCGGAGGCTGCGAAGACTGCGATGTTCGCGTTGGCGTGCCGAGTGGGGTCGAACGGTGCCACACGCACCGGAAGGCCGGAGCGAATCACGGCGCCGAGCCGGTAGCCGTCCGGATCCGAGCATCCGGCTTCGATCCAGGGGATGCACGTCGCCGCCGCAGTCGAGTCGACGAGCTTGGGCGAGCGCAGCGCGTTGACGCCGAGCGGCACCGTGGTCGCCAGCGCGGCCATGTGCCGGAAGTGGGTCACCTCAACGCCGATCAGCGCCGATGCGAATCCCAGCCGGAGCACGTCACTGCTCACGCGCACCGCGTCGACGGATGCGCCACGTGCTGTCGCGATCACCGAGAGATGGAGCGGGCGTCCGATGTTGCGAGCGAGCCGGTCGCGCAGCGCGGTTGCCGAGTCGAGCCCGATGTCGACGTGGACGTCGCCGAGTGCACCGCGCTCGACCTCGAGCATGCGGTGCGACGAGAAATCGCGGAGGCGGCGGTTCAACCGGCCGAGCGCGTCACCGAGCGGCGCCGGCTCGAGGTGAATGGCGATGTCGGCCTCGGCCTGCACCCTGAGCAGCGGGGCGAGCCATCCCGGCCCGACGGGATGTCCCGGCAGCCGCTGGAGCGCGTGTCCGCGCACGACGACATCCCCATATACCGCGTGCTCGCGAAACTCGGCCCACGTCACCGCCGTGTCGCCCTCGAATCCGTCGCCGACCGCGGTGACGAGCCCTTCGCCTGCGAGACGGTTCGCCCTGACACCGAGCGCAGCGAGGCGATCACACGCCTGCGCGCACGCCGAGTCGAGCATCGCGGGCGACGGTGCGGTAACGATCACGAAGACCTGGCGCGTGTGCCGCTGACCGTCGCTGACGAGGTTTGCCCAGTACTGACGCATCGCCGTGTCGAGACGTGCGTGAGAACCCGCTGCCGGGACCGCGTCAATCTCGGTCAGCCTGCGGATCCGAACCAGCAGCTGCATCGGGCGCTCGAGGGTGTGGCACATCCGGGCGAACGCCGCCGCAGCCGCGGCCTTGCGCGCGGGGTCGAGCGATTCGATGTCGAGATCGCTGGTGGCGAGCACAGCGGACATGAGCCCAAGGCGTTCGCACCGATCCCCGCGGATGACGACGCATCCGTCGAGCGCCCCGCGGGGGCGGCCGGTGGTGGGGATGGCTCGGCGGATCAAGCGGGCCATGCCGAGCGCAGCTCACCGCCGACCCGGCGTGCCAGTCGGCGTAGCGCGATTGCCGCCGGACCGGACTCCTCCAGACCGATCAGACGATGTGCGTTCTCGGCGTTGATCACGGCCTCGTCGTCCGGGATGTCGCCGATGATCTGACCGCCGAGGTCGGCCATCGGTTCGCTCAGGTCGGTGCCCGGACGCGACCGGTTGACGATGTAACGGAGCTGATGGCGCAGGCCCAGGCGGCGCAGCGCCTCGGTGCTGCGATACGCGTCCTGCACGCCGCCCGCCGTGGGCACGATCACGATGAAGACGTCATCGCACGCGCAGAGCGCGGTGGTGGTCAGTGGATTCAACTCCGGGCAGACGTCGAGGATGACGATGTCGAAACCCTCCATGTCGAGCTCGCGAAGCGCCTCACGCAGGAGCGCCGGCGTCACCGGCCACTCCGGGTGCACGGCGCGCTGCGGGCCGAGCAGGATGCGCGCGCCGGAGGCGTGGCCGACCATGAAGTCGATGACGCTGCGTTCCTCGGGGGGAGCGAGCGCGTAGTCGAGGAGCGTCCGTTCCGGGGCGCCGAGACGGACGGCGATGCTGGGGCTGCGCAGGTCGAGATCGACCAGGGCGACCCGCGGCGCCGGGTGGTCATCGCTACGGGTTGCGGCGAGCAGGCAGGTCAGCTCCGTGGCGAGGGTGCTCCGCCCGGTGCCGCCACGAAGCGAGAAGAACGTCACCCGCCGGGCGCCGTCTGAGCGGCTCATCCGCCGGATCTGCGGCGACGCCTCCGGCCGGCCGGCGGGATGGGTTGCCCGTGTGTCGAAGAGCTCGATGATCGCTGCTCCCGGGGCCGCCCCCGGATCGGGCGCGTGCTCAGCCCGGCTTGATGGCGCCGGATGGGGCCCGGTGTCCGACGCCTCGCCATCGGCCGCCATCACCACCCACTGCGCCGTTCCCCGTCGCGCTCGTACCCAGAACAGCGCCGCGAAGGTGGCCCAGTCGAGCGCTGGACGTCCGCCGATCCGCATCCACCCGAGCGCGGCGGCGGCGACGGCGAGCAGCCCGGCAACCGGGTCGGCGATCGCCGGCGGCACCGGTGATCTGGCCAGTGCGTAGGCGGCCAGCGCCCCCACCATCACCACCACGAGCTGCCCGGCGCCGAGGCCGAACGCGAGCGTGTCGGGTCTGTCGAACCCGTCGGCGAACTCGGTTTGATCCATGCTGCCACTCCGCTATATGCGTTCGCAGAATGACAGTATCGTAGGGTTCGCTCAGATCCTCGATGCGGACAAATCGAGGGTCGGGCGCCGGGCACGGCGGGATGTCAGACCCCGGTGGCGCCTCTCGCGGCCGGTACCGCCACCTCGTCGACCTCCAGCATCGACCTCGAGCACCGAGAGGATCCATCGCCAGCCGAGCCCGGCGGTCGGTTGCGCAGGGTCTGGCCATTACGGAGCGCAAGGCCGTTCGAGAGCGTCCGCCGGCGGTCGCCGCATAATCGACGCGGGTGTCAATGTCCGTCCCACGCGTTGGAGGTACTCATGGCAACGGTCGTCGAACCCGACGTGGCGACGTATCAGCAGTACATCGACGGCGAGTGGACGGGCGCCGAGGACGGACGCACGTATGAGGTGATCAACCCCTCCACCGAAGACGTCATGGCGGTCGCCCCCGCGAGCACCAGAGCCGACGCGCGCCGGGCCGTCGCGGCCGCGCGCCGCTCATTCGATGCCGGTGAGTGGCGTCACAAGTCGCAACTGCAGCGCACCCAGATCATGTTCCAGATCGTTGAGCACCTTCAGGACGTGTCCGAGGACTGGGGCCTGCTCGAATCGCAGAATGCCGGCGCGGCGCTCCGCAAGACGGCGGTGGTCGACGTGCCGCTGGCCATCGAGTGGTTCCGGAGCATGGCCGAGCAGGCACTGAGCGTGCCCTGGTACGAGCCGCTGCCCTGGATCGATTCGCCCTACGTGTCCTGGAACTTCGTGCAGCGAGAGCCGGTCGGCGTGTGCGCCGGGATCATCCCCTGGAACTATCCGCTCATCTTCGCGATGTGGAAGATCGCGCCGGCGCTCGCGATGGGCAACTCCGTGGTGCTCAAGCCGGCCCCCCAGACACCGCTGAGCGCCCTCGCCGTCGCCCGGGCCATCGACGAGACCGGCCTGCTCCCCAGGGGTGTGCTCAACGTGGTCACCGGGGACAGTGTCGAGGTGGGCGTCGAGCTCGTCGAGAACCCCGATGTCGACAAGGTCGCCTTCACCGGATCCACGGCGACCGGGCGCAGGATCCTTGCTGCCGCTGCGCCCACCATCAAGAAGGTGACGCTCGAGCTCGGCGGCAAATCGGCGAACATCGTGTGCCCCGATGCCGACCTCGACATCGCGGTCGACGGTGCGCTCTTCGGCACCTTCTTCCACCAGGGGCAGATGTGCGAATCGGGCACGCGCCTCTTCGTCCACGACGACATCTACGACACGTTCGTCGACCGCCTCGTCGACGGCGCCGCGTCGCTGCGCGTCGGCGACGCGTCCGATTTCGAGACTCAGGTTGGCCCGGTGATCAGCCGGTCGCAGTACGACATGATCCTGTCAGCCATCGAGCGCGCCAGGCGGGAGGGCGCGACGGTTGCGTGCGGCGGCGGACGCGCGCCCGACGCCGGCGATCGCGGCTTCTTCATCCAGCCGACGGTGCTGACCAACGTCTCGCCGGAGTCGCACGCCGGCACCGAGGAGATCTTCGGACCGGTCCTTGCCGTGCAACGCTGGAGCGACCTCGGCGAGGTCATCCAGCGCGCCAACCGGACGATCTACGGCCTCGCCGGCGGGGTGTGGTCGCGCGATACGCGCGGCGCCATCGAGATCGCCAGGCAACTGCGCAGCGGGACTGTCTGGATCAACGACTGGCACCTGCTCAATCCGCTGGCGCCCTTTGGCGGCTACAAGCAGAGCGGCATCGGTCGCGAGCACGGACGCGCCGGCCTGCTCGAGTACACCGAGGTGAAGCACATCCACGTCGACCAGGGCGTGCCCCGGAGCGAGCGCTACTTCTGGGACGTGCTCCTCGGCTGAGCGACGAGCTCGTCGACGAACGCGACGATCGCCGTCGCGACCTCGGCCGGGCGCTGCACGGGAAGGTCGTGCACGCCGTCGATCCAGACGAAGCGGGCGCGATCACCGACCACCTGCTGCGCACGGGCGACGGATCGCACCTTCGGCGTGTCCTCGTGGTCGGGATGGCCGGCGGGAATGAAGAGCATCGGACACTGCACGCGGGCCATCAGCTCGTACCCGTTGGCATCGAAGAGGTGGTGGGCGATCTCCATGTGGTGATCGAGCGAGAGCCGCGGGCGGAGCGTGCCGGCGCCGCTGCCGTCATCCTCGAAGTTGCCCCCGAGGATCTCCGCCGCCGCGTCCGGGTTCGACCCGTCGCGGAGCGGCGACGAGTCCATCCACGCGCGCAGCATCGCGGGAGTGATCCCGTGCAGCGCGGGCGGGCGCATGGTCTCCTCGGCCATCTCCCAGCTGGGTCCGAAGTACGCCTTGAGGTCGCCGGCGCCGCCGTCGATGCAGACGACGCCGAGCGTCAGCGCGGGCTGTGCCACCGCGAATGCCAGCGCGACCGTGGCGCCCCAGCTGTGCCCGACCACCACCAGCGGCTCGGGATGCTGGATCGCCGCGAGCAACCCCTCGAGATCGCGCGACACGGTGTCGAAGTCGTAACCGCCGTCGGGACGATCGCTCCTGCCATGACCGGGGAGGTCGACGGCGATCACGCGATTGGTGGGGACCAGGTCGTCGGCGACCAGGTCCCACCAGCGCGCGTTGCTCGCCAGTCCGTGGAGGGCGAGGATGGCGGGCTCACCACCGGCGTGGTCTCGCACCGAGAGCGCGAGGCGCGGCGTTTCGACGCGATATTCGGCGATGGGATGGCTCATGTGACACGCGATTGTGGCCGCTCCGGACGTCGAAACGACCGGCCCGGTAGCATGTCTTGGCGGGCAGGCCCCGCTCGGCCTGTGAAGGAGTCGAGCCTTTGTCGGCGATTGAGCCGTACACGCGAAGGATCCTCGGGAGCGTCCAGCCCATCATCGTCGCCAACCGGGCGCCGCTGGTCCTGCACCACGCCGATCCGTACCGGGGCACGCCCGAGCGCCTGGTCAAGGGCGCAGGCGGGCTGGTCACCGCCATGACCTCGCTCGCGTCGGCGACCGACGCGGTGTGGGTCGCCCTGGCGCGCGATGCCTCGGACCGTCTGCTCGCGGAACGGGGTGACCCGGCGGAGCTGACCGCCGAAGACGGCACGACCATCAAGGTCGCCTTCGTCGAGCCGACCAGCGAGGCATACGACCTCTACTACAACGTGATCGCCAACCCGCTGCTCTGGTTCATCCAGCACTACCTGTGGGATCTCGCCCGCGAGCCGGTCGTCGACGAGACGATCCACCGAGCGTGGAAAGAGGGCTACGTGAAGGTGAACCAGCTCGTCGCGGACCGCGTGATCGCCGAGGTCGAGCGCTCCGACAAGCCGGCGGTGGTCTTCGTGCAGGACTACCAGCTGTACTGCGTCCCGGGGCTGATCCGCGAGCGCAGGCCCGACGTCCGCATCCAGCACTTCGTGCACATCCCGTGGCCGACGCCACAGTACTGGACGGTCCTCCCGAGACACATCCGCGATGCCATCGTGCACGGCCTGCTCGGGGCGGACATCATCGGCTTCCAGACGCTTCGCGACGTGCGCAACTTTCTGATGACCTGCGAGCAGAACCTCGGGTTGACGGTCGACCTTCGCGAGCGGACCGTGTTCTCCGAGGGTCGCGCGGTGTGGGTGCGCAATTACCCGATCAGCGTCGATCCGAAGACCTTCATCCAGCATTCGGAACAGCCTGCGGTGCTCGTCGAGATCGAGCGCATCGAGCAGTGGCGGCCCAAGCATCTGATCCTTCGGGTCGACCGCACGGATCTGAGCAAGAACATCGTGCGCGGATTCCTTGCGTACGAGCGCCTGCTCGCCGCCCATCCGGAGCTGGCCGGCGACGTGATGTTCTTTGCATTCCTGCAGCCGAGCAGGCAGGACATCGACGACTACCGCGCTTACCTGGGCAGCGTGCTGCGAGTCGCGGCGCGAATCAATCGGGAATACAGTCGCGGCGGCTGGACCCCCATCCGCGTGGAGATCGACGACAACATGGAGCGAGCCATTGCCGGGTACCGCATCTTCGACGTGCTCCTCGTCAATCCGATCTATGACGGCATGAACCTCGTCGCCAAGGAGGGACCGCTGGTCAACGAGCGCGACGGCGTCCTGGTGCTCAGCGAGAACGCCGGCTCACACGAGGAGCTCGGCGAGTGGGCGATCACGGTCAATCCGTTCGACATCGACGAGACGGCGGAGGCGCTCTATCTCGGGCTGATGATGGATGAGCCGCAGCGGAAGGCCCGGCAGACCAAGATCCGCGACATGGTGCGGACCAATGACATCACGCGCTGGATCTCGCTCCAGCTCCAGGACCTCCGCGAGCTGATCGACTAGCCCCCCACCCCCCGGGGTCAGTGGTTGAAGCCGGCGAACCCTGCGATGAACAGCCAGCCGACCAGCGCAAATGCGGCAACCCAGATGGTGATCCACGCGCGACCGGTCGCAAAGCGACGGCTGCGGCGAAGGTAACGGCGGCGAACCGCCAGGTCGGCAGAGCCGTCGGGCCCGCCGCGGGGGAGTCGTCGAACCGGAGAAAGTTCGGCCATCTGCGTGTCCAACGGGGTGGGCAGGGACCGGGTTACGCCCCCCGGCGTACGCGCAAGTATCATGCAACCCTGCGAGTTTGGGTGAGCTTGCGGGCGACGCGCCGCACCGGAGTGTCGCGTTGAGCTCCCGGTCCGATGTCTGGAGGTAACGTGGACGGCGACGCGCCTGAGAGCACCGACCCGATCTCGCTCGCGCGCCAGGTCGTCGAGGACGCCATCAGGCTGGCGCGTGCCGAACTCGGCGTCATCGGGGCGGAGCTGAAGCGGGCGGTCATCCAGCTGGCGATCGCGATGGTGCTGATCATCGTCGCGCTGGTGTTCCTCCTGATTGCGGTGATCGAGGCACTGGGCGCGCTGCCGTCCGGGGTCGACATCCTGGGCCCGGAGTGGGTGCGCTGGCTCGCGCTCGGTGGGGTCTTCCTGGTCCTCGCGGGCGTGCTCATCTTCATCGGTCAATCACGGGCGAGAAAGGCGATCAAACGAGGGCGTACGTCGATCGAAGGAACGTTGAAGGAGGATGCCGAGTGGCTCCGGGAACTGACGAAGCGCAGCGTCAGCGGGAGCTGACCAAGCAGGCGCTCGCGCAGAGCGCCGGCCGGTTGGAGCAGCGGGTGCGCGCCGAGCTCGACTGGAAGGCACGCCTGCGCCGTGACGGTCCGCGCTATGTCGCGATCGCCGGCGGGACGGTGGTGCTGATCGGGACGATCGTGTTCGTGCGGTCACGACTCCGCGGCGACAAGGCCGAGGAGGAGACGGCCCCGGTGACTCTGGACGACCTCGTGGCGGAGCTCCAGGCGCTGCGCAAGGAGGTCAAGAAGGGCGGCGACAAGACGCCGGTCTGGCAGAAGGTCGTCTTGCGCGGCGTGGCCGCCGCCGGGTCCGCGGGCGGTGCGTACGCCGCCAAGCGGCTGGTCGACCGGCAGGAGTCTAGGGCCGGGGCCGAACCGCGATCGTGATCCGGCCGATGGCGCAGAGCGCGCCGTCGTCGTTGGTGATCTCGACGTCCCAGATCCAGGTGGTCCGGCCGCGGTGACGCGGCTTCGCCTCGGCGTGAATCGTGCCTGTGGTGATCGGACGCAGGAAGCTCATGTCGTTGGACATCCCCATGGAGATGTGGCCGGAGTCCTTGACGCCGAGGTAGGTGCCGACTGAGGTGATGCTCTCGGCGATCGAGCAGTACACGCCGCCGTGGACGATGCCGAAGGGTTGGAGGACCTTGGGGGTGACGGCGCAGGTGGCGCGAACCACGTCCGGGCTCATCTCGCCGAACTCGAGCCCGTAGAGGGCGTCGAAGATCATGTTCTGACCGGACTCGAGGCTCGCCATGTGGCGGGCAAGTGTCGCACGAGCCCCCGTGGGGGTCGCGGTCAGCGCTTGACGAGCAGCTCGGTCAGGGCACCTTCGTGCGAGGAGAGCAGGGAGTGGAGCTCGAGCATCTCGTCACCGGTGATGGGGTCGGCCACGTCCGGGAAGCCCTCATCGATGGCGGGAACCTTGTTCTCCTCGGCCTCGGTCTGGAAGATGATCTGGAGGAGGTTCTCGTCATTGCATGACGCGCAGGTCACGCGAACCAGGGCCCGGTTGCCCTGCTGGGCGAGGACGTTGATCCCGCAGTCGGCCATGTTCTCGCCACATGCCGAGCACCGGTAGCGCCGGGCCTGGAAGCGGAGCAACTCGAGCAGATCCATCACGCTCCAGTATATGCCGCGTGCCGAAGCGGCAAACAGGGGCCCCGGTGAGCGTCCGGTACACTCGATGGCCTCCGCTGGGGAGTGGCCAAGTGGTAAGGCAGCTGATTCTGGATCAGCCAATCGGAGGTTCGAATCCTCCCTCCCCAGCCAACCCGAATTTTGAATTCAATTCGGGTGTTTTCGGGTGATTTCGACCTGTGGATAAGTCCCCAAAACATCACCCGATTAGTCGCTCCTGAGCATTGATTTTTCGGCTCAGTCGACGACCATAAACGCTCCAATGTCTGCATGAAGGGCTGCCAAACCATGACCGTACGAGTCCTTAAGACCAGGACCCCGTCCTCACTGACGCTCCTCGCCGACGACTACCTGAGCCACTGCCGGGCGCGCGGGCTCTCGCCGCGCAGCGAGCGCCAGTACACCTACTCGATGTACTCGGTGTTTCTCCCCTGGTGCGAACGGGCGGGCATCACCGATCTCAGCCAGCTCGACCGTCGCGCCGTCGACCGGTTCACCTCGGAGCTGCTCGCCCGCACCACGAAAGCCGCCCAGCCGCTCTCCAAGCACACCGTGGCCACCTACATCCGTCCGATCCGACTGCTCTTCGGCTGGGCGAGCCGGGAAGGCGAACTGGTGCTGGCCACCCCCCAACTCCCTCGTCGCGGTCGCCCCATCAGAGATGTGCTCAGCCGCGCTGAGGTTGATCAGCTCGAGCAGGCAGCGTCCAGCGAACGGGACAAGCTGATCATCCGCGTCTTCGCCGACTGTGGCCTCCGCCTCGATGAGCTCACCCGCCTCACCGCCGGCGACGTGATCCGTGGCGGCCGGCAGGTGCACGTTCGCGTTCACGGCAAGCGCGATCGAATCCGGGATGTCCCGGTGCCGCCAAACCTCGCCCGTCGGCTCGACCGCCTGATCTTGGATCGCCCCGACGAGCGCAGCTCGAATGCCATCTTCCTGACCTCTCGCCGCGGTCCACTCGGCGACCATGACGCGCTGACCAGCGGCGGCATCTATCAAATTGTCAAATACACCGTTGCCAAAGCCGGGATTCCCAAACGGGTACACCCCCACCTGCTGCGGCATTCCTGGATCACCGAGATGCTGCGCCGGGACATGAACTCGGTGCAGCTGTCCTTCATCGCCGGAGCATCCCCTGAGGTCAT
>DATLRB010000066.1:0-14325 GCA_035534875.1 Saccharimonadales bacterium (SeqCode)
GTCCAGATTCACCTGGTACAACGCCTGCACCGGTCCGAAGTGCTTGTCGATGCCCCGCAGCTTCATCAGCGGCTCCGCCGGGGCCGACGCCCCCACGCTCACCGCTCCTCCGGGGTCGTGATTCATCTCAGTCGCCTCAGATCAATGAGTCGCCGATGGTAATTACATCAGCCACAGTCCGACCGCATCGCCCTGGCATGCACATCGCTACGGACTGCGTCACCCCACGTCAGGTTGATGCCGTCCGCCTGGAAATTGGGGCAAGCCGGGCCGCCCCCTGGGGCGACCCGGCTGCTCCACCGAGGAGGCGTCCACACGAGACGCTTCCGGCTTAGACGATTACGAGATTCCGGCCGACGTGCAGAGGCTCGCACCGGCGATGGCGCAAATGGCCGACGCGGGGTCGAAGCCGTCCTTGACGACCGTTGCCTCCATGTTGGTCGCATCAACCCACGTCGCCGTCAAGAGCGACGCCGGCTCGCTGACGCTGGAGTTCGCCGGGTTCACCGTGGTGCCGTTGAGCAGCGCGGCGGGCACCGAGTTGCCGGAGAGGAGGATGGTGGCCATGGCGACCGCATCCTGTGCCTCCTTGTAGACCGGCTTGTAGACGGAGCCACACTGGTATCCCTCGAGGACCCACGCCATGCCCTGGGCGGTCGCGTCCTGCCCGGTCACCGGGATCTTCTTCGGTGGCACACCGGCCGCCTTGAGGACGTTGATCACCGCGTTGCCGAGGCCGTCGTTGGCTTCGATCGTCGCGTTGATCGACGGATGGGAGGTGAACTCCTGCTGGAAGATCGTGCCGCCCTGCGTGTTCGACCAGCCGGGGGCAAAGTTCTCACCCACGAGGGTCATTCCCTGGCTGTTGGTGGCACCGGCGGCAACCGTCTTCGCCGCCTGGCTCCAGACGACCTTGTTGTACCCGGTTGCGAACGAGATCGCGTTCGGGTCGGTGTCCTCGCCGCCGTTCAGGACGAAGACCTGCGGGCTCTTGACGCCCCACGAGGAGACGCAGGACAGGAAGCCGTTGCCGATCGCCTCACCGACGGCTTCGTTGTTGAAGCTGACGTAGTAGGTCTTGGAGCCCTGGAAGGTCGCGCGGTCGTAGCTGACAAGCGTGACGCCCTTGGACTCCGCAGACTGGGCGATTGCCACGCCGGTTGGCCCGTCGAGCGGGCACATGATCAGGACCTTCGCGCCGAGGTTGATGTCGGCGGTGGCCAGGGCGAGCTCGGTCGCGTCGCTCCCCTGAGCGTTGTCGATGCGGAACTGGTTCTGGTTGAACCCGGCGTCCGCAAGGGCGGCGGTCAGGTACGGCTGATCGAAGTTGACCCAGCGTGTTGACGACGTGGTGTCGGGGAGGATCACGCCGATGAGCAGGCTGTTCGCGCCCTTGGTCGCGTAGGCGGTCAGCGGCTTGAGCAGGCTCATGGTCGCCCCGATGTCGGTGGTGAAGGCGCTGACAGTGATTCCCGCAGGCACACCGGGGTTCGTGAGCGTCCCCCCACTCGACGTGCCCGGGGAGCTGCTCCCGCAGGCCGCAACGACAAGAGCGCTGGTACCCACGAGGGTGAGTTTGCTCATCTTCGACAGATCACGGAGCCCCCGGCCCCTGATTCCATCCTGCAAGTGCATCAGACTTTTGCCCTCCAACCGAACCCACCAGATGCGACGCCGCCGCTCAGGCGACGAGCGCCGCCACCAAACCTCCGTGAGGCAGCGTCCGGATGGTTCGCCAATCGAGCGGGGTTTGTCAACTCCTCGAACGAAAAATCACCCCAACGGGTGAATTTTCGTACTCGCGGCCTCTCGACGGCGATCTCCGGAGGACTATTCCTGTTCCGTCGGCCGGATCAGAACCTCGTTGATCGCGACGTGTCGGGGCCTGGTCACGATGTACGCGATGGCGTCGGCGATGTCCTCGGCCGTCAGGCGCTCGATCGCCGCAAAGCGCTGCACCATCCCGGCCAGGATCTCGGGCCGGTTATGCGACGCGAGCTCGGTGTCCACGGCCCCCGGCTCGACGAGCGAGACGCGTACGTGGCGGGTCGTGACCTCCTTGCGGAGGGCGTCGCTGAACGCGCCGACGCCATGTTTGGTGGCGTTGTAGACCCCGCTCCCGTTGCGCGTCTCGCGGCCGGCGACCGAGCTGATGTTGATCAGGTCGGCGACCCGCCGGTGGCTGTCCTCCGCCGCGCGGAGGAGGTGAGGAAGCGCGGCGTGGGTGCAGTAGAGCAGGCCAAGCACGTTGATCTGCACCATGCGCTCCCACTCGTCGACGGGCGCCTCGACCACGGGTCCGAGCAGCATCACCCCGGCGTTGTTGACCAGCGTGTCGAGGCGGCCGAACTCGCTGACCGTCGCCTCCACCGCTCGGACAGCCTGGCTCTGCTTCGTGACATCGGCGGTGATCACCGCTGCCGACGCGCCATGCGCCCGGATCCGGCCGGCGAGCTCTTCGAGTCGATCCGCGCGGCGAGCGACGAGCGCGACCGTGGCGCCGAGCCGGGCGAGCAACTCGGCGGTCGCTGCGCCGATACCGCTCGACGCCCCGGTGACGAGGGCAACCGTGCTCGCCAGGGGTTTGGTCGACGTTGCCATGACCTCGGTAGATTGCCATACGAGGATCGATCGGGCTCCCAGTGCCCGGTCGCGTGAAATGAGTCCGGCCGTGACCGTGGCGCGCATGTCTCCACCCAGGGCCCGCAATAACAGGCGTTCGATCGGGATGTGAGGCGGCCGATGCCCGTCCGTCGTGTCAGAGTCGGCACATGGACAGTGACGGCTACGGCTACGCAGCAGACGATCGCGGCACGGCACGGCTTCTCGACGACCTGCGCACGTTCTCGCCCTCGGCGATCGAGCGGGTCGCGCGGGGATGGGAGTCGTACGGGCGACCACACCTCGACACCTACCACGCCGCGGAGGCGGCAGCCCTGCACGCCATCGAGGAGGCCCACCTCACCACCGGCTGGGAAACCCTCCAACGACAGATCCTGGACCTCACCGAGGGACGGACGTCACTGGTGTCATGGAAGATCGAACATGGCGCGGAGGGCCACCACGCGGAATCCGCGGCCCTCGGCGCTGCACTCGCGCTGCATGCCGCGGGTCATCTGGACCGCGCGCACTTCGAGACACTCCTTCGGCCGATGGCCGAGGCGCTTCCGTGGCTGCTCAGCCCGCCGGGCGGCAGCGCGTAGTCAGCGCGGCGCAGTCGGACGGCATTCGACGACGAAGTACGGCGGCCGATCTTCGGCGGTGACGACGTCGAGGCCGGCCTCGCGCGCCAACTCCGAGAACTCGCTCAGCGAGTTGGTCTTGCCTCCGAGCAACACCATCTCGATGCCGATCGGCCGCGGGGTCCCGTCCGGCACGACGCCGCCGAGGACCACGACAATTCCCGCCGGCCGTGCCGCTTCGGCACATCGGCGCAGGATCGCGACCGTGTCGCGGTCCGGCCAGTCGTTGAGCACCTTTCTGACAACGTAGACGTCCGCTCCCGCCGGAATCGGATCGAAGAAGCTCTGCGCTGCAGTCGTGACCCTGCCGGCCACGCCGGCGGCCTCGAAGTTTTCAGCGGCGCGGGCGACGGGGCCGGGCAGATCGACGAGCACGCCGTGTAGGTGGGGACGGCGTCGGAGGAGTTCCGCGAGCATCGCGCCCGTCCCGCCGCCGACGTCGACGACGGTTCGCACGCGCTCCCAGCCATCGGTGATCTCCAGCGTCGCGTCCGGCGTTCCATGACCGGCATAGCTCATCAGCGTGTCGAACTCAGCCGCGACGTCCGGGTGCGCGGAGAGGTCGTCCCAGAACGGCAACCCGAAGATGCTCCGATACCCGGGCTCTCCGGTTCGAACGTAGTCCAGCAGCGTGCTCCACGCGTGGGTCATCCTCCCCCCGATCCCGTCGAGGCTGAGGAATGAGCCCGGGCTGAGCAGGCTCCGTGCGGTCTCGTTCAGCGCGAACTGACCGGGGGGCGCTTCCAGGAAGACTCCTTTGGCGACCAGGTACGAGAGCACGCTGTGCAACGAGTCGGCCTTGCAGGATGACGCCACTGCGAGCGCGCCGACATCGGTGATGCCCGCGTCGATGTGTTCGGCGATTCGCAACGTCGCCGCGACACGGATGCACCACGGCGTGCAGAGGTCACTGAGTGTCCAGAGATCTGCGGCCGGTCCCGTATTCGACATCGCGTCTGTAACGACCGCGGCCCTCTACTCGCTGACGAGCTCATAGTCGGGATTGAGGATGGCGAGCCGGCGTTGCCACGATCCGACCATCCCCTCGACGATCAGGCGCGCCCCCGGCTCGATGCCGGGAATCTTCGGACGTCCCTGAAAGACGAGCAGCAGGATGCCGGTGTCGTCGGTGATCTCGCATTCGAGGTTCGCGGTGCCCTTGGCGGTCTGCACGCGCAGCGATCGGATCCGACCGGCGACACGCACACGGGTGCGCCAGGTCACGTCACCGATCGGGATGGTTCCGGTCGCGCGACGAGCAAGCTCTCGATCCACGCCGGTGCCACGCATCGGCTTGCGCCGGACTGGATCCGGGCGGTCGGGATGCGCGCGGAATCTGCGGCGCCGCGCGGCTTCGAGGTTGAAGGGAACGATCGTCGCCGCGACGTGTGCGACACCGCCGACGGCGTCAGCGATTCGATCAGCGGTGCGGTCGTGGAGCACGCGCGCGAGTCGCGAGTGAAACGCTCGGCGCGGGAGGAGCACGGTGCACTCGGTCTTGCCGTCCGCGACGATGTCGGCGACATACTCGAGCGCCGCGCGCTCCAGGCGGCGGTCGCGGCACTCGAGGATGTCGAGCGGGAGGTGCGCCAGGCCCAACCTGCTCCACTCTTCCTTGAGCTGTTCGGTGGCGGCCGCATCGATGTTGAAATGCACCGCGCGCACCTCGTCCGGGCGCAGTGTCCGAGCGTACTGAACCGCGCGCGCTGCGGCCATGTCGAGCTGGCCGACCAGCACCAGCACGACGTGGCGCTGCAGGACCGGTGCTTCTGCTGCGGCCACGGCCCCCGTCTCGAGCTGCTTCTCCTCCGCCACATACTGGCGATGCAGCCGGATCAGCCCGTAGTACAGGGGCGGTCCCACGACGATCACAATCCACGCCCCCTCGAAGAACTTGGTGACCATGAGGATGACGACCACGGCGACGGAGAGTCCGCCGGCGAATCCATTGATCACGGCCCCGATCCGCCATCGCCTCTCGCGGCACGTCAGGTGATGCTTGAGCATGCCGAACCCGGCAAACGAGAATCCGGTGAAGACACCGATCGCGTAGAGGCCCACCAACGCGTTGAGTTGCGCCTTGAAAACGATGATCAACAGAATCGCCACCGCGGCCAGCACGAAGATCCCGTTCGAAAACGCCAGACGGTGGCCTCGCTTGGTCAGCTGACGCGGCAGGAACGAGTCACCCGCGACGAAACTCGCGAGGTAGGGAAACCCGTTGAAGCTGGTGTTGCCCCCGGTGAAGAGGATCAAGACGGTCGCGGCCTGCACCAGGTAAAACAGCCCGTTGCCCAGCCAGCTGCTGCCGAGGACGTAGCGCACCTCCTGCGAGACGACCGTCGGGCTGCCGGACAGGTACGGCACCGCGTGCGTCCAGTGCGCAAGGAGTGACGTCCCGAGCACCAGGAACCCGAGGATCCCGCACATGACCAGCAACGCGATTCGTCCGTTCCGGGCCTCGGGACGCCGGAAGCTCGAAATGCCGTTCGACACCGCCTCCATCCCCGTGAGTGATGACCCTCCGTTCGCGAAGGCGCGCAGGCAGTAGAAGATGCCCAAGCCCATGAGGAAGCCGCGTTGATTCCCGATCGGGTAACCGAGCGCGGCAGCGCTGGGGAGCGCGTGTGCGTGGAGGCCACCGAGCGCGGCTTTCACGAGCCCGGTGATCACCACCAGCGACAGTGAAACGACGTAGAAGTACGTCGGGATGGCGAAGATGGAACCCGCTTCGCGAATGCCGCGCAGATTGCCGAAGAGCATGATCAGCGTGACGCCGACGGTGATCGCGATCGTGTACGGCACCAGCGTCGGAAACGCCGATGTGAGCGCGGCGGTTCCCGCCGAGGTTTGTACGGCAACCGTCACCGTGTAGTCGATGAGCAGTGCGACCGCCGCCACCTGCGCGACGTTCGGGCCGAAATTGTCGCGCGCGACCACGTACGAGCCGCCGCTCCTCGTGTAGACGCCGATGACCTGGATGTACGAGATCATCACGAAGATCATCACCGCGAGAATCGCCAGGGTGATGGGGATCACCATCGAGAAGGCGGCAAGGCCGATGATCGGCACCATGATCACCAGCATCTCTTCGGTGCCGTACGCCGACGACGAGATCATGTCGGGCGCGAGCACCCCGATGGCGACCGGGGTTGCGAGCCGTTCCTGGGAGAGTTGCTCGGACACCATCGGTGGACCGAGCAGCCGGTTCTTCAACCGGTAGGCCCACGACTCAGGGTAGGTCGCAGCGCCCGAAGGTCCGGGGGTCTCGGGAGCAAGTGGGCGTGTCGATGCCACCGGAACGCTCTGTGGCTCTTCCACGGCCGCAGTATGCCCCATGCCGAAGTTGGCGGCGGCGTCGCCCGACGCCCGAGCGACCTGCTTGAATGGTCCGATGCACATCGTCATCGCCGGTTGCGGAAGGGTTGGCTCCGGACTCGCCCGCAACCTCGAAGCCGAGGGCCACTCGGTCGCCGTCATCGATCGAAACCGCAAGGCCTTTCGCCGTCTGCCCTCGGATTTCAAGGGAATCGTCGTCGAAGGATCCGGCTTCGATCGCACCGCCCTCCACGACGCGCGGATCGAGGATGCCGGCGCCGTCGCCGCAGTCACGTCAGGAGACAACTCCAACATTCTCAGCGCGCGAATCGCCCGGGAGACCTTCGGCGTCGAGCGGGTGGTTGCGCGCATCTACGACCCGCAGCGAGCTCAGGTGTACCAGCGCCTTGGCATCCCGACGGTCGCGACAGTGACCTGGACCGTCGACCAGGTCCGGGGCTGGTTGCTGCCCGACGAGTTCACCCCGCACTGGCGCGACGCCACCGGGATGCTCCTCTTGCTGGATCGGGTGCTGCCCGAGCATCTCGCCGGCCAGAAGCTCTCGACCTTCGAGCGTGAGGGCAGCGTCCGTCTCGTGGCGGTGACACGAGCCGGGGTGCCGCGGCTGGATACGAACGGCCTTGTCGGTCAGGATGGGGACCTCCTCCATCTCGTCGTGATGAAGGACGATCTGCCCGCACTCGAGACGCTCCTGACGACCCCCGCTCCCCAGGCTGTGGCCGTTGCCATCAAGGCTCAATAGATGAAGGTGGCCGTCGCGGGCGGAGGCAGTGTCGGCATGGCCGTCGCCGCCGACCTCAAGGTACACGGCCATGACGTGTTCATCCTCGAGGTCGACCCCGAGCAGGTCGCGCGATTCCAGCCACACGTCGACGTGCGGTGGCTGGTGGCGGACGCCTGTGAGGTCTCCTCGCTCAAGGCGGCCGGAATGGCCGAGGTCGACGTGATGGTCGCGGCCACCGGCGACGACGAGGACAACCTCGTGATCTCGCTGCTCTCGAAGCAGGAATTCGCAGTGCCGCGCGTGATCGCCCGGGTGAACAACGCGAGCAACCAGTGGCTCTTCACCGAAAGCTGGGGAGTCGACGTCCCCGTGTCGACGCCACAGCTGTACACCGCGCTCGTCGAGGAAGCCGTGTCGATCGGCTCTCTGGTGCATCTGATGAGCTTCGAAGGCGCCTCGGCGCACCTGCTCGAAGTCACCCTGGCCGAGGATTCCCCGGCGTGTGGTCAGCCCATCGCGGACCTCGGCCTGCCCAGGGAGTCGGCGATCGTCGCCATCGTGAGACGCGAACACATGATCATTCCCGACCCCGAGACCCTGCTCTTCGCGGGCGACGAGGTCATCGTCCTCGCCATGGTCGAAAGCGAGCGCGCCATCCAGACCATCCTCGTCGGCGACACGCCGGCGAGCGGGCCGGCTCCGACCGTCCCCTGACCTCCGGCAGTCCGGTAGTCCAGGCGGCCGTAGACTCTGGCCAAACCCCATGTACGTCGAGGACCGCCCGGGCCGGGGCCCGGCAACCGTGTGGCTCCATCACGGCGTCGGGTCGGCGCGCGCGTGGGATGCATTCCTTCCGGCAGCCGCCGGCGGCCGCCGGGCCATCGCCTACGACCGTCGGGGCTTCGGGCTGTCGACGCACGATCGGCCGTTCACGACGGCCATGTTCCACGAGGATGTGGAGGACCTTCGCGAGCTGCTCATCGCACGAGATGCCGCTCCTGCGCACCTGATCGGACACAGTGATGGCGGCACGGTCGCGCTGCTCCTCGCCGCCCGCGCTCCGGAACTGGTGCTGAGCGTCGGGGTGGTGGCGGCTCACGTTCGCGGTGACGACACGACCGTGGCTACACTCCGCCGCATGGGTCAGCCGGATCAGTGGCCTCAACCGCTGCAGCGCAGCCTGCGGCGCGCCCACGGGGAGGATTGGGCGGACGTGGCCGGCGGCTGGCACGCACTCTGGACGTCACCGGCATGGGGGGGCTGGAGCATCGTCGATGACCTCGCCGCCGTGAGCTGCCCCGTCTTCGCTCTGCACGGGCTGCGGGACGACCTCTCGCCGCGTTTGCACGCCGACGAAATCCACGATGCGCTGCCCGGGGCACGAGTCATCTGGGTCGACACCGCAACGCACGACCCGCATCGCGCCGAGCCCGAGCGCTTCGTCAGCGAACTTCAGGCGCTGTGGCGGGATGCCGAGGCCGGCCATGGCTGATCCGTTCAACTGCAGCGAGTGGCTCGTCGATCGCCAGGTGGAGGCCGGGTATGGCGCCCGCGCCGCGCTGCTCTCCGGCGACGCGACGATCAGTTACGAGGAGTTGCTCGACTCGATCAGAGCTGCGGCCGGGGGCCTCCGCCGGCTCGGCGTCCGCCCCGAGGAGCGGGTCGTCATGATCCTTCGCGACGGACCCGAGCTCGCCGTGGCAATCCTTGCGACGATGCGAATCGGATCCATAGCGCTCCCGGTCAATCCGCTGCTGCCGCCTCGGGATCTCGTCGCCATCGCCCGCGACGCTCGAGCTCGCTGGGCGATCGTCCCCGGCGACGCGACGGCGCTCATCGCGGCGCTGGGCGCCGACGCTCCGGACCTGATCGCGCTGGTCCGCGTCGGACCGGGCGGCCCTGGTGGCAGGGGACCGCTCTGGTCCGAGGTCATCGCGGGCCACGGGGACGGCGATGCTGACGCGACGTCGGCCGAATCTCCCTGTTTCTGGCTCTGCACCTCCGGCACCACCGGGAAGCCCAAGCTGGCGATGCATCGCCACGCCGACATCCGCACCACGTGCGACGGCTACGCTCGCGAGGTCCTCAACGTCCAGCCGACCGACCGGCATCTCTCGATCGCCCCCATGTTCCACGCGTACGGGTTCGGCAACTCGCTCACCTTTCCGCTCGCCGCGGGCGCGGAGGCGGTCCTGGAGCCGACCCGCCCGCCCACCCCGGGCCTGGTCGCGGCGTTGATGCAGCGGTACCGCCCGACGCGATTCTTCGCCGTGCCGACCTTCTATTCGGCGCTCGTCGCGTCCGATATTCCGGACGACACCTTCGCCCCACTCCGACAGGCCATCTCCGCAGGCGAGGCGCTTCCTGCCGAACTGTTTCATCGCTTCCGCGAGCGTTTCGGTGTCGAGATCCTCGACGGCATCGGATCGACCGAGCTGACTCATATCTTCATATCGAACCGTGACGGGCATGCGGTCCCGGGCAGTTCCGGAACACCTGTCGGCGGCTATGCGGCACGGATCCTCGACGACGATGGTGTCGCCGTCCCCGCTGACACCCCCGGTCAGCTGTGGGTCTCCGGTGCCGCGGCGGCGACCGGCTACTGGTGCCGGCGTGATGAGACGCGGAGAACGTTCGTCGGTGACTGGGTCGCCACCGGGGATCTCTACTCCGTCGACGCCGACGGCATCTATCGCCATCTCGGGCGTCGCGACGACATGCTCAAAGTCGGCGGCGAGTGGGTGTCGCCGGCAGAGGTGGAGGGCGTGCTGCTCGGCCACGAGTCCGTGGCCGAGGCGGCGGTGGTCGGTGCCGTCACCGACGAGGGACTCGTGCGCCCTGTCGCCTTCGCGGTGCCGCGACCTGGAATGCATCTCGATGTGGACGACGTGCTGGCGCGATGCCGCAACGAGCTTGCAGGCTACAAACGTCCGCGGCGTCTCATCGTGGTTGAGACCCTGCCGAAGACCGCCACCGGGAAGGTGCTCCGAGCCGATCTCCGACGCGAGGCGACACGGGTGCTCGCCGACGCGGACTGAGCCGGCCTACGTGAGGTGGACGTACTCGTAGTCCACCGGCTGACCGTTGATGCCGGTCGCAGGCGGGGCGATCCAAGCGGCCATCTTCCCGGGCTCGAACACGGGTTTCATGAGCGACTGGACGTGATCGAAATCCGCGGCCGTCGGCAGCCACTCGGGCTCGCGACTCAGCCAGGTCGGCGCATCGACGAGCGCTCCCTCCGGCGTGACCCAGTGGCCGGCGAATGCACCGACGCGGCGATTGAACCCGTGATGGGGCAGCGACAACGTTCTGTCGGCGCCGGCCTCTTCGAGAATGCGGTTCCAGCGCCGGACACCATTGTTGCAGTCGGTGAAGTACTCCGAGCGGAGGTCCTGGTTCAGCGCGGTGAGGGCTGGGACATCGGCGCGCTCGATGCGCCCTTCCACGACGACGTCAACGGCGGCGGTGCGCTCCGTGAGCCGGTGGTCGTCAGCTCGGCGCTCCTCCTGCCAGCGTCCCTTCAGCCCGGCGGTGAAGTAATTCGCGACGTTGGTGGACCGCTCGCCGCCGAACAGGTCGAGGGAGACGCTGTAATGAAAGTTCAGGTACCGCTGGACGATGTCGAGCGGGATCCCCCCGTATCGCCTGACGTCGTCGGTGTCGTGCTCGCGCATGAGCTCGGCCGTGCGGCGAACCACACGGTCGATGCCGGTGGTCCCGACCATCATGTGGTGCGCTTCCTCGCGGAGCATGAAGCGGCAGGTGCGCGAGAGCGGATCGAAGCCACTCTCGGCAAGCGTGCCGAGCTGGAATTTCCCGTCGCGGTCGGTGAAATACGTGAACATGAAGAACGCGAGCCAGTCTCTCGTCGGTTCGTTGAACGCACCGAGGATGCGCGGTGCGTCGACGCTGCCGGAATGGCGCATGAGGAGCTCCTCGGCCTGCTCGCGGCCCTCGCGACCGAAGAAGGCGTGGAGGAGATAGACCATCGCCCAGAGATGGCGTCCCTCCTCGACATTGACCTGAAAGAGATTGCGCAGGTCGTAAAGGCTCGGCGCCGTGAATCCGAGCAGCCGTTGCTGCTCCACCGAGGCAGGTTCGGTGTCGCCCTGGACGACGAGCAGGCGCTGCAGCTCGGCACGATACTCGCCGGGCACGTGCTGCCATGCCGGCAGTCCCATGTGCTCACCAAAGGCGATGCGCCGGTCGGGTTCACGGTCGGCCAGAAAGATCCCCCATCGATACTCCTCGAGTGGAATGTGGCCGAAATGCGCCCAGCCGTCGCGGTCGGCGCTGATCGCGGTGCGGAGATACACGTCGCGCGCGATGAGGTCGGGACCGAGGTCTCGCCACCACTGCATGAAGCGCGGCTGCCAGGCCTCGAGCGCGCGTTGCAGACGGCGATCGCCGCGCAGATCCACGTTGTTGGGGATGCGATCCGTGTAATCGGCGCTCAGGCTCACGTCAGACCCGTTCCTTGTCCAGCGAGGCGCGTTGACCGCTCCCATAGCGCCGGAGCGCGCCGGCCGGTCCGATTGCATTGGGGCGGCTGAAGACCCAATTCTGCCAGGCCGTGAGCCGCCCAAAGATCTTCGTCTCCATGGTTTCCGGGCCGGTAAACCGAATGTTGGCCTCCATCGCGGTGAGCGCATCGGGGCTGAAGGCGGCACGCTGCTCGAGCGCGATGCGCAGTTCGTCCTCCCAGTCGATGGCGTCGGGCGCGAAGGTCACCAGCCCGAGCTCGAACGCCGCGGCGGCGTCCAGCGTGACGAGCGTCGCCGCTTGCGCAGCCTCGAGGTCGTGAGCGCGTCCGAAGAATCGGGACCCGAGACGTGAGAGGCCGTTGCCCATCGGGTAGGCACCCGCATTCGACGCGGTGATCAACATCACAGCCGGGTCCTCACCCTCCCCCATCGTGCCGTCGAGCATGAATTGCTGATCGCACGCGAGCGCGAGTTCCAGCAGCAGTCCGCCAAAGCAGGATCCCGGTTCGATCGATGCGATGATGCTGCGACTGGTCACGTCCAGGCGCTTGAGCACGCGCCGCAGCAGCAGCGCGACCTCTTTGACGAACCAGTCGGACTCGCGGTGCTCATCGAGGAACCGGTCGTGCGCGAGTGCACGGGTCATGTCTCCCACCGTCTTGATGACCCAGGTGCCGAGCGTGAGCTCGTTGGTACGCAGGCGAAGGATGAGATCGTCGAGTTCTCGCGCCATGGCGAGCGGCCAGTACCGGTTGCCCAGCGCTCGTGCTTCGTCCGGGTCTCGGGGCGCCGGCTGAGCCGGGCCGCTGATGGTGATGGTCACCACACCGGAGGTCCGGTCGAGCATCGCGACGACGTGCTCGTACTCGATGCGCTGGTCATCAGACGACGTGACGAGGGGTTCGAGCACGATCCCGGACCCCGGGCTCGGACGTGGCGACCGCCTGGCAATCGCTCTCGCGCGCGCACGCACCGACTCATCGAATTGCCCACGCGGAATCGCCGCGTCCACGAGCCCCCACCTGACCGCGGTCGGCGCCTTGACGCCCTCGCTCTTGGTGACGAAAACGTCGGCGAGATCCCGGCGCACGTGACGCTTGTCGCCGAGACGGGTGAGCCCTCCGGTTGCGGGGAGCACCGCGAGCAGAGGGAGTTCCGGCAGCGAGACCGCCGACGATCCGTCGTCGATGAGGAGAATCTCTGCGCAGGCGAGTGCGAGCTCGTATCCACCTCCGGCCGCGGCACCGTTGACCGCCGCCAGATAGACCTGCCCGGAGTTGGCGGCAGCATCCTCCATCTCGAGCCGGGTCTCGTTCGTGAACTTGCAGAAGTTGACCTTCCACGGATGCGTGGCGTGCGCAAGCATGCCGATGTTCGCTCCTGCCGAAAAGCACCGGTCCTTCGCGGACGTGATGACGACGCACCCGACCTCCGGGTGTTCGAAGCGCAGGCGCTGCACCGCATCATGCAATTCGATGTCGACGCCCAGGTCGTACGAGTTCAGCTTCATGGCGTATCCCGGGCGCAGCCCTCGCTCCTCGGTGACATCCATCCAGAGGGTTGCGACAGCCCCGTCGATGTCGAGACGCCAGTGCAGGTAACGCCCCGGGTCAGTCGCGAAGGACACGGCCGGGACGCCGTCATCGGCGCTGACGGTCTTCTCGGCGGCTTCGAGCGCCATCGACCTAGACCTCTGGGGGGCTGGGCAACTTCGCGCCCATTATGGACGCGGATCCCGGGGGCTCAAGTCGGCAGAAACGCCGGCACGCCGCGATCACTCGCGCGGCTCAACCGCCGGCCCGCCGAGGTCGAGGTGGAGGAGCTGGTTGGTCTCGGCGAATCCGAGCCGTTCGTACAGCCGGCGGGCACGCTGGCTGGGATGCACCGTCAAGTAGCCGAGGCCGCGCGACCTCGCTTCCGCGATCACGGCGTCAACGAGCGCTCGGTCGTGCGCCACACCCAGCGCAGCCGCGCCAGTGCCGGCGAGTCGCCGACGCCGGCGCGACGGACGCCCGCGGCCGCGTCTTCCTTGTGCACGCAGCGACTCTGGCACCCCGGAGTCGGTGTCAGGCGTGAGCGGGGTCCGGCGACGCGGCGTACTGTTCCCGTGATGGTGGCCGATCTCGAGGTAGCTCTTCCGGCGGGCAATGCCGACGAGCGCGAGCTTCTGCTCAGCTGGCTCGCATGGCTCCGTGGCGCGGTGCTGCGAAAGATCGACGGCCTGAGCGATGCCGATGCTCGGTGGAAACCGGACGGGGCGCTGATCTCACTCATCGGCATCGTCAATCACCTCACCAATGTCGAGTGGCGATGGATCGACGGCGCCATGCTTGGCGAGGCAACCAGTCGGGAAGCGGCGGAGTTCAGGCCGGGACCCGACGTCTCCGTCACGTCGGCCGTCTCCGCATATCGAGCCCGGGCGGCAACGACCGACGCGTACGCACGCGGCACGCCGCTCAGCCAACCCACCAGAGATCACGATGGGACTGACCTGCGCTGGGTGCTGCTGCATCTCATCAACGAGACCGCCCGGCAT
>DATLRB010000067.1:0-11614 GCA_035534875.1 Saccharimonadales bacterium (SeqCode)
TGGCGGCCGCCGGCGCCGACCGGAGCGAGACCTGATTGGATGGAGCCCTTCGCCCAGACGATCAACGCGGCAAAGAAGTATGTCGTGTCGAGCACCCTGGAGCAGGTCGATTGGAACGCGGAGCTCGTGCACGGGGATCTCGGCAAGGCCGTTCAGCAACTCAAGCGGGAGTCGGGCAAGGGACTGTTCGTCGGAGGCGTAAAGCTCCCTCTGGCGTTGACGGAGCTGGGATTGATCGATGAGTACGAGTTCGTGGTGCATCCCAGGCTCTCGGGCCACGGGCCGACGGTGTTCGCGGGGCTATCGAAGCATGTCGACTTGAAGCTCGTGAGCCGGCTGGGGTTCGCCTCGGGGGCAGTGGCGATGCGGTACGAGCCGAGACGGTAGCCATCGGGCTTGCCAGCCCGCCTTGGCCTGGCGCACGTCCCGAGCCGGCGCGGTATGCGAACGAGCAAGCCGCTCCAGCTCAGCCCGCTGTCCAGCCGTCCTCTCCAACTCCCCAGCCCCGGCCGCGGCGACCATCCCACCCACACCACGACAGATCACCATCGAAGCGACAGACCACTAGGCCGCCGGCGACGGGGTCGCGGACGCCGAGGGTGATGCTGAAGCTCCGGGCGACGCGGAGGCGGAGTTGACCGGCGCCGCCGACCCGGAGACCTTGATCACGCCCGCCATGTTGGGAGCGTGGATCGTGCACAGATAGTGGTACGTACCCGGCTGCGTGAACTTGACCTGCCAGGTGGCGCCCGGCGCGAGCGTGTTGTCGGTGAGGCAAGCGTCGTTGTTGTCCTCGAACGTGACGGTGTGCACCACGGAGCCCGTGTTCTTGAACTCGACGACATCACCGACTGCGGCATTCGAGGACGCGGGGACGAAGACGAGATTGTCGGTCGCCTGCACGGTCTCGGTCGCAGTCCCCAGGGAGCTCACCGCCGCGGAGCCGTTGCATGCCTGTGCCGGACCACTCGAGCCGCCGCCGGGAGGACCGTTGCCACACGCGAACAATCCGATCGCAACACACACTCCCAAACCGCCGGCGAGCGTGCGCAGATGAGTCATGTGCATCTCAGGCGAATCTTAAGGGATGGGTTCGCCGACACGCCTCGGCGATCAGCGCAGCACCTCGGCGATCCGATCCGCCGCGATTTCCTCGTCCCGACCCGGGTCGGAGAACAGGCGCATGAAGACGACGATGATGGCGATGAAATACACGATGTTCCCGACGCCGAGCATGATCACCCCCCCGTACTGCTGATCCGTCAGTGCCGACAGTCCCCAGAGGCGCGGCGCCTGCTCGTAGAAGCTGTACAGGGGCGCCGGCGCCAGGGCGAACACGATACCGAGGACCGTCGGTGGAATCCCGGCGACGCTCAGCGCGGCGATCTTCGTGAGCGGGCTCACGGTCACGGTCCGCTCGTCGCGAATCGGGTCGACCACCGGCCACCAGACGATGATCCCGACCCCGATGAAGCTGAGGTGCTCGATGATGTGCACCGGGACCGTGGTGAGCGTCGTGTCGTACAGCGACGGGATGTGCCAGAGGAGCAGCACCGCGTTGAAGATGAACACCGCCGGCCAGGGGCGGGTGATCGCCCACCAGACGGTGCGGAGGGTGGTGTGACGTTCGCGAGTCGCCGGCCGCGCGCCGGCGATTCCGAGGAGCAGCAGGGGCGGCGCCACCATCATGAGCAGCATGTGCTGGACCATGTGGAGCGAGAAGAGGTAATCGTCGCCGCCCCGGTCGATCGGTGATTCCAGGGCGATGAACGTGATCAGCAGTCCGGTGAAGAACAACACCGGCCGCCAGCGCTGATGGCGAAACCACGCGGTGACATCGTCCCCCGGCCCGATCGTGCCGCGGCGCATCGCGATGACGTAGCCGGCGGCCATCGCTACCAGGCCGCAGATGACGGTGGGATCCCACGTCCAGTCGCCGAACCCCAGGTGTGCCGTCAGTGCCCTCCGTCCTCCGGGAGTTCGAGATACTCAGTCCTGGCCCCGCGAGCCCAGAAGAAACCCGT
Organism: Saccharimonadales bacterium (SeqCode); assembly: GCA_035534875.1. Taxonomy (GTDB): domain Bacteria; phylum Chloroflexota; class Dormibacteria; order Aeolococcales; family Aeolococcaceae; genus Palsa-851. The sequence goes on from DATLRB010000067.1 coordinate 2,025, forward strand.
GACGATGAGATAGATCAGTCCGAAGCCCCACATCGCCGGTCCGACGACCGCGCGGATGTCGGTGAGGAAGCCGGTCAGCGTGATCGCGAGCGCGAGTGCGAGGTTGATGGGAACGAAGCTCGGCGGGGGCAGGTGCGGATGCTCGTGCTCGCCGTCCTCGTCGTGGGTCGCGGTCGCGACCGCCTCGTCGCTCACTGCGTGGCTCTCACTTGGTGACCGCGAGGAAGATCGCCGCCCAGACGAAGGCCGCGCCCATGAGGATGAGCAGCATGATGAACATCGCGACGCCCATGCGCATGTTCCTGCGGGCGAGCTTTCGGTTCATCGGCGCGTCCTCCTCAGAGCCCTGTGACGCGGTCGATCGCCATGACCGCGAAGAGCAGAGCCAGGTAGATCATTGAATGGTAGAAGAGCCGGCGTGCCGACCGCGCCGTCGGGCGCCGGGCGGCGATCAGGGCATCGGTCAGCAGGATCCCGTCGAGCACGGCGGCACCCCCGAGATAGAGGGCGCCGAACGACCGGGTCAGCAGCGGGAGGACGGTGACCAGGCAGAGCACGATCGTGTAGAGCACGATCTGATAGCGGGTCTGGCGGTCACCCTGGACGACCGGCATCATCGGAACCCCGGCGCGGGCGTAGTCGCCCTTGATGAGCAGCGAGAGCGCCCAGAAATGCGGCGGGGTCCAGTAGAAGACGACGGCGAAGAGGAATACCGCCGTGATATTGAGGCTTCCTGTCACCGCCGCCCATCCGACCAGGGGCGGGATGGCACCGGCCGCGCCGCCGATGACGATGTTCTGCATCGACGAGCGCTTCAGCCACATCGTGTACACGAACACGTAGAAGAGCAGCGCGAGCAGCGCCAGGCTCGCGGACAGCAGGTTGACCGTCGTGGCCATGAGCGCGAAGGACGCGGCCCCGAGAACGACGCCGAAGGCGAGCGCCTGGCCGGGCTCGATGCGCCCCGAGGGCAGCGGCCGGGTCCTGGTGCGTCCCATGCTCTGGTCGATATCACGGTCGAACCAGCAGTTGATGGCGTTCGCGCCTGAGGCCGCCAGCCAGCCGCCGGCGACCGTGAGCAGGACGAGCCGCCAGCCGGGCCAGCCCCGGTCGGCGATCACCATCGCCGCAACTGCGGTGACCTCGAGGAGGACGATCACGCGGGGTTTGGTGAGGGCGACGTAGTCCCGGGCGACATCGGCCATCCGCCGGCGCGGAGCAGCCTCGAGGCTGACCGCCACGGTCACGACTGCGGCACCTGTGCCTGCGCGCGCAGGGCATCACCTCGCTGCGTCGCCGGCGCCGGGGCACCCTCGTCCGCCGGGAGGGTGGTCAGCACCGCGACCGCGACCACCGAGCCCCAGAGCAGCGAGGCCAGCGCGATGTGCAGGCCGCGCGCCCACGCGGGGAGGGTGAGCAGCACGACCAGCGCCCCTGCGGCGACCTGGAGCACGAGGAGCAGGTTCACCGCCATGACAACGGTGCGCACGACGCGGTCGCCTCGGCGGCGGCGGGCGATCACGGCCATGAGCCCGCCCAGGACGAGCACGACGATCAACGCGACCACACGGTGGGCGACGTTGATGGTCGCCGCCTGCCCGGTCGGCAGTGAGAAGCCGCTGCCACAGAGCGGCCAGCTGGTGCAGCCGCCTCCCGATCCGGTCTCGACGACAAAAGCGCCGCTCAAGGCGACGAGGTAGGTGGCAACCACCGCGAGGATCACCGGTCGTTGCACCGAGGGCGCCACCGCCGCCGACAGGCTCGGGCCGCGCGCAGCAGTCCCCACGGTGCACGCAACCACCGCGACGTAGATGAGCACCCCAAAGAGGAGCAACGCGTTGGCCAGGTGGATCATCACCACGCCACCCGGAAGGTTGAACTCGACCGCGAGCGCTCCGAGCGCGATCTGTACCACGAAGAGTGCCGCGGCGACGCTGGTGCCGACCAGGATGCGGCGCTGATGCCGGTGCCAGACCCAGGTCGCGACCGTGAGGATGATCACGAGCAACGTGCACACCGACGCGATCCATCGATGCGTGAACTCGATGAGTGTGTTGATCTGCCAGGCCGGGAGCAGCGACCCGTGGCACAGCGGCCACTGGTCGCTGGTCCCGCACCCATTGCCGCTGCCGCTGACGCGGACGATGCCGCCCCAGACGATCAACAGGTACGTCAGGATCGCCGTCCACACCGCGAGGCGGCGAAACCCTACCGAAGGCCGCGCGGGGATCACGGTGCCACCGGCGTTTATGCGGGTGCTCCGGACGCAGCCTTCTTGCGGGCGATCCGCCGATCGCGAACCGGCCTGAGGCTGAGCACCTCCTGCTCCTCGTCGAAGTTCCACGCAGGCGGCGGCGACGTGGTCGCCCACTCGAGAGTGTTGCCCTCCCATGGGTCGTCAGGCGCCGTCTTCGGGGCCCGCATGCTGATGACGAAGTTGATCATGAACACCACCACCGAGATCGCGATCACGAAGGCGCCGAAGGTGATCAGCGAGTTGAGGTCGCCCCAGCCGCGATTGTCAAGGTAGGTCGCGATCCGCCGCGGCATTCCCAGCAGCCCGAGCGCGTGCATCGGCAGGAAGGTCAGGTTGATCCCGATCAGCATCAACCAGAAGTGCAGCTTGCCGAGCTTCTCGTTGAGGAACCGCCCGGTCACCTTCGGGAACCAGTAGTAGAAGGCGCCGAACACGCCCATGACACTGCCGCCGAAGAGCACGTAGTGAATGTGTGCCACGACCCAGTACGTGCCGTGGACGAGGCGGTCGACGGCGAGGCTGCCGAGGTACACACCGTCGATGCCACCGATCAGGAACATCAGCAAGAAGCCGCATGCAAACAGCATGGGGGTGTCGTACTTGATGCTCCCTCCCCACATCGTGGCAAGCCAGCTGAAGATCTTCACCCCCGTCGGCACGCCGATGACGAACGTCGTGAAGGCGAAGAACGTCTGCACCACGAGCGGCAGACCGGTGACGAACATGTGGTGCACGAAGACGATGAACCCGAGCACGGCGATCGCCGCGATGGAAGCCGCCATCGCCTTGTAGCCGAAGATCGGTTTTCGGCTGAACACCGGGATGATCTCGCTGATGATCCCGAATGCGGGCAGGATCATGATGTAGACCGCCGGGTGCGAGTAGAACCAGAACACGAACTGGTAGAGCAACGCGCTCCCGCCGTTGACCGGGTCGAAGAAGTTGGTCCCGATCTGGCGGTCGAGGAGGTTCATCGCCAGCCCTGACGCGAGGAACGGCGACGCGAGGACAACAAGCGCAGCCGTGATCTCCTGCGCCCAGACGAACAGCGGAAGCCGTCCCCAGGTCATGCCCTTGGCGCGCATGTTGTGGATGGTCGCCAGAAAGTTGATGCCGCCGAGCATCGACGAGATGCCGAGGAGATGAAGTCCGATGATCCAGAGGTCCTGCCCCATGCTGCAGCTGTAATGGCTGCCGGTGAGCGGCACGTACCCGGTCCAGCCCGCGTCACCCGGTCCACCCGGGCAGAGCAGGCCGGCGTGCGTGGTCGCCGGCACCAGGAAGCCCGAGTACATCACGATCCCGCCGAGCGGGATCAGCCAGAAGGACAGCGCGTTGATACGTGGAAACGCCATGTCGCGGGCGCCGATCATCAGCGGGACCATGTAGTTCCCGAACCCTGCCCACACCGGGATGATCCACAGGAAGATCATCGTCGTCCCGTGCATCGTGAAGATCTGGTTGTACTGCTCGGGCGTCAGGAACGTGTTCTGCGGCTCGGCGAGCTGGATCCGGATCAGCAGCGCCATGATCCCGCCGACGATGAAGAAGAAGAAGGTCGTGAACAGGTACATGATCGCGATCTTCTTGTGGTCGACAGTGGTCAGCCAGCCGAGGATGCCCTTCGACTTGTCGGCACGGGCGAAGCGTGCCCGAGGGAGCGTCGCGTCCATGACCGCCATCAAGATCCTCCGAGGGTGCAGGCTTTGTTGGGAGGCACGTCGACCGAACCGCTGGGATTCCCGAACACGCACGACTGGAATTGGTTCATGGGCAGCGCGACGACGACGAACGTCATGGTCGCGTGACCCACACCGCAAAGTTCGGTGCACTGCCCGTAGTAGGTTCCCTCACGAGCCTGGATGGGTGCGGTGTTGACGTCACCGGGAATGGCATTCATCTGCTGACCCAGCGATGGAGCGTAGAAGCTGTGGTTGACGCCGCATCCCTCGTTCGAGATCACCTGCGCCAGCGTGCTTGCGGACGGAACCGGGGGTTTGGAATCGCACGGAGGATCCGTCGACACGATGTTGAGCGCGACGTCGGTGTTCTCCGGTACGTAGAGGGTGCCGAAGCTGCGGATTCGCGCACCGCTCGTGCTCGAGCCGTAGTCGAACGTCCAGCTGAACTGCTGGCCGATCACAGTGACGGTGTACTGCGTTCCCGTATGGATGTTGTTGATGAACGGCATATTCGCCGCGGTCAGACCGAAGAGCGAGAGGAACGTCGCCAGTGGGACGAGCGTCCAGGCGATCTCGAGCTTCGTGTTGCCGTGGAACTGCGGCGGATCGTCAGCGTCGCTGCGCCGGCGGAATTTGACGAACGCGTAGAGCAGCAGCGCGGTGACGATCACACCGAGGACCACGGACGCCCAGAACACGGCGGTGTAGACGCCGAGCGCGCGGTCGCTGATCGTGCCGCCATCGCCGAAAGCACCGGCATTGTTGACGCAACAGGTGGACTGTGCGAGCACGTTCATCCGCGACGCAGGATGATCGCATAGCGGCGTTCAGACGGGCAATCCGTGCCGCCGGAGGCTCCCGGTCGCGTGCGCCGGATCAACGCTGCCATATCTTGGTCTTGGTATTGATCTGGCGTTTGACGAGCTCGGTGATGTCGGTGTTGATGAGCGCGGCCCGGTCCCAGGAGCCGCGGTTCGACGGCGGCAGCGACGGATCCGGGAGCACATCACCCGTCGCTGCGGACCGCTGGCGCCGCCGAAGCCTCCCGAGCAGGGTCGAGCGGCGCTCCGAGCTCACAGCCGGAACATCCTGCGTTGCGCTGCCCGTTCGGGGTCGCCCGCGCCCAGCGCGACGGCACTCTGGTAGGCGTCGATCATCGAGCTCGCCCAGATGAAGAGGCCGGCGAGGAACAGGCCGATGAACGCGAATACCGAGACCAGCGCGATGAGGAGAAAGAGCGCGCCGGAGCCGTGGGTGAGGAGCGTGTGCCCGATCGCCTGTCCGGCCATGATCAGGAGAACCGCCGGGCCTATCGTGAAGACCGTCCAGAACAGGTAGTAGAGCGCCTTTCGGGGATGGCCCGTGTAGATCTGCCCGAGCCCGGGGACGATCGAGAGTCCCGCGGCAAGGCCGGGGTTGGGCCGGCGCAGGGGGCTGACCCCTCCCGCCTCAGACGCCATCACCGGCGCGGCGACACGTCCGGAGGGCGCGGCCGCCCGGCGGAGCCGTCCCCCTCATCGCCCGACGAAAGCCCGGTACAGGTAATACGCCGCAAGCAGCAGCGTTCCGAACGACCAGATGGCGACGAAGAGCACGTCGCCCCAGCCGGCCTCGCCCGGATACAGCACCGCAAGCAATGGGCTGAGCATCGATCAATGCGCCTTGAAGTTCTCGAGCAGGAACTCGCCGTAGATGAGCACGAACGTGAACACGAGCAGTCCGACGAACACGACGAGGGTTCCGATCAAATCGCGTGCGAATGTGCTCCGGCGCTTCACTCTGCGGTCCTCATGGAAGGGTGTTGTAGTCCTCCCAATGCCGGATGAACTGGACGAGGATGTTGATCTGCGTCGGCGTCAGCACGGGCGACGTGTTCTCCACGGCGCCGGGGCCTGCCGGGTTGGTCACCGGATTGTAGTCGGCGGCAATCCCACCCCAGTTGGGCATGATGCTGCCGTAGTGCTCGAAGTCGGTGAAACCGTATTCGATGCACCGATAGTAGTAGTCCTCGTTGAAGTAGCCGAGGCGGTCCTGGTTGTTGAGGGGCGGACCGGCTCCGCCCTCACCCTGCCCACCGTGGCAGCGCGCGCAGTTCGCGTAGTAGAGCTGCGCCCCCTCCGTGAAGGTGTACTCGGGGTTGATGATGAGGTTCTGGTGCGCGTCGGTCTGGTCGAGGCCGAGACGGTTGCCGTTGTGGCACACGATGCACCCGATCTGGTCGATGCCCAGCTCACCGGTCGGCGTTCCTGCGGTGCCGTAGTTGGTGGTGGGATCCAGGAACGAGGGGAGCGGGCCAGGCTGCTGAACCGTCACCGGTGACGCCGACGGCGCACCCGGGGGGGTGTAGGGCGTGTAGGTGAAGGACGTGAACCCATTCGGTCCGTAGCCCTGGTAGCTCATCGACGCGGGGTAGTTGCTCCCGGTCGCGCTGACGTACGCGGGATGCTGACCCGTCAGGTGGTACTCGGCGGCCAGCTGCTGGGCGTTCGGCTCGTACTTGAAGAAGTCCTGGCTCAGGCGCTGCGCGGCCGCCACCGGCCCGATGGTGCCGATGTCGGGGACGTGGCACGAGATGCAGCGTTCGACGCGGTAGGTGTCCCCCTGGATCGTGGCCTGCGGGAAGCTCGGGAAGAGCTGCTGCACCTGGACGTTGAAGTCGGAGCTCGGGTAGTCCTTCAGGTACTGCTCCTGGATGGTGATGTAGCCCCGGGCGTTCGAGTCCTTGAACGCGGCCCACGCGACCAACCCGAGGAGCGCGACACTCAGCCCGACGAAGAGGATCCTCGTCCTCATACGGGCGAGCTCAGTCCCGGGTGACCGAGGATCAGGGTCCAGTCCCAGTTGAAGGCTTCACCGCGGAAGAACTCACCGATGACCACGAACGCCACGGCGAGGCAGACGTAGATGGTGAAGAGCACGATCGCGACCTTGCGGTCCTGCGGACGGCGGCTCGGGTTGCGGTCCAGGTACGGGGTCAGGATCATGAAGATGATGACGAAGCTCGGGAACGCCACACCGGCCATGATCGGCGGGAAGCGTTCGAGCAACTCCTGAAGGCCCACGAAGTACCAGGGCGCCTTGGCCGGGTTCGGGGTGATCGAAGTGTTCGCACGCTGGAGCAGGGGCGCGTTGATCTGGATCGACACCACCATCAGGAAGACGAACGCCGCCAGCCCGGCGAGGAACTCGCGCCACACAAGGTAGGGGAAGGTGACCACGGTCTCCTCGTCCTCGCGACGGCGGATGACCAGCGGGGTGCTCGCCAGCTCAGGTCCCGAAACGGGTGCCTCCGGTCGCGGCGTCGCCGCGCCACGGGGGTCGCGTCCTCCCTCGACGACAGTCGCCATCAGAGGCCTCCTGTGAACCCGTCTTTACGGACGCGCCAGAAGTGTACGACCATCAGCAGGAAGCCGATCAGGGGCAGGGCGATCACATGTAAGACGTAGAAGCGAATCAGAGCACCTTGTGCTACCTGGTCGCCACCGAGCAGGAGATATCGGGTGTAGGGGCCCACGATCGGGGCGTACTTGGCCATGTTGGTGCCGACCGTGATCGCCCAGATGGCGAGCTGGTCCCAGGGAAGGAGGTAGCCGGAGAACGAGAGCAGCAATGTGATCAGCAGCAGGAAGGTGCCGATGACCCAGTTGAACTCCCGGGGCGGCTTGTACGCGCCCTGGTAGAACACGCGAGCCATGTGCAGCCAGACCGTGATCACCATCGCGTGGGCGGCCCAGCGATGCATGTTGCGGATGATGTCGCCGAAGACGGCGACGAACTGCAGATCCTTGACGTTCTGGTATGCCGAATCCACCGAGGGGATGTAATAGAACATCAGGAACAGCCCGGTGATCGTGAGCAGGATGAAGAGGAAGAACGACAGCCCGCCGAGGCAGAGGGTGTAGGAGACGCGAACGGCTGACTTCTTGACGCGCACCGGGTGGATGTGCAGGAAGAAGTTGGTGAGCGCGGTGCGAGCCGCGACCTTGTCGTTGGTGGGCAGCCCGTGCCGGAATACCGATCCCCAGAGCTGCGCGACGAACGCGCGAACCGGATTTGCCTGGCCGGGGGTTGCGCTCATCGACCGAGACCCCTCATTCGCGTAGCCCGCCTCCTCGTTTAGACCCCGAGGGTCTTGCCGTTACTCTTCTTGGTGTCGACCAGCAGGCGCCATTGTGGCGCAGCGTTGTTCCCAGGTCCACGGGTCGCGACGAGCGTTGCTCGGTCGACCGCGAAAAACCCGTCGGGGGTGACCTCGATGTTGACCCAGTCCATCGGCCGCGGCGCCGGGCCGTAGAAGTTGGTGGAGTCGATGAAGTACCGGCTGCCGTGGCACGGGCACGCCCAGCCGTTGGGAAGTCGCTGGTTGGCGGCCCGCACACCGCGACCCTCCGCGACGGACGGGGACACGCCCGACCCGGTGGTCACGTCGGTGACGTAGTTCGGCGTGCAGCCGAGGTGCGTGCAGACGAGATACACGGCGTAGATGCCGGCGTCGTCGAGCACGACGGTCACCCGCTTGGCGGTCTCGGAAAGAACGTTGACGGGCGTCACGGGCTGTCCGTTGACGATGCCGCCGGTCAGCTGCTCGAAGGTGAAAGACGTCTTGAACAGCGCGGGTGCATTCCCCGAGGCCTGGGGGAACATGAACTTGAGGACCTCGATACCACCGAACAGGCTCGCGCCGGCTGCGGCGAGCCCGCCCATGATCATCAGGAACTGCCGTCTGGTCGTCTCAGCGCGAGCACGCATCCTCCCTCGCGACGATTCGTACGGATTCAGCGCCATACAGTCCTCAGGAGGGTGCTCATCCCTGCGGCAAGTTTACGGCCCGGCGGCTTCGGAGCCGCCTGACCGGGGGTCGTCTCGAGCGTCATCCCTGACTACAGCAGTGGATTGCTTGCGGGAGGGGTGAGGATGTTGGCGAACACGATCGCCGAAATCATGATCACGACGAATGCCACGATGATGGCGAAGCATCCGAAGTCGGTGCGGAGAGCGACGATGAGGCGTTCCATATCTCGTGTTCGGAGCGTCAGACGGCCGAAAGAATACGTCACAGCGCGCCCCGCGCAGCGGGCCGGCTCCCGCATGCCCCCGGCACCGGCCGGAGAGTAGCCTTTCGAGCCTGTGAGCGGATGGCGTGAGGTCGAGATCTACGGCACCTTCATCCGGTTGACGGGCGAGCTGGAGGTCATCGGCGCGGAACGCCTCAGCGACAGCATCAACCGGTTCGGGGCATTCCTTCAGGTCAGGAACTCACGCGCCGAACCCCTCTCGACGAACTACCCCGTGCTAAGCCGGCTCGAGCCCCGCGTGACCATCGCCAAGGCGGGAGTGATCCTGGTGTCACCGCTCGAGGAGGTGCCTGACGGCAACTCCGCGATGTGGCGGGAGACCGTCCCGTACGCGGCGTCGATCAACACGTCGGCGATCTCGCTTGTCGGCGACGTGCACCTCTCTCCGGGGAACGACCTCCAGGACCACCTCGAGCGCCATCCCGGCGACTTCCTACCGGTGACCAACCTGTCCGCCCTCTGGATCACCGCCATCACCAACGAGACCCACGCGGTCCAGCGCTCCTTCGCCCTGCTGAACCCGGCCTCGATTCTCTCGTTCTCGATCCGGTAGCGCGCCCGCACGGACGCGAGGGC
>DATLRB010000068.1:0-2227 GCA_035534875.1 Saccharimonadales bacterium (SeqCode)
CGGCTTGTGAGTGATGCGGATCGCCGAGTACGTCGTGTTCACGCTCTGGCCGCCCGGGCCCTGCGAGGTCGAGGTCTTGATCTCGATGTCCTCCGGCCTGAGCTCCACCTCGACCGGGTCGGCTTCGGGCATCACGGCCACAGTCGCGGCCGACGTGTGGATGCGCCCCTGCGCCTCGGTCTTGGGCACCCGCTGCACGCGGTGCACGCCGCCTTCGAACTTCAGCTGCGAATACGCGCCGTGGCCGTGGACCTCGAACTCGATCTTGTCGAACCCGCCCTTCTCACTCGGTGACGAGTCGACCACCTCGATCTTCCAGCCCTTTTGCTCCGCCCATTTGCTGTACATGCGGAAAAGGTCGGCCGCGAAAAGCGCTGCCTCCTCCCCACCCTCGGCGCCCTGGATCTCGACCACGACGTCGCGCTCGTCGTTGGGGTCTTTGGGCAGCAGCAGCACCTTCAGCTTCTCGTCGAGCTCTTCTGCCTGGGCGGCGGCGCGGTGCTCCTCGGCGCGCAGGTACTCCTGCATCTCGGGGTCCTTCTCGTGCCTGAGCAGCTCGCGCGCCGACTCGACCTCGTGGCGCGCTTTGCGATAAGCCTCATAGGTCTGGACCGTCTCCCGCAGGGCGTGCTGCTCGCGCGCGAGCCGGGTCAGCTGCGCGTGGTCGGATGCAACCTCGGGGCGGCCCATCTCGGCCTCGATCTCGCGGTACCGGCGCGCGATCCCGTCGAGCCTGTCGATCAATTCAGTGACTCCAGACGCTCACTCAGTGGCGAAGGGCGCAGCTACCGCCGGGGTTCCCGCGACCAGGTCGGGGGAGTGCCTCACCGTTTGTGCACCTTCCTGCTCGCCCTCGCGGGCGCCGTTGAAGGCGGCGATCGCGACCTCGAGCATGTCGTCGGATGGTTCGCGGGTGGTGAACTTCTGGGTCCCGAGCACCGGCATCAGCGCGATCTTGACCACGGGGTGGTAGCGGTGCCGCGCCATGAAGCGGATGAGCTCAAAACCCGAGCCGGCGATCAGCGGGATCGCGAGCAGACGGCTCGCCACCAGCCAGAACCAGTTGGGGTGGAAGAGGGCGACCACGCTGAACACCACCACGCTGACCACCAGGACGACGAGCAGAAAGCCCGTGCCGCATCGCGGATGAAGCGTGCTGGCGCGACGCACCGAAGGCACGTCGAGCGCCCATCCCGACTCGAACGCGTTGATCGTCTTGTGCTCGGCGCCGTGGTACTGGAAGACCCGGCGCACGTCGGGCAGCAGGGCGATCGCCGCGAGGTAGCCGAGAACGAGGACGACCCGGATCACGCCTTCGACCAGGACGAAAAGGAAGCCGCCGCTGTGACGCACCGCCACGCCGGCGAGCAGGAGCGGAAGGCCGATGAAGACCGCCGCCGCGAACACCCCGGCGACCGCGACCGAGCCGGTGATCTCCTTCTTGCCGATCTCGATGTCGTTGCCGCCCGCGTTCTGGTTGGCGGACCAGATGAGGGATTTCATCCCCAGGTGCATCTGCTCCGCGATCAGGGCCAGCCCTCGCACGAATGGCAGCTTCCAGGCCGGGTTCACGTAGATCGAGGCTGTGAGCTCGCCTCGGTCGACCAGGATCTCTTTGGTATTGGGCAGGCGGACCGCGACCGCGTAGTGGGTCTTGCCGCGCATCATCACGCCCTCGATGACGGCCTGGCCCCCGTAGAAGAACTGCTCAGACGCCCGCTTCGCAGGGAAGCCGGCGCCTCGCGCCGGGTGAGGAGTGACGCCAGCCGATTCCGACCCGGACGGGTCCGGAATCGGCATCTAGCTCCTGGTCTTCGCAGCCCGCTTGCGGAACCGCTCGACCTGGCCGCCGGTGTCCACGATCCGCTGCGTTCCCGTGAAGAACGGGTGGCAGACGGAGCAGATCTCGGTTTTGAGCTCCTTGCGAGTGGAACCGGTCGTGAACGTGTTCCCGCACGCGCAGGTCACGAGTGCGTCTTCGTAGTAGGTGGGATGGATCTGTGCTTTCAAGTTTTCGTCTCCAGACGGGTTAGTTTACCGGGCGAACGTACCGAGCAAGCTGTTGGCCTGCAGGCTGGCCACCCCTAGGTACAACACCAGCGCCAGCCACGCGATTCCCATCGTCCACCTTCCGCTCATCGGGACGGACGTGTAGTAAGGGTTGTTGGCGTTGCGGAAGCGCGCCATCAGGCTGGGGATGCCGAGCAGGGCGAAGATGATCAACAGC
>DATLRB010000069.1:0-39540 GCA_035534875.1 Saccharimonadales bacterium (SeqCode)
CGGTGCTGGAGCTTCGGGTTGGAGCAGGATGTCGATCCCGACCGTGTACCAGGGTCCGACGATCCCGGGCGGCTCGGCTTCAACCGCAGGATCGTGTGCGACAAGCGTTCGTACCAGTGACTGTTTGACGCCGAAGACCACGTCCGACTCGAGGTATCGGCTCTCAGAGTCGAAGACGTGGGTCGTCACCGGAATGAACCCCGCGGCGGACACGATGAAGTGGATGTGCGCCGGCCGCCAGGGATGGCGGCCCGTTGCCTGCAGCATCCTGCCCACGGGACCGTCGTCAGGAATCGGGTAATCCACGGGCCGGACGGTGCGAAACGCGAAGCCGCCGGCGCTGTCGGTGCGGAACCGGCCTCGAAGGTTCTCCGGCATTTGCCCGTCGTCCTGCACCGCGTAGAGGCGGTTGGTGGCGTTCTGCCACACGTCGACCGTGGCGCCGGTCAGCGGCCTCCCATCGGTATCGCGCACGTGACCGGTGACGATCAGCGGCTGGGCTCCGAGGTCGTCGGTGATCGCATCGCCGTTGCTGCGCCACGGAGAACCCTCGACATAGAACGGACCGAGGACGGTCGACTCCGTCGCGCTGCTGGCGGCCCCATGGTTGACGAGATCGACAAGCATCGAGAGCCCCAGCGTGTCCGAGAGCAGGATGAATTCCTGACGCCGGTCCGAGCACATCTGTCCGACCTCGGTGAGGAAGCCGATGCCCGCCAGCCATTCCGACTCCGTGAGTGCCTCCTCGACGGCGAATGCATGGAGATGGCGGATGAGACCGCTGGCCAGCTCTCGCAGCCGTGGGTCGGAGCAATGCTCCAGCCGGCCGACGACCTGCTCCGTCAGGGCGCTTGCGCTGGTTCCACGTGCTGTCAGGTCGTCGCCCATTCGTACCCCACGTAATTCTCCGCGAGGCTCGTCGAAGCCGCGCGCGAGTCGACCGTATATGCGAGCTGTGCCAGCTGCAACTGAGCCTGATAGTCGTCGCCGCCCGGGAACCTATGGAGCATGGAGGTCATCCACCATGAGAAATGCTGGGCACGCCAGACACGGCGCAGGCAATCGGTCGAGTATGCATCGAGCAATCGCGTGTCGCCGGTGCCGAAGAACGCGGTCACGGCACGCGAGAGGACGCTGACGTCTCGGAGCGCGAGATTCATGCCCTTTGCACCGGTGGGCGGAACGATGTGCGCTGCGTCGCCGCTCAGGAACAGGCGGCCGAACTGCATGGGCTCGACGACGAAGCTGCGCAAGGCCGAGATGCCCTTCTCGATGACCGGGCCGTCAGCGAGTGACCAGCCGTCGGCCGCAAGCCTGGTCTGCAACTCGGTCCAGATGCGTGTGTCCGACCAGTCCCCGATGCGCTCGTCCGCGGGGACCTGAAGATACAGACGGCTCACGGTGGGAGACCGCATGCTGAGCAGCGCGAAGCCCCGCTCGTGATAGCTGTAGACCAGCTCCTCACTCGAAGGCGCGACACCCGCGAGGATTCCGAGCCACGAGAACGGGTACTCGCGCTCGTACGTGGTCAGCACACCGGCCGGAATGCTGTCACGCGCCACGCCGTGGAATCCGTCGCACCCGGCGACGACGTCGCATTCGATGGTCATGCTTGCGCCGTCGAGGAGGAAACTCACCGATGGACGTTCGGACTTGAGATCGTGCAACCGTACATCGCTCACCTCGAACAGGATCGGATGGCCGGCCGACAGGCGTATCGCGATCAGGTCCTTGACGATCTCCTGCTGTCCGTACACGGTGATGCCGCGTCCGCCGGTGAGCGCGCCGAAGTCGATGCGGTGGTCGCCACCCCCGAAACGCAGCTGGATGCCGTGATGCACGAGGCCCTCACTCCGCATCCGTGCGCCAACTCCGGTTGAGTCGAGCAGATCCGCGCTTCCCTGCTCGAGCACGCCGGCACGGACGCGGTGCTCGATATACGCTCGGGTGCGTGACTCGATGACGATCGACTCGATGCCCTCGAGGCTCAGCAGATGGGCGAGCATGAGCCCCGCGGGACCGGCCCCGATGATCGCAACCTGAGTGCGCACGTCTCGAAGTGCCGTCTAGAAGGGGAACGGCCGGCGACCGCGTTGCACGGTGACCCAGCGCATCTCGGTGAACTCGTCCATGGCGAACGTGCCACCGAAACGCCCCCAACCGCTGTCCTTCACGCCGCCGAACGGCATCTGGGGCTCGTCGTGCACGGGCTGGTCGTTGACGTGCACGATGCCCGCATCGATCCGTCCCGCAAGGGCCGTGCCGCGGTCGGGATCGGAGGTGATGATCCCCGACGCGAGCCCGTACGACGTTGCGTTGGCACGGGTGACCGCGTCGTCCTCATTGTCGACGACCTCGACCGTCGCCACCGGTCCGAACGTCTCCATGCGATCCAGCTCGGAGCCCGCCGGGACGTCACTGACCAGCGTCGGCTGGTAGCACGGTCCGGTCGCGGCGCCGCCGGTCAGCACGCGGGCGCCGCCCGCCACCGCCGCATCGACGCGGTGCCGAACCATCTCGAGCGCCGCGGGGTTGATGAGCGGGCCGATGATCGTGTCCATCTCCTTCGGATCGCCGACCTTGAGGCCGGCGGTCTTGCGGGTGAGGGCGCCGATGAAAGCATCGGCGATGGGACGCTCGACGATGATGCGACGCGCCGACATGCAGATCTGTCCCTGATGGAGGAACGCGCCGAACGCCGCGGCGTCGACCGCGTATTCCAGGTCCGCGTCGGACAGGACGATCAGTGGGTTCTGGCCCCCGAGCTCGAGAACCACGCGCTTGAGGTTGCGCCCCGCGGCCTCGGCGAGGCGCCGTCCGGTCGCGGTCGAGCCCGTGAAGTTGAGACGCCGGACCCGTGGGTCCTCGACCAGCTCGTCACCGATCGGCGCGGCCTCGCCGGGCGCATGCGTGACGATGTTCAGCACGCCGTCGGGAAGCCCCGCCTCGGCGAAGATCTCGCCCCAGACCAGCCCGCCGCTGAAGGGTGACTCCTCGGACGGCTTGAGCACCACGGTGTTGCCGAAGACCAGTGGCGCCGCGATCGACCGCGCGGAGAGGATCAGCGCGGCGTTCCACGGGGCGATGGCGCCGACGACGCCCACGGGCCGTCGCACGGCCATCGCGACCGCTCCGGGCATGTCCGACGGAATGATCTGCCCGATCGGTGCGTACGCGGCGCCGGCGGCCTGCCGGAACAGTCCGGGAACGAATCCCATCTGGAACATGCCGAAACCGAAGCTGCTTCCCGTCTCCCGCGCCAGCCATCCGACGATCTCATCGCGCCGGCTTTCGAGCAGGTCGGCAGCCTTGAGAAAGATGCGCTGACGTTCGGCGGCAGGGGTCTGCGCCCACGCGGGAAACGCCGCCGAAGCCGCGTCGATCGCGCGATGCGCGTCGGCACGGGTGCCGGCTGCGACACGGGCGACCACGTCGCCGGTGAACGGGTCGAGATCGTCGAAGGTGCGGTCGTTGTTGGCGTCAACCCACCGACCGCCGATGAACTGCTTGCACTCACGCACGTTGCCGTTGACAGTCGTGGTCATGACCCCATCCTCCAATTCGCTGGACTCACGCGTTTGTTGCCGGTTGGTCGGTGCCGGCTGCTGCCGGTGTCTCGCGCTTTCGTAGTGTGTAGCCGACCGGGAGCAACCGCAACCGAAGCCGGCGGTCGATGGCGCCCCAGATCCCATGGGGGAGAAAGAGCGCGAACGCGATGGCGGTGGCACCGAGGCCGACGAAGTACCAGGCGCCGCTGTCTCCGAACTGCGCCTGGATGAGATAGAAGATGATCGCGCCGATGATCGGGCCCTCGAATGTGCCGAGCCCGCCGACCAGGACCATGAAGAGCATGTATGCGGTCCACTGCACGCCGAACACGGAGCCGGTCTGGATGAAGAGCGTGTTGGCGAGATAGAGCGCTCCGGCGATGCCGCATCCGGCAGCCGCCACGACGAACAGGACTCGCTTCGAGCGAACGACGTTGACGCCGAGCGAGGCAGCAGCCTCCTCATCATCGCGGACCGCCTGGAGCGAGGTCCCGATGCGGCGTCGCAGCAGGACGAACACCAGACCCAGCAGGACTGTGGTGCACGCGAGCGTCAGCCAGAACGTGTACGCCTGCCGGTACCCGGGAGCATAGACGTCGAGGCCGTTGAGTGACACCCCGGTACCTCCGCCCAACCCGGAGTCGAGCGTCACCAGAATGCCGAAGATCTCGGCGACGACCCACATGCCGATCGCAAACTGGCCACCGCGCAGACGCAGCATGATCAGTGACGTCGGTACGGCGACGGCTCCCGCTCCGAGCCCGGCGACGACCATCGCAAGGTACGGCGCGAAGCCATGCTGCGTCAGGAAGATCGTGCCGTATGCGCCGAGACCGATGAACGCCTGCTGGCCGACGGAGATGAGACCGCCATAGCCCGCCAGCGCATTCCACATGACCGCCAGGATCACGAAGATCAGCAGTGCCGTCAGCTGCTCGGTGACGTCGGCGCCGAAAACAAACGGCACGACGGCGAGGAAGGCGATGACCACGAGCGCGGCCACCGCGGACGCGATCGAGAGCCGGGTCCAGCGCTGGACCCGGAATCCGCCGGTCAGCGGTGTCCTTCGCGCGCCGATCACAGTGCTCTGCCTCGTCGAGCGAGGATCCCGCCGCGCGGCGACGCCAGCACCGCGAGAAAGACGAGGTGCCCAAAGAGTACGAAGTACTGTGGGTTGACCTGCGCGCCGATCACCTGCGCCACTCCGAGCACGATGCCGCCAAGGAGCGTTCCCCACGGGGATCCGAAGCCACCGATGACCACTGCCTCGAACGCGAAGATCAGCTGAGTCGGTCCAGTGGACGGGTTGAACGTCTGGCGGATGGCGAGGAAGATCCCACCGAGGCCTGCGATCGCGACGGCGATGGCGGTTGCCTTGGCGTACACCGCGCGGGCGTTGATCCCCACCAGCTCAGCGGCGTCGGGATCCTCCGCGGTGGCACGCATCTGGCGGCCGGAGCTGGTGCGCGAGAGGAAGAGCTGCAGCCCCGCGAGCACGACCACCGCCGTGCCGAGCGTGAACACGCCGAAGAACGAGATCGACAGGCCGCCGAACGAGAAACTGGACGTCGCGAGTGTCCCCGTGCTGCTCAGCAGCGAGTGGTCGTCGGGCGAGAAGACCTGAAGGAGCACATTCTCGATCACGATGGCCAGACCGAAGGTCGTCAGCAGCGGCACCAGCTGCCCCGCGCGCCGGCTCCGTTCGAGCAGCAGGACATACACCACATACCCGCCCACCCACATCATCGGGAGCACCAGCAGGGCGGCGAGCCACGGCGGAATCGACGTCTGATTCACGATCACCCAGATGAGGTAGGCGCCGATCACCGCGATGTCGCCGTGGGCGAGGTTGATGATGCGCATGACCCCGAACATCAACGAAAGCCCGCAGGCGAGCAGCGCGTAGAAGCCTCCCAGGAGCACGCCCTGGAGCAGCACGTTCACCCAGTTCACGGGTCGGCCCCGACGCCGGAGGAGGGACGAACGCCGAAGTACGCGGCGCTGATCTGGTCTCGGGTCAGCTCACTCGACGCACCCTGCAGGACGATCTCGCCATGAAGCATGCAGGTCACGCGCGAAGCAACGCCAAGCGCGCGGCCGAGGTCCTGCTCGACGAGCACCACGGTCGTCCCGCCGCCGATGAGCCTTCTCAACGAGTCGTACACCGCGGCGACGGCGATGGGCGCAAGACCGAGCGAGACCTCGTCGAGCAGGATGAGTCGCGGATTGCACATGAGGGCACGCCCGATGGCGGTTGCCTGCTGTTCACCTCCCGAGAGCGTGGCCGCGCGGTGTGTGCGACGCTGCCGCAGCATCGGGAAGACTTCGAGGATGCGATCCACGGTCCAGGTTCCACCGCCGCCGCGGCCCGCCCCGATGCTCAGGTTCTCCTCCACCGTGAGCCCGGGAAACAGCCGCCTGCCCTCGGGAACGAGGGCGATGCCGAGAGCGACGCGCTTGTGGGCGGGGATCCTGGTGATGTCGACGCCGTCGAAGACGACGCTCCCCGACACCGGTCGATGCGCGCCGGCGATCACGCGCAGCAGGGTCGTCTTGCCAGCGCCGTTGGCACCGATGAGCGCGTGCGTCTCCCCCTCTTCAAGAGTGAGCGACACGCCGCGCACCGCCTTCAACAGACCGTACTGCCCGTCGACGGACCGGACCTCGAGAAGGCTCACGTGACGGAGGTGCCGAGATACGCGTCGATGACCGCGGTGTCGGCGAGCACGTCGCCGGGAAGTCCGTCGGCGATGACGCGCCCGGCGTCGAGGCAGACCAGACGATCGATCACCTGGACGAGGATGTGCACGATGTGCTCGATCCAGATGATCGCGATCCCGCGCTGCCGGAGCTGTTTGATGGTTCCGACCAGCTCGACCGCCTCGGCATCGGTGAGTCCCCCGCCGATCTCGTCGAGGAAAAGCACCTTGGGGCTCGTGGCCAGTGCGCGCGCAAGCTCCAGGCGCTTGCGATCGAGGAGACCCAAGTCGGCTGCCCGGCGGTTGGCGACGTCGACAAGACCGCAGGACTGCAGCACATCGACCACGCGCTCGTACACGCCGGAGCGGCGTTGCCCGGCTCCCACCATGGCGCCGACGAGCGCGTTCTCGAACACTGTCATACCGATGAAGGGGCGCGGAATCTGGTGGGTTCGAGCGATCCCGAGGCGGCAGCGTCGGTCGGCGCGCAAGCCGGTGACATCGTTTCCCTCATAGCGCACGCGGCCTGACGTCGGACGGATCGAGCCCGCGAGGATGCTGAGCAGCGTCGTCTTGCCCGCGCCGTTGGGTCCGACGACGCCGACGGACTCCCCGGTCGCGAGGTGGAAGTCAACACCGTCCAGAACTACGAGCGCGCCAAACCGCTGCGCGATGCCGCTGGCCTCGAGCAATGGGGACGACATCGGCACGACGATACGCGCCCCCGCGTTAGCTGTAAGCGGTCAGTTTCGCGGCCACCGGGACGTTGGGATCGTTCGAGTTCTCGCAGATCACGAAGTTGATCGGATAGGCCGTTCCCGGAGTCGCCACCCACTGCCCACCGATGATCGGTGTCGCGACAACGTTGGGATTCGGCCCGGTTCCCCATGCGAGATGACCGAGGGGGGTATCAACCGCGAGGGTCTTCATGGCCGTCGCAACGGCCTGCTTGTTCTTGGGATTGCCGCTCGCCTTGAGGGCGGCGGCGGCAACATCGAAGAGCGCGAGGCTCGCGCCGGCCTGCTGATTCCACTCCTTTCCCGAACTTGCCTCGTACCCGCTCGCCAGATCCGCCGACGAGACGGCCGTGAGCGACGAGGAATAGGGCCAGGTCGGAGCCCAGTACACGCCGCTGGCGAGACCGTTGCCGATCGAGCCGAGCGACTGCACCTGCGATGGGAAGAGCCCGGTTTTCGCAATCTGAGCGATTTTCGGCTTGTACCCCTGTTGCGCGGCCTGCTCCCAGAACGTGACGAAGTCAGGCGGTATCGGGAACGTGTTGAAGATCTCGCAGTTGTGGCTCTTGAACAGCGAGATCTGCGCTGTGTAATCGGTGGTGCCGTCGGCGTAGGCGCCCGGGTCGACGATGGTGTAGCCGGCCTTCTTGAGCTGGGGGCCGAGGGCTGCGCGTATCGCGTTGCCGTCGGCGTCGTTCGGCCACATCACGCCAACCACATTGTTGGTCGGCACCTGCGGCCAGAGATGCGCGTACGCGCTGGCGAACTGCGCGACACCGAAGGAGAAGTGGAAGGTCCACTTGAATGGCACCGGTGCGGCGGGGTTGGTCTGGCGTCCGAAGTACCACGCTTCCCACGGCACCACCGTCGAGATGCACGGAACGCCGGCGGCCTCTGCGGCATCGGACACGGGGTTCACGGTCTCCGGAGCCGACGTGGTGAGAATGAGATCGACGTTCTGCGCGTTGATGAGGTCGCTCGCGGCCTGCGCGGCACGCGGCCCCGACTGACTGTCCTCGTCGATGATCTGGACGTCGTACTTCTTACCACCGATGGTGAGACCGCCGGCGAACGCCTTCTTCGCGAGCGAGATGACATACGGATCCGGTTCGCCGAACCCGGCGGCCGGGCCGGTCAGCGGGCTCACGAAGCCGATCTTGATGGTGCCGGCCGTGGACGTTCCACCGGTGTTGCCGAGCGACCCGCACGCCTCGAGGAGGCCGCCGCCCACGAGCGTGAGCGACCCCGCACCGAGTGCCTTGAGCACGTCACGGCGAGACAGCTGATGGCCGGCGATCAGGCTCTCGACGATGTTGACGCCGCCTGCGTTGACCAGGGCATCCTCCTGGGACATGGCTAGCACCCCGCACTTACCCGATGGCCGAATGTTCGCATAGCGAACTCGCGTTCTCTGACTGAACGTATCATATCCTTGTGACGGCGGGCAAGCCCCGGTGAGGTGCCGAACACTTGACCAAAACGCTAAGGTTCGGAGTACGAGTGTGCGCTACGCGAACATGTTGATGGGTAAGCATGGCTGAGATCGTCTCGCTGTCCGAAGGCGTTGCCGCGGTCGTGCGCGACGGCGACACGCTCGTGATGGAGGGGTTCACCCATCTGATCCCGTTCGCCGCGGGTCACGAGATCATCCGCCAGCGCCGGCGTGAACTCACCCTGGTGCGCATGACCCCGGACCTCATCTACGACCAGCTGATCGGCATGGGGTGTGCGTCCAAGCTCATCTTCTCGTGGGGCGGCAATCCCGGTGTCGGCTCCCTGCACAGATTTCGGGACGCGGTGGAGAACGCCTGGCCGCTTCCTCTGGAACTGGAGGAGCACAGCCACGCGGGAATGGCGAACCGGTACCTCGCCGGAGCGAGCGGCCTTCCATTCGCGGTGCTGCGCGGTTACGTCGGTACCGACCTTCCCGCGCAGACGGACACCATCCGGCCGATCACGTGTCCCTTCACCGGCGAGGTCCTCACCGCCGTTCCAGCGCTGTCACCGGACGTCACCATCATTCATGCGCAGCGTGCCGATCGGAAAGGCAATGTGCAGATGTGGGGCAT
The DNA here is from genome assembly GCA_035534875.1 of Saccharimonadales bacterium (SeqCode). Lineage (GTDB taxonomy): Bacteria > Chloroflexota > Dormibacteria > Aeolococcales > Aeolococcaceae > Palsa-851. The sequence goes on from DATLRB010000069.1 coordinate 9,054, forward strand.
CCTCGGCGTGCAGAAGGAAGCGGTGCTCGCCGCCAAACGGTCGCTCATCACCGTTGAGGAGATCGTCGACCGCCTTGATCCCAAACCCCAGGAGGTCGTGCTGCCGTCGTTCGCGACCAGCTACGTGGCGGTCGCTCCAGGCGGAGCGCATCCGTCGTACGCGCAGGGATACTCCTTGCGCGACAACGCGTTCTACACGGAATGGGACGCGATCAGCAAGGATCGAGACACGTTCCTGCGCTGGATGGACGAGAACGTGATGCGCCGGGCGCCCGCGGCGTGAGCGCTCCGTACACGTCCGACGAGATGATGACCGTGGCGGCCGCGCGCCAGCTGCACGACGGAACCGTCTGCTTCGTCGGCATCGGGCTGCCGAGCACCGCTGCCAACCTCGCGCGGGTCACCAGCGCGCCCGACGTCGTGCTCATCTACGAGTCGGGCACACTCGGCGCCAAGCCCGACCGGCTGCCGCTCTCGATCGGCGACGGTATCCTCGCCGAGACCGCCGACGCGGTGGTCAGCGTTCCCGAGGTCTTCAACTACTGGCTGCAGCCGGGCAGGATCGACGTCGGCTTCCTCAGCGCGGCGCAGATCGACCGGTACGCCAATATCAACACCACAGTGATCGGCACCGATTACCGCCATCCCAAGGTTCGGCTTCCCGGCGCGGGAGGCGCTCCGGAGATTGCCGCATCGTGCCGGGAGGTCGTCGTGGTGCTCCGTCAGACACCGCGAACCTTTGTCGATCGCGTGGACTTCATCACCTCCGTCGGCTTCGGGCGCGGGCCCGGCGATCGTCAGCGGCTCGGACTCACCGGGTCCGGACCGCGCGTGGTCATCACCGACTTCGGCATGCTGTCGCCCGACCCGGAGACCTGTGAGCTCACGTTGGTCAGCGTCCATCAGGGATGCACCGCGGAGGACGCGCGAGCTGCGACCGGGTGGCCGCTCGCTGTTGCATCAGACCTCGCCACAACCGACGCACCGACCGAGGAGGAGCTCGCCGTCCTGCGCCGTCTCGAGGCGACCAAGGGCGCGTGAGCGAGGAAGTCTTCATCCTGGATGCGGTGCGCACCCCGATCGGCCGGCACGGTGGCGCGCTGGCCGGCGTCCGTCCCGACGACCTCGCCTCCGGGGTGCTCTCCGAGCTCGTGCGACGCAGTCCGGCGCTCGACCCGTCAGAGGTCGGCGACGTCGTCTTTGGCGACGGCAACGGCGCGGGTGAGGACAATCGCAACCTGGCGCGCATGGCATTGCTCCTCGCGGGCCTGCCGCCAACGGTGCCGGGCACGACGGTCAACCGGCTGTGCGGCTCAGGGCTCGAGGCGGTGATCGCCGCGAGCCGCGCGATCGCCGTGGGGGACCACTCGGTCTGCATCGCCGGCGGTGCCGAATCGATGAGCCGTGCACCCTGGGTGATGCTCAAGCCGGAACGAGGGTATCCGCGCACCAACGAGACCCTGTTCTCGACGACGCTCGGCTGGCGCATGGTCAATCCGCGCATGCCTGCGAACTGGACCATCTCACTTGGCGAGGGCGCGGAATTGCTCGCTTCGAACTACTCGATCGGCCGCGAGGAGCAGGACGCTTTTGCGCTGCGAAGCCATCGTCAGGCGGCGGCCGCATGGGATGCCGGCCGTTACGACGGCGAGGTGGTCACGGTGGCGGAGATCGAGCTGCGGCGGGACGAGAGCATTCGCGCGGATACCTCGATGGACGCCCTCGCCGCGCTGCGACCCGCGTTCAGCGTCGACGGCACGGTCACTGCGGGCAACGCATCCCCGCTCAACGATGGCGCCGCCGCCGTCCTGCTCGCGAATGCCGACGGGGCGCGACGTGCCGGCCGGGAGCCCCTGGCCCGCATCGCCGCACGCGGTGTCAGTGCCGTCGAGCCGCCGGTCTACGGCATCGGGCCGGTCGCCGCCGCCAACGCCGCGCTCAGTCGTGCCGGCATTCGGTGGCAGGACCTCGCGGTCGTCGAGCTCAACGAGGCCTTCGCCGCGCAGTCGCTCGCCTGCCTGCGTGAGTGGCCGGAACTCGATCCCGAGAAGGTCAATCCCAACGGCGGCGCGATCGCCATCGGCCATCCGATCGGGTGCTCGGGCGCGCGTATCCTCGGGTCGCTCGCGCATGAGTTGCACCGTCGTGGCGGCGGCTTCGGCCTCGCCGCCATCTGCATCGGCGTCGGCCAGGGGCTCGCCGTGGTTCTGGAGAGCTGATGGGCGATTCGAGTCGCAGCGCGCATCCGCCGAACGACAGTCCGGCCTACGGATCGAGCCGGCTGCGCGCCCCACAACAACCGTTGCACGTGCTCGCGGGGCGCCTTTCCGAGCTCACGGCGCCGCTGCTTGCCGGTGAGACCATCGGTCCGCTCGACCACGACCTCACCAGGCAGCACGACGGCGAACCCCTTGGCGAGCGAATCACCGTGAGCGGGCGGGTGCTCGACGAGGAGGGGAACCCCGTGGCCGGCGCCCTCGTGGAGGTCTGGCAGGCGAACGCCGCGGGCCGCTACGCGCACCGCTCGGATCAGCATCCCGCGCCGCTCGATCCCAATTTCAGCGGCGCCGGCCGGTGCCTGACCGACGCCGAGGGGGGCTACCGGTTCATCACGATCAAGCCGGGCGCGTACCCGTGGCGCAACCATCCCAACGCCTGGCGGCCGGCGCACGTGCACTTCTCGGTGTTCTCGCCGGCGTTCGCGCAGCGCCTGGTCACACAGATGTACTTTCCGGGCGACCCGCTGTTCGCCCAGGACCCGATCTTCAACTCGGTGCCGGACGAGAGTGCGCGACAACGGCTGGTTGCGCGGTGGTCGCTCGAACTCACCCAACCGGAATGGTCGCTCGGCTACGCGTGGGACATCGTGGTCGCGGGGCGTGAGGCGACCCCGCTGGACGATGATGCGTCGGAATGAGACTGCCGCTCACCCCATCGCAGACCGTCGGACCATTCTTTCGGATCGGCCTGTCGACCACCATCGGTTCGCACGTCGTCGGTGAAGGAACGCCGGGGGCGATACGAATCTCGGGACAGGTGCTCGACGGTGCGGGGGAGCCCGTGCCGGACGCATTGATCGAGACCTGGCAGGCCGAAGGCGCCGGGCGCTGCGCAACCGATGAGGAGGGGCATTTCGCGATCGTGACCTCCAAGCCGGCGCGAAATGCCATCGATGGGGCCGCGACGGACGCGCCACATCTCGACGTGTCGGTCTTCGCGCGGGGACTGCTCACGCGCCTGGTGACCCGCATGTACTTCCCCGATGAACACGCTGCGAATGACGCGGACCCGGTGCTGCGGGCACTCAGCTCCGCCGAGCGGTCGACACTGGTGGCGGTGAGCGAGAGTGGAGGTCTCCGCTTCGACATCCACCTTCAGGGCGCGCGTGAGACAGTCTTCTTCGACCGCTGAGGGGCTCGTCGATCCGCTCTTCGGCAGCGCTGAGGTCGACGCGGCAGTCAGCGACACTGGGTGGCTCCAGGCGATGCTCGATTTCGAGGCGGCACTGGCGCAAGCCGAGGCCGACGCCGGCCTGGTGCCGCCGGCCGCGGCGACGGAGATCGCCGGCGCGTGCCGGGCGGAATTGTTCGACGCCGCCGAGATCGGCCGACGGTCGCTCGCCGCCGGCAACCCGGCGGCACCGCTCGTGCTCGCGTTGACCGACGCCGTCTCCACCGAGGCGAAGCAGTATGTGCACGCCGGCGCCACGAGCCAGGATGTCATCGACACAGCGTTCTCGCTGATGGCGCAACGCGCCATTGACGCCATCCTCGAAGACCTGTCCGCGGCCGGAGCGGCGTGCGCAATCCTGGCGGAGACCCACCGGCGCACGCTCACGATGGCGCGGACCCTGTTGCAGCCCGCCACGCCCACGACCTTCGGGTTCAAGGCGGCCGGCTGGCTGGTGAGCCTGGATGAGGCGTGCACCCTGCTGACACGCGTGCGCTTCGAACGCCTCGCGGTGCAGCTCGGCGGGGCATCCGGAACGATGGGATCGCTGGAGGGTGCCGGTGCCGACGTGGCGCACCGACTGGCAGTGCGTCTCGAGCTCGCCGAACCGGTGCTTCCATGGCACACCGATCGCACTCGCGTCGCGGAGCTCGGCGCGGCGCTCGGCGTGGCGCTCGGGGTCGTCGGCAAGATCGCCCGGGACGTCGTGCTGCTCGCTCAGGCGGAGGTCGCCGAGGCCGCAGACGAGCAGCAGGGGACGTCGTCGACGTTACCGCAGAAGCGAAATCCGATTCGTGCCGTGTTGATGCTCGCTGCCGCGGCGCGCGCGCCCGGATTGGTCGGCACCGTGTTCGCCACGATGGTCCAGGAGCACGAGCGTGCTGCGGGCGCATGGCACGCGGAGTGGGAGACAGTCCGCGAGCTGCTCCGCATCACCGGCGGGGCAAGCCGCCACGCAGCCGTGCTGCTGGGCTCGTTGCACGTCGACCCTCGCCGTATGAGCGAGAACCTCACATCGGACGGGGGCCTGGTCATGGCCGAGAACGTCGCGCTGCAGCTGGCGCGCCATGCCGGACGCTCCGTGGCGCGCGACGTCGTGCGACGCTGCAGCGAGGAGGCCGGCAACCGCGGGGTCGCGTTCGCGGACGTCGTGCGCTCCGATCCCGAGGTGCGCCGTCACCTTTCCGACGAGCAGATCGCGGGTGCTCTCGACCCGCCCGGGTATCTCGGGTCGATCGATGAACTCATCCAGCGCGCGCTGGACGCGCACCGCGCAGCCGGCGCGCGCGCATGAGCCTTGAGCTCGCGTACTCGCTGCTCGGGGACCCTGCCCAACCGATGCTCGTCATGAGCAGCGCGCTGGGCACGTCGAGGGCGATGTGGGATGCGCAACATGCGCTCGGAACCCGATTCTCCCTGTTGCTCTACGACCATCGCGGCCTCGGCGAGTCGCCTGCGCCGCCGGGCCCCTACCGCGTGGAGGACCTCGGCGCCGACCTGATCGCACTTCTCGACCGGCTCGGCGTCGCCTCGGCGGGGTTCTGCGGGGTCTCATTGGGCGGCATGGTCGGCCTCTGGGCTGCGGCGCGCCACCCCGAGCGCATCAGCAGGCTGGTGGTGATCGCTGCGCTGCCACGCCTCCAGCCCGCCGCCAGATACACAGAGCGCGCAGCCACCGTCCGAGCGGGCGGCATCGGGCCGATCGCATCCGGCGTCGTGGCTCGATGGTTCACGGCGCGCTTTGCCACGGAGCATCCGTCGACGGTGGGGCGCTTTGGGACAGCCCTCGCCGGCATGGACGCCGAGGGGTACGCGAGCTGCTGCGAGGCGGTCGCCGCGTGCGATCTGCGCATGGACATCCGCAGGATCGATGCGCGCACACTGATCATCGCCGGTGCGGAGGATCCGTTCGTCCCGGCGGCGAGCGCGGTGATGTTCGGCGCTTCATTTCGTGACGCGAGCGTGGCCGTGGTGCCGGATGCGGCGCATCTGGTGAACGTCGAGCAACCGGACATCGTCAACCGTCTCGTGCTCGACCATCTGACCGGCGATGACGGAGGAGCGGTGTGAGCGACGACGTCCTGGAGCGCGGCATGGCCACCCGGCGCGAGGTTCTCGGTGACGCGCATGTGGACCGCGCCATGGCCGGTGCCGATGCGTTCACCGCCGATTTCCAGGAGTACATCACTCGCGCGGCGTGGGGTGCCGTGTGGTCGCGTCCTGGCCTCGATCGACGCACGCGCAGCTGCATCACGGTGGCGATGCTGGCCGCGCAGGGCTCCGAGCACGAGCTGGCCATGCATGTCCGCGCGGCGCTGCGCAACGGCGTCACCGTCGACGAGATCAAGGAGATCCTCCTCCAGGTCGCGGTGTACGCGGGCGTTCCGCGCGCGAACCGCGCCTTCGGCATCGCACGCGACTCGCTCGCCGGCGCCGATGCAGCAGCCGAGGCCACGTGACCGAGGCTGATCGACCGGCGACGGCGCGTGTTGATCGCGGCATCGGCACGGATTTCGTGCAATCCCTGGAGCGGGGGCTTGCCGTCATCCGTGCCTTCGATGCCGAACACCCTGAGCTGACGCTGAGCGAGGTGGCGCGAGCATCCGGCCTGACGCGTGCCTCCGCGCGGCGGTTCCTCCGCACGCTGTCCGAGCTCGGGTACGTGCGAAGCAACGGACGGCTCTTCGCGCTGCGTCCTCGCGTCCTGGAGCTCGGGTACGCCTATCTGTCCAGCCTCAGCCTGCACGAGGTGGCTCAGCCGCACCTCGAGCGCCTGGTCAGTGTCCTCCGTGAGTCGTCGTCCGTGTCGGTGCTCGACGCCGACGATGTCGTGTACGTCGCCCGGGTGCCGACACGCCGGATCATGACGATCACCATCAGCGTCGGCACGCGGTTCCCCGCTTATGCCACTTCCATGGGCCGGGTGCTGCTCGCAGGGCAGAGCGACGAGTGGCTCGACGGGTACTTCGCCACGGTCGAGCTTCGTCGCCTGACCGCGCGTACCGTCACCGATATCGCCGCGTTGCGCGCGGAGCTGCTCCTGGTGCGAGAGCAGGGGTGGGCATTCGTCGACGAGGAGCTCGAGGAAGGCCTTCGCGCCATCGCCGCTCCGATCAACGATCAATCGAGGCGGGTGATCGCCGCTGTCAACGTCTCGTCGCCGGTCAGTCGCGGCAGCGCGGACCTGGTGCGCGGCGAGTTCCTTCCGCACCTGCTCGCAGCCGCGCGTGGTATCGAGGAGGATCTGAGCCACAGCGCAACCGGGTCGCGCTGATGTCCACCCATCCGGGGGTCTGAGCGTGCCCGTCATCCACGCAGGCGGCATCGATATGCACTACGAGATTCACGGGTCGGGGGATCCGCTCGTGCTGATCGGCGGACTCGCCAGTGACATCTCGCAATGGGCGTGGATGACCGACTGGTGCGCCCAGACCCACCGTGTGCTCGCCTTCGACAACCGCGGCGCCGGGCGCACCGACAAGCCCGATACGCCGTACACGATCCCGATGATGGCAAATGACACCGCCGCGCTCATGGAAGCGGTCGGCATGTCGCGCGCGACGGTGCTCGGGGTGTCCATGGGTGGGCGTATCGCGCTTGCCCTGGCGCTCGATCACCCCGATCGAGTCGCCCGCCTCATCCTCGTCAGCACCACCGCATCGGCGCGGCTCGAGTCACCGACACCGCGCATGGAGATGCTGAGCGTCCTGTCGAGCGTGATCTTCCGAGGGAAGCATCCCCAGCCACGATACGCATTTGCCCGTCAGCGGCAGGCGTCCCGTGCCTACGACTGCATGGAGCGCCTCGGTGAGATCCAGGTTCCCACCACCATGCTTCACGGCAGGAAGGACAGGATCGCACCGCTCCGCGACGCCGAGCAGATGCATCGCGGCATCGCCGGCTCCCACATGGTCACCTTCAGGGGCGGGCACCTCTTCTTCCTGGTACGCGAGCGCAAGTGGTTCCTCGACAGCCTGACGAGTGCGTTCGCCGCCGAATCCCCGCTGTCCTCGTCCTGAGCGTGAGCTGGCGGCCATGATGCGCGGCGTCAACGTGGGCCCCGCGGACCCCGTCAGATGACGGCGGTCCAGCACGAACGCCGACGCTCGTCAGTGCGGCCGCCAGCGGCTGTGGCGTGTGCGAGCTTCGCCGTCGCGGATGAGCTGGAGCCTGGGTTTCGGACCGTCGCTCCGCCCCGCTTGCGGCTTGCGGCTGCCAGCTCTGAATGGATCCGGCCATTCTGCGCCGGGTCCGGCGTAGCCCTGGTCGGCGGCCGCGTGGAGCGTCCAGTATGGATCGTAGAGATGCGCGCGTGCGAGCGCGCAGAGGTCGGCACGGCCCGCGAGCAGCAATGAGTTGACGTCGTCGTAGGACGAGATCACGCCCACGGCGATGGTCGCGATACCCACCTCGTTTCTGATGCGGTCTGCGTACGGCGTCTGGTACGAGCGGCCGAACGCCGGACGTTCGTCCTTGACCACCTGACCCGTCGACACGTCGATGGCGTCGGCTCCGTGAGCGGCAAAGGCGCGGGCGATCTCGACCGCGTCGTCGGCGTCGATGCCACCGGGGTACCAGTCGGTCGCTGAGATGCGCACGGTCATCGGCTTGTGCGCCGGCCAGACAGCGCGCATGGCGTCGAAGACCTCGAGAGGAAAGCTGAGACGGTTCTGCAGCGTGCCGCCGTGCTCGTCCGATCGTTGATTCGAAATCGGCGAGATGAAGCTGGAGAGCAGATACCCGTGCGCGCAGTGCAGCTCGAGGAGGTCGAATCCGGCTCGCTCGGCGGCGGCGGCCGCACTGACGAACTGCTCGCGGATCTCCGTCATCGCGTCGCGGCTGAGCTCGTGGGGCACCTGATTGGCGCCGGAATACGCAATCGGCGACGGCGCCACCACGTCCCAATTCGCTTCCGGGAGTGGCTCGTCCATCCCCTCCCACATCAGCCGCGTGGACCCCTTGCGTCCCGAGTGCCCGAGCTGCAGGCCGATGTGCGCCGTGGTCCGATCGTGCACGAATGCAACGATTCGCCGCCACCCGGACTCGTGTTCCGGTGCGTACATGCCCGCGCAGCCCGGCGTGATGCGGCCCGCCGCCGAGACGCAGACCATCTCGGTCATCACCAGCGCCGCACCGCCCAGGGCCTTGCTCCCGAGGTGCACGAGGTGAAAGTCGTTGGGTGTTCCGTCGATCGCCGAGTACATGTCCATCGCCGAGACGATCACGCGATTCTTCAACTCGAGGTCGCGCAGCCGGAACGGTTGGAACATCGGTGGTGTCCCCGGACCGGGGCGTCGCGGCTGAGCCGCCACCTGTCTCGCGAACCAGGCGTCCACGTCGCGCACGAATTCGGGGTCGCGCAGACGCAGGTTGTCGTAGGTGACTCTCCGGCTCCGGGTCAGGATGTTGAACGCGAACTGCAACGGCTCCTGGTGGGCGTACTGCCCGAGGTTCTCGAACCACTCGAGACTCGCCTGCGCAGCCCGCTGCGTCGACACGACCACCGGCTTTCGTTCCACCTCGTACGCGTCCAGGGCAAGCGCGACGGTCTCCTGCTCCTGGAGACACGCGGCGAGTGCGAGCGCGTCCTCCATGGCGAGCTTCGTACCGGAGCCGATGGAGAAATGCGCGGTGTGGGCCGCGTCTCCGAGGATCACCACGTTGCCGTGGTGCCACCGCTCGTTGCGCACCGTGGTGAATGTGATCCATTTCGAGTTGTTCGCGTGTACGGCATGTCCCTGGAGGATTTCGGCGAACATCCGTCGCACCTCGGCGATACTCGCGGCGTCGCTCTCGCCGGGAGCGAATGCGCGGCTCGCAAGCACGTCGAACCCTGCGCGGTGCCAGACGGCGTCGTGCATCTCGACGATGAACGTGCTGCCCGTCGCGTCATACGGGTAGCCGTGGATCTGCATGATGCCGTGGCGGGTCTCGACGATGTAGAACTTGAAGGCGTCGAATACGAGGTCGGTGCCCAGCCACATGAACTTGCAGCGGCGCCCGTCGAGTGTCGGACGGAAGACCTCGGCATACTGCGATCGGATGGCGGAGTTGACTCCGTCGGCGCCGACCACGAGGTCGTGCGTCGCGGCGAGCTCCCGGGCGGGGGGCGCCTCGGTGTTGAAGCGCAGCGCCACCCCGAGCTCGCGACATCGCCGGTGAAGAATCTGGAGGAGCCGCCTGCGACTCATTGCGGCAAAACCGTGACCGCCGGAGGTGATCACCTGCCCCCGGTAATGGATGTCGATGTCGTCCCACCTGGCGAACTCGCGCGACATCGCCTCGTGAATCGCCGGGTCGGCGTGCTCGATGCCGCCGAGCGTCTCATCGGAGAACACGACGCCGAACCCGAAGGTATCGTCATCGGCGTTGCGCTCCCACACGGTGATCTCGTGGCTCGGATCGAGCTGCTTGGTGAGCGCCGCGAAGTACAGTCCGCCCGGCCCGCCCCCGACAACCGCAATTCGCATGTGAGTCTGGGCGCAACTGTAAAGTGTGGAACCTCGTGAGTGTGGCGTCGTCCGCATGCCTGCATCGATTCATTTCGCCGACCTGACGTCGCCGCGCGCGCGGGCGCTGCTCGACACCGGGCCGGTGCCGGTGCTGTTGCTCCCCATCGGCGCGGTGGAACCGCACGGTCCGCACGCGCCGCTCGGCACGGATTCGATCATCTCGACAGCGATCTGCGAGCGGGCAGCGGCGGCGCTCTCCGGAGACGGCACCGTGCGCGCGCTGGTGCTTCCCGAGATCGCCTTCGGCGTGACCCGCTACTCGGCTGCCTTCACGGGCGCGGTCACGATCAGCGAGGGCACCCTCCACGCGCTGGTCGTCGAGGTCTGCGCGTCCCTGCGCGCCCAGGGATTCCGCCACCAGGTGATCGTCAACAGCCATTTCGAGCCCGCCCAGGTCACGACTCTGCGCCGGGCGGCCGAGGACGCGAAGGTGGGATTCCTCGATCTCACCCGCCGGATCCTTGCGGAGCAACTCACGCCGGAGTTCCAGCGGGGCGCCGCCCACGCCGGGCGCTACGAGACCTCACTGGTGCTCGCCAGCCGTCCGGAGCTGGTCGAGGACGAGATCATGCGCCGCCTCCCCGCGTACGAGCTCAACATGCCGGAGGCGATGGCCGCCGGTCATACCGACTTCCTGGCGATGGGCATGGACCGCGCCTACTGCGGCGCCCCGGCCGAGGCAACCGCCGCCGAGGGCGATACGACGCTGGCGACGCTCACCCGCCTGCTCGTCGATCTGATCCGCGAACAGGTCGAGACCGAGCCTCAGTCGTGAGCGCCGCGGGCGAGACCGAGCTGACCCCGAATCTGGCCACGATCTTCCTTGATCGCAACCTGATCGAGGGGCGCGGAGCTCGCCCCGCGCTGGTGGGACCGGCAGGCACGCACACCTATGCCGAGCTCGCGGCGCTCACCAACCGGGTGGGCAACGCCCTCCTCGAGCTCGGCGTCCGGCCGCACGATCGCGTGCTCCTCGCCCTTGCCGACTCGGCTGAGTTCGTGGCCACCTGGTACGCCACGCAGAAGATCGGCGCCGTGACCGCGGAGGTGTACACCTTCCTGCGGCCGGCCGACTACGCGTATTACATCGACTACACGGCTGCCGCGGTGGTGGTCGTCGACGCCGTCACCCTCGAACCAGTGCGCGAGGGTGCGAGCGCGAGCCGGGTGCGCCCGATGCTCCTGGTGGTGAGCGCGAAGGAAGCGTCGCTCCGCCAGGGCGAGGTGTCGTTCGAGTCCTTCGTCGCGCGCCAGCCTGGGGACCTCGACGCGGCACCCCGGTCGCGGGACGACGTCGCGATCTGGAAGTTCACCACGGGCAGCACCGGCAAGCCGAAGGCGTGCGTGCACACCTCGCGGAGCCCGATCGTCAGCTACGACGGCTATGCGCGGGGCGTCCTCGATCTGCGCGCGGACGACGTCGTCCTGCCGGTGCCGAAGCTGTTCTTCGGGTACGCGCGCGACCTCGCGGCGCTCTTCCCCTTCGGGGTCGGCGCCACGGGCGTGATCTTCGCCGAGCGGACAACTCCCGAGGTCGTCTTCGAGTTGATCGCGCGGCACCGTCCGACCATCCTCGTCAACGTCCCCACCATGATGCAGGCGATGCTCGATCATCCGAGCGCGGCTGATCAGGACCTCAGCAGCCTGCGTCTCTGCACATCCGCCGGCGAGGCGCTCCCGGAACCACTCCACCGTCGCTGGAACGACGCCTTCGGCGTGGAGGTGCTCGATGGCATCGGGTCGTCCGAGGCGTACCACATCTACGTCTCGAACCGGCCGGGGCGGGTGCGCCCCGGGAGCATCGGGGAGGTGGTTCCCGGCTACACCGCCGAGGTGGTCGACGATGAGGGCCATCCCATCCCCGACGGGCAGATCGGGAGGCTCTGGGTCCGTGGCGAGAGTGCGTCGTTGATGTACTGGCACGACGAGGAGGCTTCGGCGCGCACCTTCGCGGGCAACCTGGTCATGAGTGGGGATCTCGTTGAGCGCGCCGCCGACGGGTACTTTCAGTACCGCGGGCGCGCCGACGATCTGCTCAAGGTCGGAGGCATCTGGGTCGCGCCGGCGGAGATAGAGCGCTGTCTCGCGGCGCATCCCGAGGTCGTGGAGTGTGCGGTGGTCGCAGTCGAACGCAGCGGTTTGACGCGCGGCTGTGCATGGGTCGTCCTCAAGCCAGGCTCGGCGGCGGACCCGGAGGGCCTGCGACAGTTCGTACGCCGGCGCCTGTCGCCCCACAAGGTCCCGAGCGAGGTGCGCCTCGTCGCCGAATTGCCGCGCACCGGCTCGGGCAAGATCGATCGGAGCTCGCTGCGCCGGCTCGCCCCGGCGGGTGACACAGGAGGCAGGCAAACGTGACTCGATTCCGGGCATCGGCCGGGTTCACCGAGCGCTGGCAGCATTTCGACTTCGTCGTGGCTGACGGCGTCGCCACGATCACGCTGGCGCGTCCGGAGAAGCTCGGCGCCCTGACCTTCGACGTGTATGCGGATCTGCGGGACTTGGTGACCGAGCTGCCCCATCGCGGCGACGCACGCGTGGTGGTGATCACCGGCAGCGGCCGCGGTTTTTGCTCGGGCGGCGACGTTGTGGAGATCATCGGTGCGCTCCAGTCGATGGACGCGGGCGACCGGCTCGAGTTCACGCGCATGACCGGGTCGGTGGTGCGCGCCATCCGCGAGTGCCCGCTGCCGGTCATCGCCGCGGTCAACGGCATCGCCGCCGGCGCGGGAGCCGTGATCGCCCTGGCGGCCGACCTCCGGCTCCTGTCGCGCTCGGCTCGATTCGCGTTCCTGTTCACCAAAGTCGGCCTGGCCGGAGCCGATATGGGGTCTGCGTACCTGCTGCCCCGCGTCATCGGGCTTGGGCGGGCCACCGAACTGCTCCTGCTCGGCGACGGCGTCGATGCGGAACGCGCCCTCGAGATCGGCCTCGCGACCAGGGTGGTGGACGACGACGCGCTCGCCCACGCGGCGCTGAGCATGGCCCGTGGCCTTGCCGAGGGCCCCGCGCTCGCATACTCGACGACCAAGGTCCTGCTCACCCGGGAGCTCGACATGGGGCTGAGCGCCGCGCTCGAACTGGATGCCATGACCCAGGCGCTGCTCATGGGCAGCCATGACCACGCCGAGTACCACCGCGCCTGGACCGAGGGGCGCGCGCCGGCGTGGGAGGGGCGATGAGCCACGGCGAGCACGAGATCATCACCTCGCCGGATCTCGCTCATCCGGTTGGCTACTCCCACGCGGTCATCGCGACCCCCGGGCGAACCGTCCACCTCGGCGGGCAGACCGCCCAGGCTCCGGATGGCACCATCTCAGGAACCACGATCGTCGAGCAGTTCGACATCGCCGCGCGGAACCTCGTGATCGCGCTCAGAGCCGCCGAGGGGCAGCCCGACGATCTCGTCTCACTGCAGATCTTCGTCACGGATCTCCGCGCGTACCGGGCGTCCTTGCCAGAGCTGGGACGCGTCTGGCGGGCCCACTTCGGCCGCCGCTACCCGGCCATGGCGGTGCTCGGCGTGACCGAGCTCTTCGACCCCCGTGCGCTCGTCGAACTGTTCGGCGTGGCCGTCATCCCGTGAGCGCCACCTACGCGCATCTGACCGCCGCCCACCGAGCTCTGCTGGCGCGCAGCGAAACGCTGGCTCGGGACGTCCTGGCTCCGATCGCGAATCGTGGGGAACCCGGCAGGGTCAACCGTGACCTCATTGCCGCTCTCTCCCAGCACGGGCTGGTGCCCGAGATCCTGGAACGTGGTCGCGAGGTCCCAGCGCTGAACCTGTGCCTGGTGCGCGAGGGCCTGGCGCGATATTCGACCCAGGCCGAGACCGCATTCGCCCTCCAGGGCCTGGGCGCGCATCCAATCCTCGTTGCGGGCCGCGCGGAGATCGTCGACGTCTGGATCCCACGGGTCGCCTCCGGAGAGGCGGTCGCCGCATTCGCGCTGACCGAGCCGGGAGCCGGGTCCGACGTGGCCGCGCTGGCGCTTGCCGCCGAACCCGACGGTGACGGGTTCCGTCTCAGCGGGGACAAGGTGTTCATCTCGAACGCACCGGACGCCGACCTCTACACCGTGTTCGCCCGGACCACGCCGGGCGCCGGCTCCCGAGGCATCACCGCGTTCGCGGTTCCCCGTGAGAGCCCGGGGCTCTCCGGCACCCCCATCCCGTTTGTCGCCGACCATCCGATCGGCCGGCTTCGATTCGACGGGGTCCCGATGCGGGCGGTGAACGTGATCGGGGAGGTCGACCACGGATTCGGGGTCGCAATGCGTACCCTCGACCTCTTCCGTCCAAGCGTCGGTGCGTGCGCGGTCGGCATGGCGCAGGCGGCGCTCGACGCCGCGGTCGCCCACGCCGCGGAACGCGAGGCCTTCGGCAAGCCACTCTCGGCGCTGCAGGGGGTGAGCCACCAGCTTGCCGACGTGGCCACCCGTGTGCAGGCCTCGCGCCTGCTCGTCCATTCGGCAGCCGGTGCGCACGACGCCGGCATCACCCCCAACACCGAGGCTGCCGCGATGGCGAAGCTCTTCGCGACCGAGACCGCGATGTTCGCCATCGACGTGGCCATCCAGGTCCACGGCGCCCGAGCTCTCGAGCGCGGTCATCTCCTCGAGCACCTCTACCGCGAAGTCCGCGGGACGCGCATCTACGAGGGGGCGTCGGAGGTGCAGCGCGAGATCATCGCCCGGAAGCTGTTCCACCGGGCCGGTCGCGGATCATGAGGATCGACTCGACCGGCTGACCGTCGCGCCGATCGGTGTCGTGGAACGGTTCCCCGGACACCCGCATCCCCGCGTGCACGTAGGCGGCCTGGGCGCGAGCGTTCGAGACCTCGGTGATCAGTGCCACCGCGGTGGCCGACTCCTCGGTGAACAGATGGTCGGAGAGCAGCGTGACGGCCCGCGACCCGATCCCCCGGCCGGCGAGCAGGGGGTCGCCGATGAAGACGTCGAGCCCCCATGAGCCTGGCGGCAGGCTGAGTCCGATCTCGGCCAGATACGCCTCCTCGGCGTCCCAGGGATAGCACTGGATGTAGCCGACCGGTTCTCCGGCCAGCTCGATGATGCACGAGGTCGTCTGGTGATCCCCGCCACCGCGCAGCCCGAGCTCCTCGACGGCCGCGGCCGCGGTCAGGAGCGGATCGTCGGGATCCCACCACTCCCGCACGTGGGGGCTGTTCCTCCAGGCAACGATCCGGGCGAGGTCGGCGGGGTGATCTCGCACCCGCCGGATCACCAGGTCCCCGTCGGCGGCGATGACGTCCTTCATCCAAGCAAGTATCGAGTCACTCGCGAACCGGCGCGGGCCGGCGCCGCTCCATACGATCCGGGCATGCGTGTACTCGTTGTCGAGGACGAGCCGGAGGTCGCCGGGAGCCTGGCCCGAGGGCTGGCGGAGGCCGGCATCTCGGTCGACGTCGCTCTGAGCGGCGAGGAGGCCATGGACACGCTCCGTTCCGGGATCGCCTACGACGTCGCCATCCTCGACGTGATGCTCGGCGGCGACCTCGATGGCATGGGTCTCTGCCGTCATCTCCGCCTCCAGGGCTCGCCCACGGCGATTCTGATGCTGACCGCTCGCGATGAGGTCAAGGACAGGCTTGCAGGCTTCGACGCGGGCGCGGACGACTACCTCGCCAAGCCTTTTCACTTCGAGGAGGTGCTGGCGCGCGTTCGAGCCTTGAGCCGCCGCCGGCTGGCGGCGCAGGTCGATGTGCTCCAGGCGGGCAACCTCAGCATGGACAACGCCGCCCGGCAGGTGACCGTCAGTGGAGACGTGGTACCCACGACTCGCCGGGAGTACGAAATCCTCGAGCTCTTCCTCCGCCATCCCGCCCAGGTGCTGAGCAAGGAGCAGATCCACGACGCCGTCTGGGGTGACGCCCAGACCGTCGAATCGGGACTGGTCGAGGTGTATGCGGGGAAGGTGCGGCGGAAGCTGCAGGCCGCCAGCGCGTCGGTGCTGATCGAGACCTGTCGCGGCATCGGCTACCGGTTGATCAGCGGCGAACCCGCGGCGCTCTGAGGTGAACATGGCCGTGCGGCGGCGCGACGCCTTTGGGCCTCGCCAGCCCACCTCGGTCCTCACACGCGTCGCGACCTTCATCGGCTGCGCGGCGGTGCTCGTGCTCGTCCTGGTCATCGAGACCGTACTCCCGAACAACCCGACCCTGGGCGGCATGCTGCTCCTGGCGGTGCTCTTTGCCACCTGGCTGCTCCCGATGCCGCTTGCGGCGGTGATCAACGTCGGCGCGCTCGCTGTCACATTGATCACCGCGCTCACCGGCGTGGTGGACCCGCTCACCGCGAAGTTCCAGTTCGTCGCCGTGGTGGTCACCGTGTGTCTGAGCGAGCTGACGGTGCGGTCCCTGATGGCCCGCGACCGAGCGCAGGTGGCGACCACCGAGCAGCTCCGGAGGTTCACGGCGGATGCCGCTCATGAGCTGCGCAACCCGCTGTCCGCCCTGCAGAGCGAGCTGGAGATCACGCTGCTGCAGCCGCGCACGCCCGACGAGCTCACCGCGACCGTGCGCCTGGCGCTCAAGAACACGCGGCGGCTTGTGAAGATCTCCGAGTCGCTGCTGACACTGTCTCGGAGCGACTCGGGAGGCCTCATGACATCGGTCTCCCGTGTCGACATCAGCGACGTGCTCGAGGAGGCGTTTGCCCGCTGGGAGGGCCACGCCACGGCTCTGGGAGTTGGGATGACCGAGCAGCTCGACTGCGAAGGCGTCGTGGAGGGTGACGCCCTCCTGCTCGGGCGTCTCTTTGACAATCTGCTCGAGAATGCACTCGCATACACCCCGAGGAATGGGAGCGTCGCCCTGGCGCTCACGCCGTCCCCGCCCGGTGCCTGCGCGATCTCCGTCACCGACACCGGACCGGGTATCCCAGCCGGCCTGCGTCACGCGATCTTCGAGCGGTTCTCACGCGGCGACGTTTCCCGATCGAGGAAGACCGGCGGAGCCGGATTGGGACTGGCGATCTGCGCGGCGATCGTTTCTGCCCACAAAGGCACGATCTCGCTTGATGACGAACATGTCGCCGGAACGCGAATCGTTGTCCGGCTCCCCGTTACCAGGCTTTCCGGAAGGGTTTGAGAAGTCGGCGCAGGCTGGGGACATCACCTCGCCACGCGGGGTGAACGGATTTATCGGAGTATCGAAATGGGCAGCAGATTTCTGGAGGCCGGTGAACGCATCCGCGAGCTGGGAGAAAGGCTCCGATCGCGCGAGGACGGCCAGGGAATGGTCGAATACGCGCTGATTCTCGTCCTCATCTCGATTGTCGTCATCGTGATTCTCAGCACGCTGGGAAAGACGGTGAACAATGTCTTCTCAAACGTGAGCCACGGCCTGGCCAACTGAGCCCCCGCGGACTCAACGGCGCCCCGGTCACGTCGCGCGGCCGACCCCACCTCAGGCTGCGTGCACGGCTCCGGCGACAGGCTGTGGACGCGTCCTCGGGAGCAGCATCGACAGCACGCCGGTGAGCGCCCAGAAACCGACGTTGAAGAAGAGGATCCGCTCGACCGAGGTGACGAAGTCGCGTGCGAGCGCGCCCTGCGCGGCGCTCGCGAACGCGACGCTCACCGGGTCGGTCGCGGGTTTCGTGCCGGCGCTCGGACAGCCGGGAATCGGCGCCGTCGGATCGCTGGAGGACGCCTGCTGCTTGAAGCAGGTGGTGAACTTCGAGATGGCGGCGTCCGCCTGCGGTGCGGGCACGTGGGCTGCCGCGAGCTGCGACTGCAACTGCGGGGTGACCGTTGCGATGGCATCCGCGGCGCGGCTCGAGAGCAGGCCGAAGAACGCCACGCCGACAACCGCGACGCCGATCGCGCCGCCCAGCTGCTGAAACGTCGTCAGCACGCCTGACGCGGATCCGGCGTCCCGCCCGGGCACGCCCGCCAGGATGATGTTGAGGAGCGGCGCGATCACCGTGCCCAAACCCACACCGCTGACCAGGAACGAGGGGATCAGATCCCAGCCGGTGAGCTTCGTGCCCTGGAGCTGGACCGTGCCGATGATGGCGAGCATGCCGATCACCAGCAGCGCCGAGCCGATCGCGATCGTCCACTTGCCGAGGCGCGGAGCGACGCGCGCCGACATCGCGGACGCGACCGCGGACGAGAGGCTCCAGGGGATCGTCGTCAGACCGGCGTTGAGCGCGCTGAACCCCAGCCCGACCTGGAGCATCAGGCTGAAGGTGAAGAAGAACGCCGGGATGCCGGCGATGAACACCGCGGAGATCGCAACCCCGACACTGAAGGACCGGATGCGAAACAGTGAGAGCTGGACGAGCGGAAATCTCGTCGACGGCAGCGATCGCTCGTAGAGGATGAACAGCACGAGCATCACCGGGCTGAGCGCCATGCAGATGAACGTCCACGCGGGCCACCCGGCCACCTGGCCTTCGACGAGCGGGTAGACGAGCAGGAGGATTCCGGCGGTTGCGAGCACGACGCCCCCCACGTCGAGGCGTTTCGCGTTGGGCGCACGCGACTCGGTGATCAGCCGGGTCGCGGCGATGAGCGCCGCGATGCCGATCGGCAGGTTCACCAGGAAGATCCAGCGCCATGACCCGCCGGTGATGTCGTTGCGGATGATCAGCCCGCCGGCGAGCGGTCCGGTGATGGTGGCGATGCCGATCACCGCGCCGACGAGGCCGAAGACGCGTGCGCGTTCGCGTGGCGGGAACGTGACCTGGATCACAGAGAGCACCTGCGGGTACATCATCGCCGCCATGGCGCCCTGGAGCACGCGCGAGAGGTCGAGCATGATGGCGCTCTGGGCGAGCCCGCAGAGCGCCGACGCGATCACGAACCCCGACATCCCGATGATGAACATCCTCTTTCTGCCAAAGATGTCACCAAGTCGTCCGCCGGTGATCAGCAGCACCGCGTAGGCGAGACCGTAGCCGGCGATGACGAACTGGATGTCGGCGTTGTTCGCCGCAAGATTCGACCGGATTGCCGGGATGGCCACGTTCACGATCGAAACGTCGAGCAGCACCATGAAGAGCGCGGTCATCACGCTGGCGAGGGCGAGCCAGCGGCGCGGATCGAGGTCGCTCACGTGGGGGGCGTGGCCCGTGGGCTGCGCCTCCGCGCCGCGAGGCGAAACGGCCTCAGTGGTCTCGGTCATCGGGCGTGCCTCCGGCCGTCGCGCATCTCAATCCCTGTCATACGTCCGCGGGTGCGGATGGTCCATCTTGCCAGAGTCCCATTCAAGCGGCGCCGCGGTTGGCTCCGTCATCTCCCGGGGAGGGGCCCGTTCAGCGCCGTATGCACGATCCCCACCGCCAGCACCGCGAACATGGTCGCGACGTGGTTGCGCCGGATCCGCGGGCGCGCTTCGCGCTTCGCGCCGGAGAGCCCGCTGCCGGCAAATGCCGTGAGGACCACCAGGCCGACCGCAGCCGCACCCGCCCAGATACCGATCTCCTCACCGGCGGGAAGCGTCGATCTGGTCACCGATGCAAGGCAGTGCGCGACCCCGGCCGCCGCCGCCGCCGCGCCGAGCCAGTTGTGGGCGCGGAACCAGCCCATCGAGAAGCTCAAGCCCGCGGAGAGGCGCCACCGGTTCACCAGCGCCGAGGCGATGGCCACACCGAACACGCCGGCCGCGACCCACCCGGTGAGGACGTCGACCGCACTCACCGGCGTCGAGCCGGGTCGCGACTCCTCCCCGGCTTGGCATCCTCGCTCGTCATGGGGATGCAGTATCGACGCCCTGGAGGCTCAGGGCACCAGAGCAGCGAGCCCAGCTCCCCGTTCGCTCTCCCCGGAGGGATCAGGCGCTTTCCTCGAGCACGCGGAGGCGGGCGCGCCGCTCCACCGGCTCGGCCTGAGCCCACCGCCCACCGGCGACGCGCATCGCATGTGAGGCTCGCAACATGCCCTGGATCTCGTCCGCGGGCACCGGTCTGGAGAAGTAGAAGCCCTGCGCGAACCGGCACCCGAGGCTCTGGAGCCGCTCGGCCTGGTCGGCTGTCTCCACTCCCTCCGCGATCAGGCCGAGCCCGAGCGTCTTGCCCATGCGGATGATCGCCTGGGCGAATGCCGTCCTGCGCGGGTCCTCGGCAACGTGGTCGACGAACAGCTTGTCGATCTTGAGGATGTCCAGCGGCAGGTCCTGCAGCGACGCGAGGGACGAGTAGCCGGTGCCGAAGTCGTCCATCGAGATGCGCACACCCAGCGTCTTCAACTCGCGAAGGCGTGCTCGGGCGCTCTCCGGGTCATCGACCATGAAGCTCTCGGTGATCTCGAGCGTGAGATGCGACGGCGGGAGCCCCGCCCTGGTCAGGATGCGCCACACCTCGCCCACGAAGCTGGGGTCACGCAACTGCCGGGGTGAGACGTTGACGCTCACCGTGAACGCCGGCTCGTCGTTCAACTCCACCTGCCACGCCTGCCACTGCCGGCACGCCTCCTCGAGCACGTGCAGGCCGAGCTCGCGGATCATCCCGGTCTCCTCGGCGATGCCGATGAATTCCGCGGGACCGACCATGCCCCAGCGAGGGTGCTTCCAGCGCACCAGCGCCTCCACGCCCACCGGGGTGCTCGTGGTGATGTCCACGATCGGCTGGTAGAGGACGACGAGCTCGTGACGATCGATGGCGCGCTCGAGGTCGGTTCGCACCTCGAGGCGGCGCGCGACGACGTCCTGCATTCCCGGCTCGAAGATCTCGTATGTGTCCTTTCCCTTGACCTTGGCGCGGTACATCGCGACATCGGCCCGGCCCACGAGCTCCTCGGCGGTGACATCGCGAGACGCGGTCACGGCGACCCCAACCGAGGCGCTGATCGTGACCTCGCGTCCTGCGATGACAAATCGCGGCTTGAACACGGACACGACACGCTCGGCCACGCGAATCGTGTCCTCGGGATCCGCGGTCTCCTCGACGAGGATCGCGAATTCGTCGCCACCGAATCGGGCTGCGGTATCCGATGCGCGGAGCACCAGCTTCAACCGGTCCGCGACCCTGGCGAGCAGCTCGTCGCCGGCCATGTGGCCGAGGCTGTCGTTGATCTCCTTGAAGTCGTCGAGGTCGAGGAACATGACCGCAAGCGATTCGTCGTGGCGCTCGCGGCGGGTGAGCGCGTGCTCGAGCCGGTCCATGAACAGCGCGCGGTTGGCGAGGTCGGTGAGAGTGTCGTGAAAAGCCTGCTGCCGGAGACGGTGACCGAGGCGCGTGTTCTGCACGGCGACGCTCGTCTGCGCCGCGAACGCATCGAAAAGGTGCAGATCTTCGGTGTCGAACGTGCCGACATCGCTCAGCCGGTTTGCGACCACCAGCGTCCCGAGGAGCCTGCCCTCGCCCTGCAGGAGCGTCGCCATCGCGTCCTTGAAACCCTGCTCGCTCAACCAGGTGCGCAGCTCGGGGTCGGACGTCGAGGGCGTGGCGATCACCCCGCGCTTGGTCTCGTCGAGGAGCGGGACGAAACGCTCCAGGTGTTCAGCGCTCAGCACGGTGTCGACGTTGTCACCGGCGCCGCACGATGTGCTGATGGTGCGCCAGGAGCCGCTGTCGGTCGCAACCGGCAGCAATGACACCGTCGCGATGTCCGCCCGGAAGACCTTGCAGAGCTGCTCGAGAAGCTCGGGGATGGCGGCGCCGTCGGAGCTCGCGCGCTGCAGCATGTCGCTCGACTCGTAGAGGTACTGGAGCCGTTGATGCTTCTGATGCTCGCGCGTGTAGAGCACGTAGGAGGCGCCGATCGCCGCGAGCGGGGTGAGCAGCAGCAGCAGCATCGGTGGGTCGCTCTTGAGCAGGGCGACGACGACCAGCCCGAGGCTGCAGTTCGCGAATCCGCCGATGAGCACGATGACGATCGGCTGGAACCACTGATGATGTGACTGCCGGCCCTCGGCAAGCGAGATGGCGAGCGCGCTCAACCCGAATCCCAGCAGTGACGCGAGGGACATGAAGAGCAGCACCCACACCCAGACGACCGGGCTGGTCGCGTTCGTGCCTGAGACACGGTGGACGAGGATCGTGACCGTCTCGGCCTCGAGCGCGAAGCTGGCGAGATTGAAGATGAGCTTCATCGGCTCCTGACGGCGGAGCAGGCCCAGGCCGATCGCCGCGCCGAGCACGCGCGACAGCACCAGGGCCCCGGGATCGTTCGCAAGCGCGAAGACGCCGATGACGAGTGGGATCTCGCTCAACGAGAACGACTGAGCCTCCTGGCGGAAGTGGATGAACACGCGCCACCACTCCCCGACGGCGAACCCGCCCACGAGCGCCGCGATCGGCAGGATCATCGTCGCGGTGGTCTGGTGGAGCGGTGCGACGGCGAGCACGTAGACGCCGGCTGCCGCGAGCGTCATGCCGACGTTCAGGAGCCAGATGGGCGCGACGCTGCCGCCGCTCGCCGCGGGCCGGCTCTCCGGGCCGGCCCTGGCATCATCCGCGCGCTGCTTGGCGGTCACCGCACGTCGTGACACGTCACACAGTCCTGTGCATCGCGATCTCCCGCGCGAGCCTGGCGCCGGCTCGGGGCGGGCCCCCCTCAGGGGCTGACTGAGTTATAGCGTTGACGCTTCAAACGCGTCATGACGCCCCGGAATCGCTGGTGTTACGGGCGATTGGACACATCCTCCCGATCGCGGGCGTCGGGGTCAGTCCGGGAAGGTGGCCTGGCCCAGGGTGATCGAGGCGTTGTGGGATGCACCTGACGAGTCGATCCAGGTCAGCGTGACCGTCTGGCCGACCTGGAAGCCCCCCATGGCGATGTGGAGATCCGAGGTATTCGTGATCGTGGAGCCACCGATGCTGGTGATGCGCCCGCAGGCGGTCACCCCGGCGCTGACCGCTGGATTAGCCGTGACCCCACTCACCCAGGCGCCTTGTGTCGCCCGCGAAGCGGTGCAGTCGACGCCGGTGCCGTCCGGAAGTGGCATGGGTACGGTTGCCGAGACCTTGACGCCGAGCAGCGCCGCCAGGCCGAGATGAATGTGTGGGCCGCTTCCCGAGCGGATCTCCGCGACGATCTGCATCGCCTTGTTGATCGGGATCGCGAACCCGGTCGTCGATGCAGTCTGCTGGTTGGGGTTGCCCGAGGTTTGACCCGCAGTGGTCATGCCGATCACCTGGCCGGCGGCGTTGACCTCGGGCCCTCCGGAATCACCGGGCTCGATGGCCGCGGATACCTGGAGCATGCCGGTGAGGGTCTCGTTGTCGCCGCTGTCATCGCTCGCGGTGATCTGCGCGCCGAGCGCCGCAACGGTCCCGCTGACCACCGCCGGGGCGCCTCCCCTGCCGAGTGCGTTGCCGAGCACCGTGATCGGGTCACCCGGCGAAAGCTTGGACGAGTCGCCGATCGGCACGGTCGGGAGGTTGGACGCGCCCACGAGCTGGACGAGCGCGATGTCGTCATTGATGTCGTAGCCGATGACCTTCACCGTGTATTTGGTGCCGGTCCCGTCGATCTGCGCCCGGATGTTCACGGTGTCGCTGATGACGTGGTTGTTGGTGAGCACCTCGCCGTTCGAGGTGATGATCATCCCGGTGCCCGCCACCTGACCGCCCGGGACCGCGGTGTCGGCGGTGATGTCCACGATCGCCGAGTCGAGCTTCGCTATGGTGGCAGCCGAGAGGGGGCCTCCCGTCGACGGCACGCCACCGCTGGTGGGCGGAGTGTTGGCTGTCGCCCCGCCATTGCCGCTCGAGCCGTTGGGCGTCGAGCCGGTCGAGTTGCCGGCGATCGACGCGGTGGTCAGGGCCCAGGCGGTGCCGCCGCCCGCGCCGACGCAGGCGACCGCGAAAACGGCAAGCACCGTACGCCGCAATCCGGCTCCGCCGGCTGGACGCTGCGGTGGTGCCGCCGGCCACCTGGGCGGTCCCCATTCGGGGTTGGACGACCAATGACCATACGAGGCCCCGGGCGGCTCAGCCGGGGGCGGTGGCGGATCGTGGGGGAGGTACTCCTGCATGTCGTTGGTCATCATCAGGCTCCGAGGTTTTCAGTTGGGTGACACTCAGCAGCATGACGCTGATTGCTCAGTGTGGCCTGAGCCGTGTCTGTGACATTGCTGAGACTGCCACCCACCGCCGTCCCCATTCACTCCGAGCCTGACTCGAGCTCCTCCGGTTCCGGACCGGCCGTCCCGCGGGGCACCGGGGCGAAGATGTAGTAGATCGCCGACACACCCGCAAGTGCGAGCGACAGTGGCGCGCTGATGAACGCCACGCCGAAGACCCCCGCGTAGACGAGCGCCCCGATCGACGTGCGCAGGCGTTGGGCGCGGCGCTGATCGATCGGTACCACGACGTGGGTGCGACCTTCGTGCAGCGACCACTCGAACATGGCGCTGAAGCTCAGTGCCATGCCCTCGAGCACAACCGCGTACACCGCCATGGCGATGTGCGAGTCCTCGCTGCCGCTGGTGAGGTACGTGGCCATCGTCGCGGTTGCGAACGGGATGAGCACGACGAACAGCAGCAACACCAGGTTGATGAACAGCAGCGTCCTGTCGACCATGGCGATCTGGCTCACCCTCGCGTGGTGGTTCACCCAGATGATCCCGATGGTGAAGAAGCTCACCGCATAGGCGGCAAATTGCGGCCAGTGGTCGCCGAGTTGCGGCAGCAGCGCGCCATGCCCCGGTACGGGGACGGTGAGATCGAGCGCGAGCAGCGTGATCGCCACGGCGATGATGCCGTCACTGAAGGCCTCGAGGCGTGCCTTGCTCATCTCTCCGCCGAGAGCGTACATGCAGATCGCGGTCGCGAGACGCAACCTCGGGGTACCATCTGACGGCCGCGGCGATCGCCGTCGCAGCCCGTCCTTGAACTCGCCGTTCCTCTCAACGTCTCACCTGAGGTTCGAGGTTGTCTCGTTCATACGATCTTTCGGGCCGCCGCACGGTGCAACGGCGGCGCGCATCCCTGAAGACCCGCCCGCAGCGGGCCGTCAGGGCATCGTTCATCGCTGCCGGTTTCCTCGTCTCGATCGTCGCAGGCATCGCGTTCTACTTCCTGCCCGCGATCCAGGTCGCCCTCCGCGACACGGGCCAGGTCAACACCTCGCTGGGCGGCACTGCGCAGCTCAAGCCGGTCTCGGCGAACGAGAACCTCCCGTCGACGTCTCCCTTCACGCTCCTGCTCCTGGGCTCCGACAGTGACTCGAAGTTCAAGGGCGACTACCTGACCCAGTCGATGATCCTCACCCGAGTCGACCCGGCGACCCGGCACGTGACCATGCTCTCGATCCCGCGCGACCTCTGGGTACGCCTGTGCACCGGGAGCAACGGCAAGATCGACCAGGCGTTCCTCCATGGCGGCGCCCAGTGCGCGATACAGACGGTGGAGCGGAACCTCCGGGTCCATATCGATTACTACGCGTGGATCGGACTCCAGGGACTGGTGTCGGTCCTCAACCAGCTCGGCGGCGTCAACGTCATCGCCAACAACCCCGTGATGGACGACTACTACCCCGCGGATCTCTCCGGCGGCAACCCGTTCGACTATCAGCGAATCCTCGTGCTGCCCGGCGCGCAGCGCATGACCGGCACGCTCGCGCTCGAGTACGTCCGCGCTCGTCACGACGATGCCTACGGCGACTTCGCGCGATCACAGCGCCAGCAACAGATTCTCATCGCACTGCGCGCCAAGACCAAGCACGTCTCGCTCGCGGACATTCCGAGCCTGGCGACGTCGCTCGGGTCGGACTTCCAGACCGACATGAGCATCGGCCAGGTGAGCGGGCTGCTGCCGATCGCGGGCTCGGTGCCGCTCGCCTCCATCACCCAGGTGGTGTTGCTGCCTCCATACACGAGCAGCGTGTACGTCGGTGGGCAGGATGCCCTGGTACCCGACTGGGTGCTGATCCGGCCCGAGGTCGCGAAATTCTTTCCGGTGGGATCCTGAGATGAAGCGCATCGCCATCCTCGTCGCATTGATGGTCGCCAGCGGGCTGGCGGCGAACCGGACCCTTGCCGTGCTGCAGTCGCACACGACCGCGGCTGCACTGGTCAACACCACGAGCCCGCAGGTGCGCCTGCCGGGCACGATCTATGTCAGCCAGGCGGGGTCCATCTTCGCGATCTCAGGGGCGCGCATCCGCAGGCTGGCGCTCCCGTCCGGTGGCGACTGGTCCCAACCGCGCGTCCTTGCTGACGGGACGCTGCTCGTGATCCGCAGGTTCGACGCGTACTCGGACCTGTATCGCGTCAGCGCCGCCGGACGGGTCCTGAGCCGGATGACGTCTGACGATCCCTCGACGAGCAATCAGACGCTGCAGCTGGACCACTGGATCCTGTGGCCATCGGTCAGCCCGGACGGTACCGAGGTGTACTTCGCGACGGACGCACCCAAGCCGGCACCCAACCAGAGCTACGAGGTGGACTTCTCAATCTGGTCCGCGCCGCTGGGTGCCGGATTCAGCGTCGCCGATACCGGAGTGACCGGCGGCACGCGATGGTCGGTGCCCGACATGTACACGGGCGGTGACATCGAGCCCGTGCCGCTGCCGAATGGAAGCCTGCTCTACTCGAGCTACGCGAACACCGGGAAGGGCACCGTGGTGACGGTCCTGGGTCTGCAGACGAGCCCGAACAGCCCGATGCGCTCGCTCACCACACCGCAGCAGGACTGCGGCGCGCCCGCTGTCGCTCCGGACGGCGTGACCGTGGC
Source organism: Saccharimonadales bacterium (SeqCode) (assembly GCA_035534875.1). Classification (GTDB taxonomy): domain Bacteria; phylum Chloroflexota; class Dormibacteria; order Aeolococcales; family Aeolococcaceae; genus Palsa-851. Next base: position 35,657 of record DATLRB010000069.1, read on the forward strand.
CATGGTCTGCACCAATGCGGGGCAGACGGCGAATCTCGAAGTGGCGACGCTCGAGGGGAATGGGCTCGGTCCGCCGCGTGTGGTGGCGGCGAACTGCCTGTGCAACTCGCCGTCCTGGTCGCCGACCGGCGACAACCTTCTCTATATGAACGCCGCGGACACGGACGGCAACTTCGGTCTCTGGTATATCGCCAACGCCGGCGGTGCGCATCCCGGCGCGGCGCGCCGCGTCACCGACTCCAGCGTCGACCTGGAGGCGACGTCCGCCGCCGCATGGTCCGGCCGGTGACGAACCGGATCAGCCGGCGGGCTGCGTGAGGTCGTAGACGGTCACGCCGTCGACGACGGCGGCGGTGAAATGCTGCTCCACCCACTGGGCGATCTGACCTGACGTGCCGCTGCCGCTTCCCGAACCTCCCCCCGATCCGAGGAAGTAATGGATGCGCCCCAGGGCGACATATTGTTCGAACGCTGCGAGACTCGGCGCGGGATCCGTCCCGTTGAAGCCGCCGATGGCCATGATCGGATCGCCGGTCGCGAGCTGATAGCCCGCTGCCGAGTTAGCGTCGATAGTGGCGCCAACCCAGCTGTACCGGGCGGCGTTGCTCTCGAGCAGCTTGACGAGCGCCGCACCGGGCGTGCTCGCGTTGAGGAACGATCCGCCACCCCGTCCGAAGCCACCGGGCCCGGTGCCACCGGGGATGCCGAATCCGCGGACGCCGAAACGACCGGGATTGCCGAATCCGCCGCCACCGAACCCGCCGGCGGGGAAGCCGCCCGGGAATCCCCGCCCGCCGCCACGTCCGGTGAAGCCGGCGGGCAATCCGCCGCGACCGCGTCCCGTGATGTCGGCGGTCACCGCCGGCCCCGCTGACGGGATGGCGCCGGAGTGCGTGGTCAGCACGGTGTCGATCGTGTACGTGGCAGGGCCGGCAAACGCCGCGGCCATTCCGACGACGACCACCCCTGCCGCGAGCGAGCGGTGCATGAGCGGGATGCCGAAGATCGCGATCGCCGCGCCGACACCGAGCGTGGCGACCGCAGCGGCGAGCCCGGGAGCGAACCCGGGGCTGCGCTCGAGCAGGATGGCCGACCAGATGCCCGTGGTGGCAACGGTGACCGCGAGCACCACGCGAGCCCACGTCTCTGAGCGCCGGCGCCAGAGCAGCACGCTGCCCATGCCCACCAGCGCACCGATCGGCGGGGCGAGCGCGACGGTGTAATACGGGTGGATGATCCCGGCCGCAAGGCTGAAGACCAGTGCCGAAACGGCGAGTGAGCCACCCCAGAGCAGGAAGGCCGCGCGGGTGCGGTCGGTGCGCCTCCGCCTCAGCGTGACGGCGAGCCCCGCGACGAGCAGGATCAAGGCAGCGGGCAGCAGCCAGGAGATCTGGCTGCCGAAGCTGTCGTTGAACAATCGGTCGAGGCCGGTGGGTCCCCACATCGAGCCGGTGGCGCCGGCGCCGCCGACGCTGCCCGACTCATTGCCGGTCAGCCTGCCCAGCCCGTTGTAGCCGAAGATCAGGTTGAGGATGCTGTTGTTCTGCGACCCGCCGATGTACGGCCGGTCAGCCGCGGGGGTCAGCTGCACGATCGCGACCCACCATCCCGACGCGACGACCATGGTGGCGGCGGCGATTCCGAGCTGGACGATCCGGCGTCGCAACGATACCGGCGCGGCGACGAGGTACACGATGCCGAAGGCAGGAACGACCAGGAACGCCTGCAGCATCTTGGTGAGGAACGCGAATCCGACAAGCGTCGCCGCGAGCACGAGCCATCTCGTCTTCCCGGCCTCGACCGCCCGCACCGTCGCGTAGGTGGCGATGGTGAGGAGCAGCACCAGCAGCGCGTCGGGGTTGTCGAAACGGAACATCAGCGCGGCCACGGGAGTCAGCGCGACGGTCGCGCCCGCGATCAGTGCGGCGGCAGGCGAGAACCACCTCCGCACCGTCAGGTAGGTGAAGCCGACGGTGGCGACCCCCTCGAGTGCCTGGGGCACGAGGATGCTCCAGGCGTTGACTCCGAACACGCGCGCTGAAAGGTCCATCACCCAGAGCGCGGCGGGCGACTTGTCAACCGTGATGAAGTTCGACGAGTCGAAGGATCCGAAGAAGAACGCTTTCCAGCTCGTCGTGCCGGCCTGGACGGCGGCGGAGTAGAAGGCGTTCGCCCATCCCGAGGCAGCGAGATCCCAGAGGTAGAGGAGGGCGGCGACGCCAAGCACGCCGATCAGCGTCGGGCGAACCCACGCCGCGTCCTCCTGACGGCCCCGCACCAGCGATCTGGCCCAGCGCACGGGCGCCGCGCCGCCATCCCGGGTGCGCGGTGGTATCGGGATGGCGGCCGGCAGCACCGGCGGGGGATCGTCGAAGAACGGGCGGGACGCCATGACCTGACTGTGCCGCCTGCTGCTCACGGCGACCTGAGCGGAGGCTCAGAGTTCGCTGTGAGCGCGGTAATCAGGGCAGGAGGTGGTCCGGGCTACCGCTGAACCCGACTTCGACCGCGAACGTATCGGCGGCGGTCGCACTCGAACCGACGTCGTAGACGAGGTTGTAATAGCCGGTCGCGGCCGAGGTCACGGTCATCTGGAGCTGGAGCCACTGGCCGTTGTAGATGACACCACCCCCCGAGGTTGCGGTCTGGAAGCACGCACTGCTGCATCCGCCAGAGGGCCACGCGACAGGAACGCTGCTCCCACCGCTGGGCGGACTCGCGCCTCCAAGGGACGCTCCGACATCGCTGATGCTGTTGACGGTCGCCCAGGTTCCATCCGGTGCCTGTAACCCAATATATGCGGCGCCACCGTTGACGTCACCGGGATCGAACAGGTCGACGTTGATCGTCTGACCGGCATACGCGATCGGATCGAGGCTGAAGAGCGGAATCGAGAACCTGGTTGCGTTGGCGCCATTGACCGGCGTGAACACGGTCATGTCATCCATCGATGACATGGTGCCGCAGGTCGGCGTCGTTGTCGGGCAGGCAGACAGCGTGTTGCTCGTGCTTCCAGCCTGTGCTCCGAGCGTCCCGAGGTAGGACGCTGGACTGCCGGCATCCGAGACGAGGCGAACCGCGTAGCCCTTGTGTGCCTCCGACTGCGTGTTGGTCCCAGTGGTGGGGACGGCGCAGGCTGACGATGTGCACGTGGGCTTACCGTTCCACTGCATGGTGTCGACCTCGAGCCTGTAGTACTGGGGGACGGTCGACGAGGGATCGGTGAGGTAGGTGCTGCCGAAGTCGGTCGGGTTCCCGAAGAGTGCCAGGTCAGTGGCGTTGGTCGGCGCGTAGTCGATCGCCGAGACCCACTGGTGATACGTTGTCGGCACGTAGCTCTTCGTCGTCGCAGTCGGCGTGCAGAGGCAGTGCGGGAAGTACGTGATGCTCCCTGACGCGGCATTCGTCGCGTTGTACGGATAGAAGACTTCCTGGCTCACCAGCGAGTCGCTGAGCCGCGATGAGATCGTGGTGACCTTGAACAGCGTGTAGATCATCGCCGAATAGGAGGTGTAGGGCGAGCCCGACCCCTGGAAGCTCCCGTCGTTCTCGTGGTAGCAGTAGTACCCCGGACTGCCACCGCACGTATCGGGCGCAAATGCGGGGTTGTACACCTGCACATCGGCCGACTGACCCACGGGTATCTGGATCAGATAGTTGGAGCCCCCCTGGTAGTTGAGGGACGGATACTGGGTCTCGGTCCCGGCCTCCGGGCTGACCTGATGGAAGTCAGGCGCGGACGCAGCGGTGCACGGGTCTCCGCTTCCGCAACCGTTTCCGCTCTGGGCGGGCGACGGCGTGAACGGGTCACCTTCGGAGCGTGGGTTGCCCCAGCCCTCCTCGCGCTCGAAGTAGTAGTTCCCGCTGCTGCCAAGGCCGGATGG
>DATLRB010000070.1:0-2371 GCA_035534875.1 Saccharimonadales bacterium (SeqCode)
GCGTCTGGTCAAGCGCGTGCTCGACCGCGCGGGCTTCGAGAGCGTGACGGTCGGTGACGGGCATGAGGCCCACAGTGCAGCCGCCGAGTGGCGCCCCGACATAATCCTGCTCGACCTCATGCTCGGTGACATCACCGGGGATCAGATCCTCGCGGAGCTGCGCGCCGACTTCCGCACCAGGTTGATCCCGGTGGTCTTCCTCACCGTTCGCAGCTCTTTGAAGGACAAGGTGGAGCACCTGCTCGCCGGGGCCGACGATTACGTCACCAAGCCCTTCGTCCCCGAGGAGCTCGTGGCCCGCTTGCGTTCGGTCATGAGCCGCTCGACGTCCGCGCGCGAGCTCAGCCCCCTCACCGGCATGAGCGGCAACAGCGACATCCTGCGAGAGATCAGCCGCCGGCTCGCGCGCCGAGACAGGTTCGCGGTGCTGTACCCCGACATCGATTCGTTCAAGAGCTACAACGACCATTACGGCTTCCTGCGCGGCGACGACGTCATCAAAACGCTCGCGACCATCATCTTCGAGGTCCTCGAAGAGAACTATTCGGGCAGCCATTTCGCCGGTCACGTCGGCGGTGATGACTTCGTCATCCTGACCGAGCCGAGCATGGCCGAGTCGCTCGCGACAGAGATCACCAAGCGCTTCGACGCCGCCGTGCCCGCGCTTTACGAGCCGGCGGACCGCGAGCGAGGATGGATCGAGATGCAGGAGCGCAACGGAAACACGCTGCGCATTCCGATGGTCTCGGTCTCGATCGGCATCGTGATCGCCGAGCCAGGCACTTATGCGAGCGCAGCCGCGGTGGCCGCGCGCGCGGCCGAGGTCAAGGGAGTGGCCAAACGCATGCCTGGATCGAAATGGGTCCTCGACCGGCGCCGTCCCCCGGAGCGTTTCGGAAGTTGATCGTGGGCTTAACGAGGCGGAGGCCAGGTGACCCGGTGCTAGCATCCCTCGGGGCTGGAATTCGATGAGCGAGGTCAGGATCGAGACGCCGGAAAAGGATCCCGAGGACCTTCCGCGCCCAGTCGCGCAAGCGGCGGCGCCCAACGGTGGGCTCGTGTCCAGACCGTCTCGCTTCAAGGTGACCGTGCACCGGCTCGACGGCGGCCTCGAGGAGGGTGACTCGGATTCGCTGGCGCTGCACGGCGAAGGCTACCCGCTCTACTCGCCGCCGGACGCCGACCGGCCGCGCTTGATCCCGGTGCGCGAGATCAAGTACGTGGTGTTCGGATCGGTCGAGGACGCCGACCTGGAGGGCGACCCGGGCGACCGGAGCACGGCCCGCAAGGCCATCCTCAGGTTCCGCGACGGCGAATGGATCGCGGCGTACATCGAGCAGGGCCAGCAGCCCGACGGTGAAGGCATCGCGATCAAGATCCGCCTGACGGAGCGCCAGCGGGTCATTCCCGCCGTCGCCGCCTCACCGGCGCTGCTCGAGATGCAGTTCGTCGACATGTGGACCCCGGTGGTGGCCGCGCCGCAGCCGCAGCGCCGGCGCTCTGACATCATGGAGTCGGCGGCGCGCCAGGGCCGAGACCTGAACAAGCTCGCGGACGAGTTCCGGGACCGCCTCGCCCTCATTCGCGACGTTGGGCTCACCACGGGTGACACCCTCGCCTTCTCGAGGGCGGTCCGCACCCACCTCGACAGGTTCCTCTCAGAAGACAGCATCGACCTCAGCTCCCAGGAGAAGTCGGCCCTCGCCGACATCATCCTGCGCGCGGCGGTCGGCTACGGCCCGCTCGACAGCCTCCTGCACGACCGCTCCGTGAGCGAAATCATGGTCAACGGACCGGACCAGGTCTTCATCGAGCGGCGCGGCGTTCTGACCAAGGCGGACGTCCGGTTTGAAGACGAGAACCAGCTGCTCGAGACGATCCGGCGCATGGTGGCCACCACGGGTCGGCACATCGACGGCCTAAACCCAATGGTCGACGCACGCCTCCCGGACGGAAGCCGCGTGAACGCGATCATCCGGCCCGCTGCGATCCACGGCGCCGCACTCACGATCCGCAAGTTCAAGGACGCGGTCCTCGGTATGGAGGACCTAACGCGCGAGGGCAGCCTGAGCCCCGCCATGGCGGAGTTCCTGCAGGCGGCCGTGCTCGGACGCATGAACATCCTCGTGTCGGGCGGCACCGGGTCCGGCAAGACGACGACTCTGAACGTCATCGCGCGGTTCATCCCCCACAACCAGCGCGTGATCACGATCGAGGATGCGGCCGAGCTGCAGATCGACCACCCGCACGTGATCGCGCTCGAACACCGCCCGCCCAACGTCGAAGGCAAGGGCGAGCTGACGATCCGCCAGCTTCTTCGCAACAGCCTCCGGATGCGACCGGACCGCATCCTGGTCGGTGAGGTGCGCGG
>DATLRB010000071.1:0-7729 GCA_035534875.1 Saccharimonadales bacterium (SeqCode)
AGCGCCATTTGGAGAATGCCCAGTCGAAGGCGGTCGTTGACTTCGGCCACAACGCGTCGGGCGTGGTGCCCGAGAACATCGCCGAGCTGGCCGAGGCGGGAGCTACCGCCTTCAAGGTTTGGATGATGAAGGACATCGGTCGAGACTACCCGCACCCTCCGGGTACCGCGGTGACCAACCATGCGGTGCTCTACAGGATCTTCGAGGAAGTGGCCAAGACAGGGTTGCCCCTGTACATCCACCCACATGACAACGACTTGTACAATCTTTGGGTCACCCGGTCCCGCGAGCAGTGGGGAACCGACTTCCGCTCCTATGCACGTGCGTTGCGCGCCGGCGACGGCGTAATCCTCAACACGGCGATCGCGACAATTTTGGAATTCCAACGGTCGGTCGGCACCCGATTGCACGTCCTTCATCTCTCGACCCGCGACGGCGTGCGCATGGTACGAGAGGCAAAGGCGCAGGGCCGTTCGGTGACGGCCGAGGCAAACCCGTTCGCCATGTTCGTCACCAACGACTGGGCCAACATTGAGCGCCTGGGTCCGTACGCGTTGGGCTTCTGGGTGCCCGAGGAGGACAACCCGTCGATGTGGGAAGCCATCGTCGACGGCACCATCGATGTCATTGGCAGTGACCACGGCCCGCACACGCGCGAGGAGAAGGAGGTCGGCTGGACGGACATGTACACGGCGCCCGGTGGCAGCCCGTTTATCGAGCAGTACCTCCGCCTGATGCTGACCGAGGTCAACAAAGGACGCCTGACTCTCGAACGTGTCGTCGAGTTGTGCTGCTCCAGTCCGGCGAAGCTCGCGGGGTACGCCGGGCAGAAGGGGTCCATCGCCATCGGGGCGGACGCCGACCTCGTGGTGCTGGATATGGACCACGAAGAGGTTCTACTAGCCAAAAACAGCCACTACCAGTGCGGCTGGATGCCTAGCGAGGAGTTCGCCTCCAAGGGCCGGCCGGCGATGACGATCCTGCGCGGCAGGACGATCATGGAGGACGGTGTCGTCACCGCCGAGGCTGGCTCAGGGCGCCTGCTGCGTCCGAATGGCCGGACGCTCGTCGAGTCGGTCTAGCTCCCACCGCGATGGCTCAGTATGGGGTGAACGGACACGACGCGGATGGCGCGTGCGCCGCTAGTCCGGTGCGGTGCCGAGACCTGAGGAGCGCGAATGCTTGCCGATGAGCCCAGCACGGCCGAAGCCATAGCGACCAGTCTGGTCGCCGCCGGCGTCCGGACCGTCTTCGTCTATCCCGGTGACCCGATCATCGAACTGATGGAGCGTGCGCGCCAGCTCGGCGTCGATGTGGTCTTGGCCCGAAGGGAAGGCACGGCGGCCTTCATGGCCGAGGCCCAGGCCATGGCCAGTGGTCGTGTCGGTGTCTGCATATCCACCCTCGGACCCGGGTCCACAGCGCTGCTCAACGGAGTGGCGGCCGCCACCCTCGACCGCGTGCCGATGCTGGCGATCTCCGGGCAGATCGAGACGGCCCGTCAGGCGGTCTTCACTCACCAGGTCGTTGATCAAGGGCAGCTCTACGCTCCGGTGACCAAGTGGGCGGGCCGGGTCGAGGCGAGCGCGGTAGGCCCCATCATGCGAAAGGCACTGCGCACCGCGACGGCCGAACGACCGGGAGCCGTGCACCTTACGTGTGCGAGCGATACCTTCAAGGCCCCGGCGGCCCCTGACCGGGCGCCACTTCCTCCGCTCGGTCAGCCGTCGAGCGGCACCGTGACCGTTTACCGCGCTAGCGGGAGCGACGCCGACCCGCAGCAGCTGCTCGAGCGCGCCCACCGACCGCTCCTCTTGGCCGGCATCGCTGCCACCCGGTGCGCCGCTGGCCCCGCGCTCGAACGGCTGGCCGAGGTTGTCGGCATGCCGGTCGTCGTCGCACCTATGGCAAAGGGCCTGGTGCCGGAGTCCTCTCCGTGGTTCGCCGGCGTCCTCGACATGGCCTGCAACACGACGGTGTGGGACCTGCTGGCTGGCGCCGATCTCATCATCGCTGCCGGGTTCGATCCGGTGGAACTCATAAAGCCCTGGCAGCTGTCGGTACCGGTGCTCCACGTGGACACCACGGCCAACACCGACCAAGTGTACCCCAGCGAGATCGAGGTCGTCGGCGACGTAGCGGCCATTGCCGAGTGGCTGGCCGACGGGTTCACCGGAGAGCCGCGGTGGTCGACCGCGGAAGTCGCCAACTTTCGGCGCCGTCTCCTCGACGACTACTACGCCGGCCGAGTGGCCGGCAAGCTGAACCCGACCGACGTCGTCGACCAGGTCCGAGCGTCCTGTCCACAGTCCACGATCGCCACTACCGACGTAGGTTCCCATAAGCTGCTAGTGGGGCAGGGTTGGGTGACCTACGAGGCACGCACTATGCTGATGACCAACGGATTGTCGGCGATGGGGTTCGGCCTGCCCGGCGCCATCTCGGCCAAGCTCACTTATCCCGACCGCCCGGTCGTGGCCTTGGTAGGCGACGGGGGATTCGCCATGACCGCCACCGAGTTGAGGCTCGCCTCGGCTCGGCACCTCGGCATCGTCGTCGTTGTGTTCGTCGACGGGAGCCTCAACCGCATCGAGCTGAAGCAGGTGGCGATGGGCTATCCCAGCACGGCTACCCGGATCGAGGACATCGACCTCGTGGCAATGGCTGGCTCTATGGCCTGCGACGGGGTGCGGGTGGAGAGCGTGCAGGACCTGGAGAAGGCGCTCGTGTCGGTCGAGGGCCTGTCGCGGCCACTCGTGGTCGAGGCTCGGATCGATCCTGCGCAGTACGAGTCGCAGTTCTGATGAGAGTTGAGCGGTAATGCCTGCCATCGCAAGCACGCGTAACTCCTCACGCCGAGGGGGATCTGGATCCCCAGTGGTCGTCGCCTTCGCCGAGCAAGCGTTGACCATGCGTCGGCACGGTCTCGACGCCGCGGTTCGGCATGCCGCGGCAAGGGCCACTGTCGACTGGTTTGCCGCGACGGTGGCGGGAAGTGTCATGCCGCCCGCGCTTGCGCTGAGCGCCGCGCTAGCGGACGAGAGCGGCGGAGCGTGCCGGCTAGTTGGCGACGGGCGCCGCACCAACTGCCGAACTGCGGCACTGGTCAACGGCACCGCCGCGCACAGTGTCGAGATGGACGACATCTTCCGCGAGGGCATCTACCACCCCGGAGCTCCGACCATCGCCGCCGCTCTCGCCGTCGCCGAGCGGCAGCACGCCTCGGGCGAGGCGCTGCTGCGAGCCGTGACCGTGGGCTACGAGATTGGCGATCGAGTTGCCGCAGCCGTCAACCCGGCCCATTACCGGTACTGGCACACGACTGGCACGGTGGGCACCTTGGGAGCCGCCGCGGCCGTGTCCGAGCTTCTCCAACTGGACGTCGAGCGCTTCGCGCATGCGATTGCCACGGCCGCCACGATGGCGGCCGGTCTGCAACAGGCGTTCCGATCGGACTCGATGAGCAAGCCACTGCACGCGGGCCACGCGGCTGAGGCCGGTGTGCTCGCCGCTCTGGCGGCAGCCGAGGGCTTCACGGGCGCGCTCGACATCCTGGAGGGACCGGTCGGGTTCGGCGTGGCCATGGCCGGGGACCCCGACTGGGACGCCGCCATCGTTGCGATGTGCGGCGAGCCAGCGATCACGCAGGCGACGGTGAAAAACCATGCCTGCTGCGGACACACGTTCGCAGCCGTCGACGCAGCGCTCGAGCTGCGGGCGCGCGGTGTGCGCGCGCAGGACATTGCGGAGATTACCGTGGAAACCTACACTACGGCGACGACCGTAGCCGGCAACACTGATCCGAGGACGGCGTTCGAGGCTAAGTTCAGCACCGGCTACTGCGTGGCCGCCGCGCTGCTCACCGGAGCGGTCCGGTTGCGCACCTTCGAGGACTCTGTGCTGTTCGACCCTGCCGTGCGCGAATTGACCGGCCGGGTGACCCTAGTGCCCGACGAGGGGATGGAAGCTGCCTTCCCCGGCCAACGTGCGGCCCGCGTGACGGTAATCGAGCAGTCGGGAGTCACGCACGTCGCCGAGCGGCGCACCCGCAAGGGCGACCCCGACGACCCGCTCACGGACGGCGAGCTCAGTGACAAGTTCACCGACTTGGCTAGTCCGGTCTTGGGGGACCCTGGGGCGGACCAGCTACAGGCGGCGGTGTGGCATCTGGCCGACGTGGTCGACGTGTCAACCCTGCCGTTGGCGGCGCCTGACGGGGCGGATCACCGAGGTGGATCGTGATCAGGGTCGGCTTCATCGGCCTGGGTGAGGCCGGACTCGCTATGGCAACCGGGCTTAGCGATGTCGCCGCCGCCCACGTCGTCGGCTACGACATCCTTCAGGATGAGCCCGCGGTACGCGCCGCAGCCGAACAGGCAAGGGTGCAGATCGTCGGCTCCGCTACGGCGTTGGCCGCTGCGGCTGATGTCGTGATCTGCCTGACGAGCGCCAGCGCCGCCATCTCGATCGCCGAGGAGGTCGCACCGGTGCTCTCCTCGCGGCACCTCTACGCCGACTACAACTCGGCGAGCCCGGAACTGAAGTGGGCAGTGGCCGCAGTGGTGGAACCGACGGGAGCCCGCTTCGTCGACGGCGCCGTGATGGCCGCCGTGTCACCTGCTCGCCATCAGGTGCCGGTTTTGGCAAGCGGAAGTGGAGCCGAGGCCTTCGCCGCTGTCGGACGCGAGCTTGAGATGCGGATCGAGGTCATCGGCGACCGTCCCGGTGACGCGTCCGCAGTCAAGATGTTCCGCAGCCTACTCGTGAAGGGGCTCGAAGCTCTTGTCCTCGAGTGTGCACTCGGGGGGGCACGCTACGGTGTCTCCGAACGCGTGTTTGCGTCGATGGGCGGTAGTCTCCCGTTCGAGGACTGGGAGGCGCTCGCCTCGTACCTAATCGGTCGCACGGTCGTGCACGGCGAGCGGCGCGCCGAGGAGCTCCGCCAAGTGGCCACCGCCTTGGTCGGCGCCGGTATCGAGCCGTGGCTTGCCGAGGCAGGCGCGGCTCGCCTGCAGTGGGCCGTGGACCATCACCTCCGTGAGCGGTTCGGCGGGGTGGCACCGCGCCGCTACCAGGACGTCCTGCGGGTCCTCGCCGAGCCAGGGACAACGCCCCTCCCACCCGTTCAGCGCCGGGCTATGCGGATGACGTGACAGACGTCCTGCTCTATATCGCCGGGGCATGGTGTGAGGGAGAGTCGACGACTCCCCTCACCGACAAGTACAGCGGAGCGCCCGTGGCATCCGTCCACCGTCCCTCTCGGGCCCAGGTGGACACGGCGCTAGCTGCCCTCGCTGAGGCACAGGCGGCGTCGCGTTGGTCGCCGTACGAGCGGTACGAGGTTCTGGCGCGGGCTTCGACGCTCCTAGCCTCGCGCCGCGCCGACGTGGCCCGCACGATCGTCCTCGACAGTGGCTTCACGATCACCGATGCCGGGCGCGAGGTGGACCGGGCCGTCCAGACGCTGTTGCTGTCGGCTGAGGAGGCCAAGCGGATCGTCGGCGAGATGGTGCCGGTCGACGCCGCTCCGGGCGCCGGTGAGCGACTCGCCTTCACCGTGCTGCGTCCTCTCGGCGTTGTGTGTGCGATCACGCCGTTCAACTCACCGCTCAACACGGTGCTCCACAAGGTCGCCCCTGCGCTGGCGGCGGGGAACGCCGTTCTGCTGAAGCCTGCATCGCTGACCCCGCTCACGGCCGAGCTGGTGGTTCGGGTGCTCTTGGAGGCAGGAGTGCCGGGCGGTCTCTTGTCGGTGGTTTATGGGACCGGCCGGGACGTTGGGCAGTGGTTGCTGGAGAGCGACGTACCGAGCTTCTACGCTTTCACCGGCAGCACGGCAGTCGGCGAGCACATCCACCGCACCATCGGACTCCGGCGCGCCCAGCTCGAGATGGGGAGCCTGTCGAGCACGATCGTCTGTGAGGACGCCGACCTCGGGTACTGCCTGCCGCTGTGCGTCAACGCGGCATTCCGCAAGGCGGGCCAGGTCTGTACCTCCGTGCAACGGTTGTACGTGCACCAGGCGGTCATCGGGGACGTGCTGAACACCTTGCGCGAGATGCTCGCTGGTCGGGAGGTCGGCGATCCTTCCCGGGTGGAGACCTTCGTCGGCCCTTTGATTAGCCCGGCCGAGGCGGATCGGGTGACCTCGTGGGTCCGAGCGGCATGCGACGCCGGAGCCAAGGTCGTGTTCGGCGGGGGGCGTGACGGTGCGGTGGTCGAGCCCACCGTGCTAACCGGTGTGGCGCCAGACATGCAGGTCATGTGCGACGAGGTATTCGGACCGGTCGTAGTCGTCCGAGGCTTCGACGACCTCGATCGCGCCATTGACGAGGTCAACGACACGCCCTACGGCTTGGCTGCTGGCCTCTTCACCAATGACCTAGACCATGCGCTCACGGCTGCGGGACGCCTGCGGATGGGTTCGGTGCACATCAACGGGACCTCGAGCAGTCGCGTGGACCTCATGCCGTACACCGGGGTGAAGTCCAGCGGTCTCGGGCGGGAAGGGCCTCACTGGGCCGTCCGCGAGATGAGCGAGGAGAGGCTCGTTACCATCGGTCGAATGGGAAATGGAAAGAGAGGGATCTAACGGCGCTCGTCCCAGGGCAGCAATGAAGGTGCCGCCGGCCGTCAAGCGGACGACGCTGCACGAACCCCTGAACCAGGACGTCATCCGCGCCGTCCCCACCACGCCCACCGCTGGCGGAGACGGCAGTCGCCTCATCATGCCAGGCGAACAGCCCGCGGATCCGCGAGGCCGAATCGTCCGGAACGGGACAGCGCAGTCCAGCGCGGTCACTTCAATCGCGTCGGTCCACCACTCCTGCCAGGCGGAGATTCTTGACGTCCACGAGACGAGAATCACCTCTGAGGGTCCGTCGCCCGGGCGGTGGTGGACCGACGCACCGAGTACGAACTGCGGCCCTTCTCGTCGCGGGCAATCGCCAGTTTCAGCGGGCCATGTCGCGAGCCGGTCACCACGAGCCTCAGCTCCGTGTGCCTAAGTGGCTCGATCTCAAGCCCGCCTCAATACTTCGCGGCACCACCGAAGTGACGGAGCGCACGGAGAACCGGCCGTCGGTCCGCGCGAAACCCGTCGATCGGCACCACAGCACGATCGCCTACGAGATCTAGATGATCCAGTTCACTGCGGCACGCGACTGAAGCCAGTACGGGAACACGTATAGTTTACTCGCTGGTTCGTACGAGATTCCCTGGGCCTCACAACTGACACACGACCGACAGGAGGTGTCTTGAGGTGGGCTCGGAAAAGGAGGGCAGCCATGCGCATCGACTACCACCGGCATCCTGAAGTCGTGAGTGCCATGCAGAGCGTGGCCCGTGCCGCAAGCGCTGGGACCCTCGAGCCAGCACTTCTCGAACTTGTGAAGGTTCGTGCTTCACAACTTAACCATTGTGCTCATTGCCTAGAGATGCACACCAAAGACGCAAGGGCACGTGGTGAGTCGGATGATCGACTTCATTTAGTGGCTGCGTGGCACGAAACGCCGGTCTTTACCGATCGCGAACGTGCAGCGCTGAGGTGGTGCGAGGAACTCACGCTGCTACCCGAAAGAAGTGTTGACGACGAAATCTATGAAGAGGTATGTGCGGTTTTCTCCGAGGATGAGGTGTGTCTCCTCACGCTAGCGATCGTCGCGATCAACGGGTGGAACCGGTTTGCCGTTGCGTTCCGTGCATCCGTGGGTGACCATGTACCGCGGGC
>DATLRB010000072.1:0-6336 GCA_035534875.1 Saccharimonadales bacterium (SeqCode)
GGAGCGCAACCTCCATGACGGGGCCCAGCAGCACCTGGTGGCGCTGAAGGTGAAGCTGGGGCTGGCGGAGCTGCTCCTGGGCCGGGACCCGGCCAAGGCGGCGGCGACCCTGGAGCAGCTCAAGGGCGACGCCGACGAGGCGTTGGAGACGCTGCGCGACCTGGCCCGGGGGATCTACCCGCCGCTGCTCGCCGACAAGGGGCTGGTGGTGGCCCTGGAATCGCAGGCGCGCAAGGCGACGCTGCCGGTGCGCGTGGCGGCGGCGGGGGTGGGGCGCTACGCCCAGGACGTGGAGGCGACGGTGTATTTCTGCGTGCTCGAGGCGCTCCAGAACGTGCAGAAGTACGCGGGTGCGTCGCAGGTGGAGGTGCGCCTCCAGGATGCGGCGGGGACCTTGAGCTTCGCGGTGACCGATGACGGCACCGGATTCGACCCGGCCACGACGCGCAAGGGTGCGGGGCTGACCAACATGAGCGACCGTATCGATGCGCTGGGTGGCAGCATCGAGATCAGCGCTCACGCCGGCGGTGGCACGTGCGTCAGCGGCACGTTGCCGGCTCAAGGCCGCGTGGCGACGGTGGCCTGACGGTCAGGGCCCCTCGCGACCGGTCACCTCGGTGGGCTCACGCGGGGACCTGGTGATCACTCCTGCGTGGCCGTGTCGGACACGACCGCGCCGTCTCGGATCCGAATGCGGCGGCTGGCGTGTTTGGCGACCTCCTCATCGTGGGTCGCGACAATGACGGTCACACCGGTCTTGGCCCGCAAGCCCACGAGCAATGCCATGACGTCAGCGGCACTCTTGGTGTCCAGGTTCCCGGTTGGTTCATCGGCGACGATGACCTCCGGATGATTGGCGAGGGCGCGCGCAATGGCCACACGTTGCTGCTCTCCCCCAGACATCCGTGACGGAAGATGATGCGCACGCTGATCCAATCCGACCGAGGCAAGCAACTCCAGCGCACGAGCACGGCGCTTGGTCTTGGACACCCGCGGATCGACCGCGATGGCGACGTTATCCGCCGCGCTCAAGGTTGGAATCAGGTTGAACTGCTGGAAGATGAAGCCGATCCGGGTTCGCCGAATGTCGGTCAATGCGCGATCTCGAGCACGGGACAGATCCTGGTTGTCAAAACGCACTGTTCCGCCACTCGGGGTGTCGAGCGCGCCAACGAGTTGGAGCAGCGTGCTCTTGCCGGAACCTGAGGGCCCTTCGATGGAAACGAACTCGCCCTGTGAGATCTCGAGGTCGACGTCGCGAAGCGCGACAACCTGTGCCGCACCTTTCAGATAACGGCGTTCGACGCCCTGAAGCTGGTAGAGGGGAGGAGTGGTCACACCCGTCGTCGTCACCCGAGATCTCGCAATGCCAATGCAGGTGACAGTCGCGCAGCGCGCCAGCCGCCGAGCGCGCCCGCGACGAGTCCGCCGAGGAGCGCGAATCCGACGCCAAGGAGGACTGTCGGGAGGGTGATCACCGCCTGGAGGTGGAAGGACTCACTCGTCGACGCCGTCGTTGACTGATGGAACAGGCTGCTCGCTGTCGACGCACCGACGGACAGGCCTGACGTTGTTGAGGTCAATGTCGGCCCGAAGAGACTGACGGCCTCGGCGACCCCGAGGCCGGCGAGCACACCGATCAACGCTCCGACGATCCCGATACCCATCGTCTCGGCCATGATCTGGCGCACGACTCTTCCCTTGCGCCACCCGATCGCGCGCAGCGTTCCGATCTCACGGACCCGCTTGCTGACGGACGAGGTGGTGAGGAGCGCTGCGATGAGGAATGCCGCGAGCAGAATGATCACCGCCATGGCGCCGCCGAGGTTGGCAGCGATGGTCTGGGCGTTGGCCAGGCTCCCGGTCACCTGGTTGGCGAGCGATTTCGCGGTGAGGACCTGGGCTCCGGGAAGCTTCGCCTTGATCGCGGCGGCAACAGCATCGACGTCACTCGCCGTGGAGACCTTGACGAGGACTTCGTTGATGCGTGACGGATTGGTCGACAGCGACTGCAGGGTCGCGAGGTCGAAATAGATGTCCGACACGTTGCCAGTGAGTGTGGGGGTGACCAGGCCCCGCACCGTGTACACCGTGCCGTTGATCGTGATCGTCTGTCCGGCTTTGATGTTGTTCGTCGAGGCATACGCGGTGTTGACGAGGATCTCATCGGTGGGGGCGGAGGAGAACCAGCTCCCGGCCACGACCTGGGCGCTGGTGATGAGCCCTGTTGTCGTGTCTGCGGGATCAACCGCCGCGGCGGTGTAGGACTTGGTCTGAGTGTTCGTGGTTGGTGGATTCAGGATGCGGGTGACGGTCTCCGTCGGCACCACGACCTGGGCGACGTACTGCTGGTAGCGGGCGGGGAGGCACTTCAAGAGCGCGGCGCCGAGGCCTCGCCGGCCACCGCCCGAGCCTGGAGCCGGGCTGGGGCCAGGGGTCGGGCGCACCGACCCCCCGGCGGCCTGGACGCAGGCGGCGACGGCCAGCTGTTCGGCCGTGGTGAGCGGCGCGGGACGCTGGATCGATGTGATCGTCTGTCCGCCGGTCGTGACCGTGTCGGTGATCACCGGGACTGTCCCCGATTCGTGGATCGCTTGAAGGGACAGACCCGGCACCGCCGACTGGACCCCGGGTACCGAAGCGACGTCCTGGACGGCGACCTCGGGGAACGTGATGAGGGTGCCGGGGACGAAGAAGTCATGCACGAACGCCGTCCCGGCCGGGCCGAGTTTGGCGAGATCGGTGAGCACCGAGGAGTTTGCGTTGAAGAGAGCGGCCTGATCCGCCGCGTTGAGTTGACCCACCGAGGCGAGCGCTCCCGTGCCGAGGGCGCCACCGCCACCGGCGAAGAACCCTCCACCGCCACCTTGGGTGGCCGCAGGAGGCGGACTTGACGACGACGACGGCGCTGTCGTCGCCCCCACCGTTCTGGTCACGATGATGTCTGTGCCGACAGACGAGAGCGGCGACAGGGCCTTGCTCTGAGCCGAGCTCAGGCCCGCCGACACGCCGATGATCCCCATCACCAGGCCGACTCCGGCGGCCAGACCGAGCGCTGTGACGACAGTGCGACCCCAGCGCCGACGGAGCTCGTCGCCCAAGTATCCGAACGCGATCATCGATGAATCTCCCGGCGCGTGCAGGCGGGCCGCTGAGCACTGCTCGAGTGGATTGTCCTGTCGTTAGCTTGCGCGGGCGTTACGTGAGCTGAGAGGTTTCCACGGGAGTGCCGTGCACGTGTCACCCGTGGTGCAGGTCAGTCACACGAGCGACCTCCCGCCGGCGATGCTGAGTACGAAATGCGCCGCTGCCCCGCTGTGCACACCGCTCCCGGGACAGCGGGTAATCGGGATGCTCAGCCCGCGTAGTCCGCCATCACGTCTCGAGCGAACGCTTCCACGCGGTTCCTTCCCTCGCTTGGCCACCCGCACACGAGGTAGCTGAATCCCGCCTGCGCCATCGCTTCGATGTTCGCGCGGACGACGGCGTCGGGCTCGGAGAGCGACAGCGACGTGGCCCTGCGAATCGCAGCGGGATTCCTGCCGGCCGCTTCGGCGAGCCGGTCGAGGCGTGCGGACAACCCACGGAGTTCCCCCGGACTGCCGTAGCTGTGCCACACGTCGGCGTAGCGTGCTGCGAGGGGCAGGGTGCGACGCAGCCCGGAACCGCCGATCCAGATTGGAGGGTGTGGCCGCTGGACGGGAATCGGCCGCGCACGCGCCTCGGTGAGCTCGAAATGGTGCCCGTGGTACGAGACCACGTCGCCCGTCGCGAGTCGAATGACGATCTCGAGGGTGTCCTCCAAGCGGTCGAAGCGCTCGCCGATCGGCGGGAACTCGATCCCGAGTTGGTGGTGCTCAGGCTCGTACCACGCGGCGCCGAGCGCGAGCTCAAGGCGCCCATGGCTGGCATGGTCGACGGTGATCGCTTCCACAGCCAAGACCGAAGGGTGCCGGTAGGTCACGCCGGTGACGAGCAGCCCGAGACGTATCCGGCTCGTCACCGTGGCCAGCGCAGCAAGCGTTGTCATGCCTTCGAAGCACTCACCCGGACCCTGACCGTACATCGGCACGAAGTGGTCAAATCCCCACGCGCCGTCGAACCCCAGCCCTTCCCCAAATCGCGCGCGGTCGACGATCTCGTCGAAGGTCACCCGCTGCTGTGCGATGTCGATCCCGAAGCGCATGAGCGCCGATCCTACCAGTGCGCCGCGCGCCGAACCGCGATCGATCCTTGGATGTGCCGCGCTCGAGCAATGGGTCAGGGTTGGCGTCGGGGCAATCTCACCTTGGTATGGTTGGGCGTCGATGAATCCGGCTCGACGCTCCTGGATGGTGGCGGCGATTGCCCTTGGCGCATTCGTCGGCATGCTGGACGCCACGATTGTCGCCGTGGCCCTTGGACCGATCACCCGTCGCTTCGCGCTGCCGCTGGCGTCGGGGCAGGAAGTGATCGCGATGTATCTGGTCGTGGTCATGGCGACGCTCCCCACCATCGGCCGACTGTCTGACCGGTTCGGACGAAGAACCGCGTATGTCGGCGGTTTCGCCCTCTTCGGGATTGGGTCGCTTGTCGCGGCAACCGCGCCGTCGTTTGCCTTCCTGCTCGTCGGGCGGATGGTGCAAGCCGTCGGCGGGGGTGTGCTGATGGCCGGGAGCCTTGCGCTCATCGCCGAGCACGTACCGCGCCACCGAACCGGCCGCTCCGTGGCTGTGATGGTGACCACCCAAGCGTTGGCGGGCTTGGTCGGCCCACCGCTCGGAGGCCTTCTTGTCGCGATCGGCGGGTGGCAGGCCGTCTTCTGGGTCGGCTTGCCCCTGGGTGCGATTGGCATTCTCCTGACGCTGACGGCGGTGCCGTCCAGTGGCGCCCGAAGCCACGGAGGCATCGACATTCCAGGGGCAGTGCTGCTGTCGGTGTTATTCCTTGGCGTGGGCGCCGGAGTCTCGTCACTCGCAGCTCCGGCTTTCGGTCAGATACCGGCGATCGCATGGTTCTCGGTCGCCTGGATCGCGTTGTTGCTGCTGCTGCCGGCCGAGCTCATCGCCCGTCAGCCTCTGGTGGATCGCCGTCTGTTCCTGCAATCGAGGTTCATGTCCGCCACCATCGCGACGCTGCTGAGCACCGGCACGCTGATGTCGTGCTTCGCCATCCTCCCGTACTGGCTCGAGGAGGCACACGGTGTGACCCCGGTGATCGCGGGTCTGGCCTTCCTGCCGATTGGGGTCGGGGTCGGAACGACATCGCGCATCGGCGGGCGGATGGGCGACGCCAGAAGGACTCAGCTGGCGACCACCGTGGGGATGGCCCTGGCTGCCCTGGGCTTCGCACTTGCCGGGCTTGCAACGCACGGGGTGGCCTGGCCGCTCCTGTTGATCGGACTGTTCATGATCGGATGCGGCAATGGCTTCTTCTCATCGCCGAACACCGCCGCGGCGATCGGACTTGCTCCCCGGGACGCTCTCGGGGGCGCCGCCGCCCTGCTCTCCGCCGCGCGCAACGCGGGGGTGATCACCGGCCTCGGCATCACCGGGGCGATCTATACAGCAGCCGGGTCGTCGAGAGCTGACGTGGCGGCGGCGAGCATCTTCGGCGCAGCCGCTGTGATCTGCGTCGTTGTAGCCGCGATCGCCGGTATCACCTACCGTCCGGCGCGAGCGGTGCGCGATCCGCACCTGATTGCGGACGTCCCGCTCGACGGGCGGTCGCGCAGAGAAGGTCCGGCGGCCATCGCAGGCAATCCCCGCAACGGCAGGGATCAATAACGCTCGCGAACGCTCGCGCATCCCGGGCGCGCTTTCATCAGTCCACGCATCGATCCATATTCAACCCCGACCGTCGGTCAGGAGCCGAACATGCGACGCCGGCTCGGGTTCCCGACGTGTCCGCGCGTGGCTTCGAGACATGCCCCCAGCTCGGAGAACGCTGACAACGATTTTCGTGCGCCGCCGTTGCGGATGCCGGCCGTCCAGCCTCGTCAGCAACCCGTCAGCCTGGACGTCCACACAGGTGGTGTGCGTCAGCTCGATCCTCAGTGGACGACGCCGAAGTCACGCTGGCTTGCGGCGCTCGTGCTCTGCATCCTGGCGGGATGCTCGCCGGCAGCGGCAGCCATTGTCGCGCCCAGCCTCCGGCCATCGGCGCGAGGCTCCTCGACCGCGGGGCCCGCTCCGCCGGCAACCAGCTCCGCGCAATCAGCGCCGAGCCGCCTGCCGGGGGCGTCGTTCGGGCTCCCCGCGCTGCCTCCCGGCGTGGCCTTCACGGGCAAGCTGCTGATCGCGGATCGTGGCCACGGCAGGATCATCGAGATCAACGCCCGCGGGGTCGTGGACTGGG
>DATLRB010000073.1:0-149853 GCA_035534875.1 Saccharimonadales bacterium (SeqCode)
TCGCCGCGATGTCAGCGATGTACGGTGCACCCTCGACATCCACGCTGATGGCACGCACTAGTCTCGCCGCGCCGTCGTGGGTGCCCACATTCATTGATCGCAGCGAGGTCGCGGAAGCGCGCTTCGCCTGATCGCCGATGGTAGCGGCTCAAGCGCATCTCGAGCCCGCGGCCATCCGAATGCTGTACTCGCAGTCGGAGCGAGACTCCCTGCTGGATGGGCGGCGCTCGATGGGGCTGTACGCACGATGGACGGGGCTGTCCATGTCGGTCCCGCCGACGTGGCCCCAATGCACCAGGTGATGCGCGTCGGTGAACGCCACCGGGCGATCGCAGCCGGGCCACGCGCACCCACCCGAGCGAGCCCGCAGGGCCGCCTGGCTCGGCACGCGGAGCGCACGGCCGACGTCGATCACCGCGGAGTTGGGTCCTTCACCCGGGTCGTGGACGGCTTTGCCATCACGGCGCAGGCGCTCCGCGGCGCAGGACGCCGGGTTCGCGACAGGCGTCTGTCGCATGCCGGGAGCAACGTGCGCACATGGAACCGCTCGCACGCATCCGCCTGCTGGAACACGCCGCTTCCGAACTGCTCGAATCCGAGACCAACGGATCGCTGGTGATGGGAGTCAGCGGAAGCGACTGCGAGCCACTCGTGGTCACGGCGGTGGGATGCAGCGTTCTGGTGGCAGTCGGGCGCCGCTCGCCGATCCTGATAGCGATCGCCTCGCTGGGACGTGGGGGCAGGTCAGGTCCGCGAGCCCTGGCGGAGGGCTGCGATCGCACGCTCAGAAGGGTGCATGACCTCCCGTCCGGGTTCGTGCCGACACTCTCCTTTGCCGACCCCGTGAACGCCAGGCGGTTTGCCGAGTGGCTCAGCTGACGCACAGCCCTCACAGGGCACCGCAGCCGCAAGCCCGTACACTCGGACGCCAATGCCTGAGATCGCAGCCCCAAAAGGCACGCGTGACATCCTCCCCGACGAGTTCGCGGTCCGCCGCTGGCTGCTCGACGCCCATCGCGTGACCGCGGAATCGTTCGGATACCGCGCGATCGAGACTCCGATCATCGAGGCGACGGAACTGTTCATCCGCGGCGTGGGGACGGACACCGACATCGTCGAGAAGCAGATGTTCACCTTCGAGGATCGTGGTGGACGGTCGCTCACGCTCCGCCCGGAGGGCACGGCAGGCTCGCTCCGTGCCGTGCTCGGCGTCCACCTCGACCAGGAGGTCCGGCCGGTGCGCGCGCACTACGCCGGTCCGTTCTTCCGGGCCGAGCGGCCGCAGGCCGGGCGGCAGCATCAATTCACCCAGGTCGGGATCGAGTGCATCGGTGAGAGATCGCCGGCACTGGACGCGGAGATCGTGGAGGTGGCCTGGCGCTTCTTCGGAGCGCTCGGGCTCACTGGTATCCAACTCCAGGTCAACTCGCTCGGCGCTCCCGAGGACCGGACGCGCTACCGCGCCGCCCTGGTGGACTACTACACGCCGCTGGAAGCGACGCTGTGCGACGACTGCCGCCGCCGCCTGCACACCAACCCGCTCCGTCTCCTCGACTGCAAGCGAGACGCGGGGCTGGTCGAGGGCGCCCCCGTGCTCTGGGATTCGCTCGACCGGGCAGGCCGGGACCATTTCACCGCCGTCATGCGCGACCTCGAGGCTGCGGGGATCGACTCGATCCGGAACGACCGGTTGGTGCGCGGGCTCGACTACTACGGCGACACGGTCTTCGAGTTCTGGCATGACGCCCTGCAGGGGGCGCAGAGCTCGCTCGGTGGGGGAGGCCGGTACGACGGCCTTGCTCGGTTGCTCGGCTTTCCCGCGACACCGGCCACGGGGTATGCGCTCGGTGTGGAGCGAATTCTGATGGTCGCTCGGGCACTGGGCACCGTCCCTGGGATCGAGCCTGCGGCCGAGGTCCTCGTCTGCTCCGTGGAACCCGATCAGGCGGAGGCGGCCGCCGGCGCTGCGCGCCTCCTTCGCGACACCGCGGCGCGCACGGTGCTCGACGTCGCGGATCGGAGACTCGATCGCAAGCTGCGTGGCGCCGGCCGCCTCGGCGCGCGGGTTGCCGTCATCATTGGCGAGAACGAGGTGGCCGCCGAGAGTGCTGTGGTTCGCGACCTCGACGACCGCAGTCAGCAGACCGTCCCGATGGGAGACCTCGCGGCTGCCGTCGCGCGCATCATCGGAGGGCGACGGTGAGCACCGACCGCACCTATTGCGGCACGCCGCGCGCGGCTGACTCGGGAGCACGGGTGACCGCCTTCGGCTGGGTCGACCGGCGCCGTGACCATGGCGGTCTCATCTTCATCGACCTGCGCGACCACACGGGCATCCTCCAGGTGGTCATCGACCCCAACGACGCACCCGAGGCGCACAGGGCGGCTCGCGAGGTACGGCTCGAATGGGTGCTGCGCGTCGAGGGCGAGCTGCGGCTGCGCGCCCCCGAGAACGTGAATCCGAAACGCGAGACCGGCGAGGTCGAGTTGCGCGCCGGCGCGTGCACGGTGCTGGCGGTCGCGAAGACGCCGCCGTTCCCGGTGAATGAGGACTCCGAGGTTGACGAACAGCTGCGCCTGCGCCATCGGTACCTCGATCTGCGCCGCGTCCGCCTGCAGCGCAACCTGCGCGCTCGGGCGAAATTCTCCACCGAGCTGCGCCGTGCCATGAGCGAGATCGGTTTCCTGGAGATCGAGACTCCGATGATGATCCGGGCCACGCCCGAAGGCGCTCGTGACTACCTTGTCCCGAGCCGCCTGTTCCCCGGCAGCTTCTATGCGCTGCCGCAATCACCGCAGCTGTACAAGCAACTTTCCATGGTCGCCGGGTTCGACCGATACTTTCAGCTCGCGCACTGTATGCGCGACGAGGACCTGCGCGCCGATCGCCAGCCGGAGTTCACGCAGCTCGACATCGAGATGTCCTTCGTCGACGAGGATGACGTCTTCGCCGCGCTCGAGCATGCGATTCCCAGCGCATGGCATGCGTGCGAATTCCGGGGCGGCCGCCTCACCGTCCCGTTCCCCCGGATGACCTGGCGGCAGGCGATGGACAGCTACGGTGTCGACAAGCCGGACACCCGCTTCGAACTGTTGCTCCGGGATCTCACCGGCGTCATCGGGGGTTCGGGATTCCGAGTCTTTGCCGACGCGGTGGCCGCCGGCGGCATCATCAAGGCCATCTGCGTCAAGGGCGGCGGCGACCTGACCCGCAGCGACATCGAGGGTCAGCTCACGGAGGTTGCGCGGAGCGCGAAGGCGCGCGGCCTCGCGTACCTCTGGAAACGAGCGGACGGCTGGCAGGGGGGCATCGCGAAGTTCTTCACGCCCGAGGAACTCGAGGCGATCGGCACCGCCACGGGCGCCGAGACCGGCGATTGCGTTCTCATGGTTGCCGATCGAACGGCCGTGGCCAACGGCGCGCTCGGCGCGGTGCGCAATCACCTCGGCCGCGTTCGTGGCCTGTACGACGATGCGCGCATCGACATGCTCTGGGTGACCGAGTTCCCGATGTTCGAACGCAGCGAGGACACCGGGGAGATCGGAGCGGCACATCACCCCTTCACCATGATCCACGCTGATGATCTCGACCTCCTCGAGTCGGATCCGCTCGCCGTGCGGTCGCGCGCCTATGACCTCGTCGTCAACGGGCGTGAGATCGGCAGCGGCAGCATCCGCATCACCGACCCGGCGACCCAGCAGCGCGTCCTCGCGGCACTGGGCATCGACGCCGAGGAGGCACGGCGCAAGTTCGGTTTCCTGCTCGAGGCGTTCGAATACGGCGCGCCGCCTCACGGTGGCTGGGCAGGCGGTGTCGATCGCATGGTCATGGAAGGGCTCGGCACTGACAACATCCGCGACGTGATCGCGTTTCCCAAGAACCAGCAGGGGCAGGAGCCGATGACGGATGCGCCCGCCCCCGTCGACCCCGCCCAGCTGCGCGAACTGGGGATTGGGATC
Organism: Saccharimonadales bacterium (SeqCode); assembly: GCA_035534875.1. Taxonomy (GTDB): domain Bacteria; phylum Chloroflexota; class Dormibacteria; order Aeolococcales; family Aeolococcaceae; genus Palsa-851. Next base: position 3,961 of record DATLRB010000073.1, read on the forward strand.
CTGCCGACCACCCCCAAGCCGTGAGCCCGGGGCTCGGCCTCGCCATCCTCTTCGTGCTCATCGGCACCACGCTGTCGGCACTGGTGATGCCCCGGCGCGGCGCACTTCTCTTCACCCTGCTCCTCGCGGCCGCCGGCGTCGTCGCCGGCGAGCTCGTCGCGATCGCCACTCGCGTGGGTGGACCCCAGCTCGGCGCCCTCCATCCGGTCGCCGACGCCGTGGGAGTCGTGCTCTTCGAAGTCACCGGAGCGGTGCTCGCGCCGGCGCGCCGCCGAGGGCCATAATCACCACGTCGGCAATTCGGAGGCTCCTGCAATATGCGCGTACCGTTCGGTAAGAAGGGACTTGTGGCTGCGGGTGCGGCCATCACGGGTGCTGTTTTCTTCTGGCGCGTCCGAGCTCGGCGTCGCGAGGAGGCGGAGGCTCGTGAATGGGAGGCCGAGATCGCCGGAGCCGTGGATGAGGGTCGCGCCGCGACCGCAGCCACGCCGTCGATGCCCTCCTCCGACCCGTCCAGCGCCTGATCTCCGGGACCCACAGGCGGTTTCGGCGCTCGCGCAGTGGGGTACGTAAGCAGCGGCATGGGAACCGTTTCCGAAGTCCGTCTGCCTGCTGATCGCGCCCACATCCTCGTGGCCAAACGGGCCGCGGGTGCATTCGGGTCGCTCGCCGGTTTCGACATGGACGCCATTGACGACCTCACCATCGCGGTTGCCCAGGCGTGCGAGAACGCCATCCGGTGCCTCGAGCATTCGGGATCGATCGCGGGGCAGGTGCGAATCGTCTTCAAGATGAGCGACACCGGTCTCGAGGTGACGGTGCGGAGCACGGTCAATCGCGAAGCTGAGCTCAAGGCGCGTGCGGAGCAGGCAGGATTCGGACACGAGGGCGAGCTGGTCGCCGCGACCGACCTGGCGCTCCGGCTCATGGGGCTCTTCGTCGACGACAGCACGTACCGGGTCGACGAGCGAACTGGAAGCCTGCGCGTTCGGCTGACCAAATACAAGGCGTCGTGACCCCCTCGCCGGGGCGCGGCGACGGTGTGGCGACCCGCGAGCGGACCATCGCGAAGCCTGCGGAGACGGCCGAGCGAGCCGAGGTGCGACGCCTGCTTCGCGAGTTCAACACCACCCGCGATCCACGCATCAGGGAACGGCTCGTCGAGCTCAACAGCGACCTCGTCCACTACATCGCCCGCCGTTTTGCCAATCGCGGCGAGCCACTCGAAGACATCGAGCAGGTCGGGTTTCTCGGTCTGATCCAGGCGATCGAGCGATTCGACCCGTCGCTGGAGAACGAGTTCAGCACCTTCGCCACCCCGACCATCGCGGGCGAGATCCGGCGGCACTTCCGCGACCGCTCCTGGGCGGTCCGGGTTCCGCGCCGGCTCCAGGAGAACCTCGCCAAGGTGAACGCCGCGACCCAGCAGCTCCAGAACGAGCTGGGGAGGTCGCCCTCGGTCGCCGAGATCGGGGCACGGGTCGGACTCGAACCGGATCAGGTGCTCGCGGCGATGGAGGTTGCTCCCGCGCAGCACACCGTCTCCCTCGACGGTCCGATCGGTGGTGGCGACGAGCCGCTCACCCTCGGCGACCGGCTTGGGCTCTCCGATGACAACCTCGAACGCGTCGAGATGCAGGACGTCCTGGAGCAGGTGATGGCGCACCTCACACCGCGCGAACGCAAGATCCTCGCCTTGCGCTTCGTCGAGCAATTGCCGCAGACCGAGGTCGCAAGGCGACTCGGCATTTCGCAAATGCACGTCTCACGATTGCAGCGCGCTGCAGTCGAGCACCTTCGCAAAGAGTTCGGGGCCGAGGCACCCGTGTAGAATTCGACAACTTGCTGTCGAATTCCTTTGCACGTGCTCAGCTCTGAGATCCGGGAGCGATTTCTTCGCTTCTTCGAGGAGCGCGGGCACTACCGGCTCGCGAGCTTTCCGCTCATTCCCCACGACGATCCGTCGCTTCTCTTCACCGTGGCCGGAATGGTGCCGTTGAAACCATGGATCACGGGCCAGCGCACGCCACCGTCACGCGACCTCGTGTCGTGCCAGAAATGCTTTCGCGGCGCCGGCCTCAAATACGACGACATCGCGTCCGTCGGTGATCCGACACACCACACCTTCTTCGAGATGCTCGGCAACTGGTCGATCGGGCACTACTTCAAGGAGGGCGCGATCGATTACGCGTGGGAGTTCTCCACCGAGGTCCTCGGGCTCGACCCCGACCGTCTCTGGCCCAGCGTCTATCCCGACGACACCGAGTCCGAACGGCTCTGGGTCGAGAGGATCGGCGTGCCCAGGAAGCGGATCTCGCGCCTGACCGAGAACTGGTGGGCCGCCGGGCCGACCGGCCCATGCGGCTACGACAGCGAGCTGTATTACGACTGGGGTGGCGCGTGCTCATGCGGCCGGACCGATTGCACGCCCCAGGACGAATGCGGGGGCGACCGCTTCGAGGAGTTCTGGAACCTGGTGTTCATGGAATTCGACCAGCAGCCCGACGGATCAAGGCCCCTGCTGCCCAACCCCACGGTCGACACCGGGCTGGGCTTCGATCGCATCGTGGCCATCGTCCAGGGCGACCGGACCGGGTATGCCACCGACCACTTCGCCCCGATCGTCACGGGCTTCCGGTCGCGGTCCGGGGCCGATGTCTCCAATCCGCGCCTGGAGCGATCGTTCTACGTTCTCGCCGACCACCTTCGTGGCGCCGGGTTCCTCATCGCCGCCGGGGTGCTCCCGGCGAACGAGGGGCGTGGGTACGTGCTCCGCAGGCTGGTCCGGCGCGCCGCGGTCCACGCCCGCCGCGTCGCGCTGAGGGGGGGCATGGCGGCCGGCACGGGCGACCTCGTGGCCGTCATGGGCCCGATCTACCCGGAGCTTCTCGAGTTCAACGGACTGATCGAGGAGACGCTGGGTATCGAGGAGGACGCGTTCGCTCGAACCCTGGACGCGGGCACCGAGCGCCTCGCGGCGCTGCTGTCGAGCAACCCGGCTCGGATCGATGGCGCCGACGCGTTCCGTCTCTATGACACCTTCGGGCTCCCAATCGAGTTAACGGTCGAGATGGCAGCCGAGCGTGGGGCGACAGTCGACCTCGATGGGTTCGAGTCGGCGATGCAGGAACAGCGCGAGCGTGGTCAGGCGTCAGCGCGCCGAGTCGGCTTCGCAGGAGCTGACGCGCTGCCGCCGACCCGGTTCATCGGCTACGACTCGCTGGAGACCGACGCAGCCGTCCTTCGAGTCGGGCTCGATCGCGAGATCGAGGTGCTCGGCGCCGGGCAGTCCGGACCCGTGCTGCTCGACGTCTCGCCCTTCTACGCGGAAGCGGGAGGCCAGGTCGGCGACACCGGTTCGCTCGCCTGGCCTGGCGGGAGCGCCGTCGTCCGCGACACCCAGCCGGTGACCGGGAGCGACGCACGCGCGCACGATGTTCTCGTGCAGACCGGCGAGCTTCGTTCCGGACAGCAGGTCCGCGCCCAGGTCGACGCCGACCGGCGGGGCCGCATCGCACGCCATCACAGCGCAACCCATCTGCTCAATCGCGCCCTCCGCGAGGTCCTCGGAGACGGCGTGGTGCAACGGGGGTCGTTTGTAGGTCCGGACCACACCACCTTCGACTTCTCGTTCTCCAGAGCGCTCACCCCAGAGGAGCTTGCGGACATCGAACACCGAGTCAATGACGGCATCCGGCGCAACCTCGAACGCACCGCCACGCTCATGCCGCTTGCGGATGCACGCGCGAGCGGCGCGATCGCGCTGATCGATGAGGCGTACTCGCCCGATGTCCGGGTGGTCGACTTCGGGGGTTGGTCTCGCGAGTTGTGCGGCGGCACCCACGTCGGCCGAAGCGGCGATCTCGGCGCGGCGATCATCGTGTCCGAGAGCAGCATCGGCCAGGGCATCAGGCGCATCGAGATGGTTGCCGGCGAGAGCGCCGAGGACCGCTGGAGGCGGGCGCGGGCAGCCCTGCAGACGACCGCGCGCGCACTGAAGACGCGCCCGGAGGAGGTGCCCGACCGGGTGGCCGCCCTCCAGGAACAGGTCCGGAAGCTCACCCGTGAGGTCACGCACGCTCGCCAGGCTGGGCCTTCCAGCGTGCCCACCGACGCCGCCATCGTCGAGAACGCCGGTGGTGTGCCCTTCGCGCACCTCCTCCTCGACGGGGAGGCCGATGCCGATCGTGTGTCCGAGGTGGGCGATCGCCTGCTCGCGGACCGACTCCACGGCGATGGCGTCGCGGCCGTGCTCGGTCCGGCCACGCTCGTGGTCAAGGTCGGAGGGCGGGCGCTCGAGGCCGGCGTCCACGCGGGGACCCTCGTGACAAGCGCCGCGCAGATCACCGGTGGCAAGGGTGGGGGCCGCCCCGACCTCGGTCGCGGCAAGGTCGGCGATCCGGCCAAACGCGAGGCGGCGGTCTCCCTGCTGCGCGACGCCATCACCCAGGCGATGGGGCATGCCGCCTGATGGGAAAGCGTAAGTTCGCCCTGCTCAAGCGGCGCGAGGAGTTTCAGAGTCACTTCACCGTCCTCGACATCGGCACCGAGTTCGTGAAGGCGCTGATCGTCAAGCGGGAGAACGACAAGGGCATCGTCCTCGGCGTCGGCAAGGTGCGCCAGGCGCAGACGCACATGCAGGCCGGCGCGGTCGCCGATCTCCAGGCGGTCATCGACAACTGCGACCGCGCCCTGACCGAAGCCGAGGACATGTGCGAGACCATCCCCGGCCAGGCGGTGATCGGCATTGCCGGCGAGCAGGTCCGCGGCTTCAGCACCACGATGACCATGCCGCGGCCGCAGCCGCAGGCCCGCATCACCCAGGCCGACCTCGCCACCGCGCTGCAGGCCGTGCAGCGCCGAGCGCTTCGCGAGGCTGTGCGCCAGATGTCGCACGACCTGGGTGTCCAGGAGGTCAACGTGAAGCTGGTGCACAGCACGATCACGTCGGTGCGCATCGACGGGTATGCGGTCAGCAACCCCGTGGATTTCCAGGGGCACGTCGTCGAGATCACCGTGTTCAACACCTTTGCCCCGCTCACGCACATCGGCGCGCTGCAGGCGATCGCCCAGGAGCTCGACCTCGAGCTCGTGGCAACCGTCGCCGAGCCGTATGCGCTGGCGCGAGGCTGCTCGTCGGCGGAGTCGCACGAACTCGGCGCCATCTTCGTGGACGTCGGTGGCGGGACCACCGATATCGCCGTCGTTCGGCGAGGCGGCATCGAGGCGACCCGGATGTTCGCCCTGGGCGGGCGCTCGTTCACCAAGCGCCTCGCCACCGATCTCTCGATGGACCTCGACGAGGCTGAGCGATTCAAGGTCGCGCATTCCGAAGGGCACCTCGCCGCCGAGCAGAGTGCGATGGCCCGCAGAGCCCTCACCCCGACGGCCGAGGTCTTGGCCCAGGGGGTCGCACTCACCCTCGAGGAGCTTGCCGGACCCGATCCCCTGCCGGCGTCGATCTGCCTGGCCGGAGGCGGCGCGGCGCTGCCCGAGGTGGCCGAGCAGCTGCGCATCCTGGACTGGTCGGACACCGTGCCCTTCGTGCGGCCGCCGACGGTCAAGGTCCTCGGTCCGGGTGACGTCACCGGCGTCTACGACACGACCGGCCTGCTCGTCGGCAGCCAGGACGTGACCCCCATGGGGCTTGCGCGTCACGCCGTGACGCTGGAAGATGACACGGACGAGCCCCTCGGGGGGCTCATGCGCCGCGTTTTGAAGACGATGAAGGTATAGGCGCCAATGTCGGCTGTTGTCATTGCCAGGACCGACGACGAGATCGCTGATCTCATCGATCGGGTTCGCTCGTCCCCGGATCTCGATGTCGGGCTCGTCGTGCCGGGCTCCAGCCGCGCCTTGCAGACGCCCTTGAACGTCCGCCTGCTCGCCCAGTTCAGCAATCAATCCGGCCGCCGGACGTCGATCGTCTCCGAGGATCCCCGCATTCAGCAGCTCGCTCGGGCAAGCGGCCTCCAGGTGTACGGCTCGGTTCCGGCCTTCGAGCGCGGCATCGAGCTGGCCGGCCCTCGGGTCGGCGGGGCCGTGGGTCGGGGTGTCGCGGCGGGCGCCGGCGGTATGGCCGCCGCCGCGGTGCTGGAACCGCCGCCGGCTCCGCCTCCTGCGCCACCTTCGCTGAGCCCGCCGGCCCACGCTCCGGCGACCGCACGGCTGGAGGCGCGCCGGGTCCTGACGCAGCTCCCGCCGGCTCGACCGGCGCGGGGATGGGACCGCCGCCGCTTCCTCTACGTCGCGGGCGCGCTCGTCGCCATCCTCGGCATCGTTCTGTTCATGGCGCTTGCGCCGTCGGCGAAGATCACCATCACGATCGCCGCGACGCCGCTATCGGTCAGCTCGACGATCCAGGGAAGTACCAGCCCGACGGAGGCCACGCTGCCCGACCACGTGCTCACCGGCGTCGTCACGAGCAACACCTCGCAGACGTTTCAGGCAAGTCCGACGGGAACCACGACCGTGCCGGCCGTGGCGGCGAAGGTGGCCCTGACATTCACGACCGACGCGACAACTGATATCTCCTTTGCGCTGCCCATGAACAACACAAGCTCATACGTGAAGACCGCCGACCAATCGGTGACGTTCAGCCCCGCAAAGAGCGTCGTGATCTGTATCGGTCCGGCCAATCCGCCGCCGCCGGGCGCGTGCGCAGGCAACCCATACAACGCTCAGGCGCAGTACGTGGATCAGGCTGCCGCAGCGTCCGGCAACGTCAACGCCGGGACACTCACCCTATGGCCGGGCGACCCATGCCCTGACCCCATCGCGTGTCCCGGGATCCACATCAGTGTCACCAACAGCAGCGCCGCCACCGGTGGCGCCGATCCTAAGCAGGTCACCGCAGCAAGCGCGACCGATGTTGCCAACTGGACGGCGCAGGTGACTCAGGTCGAAAGCGCGCTCGCTGCGCAGATCCAGACTGACCTCCAGGCCAAGGCGGCGGGCAAGACATTCGCCAAGGATCCAACCGGCAATGGAGAGGCCATCTCCTATTCGGTCAAACCGGCGCTCCCACCGGTGGGAGCGCAGTACGCGGCGACCTCGATCACCGTCGCCGCCGCCGCGCAGGCGTCGATCTACGACCCGATCGCCGTCCGCAACGACGTCATCGCGGATCTCGACAAGCTCGTCAAACCCGGGGACGAGCTGGCGCCGGGCAGGCTGAACACGCCGCCATGCGCGGTGACCCAGGCGAATGACTCCGGCACCGTCATCCTCGCGTGCTCGGCGACCGACTTCAGCCAGCCGACCGTCAACCTGAACTCGTTGAAGGCGCAGCTCACCGGGCGAAACCCGGGGAACGCGCAGAAGATCGTGCAGAGCAACATCGCCAAGGTCCAGGGCGTCAGCGTCTCCGAGTGGCCGTTCAAGCTCTTCTACCTCCCGCTGCGCGCGTCACAGATCGAGATCGACGAGAGCTTCGTCGTCATCTCCACCAAGTCACCGTGACCCCGACCGGGGGCGGAACCGGCCGCACCCGGGTCCTCGGCATCGACGTCGGATCAGTGCGGATTGGTCTGGCAATCTCCGACGAGACGTGCACGCTCGCGTCCCCGGTTGCAACAGTCCCCAACGAATCTCGAACCCTGTGGACACGCATCGAGCGCGAGATGGAAGATCGCCGGGTGGACAGAGTGGTGATCGGATTGCCCCGCCGCCTCGATGGCACCGAGGGCGAGGCGGCGAAGAGCGCACGGGCTTTCGCGGCCGAGCTGGCGCGGCGCACCACGATCGACATCGAGCTGTGGGACGAACGATTCACGACGGCAATCGCCGAGCGATCACTGATAGAAAGCGGCGTGCGGCGGAAGCGCCGGCGTGAGGTGATCGACTCCGTGGCGGCCGCGGTGCTGCTCCAGAGCTGGCTCGACGCACGCCGGATCGCCGCGGCACGCGCAACCTCGTGAGCCGGAGCCCGCTTCGGCTGTGCCTCGTCGGCGCCGGCATCTCCCAGTCGCCGAGCCCCGTGATGCATCAGGCCGCGATGCAGGCCTCCGGCGTCGAGGGCACCTACGTGCTCCGCGACCTCGCGCCGGCTGACATCGATGCGTTCGTCGAGGAATTGCGCACGGGACGCTACACCGGGTGCAACGTCACCACGCCGTACAAGGCGATGTTGGCGACGCGTTGCGACCGCCTCGAGGGTGACGCCGAGTCGCTCGGCGTGGTCAACACCATCACCGTCCGCGGCGGACGCCTCATCGGCGTCACCACCGACGCGGACGGGTTCGAGCTCGCCCTGAGCAGCGCTTCGATGTGGCCGCGTCAGGGGGCGACGGCGCTGGTGCTCGGCGCGGGCGGCGCCGCCGCCGCGGTGGCGCTGGCACTCACGCGGGTGCCGCTGCTCCGGCTGCGCATCGCGGCGCGACGGCAGACCTCCGCCGCGAGCCTCATGGACCGGCTCCGCGGCTCCGGCGACGTCGCCACCGTCGAGTGGGATCGACGTGCCATCACCGCGACCTGCGCCCACTCCGCGATCGTGGTCAATGCAACTCCGGTTGGTCTCGACGCACTGCCATTCGACCCGCGATCCATTCCGTCCGCGTGCAGCGTCATCGATCTCCGATACCGACCCCGGCCCGTCGACGTCGTGGCCGCCGCTCTGGAGACCGGACATGCGGCAAGCGACGGGCTCGAGATGCTCCTGCAGCAGGGGCTGCTGAGCTTCGAGATCTGGACGGGGAAGGTCGCCCCGCCCGGCGCGGTGCGCAACGCGCTCCTCCGGGCTGTCCAGGCGTGAATCCCCCGCTCGTCATCGCCGGCGTCACGGTCGCCGGCGGTCTCGTCGGGCTGGGAACGGGCTGGCTCGCCGTCCGGCTCGAGCGGTTCGAGAAGCTCGAGGACGAGGAACGCCAGGAGCGTCTCGACTACGAACGGGACATCGCAGTGGAGCTGTCCAGAGCCGCTTCGGCGGGGGAGGAACCCCTGGCGGCCCAACCGTGGGCCGGTGAGCGTTACGGCTGGACCTGGCTGGAGCGCTGGCTCTCGCCGGCGCTCGGAGCGATCGGCTTCGGCGCGTTCGGCGCGCACGAGGCGTTCGGCTCGGGACTGCTCATCCACCTGCTCTGGATCGCGATCTTCGTGCAGGTGGTGGACTTCGATCTCAAGCACCGGCTCATCCTCAACGTGGTCACGTATCCGAGCGTCCTCGCCGCGGTGGTGCTCAGTGAGTGGTCGCCTGGTCTCACGGTCACCAGCGCGATCATCGGCGCCGTCGGGGTGGCAGCGTTCTTCTTGGTGCAGAATCTGGTTTCGAGAGGAAGCATCGGCCTGGGCGACGCCAAGCTCGGCGGGCTCGTGGGCGCGGTGACCGGGGCGGGCCCGACGGCGACGCACCTGGGCGCGGTGTATGCGGTGATCGCCGGCGTCTTCATCGGTGGCGCGACGGCGCTGGTCCTTCTGGTCACACGCGTGCGCAAGCTCAAAGACCCGATACCCTATGGTCCGTTCCTCTGTGCGGGCGCAGCGCTCATCCTGTATCTCGGTCCGTGACCCGCACGAGTCCAGGGGCCTGATTGAGGTGAGGCAATGCCGACGCAGTTGATGCCGGGGGAACGGTCCATAGCACTGGTCCGTCAGCACTGGTCCGTGCTTGCCGGTCACGTGCTTGGGGCGATCGTCGTCATCATCGTGGCGGTCGTGCTCAACGCCAAGCTGCCGTCCGCGATCGGTTCGCTCTCGATCACGACCGTGAAAACGGTGATCCTGCTGGTCCTCGTGATCGGGGCGCTGCTGTGGGCGGGCTTCAGGATTCTGCGCTGGCGCTTCGCGACCTATCACCTGACCGACCGGCGGATCGTCATGGAGGGTGGCATCCTCTCGAGAACCGCCGAGACCATCCCGCTCGACCGGATCCAGAACACGGTCATCCACCGCCCCCTCGGCGACCGCTTGATCGGCGCCGGCGACATCGAGATCGAGTCGGCCGGCCGGGACGGCGTCGAGGTCCTCCATCGCATTCCAAAGGCCGAGGCCTTCTACAACGAGTTGCTCGCCACGATGAATGCGCCGCCGCCGGCGGGCGCGCCGACGCGCCCGGCGGGGCTGTGAGCCGGGAGCGGGCGCGGGGTTAGACGCGCCGGGCCAGGTCGGCGATCCGGAGCAGCGCCTCGGCGGCGGCAGCCTCAGGCCCCTCGCGCATCGCCTCGCGGTACGCGCAGATCGCCCCGATCACGTCGCCGTGAGCGTCGAGGAGCCTGGCGATGCGCAGGTGCTCGAGGGCGCTCCGGCGAAGGCAGAGCGACTCTCTCATCGCGTGCAGTCTTGGTTTCGCGGCGGGACCGGGCGCGGACAGACCTGGATGGCGTTCGGCGACGCAAATGGGGAACGACGCCACCCCGCCAATACAATCCGCTGCAGATGCTTCGATTTCTCACCGCCGGCGAATCGCACGGCCCGCAGCTCACCGTGATCGTCGAGGGTGTGCCCGCCGGCATTTCGCTCGACGCCGCCCGCGACATCGACCCGGACCTCCGACGCCGCCAGGGCGGACACGGGCGGGGAAAGCGCCAGCAGATCGAGCACGACGAGGCCCGGATCATGAGTGGCGTCCGCGGCGGCAAGACGCTCGGATCTCCAATCACGCTCGTGATCGCCAACCGCGACTGGGAGAACTGGCAGGGTCCGATGCAGGTCGAGGCGCGGGGATTCAAGTCGAAACCCGTGACGAGGGTTCGCCCCGGGCACGCCGACCTCGCGGGGGTGCTCAAGTACGGGTTCAGCGACGCTCGCGACGTGCTCGAGCGCGCGAGCGCTCGCGAGACGGCCGCACGGGTCGCGGCGGGTGCGGTCGGGCGGGCCCTGATCGCCGCCATCGGCATCGACGTCCGCTCGTGCGTCATCCGCATCGGGGACGTCCATGTCCCGGTGCCCGACGGCGAGGTGCCCCGGGAAGCGGTCGAGTGCTCTCCCGTGCGCTGTGCCGATGCGGAGGCGTCCGCACGAATGGTCGCGGCCATCGATGCGGCGCGCGAGCAGGGCGATACGCTTGGAGGCACCGCCTACGTCGTCGCGTCGAACGTTCCGGCCGGACTTGGCAGTTACGTCCACTGGGATCGGAAGCTCGACGGGCTGATCGCTCAGGCGATGTGCAGCATCCCGTCCGTCAAGGGCGTGGAGATCGGCGCCGCGGCGCTCGCCGCGCAGTCGCCGGGATCGGAGGTGCATGACGAGCCGCGCTGGGATCGCGAGCGCGGCTTTCATCATCTGACCAATCGCCAGGGAGGGCTCGCCGGCGGCGTGACCGACGGGGAGCCGGTCTGGGCGCTGGTGCACTTCAAGCCGATCTCGACGCTGCTCCACCCGCTGCGCAGCGTCGACATCCGCACCGGCACCGAGATCAACGCTCACTACGAGCGCAGCGACATCTGCGTCGTCCCCGCCGGTGCGGTCGTCGCCGAGGCGATGCTCGCCTGGGTTCTCGCAGCGGCAGCGGTGGAGAAGTTTGGCGGCGACAACGTCAGCGAGCTGCGCCGGGCGGTCGCCGCGCATCGCCGCGCCGCCGGCCGGCTCCGATGACCGCGGTCCGCCGCATCGCCCTCGTCGGGTTGCCCGGTTCCGGCAAGAGCACGATCGCCCCGCTGGTGGCGGAACGTCTCGGATGGACCGCCGTCGACCTCGACCAGGAGATCGCGTCGAGCGCGGGGCGGACACCGGCGTCGATCATCGCCACCGACGGCGAAAGGCACTTTCGCGACCTCGAGCTCTCCGCCCTCGAGCAAGCGCTGCGCCGCCCCGAGCCCGTGGTGATCGCCTGCGGTGGCGGCCTGATCACCCAGCCCGCCGCCAGGCGGCTGCTCTCCGAGCTCTGTACCGTGGTCTGGCTCGACGCACCCGACGAGGTGCTCATCCAGCGCGTCGGCGATGGAGCCGGGCGACCCATGCTGGGCGGGTCCGCCGAGCACGGGATCCCGCGCCTTCGCGGCAGCCGCACCGGAGCGCACCAATCGTCCCACGTGCGCATCAGCGCCGACGAGCCACCGGAGGCCGTGGCATCCCGCGTGATCTCCGCCCTCGAGGGTTCCATCCGCGTCGACCTCGCGGAACGCACGTACCACATCGAGGTTCGCGCCGGAGCGCTCGACGACGTGGTCCTGCACGTTCCGGCGGCCGCGACCCACGTGGCGTTGATCGCCGATCGCGCGGTGCGTTCGACCTCCGACCGGCTCGTCGCCTCGCTGCGCAGCGCCGGCATCGCCACCACGGTGCTCGAGGTCCCCGGCGGTGAGCCGCTCAAGACCTGGGCGACCGCCGGTGACATGCTCGACCGCCTCGGAACCGCCGGGCTGCAGCGCAATGACTGCATCATCGCGCTCGGCGGTGGCACGGTCGGGGACCTGGCGGGGTTCGTCGCCGCCACGTACCTGCGCGGGGTCGCCTGGGTGAATGTCCCCACCACGTTGCTCGCCATGGTCGACAGCGCGATCGGCGGCAAGACCGGGGTCAACCTCACGCGGGGAAAGAACCTCGCCGGGGTGATCTGGCAGCCGCGCGCTGTGATCTGCGACCCCGACCTCCTGGCCACGCAGGACGACCGCTCGTTCCGCTCCGCGTTCGCGGAGATCGTGAAGTACTCGATGATCGCCGACACCACGCTCGCCGCCGACCTCGACGGCCGCCTCGACCGCCTGCTGAGCCGGGATACCGATGCACTGACCGGAACGATTCGCAAGTGCTGCGCCATCAAAGCCCGGATCGTCTCGAACGACGAGCGTGAGAGTGGCGGCCGGGCGGTGCTCAACTACGGCCACACCGTCGGACACGCACTCGAGGCGGCCGCCGGGTTCGGCGACGCGCTGCTCCATGGCGAGGCGGTGGCCGTCGGTATGCGCGCCGCCGGGCTGCTCAGCATCCGCACGCTCGGCTGCCCCGACGGGGAGATCGGCTGGCAGGATGAGATGATCTCGCGGTGCGGGCTCTCGACGACCTCGGTGTTTGATCCCGAGCGCGTGCTCGGCCACATGCGAGCGGACAAGAAGACCGTCGGCGATCGCCTGGGCTGGATCCTCCTCGCACGCCGAGGGCACCCGCGTCTGGAACAGCGTGTTCCCGATGCCGAGGTGCGAGCGGCCCTCAACGCCGTGCTGGCTCGATGACGACGATCCTGCTGCTCAACGGACCCAACCTGGCGAGCCTCGGTGAGCGAGAACCGGACGTCTACGGGGCGGTCACCCTCGCCGACATCGAATCTGCGGTGCGCGATCGCGCCTCCGCGCTCGGGCTCGAGGTGCGCTGCGAGCAGACCAACCACGAGGGCGCGATGGTCGACATCCTCGAGTCCGAGCGCGGGCACAGTGCCGGCTGCATCGTGAACCCCGGCGGGCTGACCCACACGAGCGTGGTCCTCGCCGATGCGCTGCGTGCCTTCACCGGTCCGGTGGTGGAGGTGCACCTCTCGAACATCCTCGCCCGCGAGCCCTTCCGGCGCGTCTCGCTCTCGGCCGCGGCGGCGGTGGCCGTGATCGCCGGGCTCGGGTTGCACGGCTACGTGCTCGCCGTCGAGGGACTGGCTAAGCTGCTCGAGGACCGGTCAACCACTGGGAGCTCCGCATGATCACCGCCTCCGACCTGCGCCCGGGCGCGACCGTCGAGCGCGACGGCGACCTCTTCGAGGTCATCGACTTCTCGCACATGAAGCAGGGTCGCGGCACCGCCGTCGTTCGCGCCAAGCTGCGCAACGTGACAACCGGCGCGGTCACCGACGAGACCTTCCGTCCCGAGGAGAAGTTCGGCCGCGTCCGCATCGAGCGCACCGAGGCTCAGCTTCTCTACAAGGACGGCGAGAATTACGTGGTCATGGACAACACCACGTTCGACCAGATCACGATCAGCCCGGAGCAGCTCGGGAGCGGCGTCGACTACCTCAAGGAGAACGACACGCTTTTCCTGCTGCGATTCGACGATCGGATCCTCGGGGTGGATCTGCCGACCTCCGTCGTGCTCGAGGTCACCGAGAGCGAGCCCGGTTTCAAGGGTGACACCGCCAACGCGTCGTTCAAGCCGGCCGTCGTCGAAACGGGGCTCGCGGTCGACGTGCCGCTGTTCGTGAACCAGGGCGATCTGATCCGGGTGGACACGCGCACCGGGCGCTACGTGGAGCGCGCGTGACCGACGCCGAGGAGCCGGATCAACTCCAGCTCCGCCCGACCATGAACGGCCGCCGCCAGCTCGGAACGACGCGCGTCGCCAACGAGGTGGTGGCGTCGATCGCGGCCTTTGCGGCGCTTCAGGTGGCGGGGATCCACGCGATGTACCACCCGGGCGGTCAGCAGTTCGACCGCATCGTCCGCAGGTCGCACGCCCATCGAGGCGTTCGCGTGGAGATGCGCGACGATGCCCTCCACCTGAGCCTCTACGTCGTCATGGAGTCAGGCGGCAACGTTCCGGTCGTGGGAGCCGAGGTGCAGCGGCGCGTCGCCGACGCGATCGATCGCATGCTCGCGCTGCGTGTCGAGGAGGTCAACGTCTTCGTCAGCGAGGTCGCCTTCGCGTGACCCCTGCCGTGTCGGGCACGGGACGTCGAAGGCGTGGACGCGAGCTCGCGCTGCGCGTCCTCTTCGAGCTTGAAGGCACCGAGAAGGACCCCGACTTCGCCCTGCGATACCAGGGCGAGGACCTGCGTGCCACGGCGGACGTTCGCGCCTTCGCACGGACGATCGTGGTCGGCTGCGTCGACCATCTCGACACCATCGACGCGGCGCTCGCCGCAGCGATGGAGCACTGGTCACTCGTCGATCTCGGCAAGGTCGAGCGCGCCGTGCTTCGCCTCGGAACGTTCGAGCTGCTCTACATGGAGACGACCCCGGTGGCCGTGGTGATCGACGAGTCCATCGAGCTGTCGCGCGCGTACGCCGGCGACGAGGCCGCCCAGTTCGTCAACGGGGTGCTCGGCCACGTCGCCCGAGAGCGGGTGTGACCGCAACCGTCCGCACCGTCAGTGACCTGACCGCACTGGTTCGCGACGCACTCGCCGCTCGCCCCGAGCTGGAGGACGTGCTCGTCGAGGGCGAGGTGAGCAACCTCAAGGCACACGTGTCCGGCCACCTCTACTTCACGCTCAAGGACGCGCACGCCGCCGTCTCGTGCGTGTGCTTTCGGACGAACGCGCTGCAGATTCCCTTCCGCCCGGACAACGGCATGACGGTGGTCGCGCACGGATCGGTGCAGGTGTATGGACAGCAGGGGCGATATCAGCTCTACGTCGACCGGCTCGAGCCGAGCGGCGTGGGCGCGCTGGCTCTGGGCGTCGAACAGCTCAAGCAGCGGCTCAGCGCCGAGGGACTGTTCGATGAGCGCCGCAAGCGCCGGTTGCCGTTGCTGCCCCGGCGAGTCGTCGTGGTCACGTCGCGCAGCGGCGCCGCGCTGCGCGACGTGTGCACCGTCATCACGCGCCGGGCACCGTGCATCGGCATCGTGCTCTCGCCGGCGACCGTCCAGGGGGATGGGGCCGTCGAGACGTTGGTCCGCGCGCTGCAGCGAGCCGACCAGGTTCGGGATGCAGACGCGATCCTCCTGGTGCGCGGCGGCGGTTCGCTCGAGGACCTGATCGCGTTCAACAGCGAGTCACTCGCGCGTGCGATCAGGGCGACGCGACTTCCGGTGGTCACCGGCGTGGGGCACGAGACCGACACGACGGTTGCGGACCTGGCCGCCGACCGCCGCGCCGCAACTCCGTCGGCCGCGGCAGAGTTGGTCGCCCCGAGCGTCGCCGTGCTTCGCGAGGACGTGGCTGCTCGCCACGCGCGGCTGGGCCTGGCAATCGTTGGGCTGGTCGGCGTGCGCCGTGATCGCATCCATATCGCCTCACTGCGCTTGCGCCAGGCGCTGATGCAGGAGGCCTCGCTGAAGCGGCGAGCCCTCGACCATCAGACGTCACGCCTTGCGGTCGCTCACCCGTCGCGTCGCGTCGAGATCGAGCGACTTCGCCTGACCCGGGCTTCCGAGCGCCTCCAGGAGGCCGCCGTCAGGGTGGCGGTGGCACGCCGCGCCGCTCTGACCAACCGCGCGGCTCGTCTCGCTGCGCTGTCGCCGAGACGGACGCTCGAGCGCGGGTACTCGATCACCTCGGACGCGGACGGGCGGGTGCTCACCGACGCCGCGACGGTGCCGGTCGGCACGCGCCTGCGCACCGTGCTCCGCCACGGCAGCCTGGAGAGCACCGTGGACCGGACCCGCGACGGTGCGCCCCAGCAGAGCGAACGGATGTACGATTCCGGCGGGGCGTCGGGCGACGCATGACACCCAGCTCCGCGGAGGACATCACGGTATTGACCTATGAGGCGGCCCTTGCCGAGCTCGACACACTCATCACCAAACTCGAAGGCGGCAGCATCGCCCTCGAGGAGGCGATCGGCGCATACGAGCGGGGCGCGGTCCTGGCGCAGCACTGCGCCGACCTGCTTGCGCGAACCGAGCAGCGGGTGAAGCAGCTCGTGGTCAGTGCGAGTGGCACCATCGGCGAGCGCCCGCTGGAGCCCGGCGGCGCAACGGCCGCAGAGTCCCCCGGTCTGCCGATCGCGGCCACCCCGGCGAGGGTGGTGGCGCCTCGGATCGACCCCGACGACGTGCCTTTCTGACTGCGCGAATACACACAGATGTGGTAAACATGGGAGCTATGACACCGGTCGCCCAGGTCAGGCGGGTTGATCTCGAGCTCGTCGCGCGCGGCCTCGCTCCGAGCCGCGAGCGCGCTCAGGCGCTCGTGGCGGCCGGCCTCGTTGAAGTCGACGGAGCGCGGGCGACGAGCGCAGACCAGCGGGTCGGCGCCACAACCGCCATACGAATGCTCGGACGCGACCACCCCTGGGCCAGCAGGGGAGGGCTCAAGCTGGCTCCGGCGCTGGACGCGTTCGGCATCGACTGCGGCGGGCGCGTGTGCCTCGACGCCGGCGCTTCGACGGGTGGATTCACGGATGTGCTCCTCAGTCGTGGGGCCTCGCTCGTGTACGCCGTCGACGTCGGCCGCGGTCAACTCGACCCACGGCTGGCGAACGATCCGCGCGTGCGCGTCATGGACCGGACCAACCTCCGCACGCTGACGGCGCTTCCGGGCTCGCCGCCCGACCTGGTGACGCTCGATCTGTCGTTCATCTCGTTGCGCCTGGTGATCCCCGCCGTGGTGCGCCTCGTCGCCCCGGACGGCGCCGATCTCGTCGCCCTCTTCAAGCCGCAGTTCGAGCTCGGCCGCGAGGCGATCGGGAAGGGGGGCGTCGTGCGCGACGCCGCCGCCGCCGCACGCGCCGCCGGCGACTTTGCCTCGTGGCTCGAGTCCGCATTCGGTGCCGCGTCGCGCACGCCGATGCCCTCGCCGGTTCGCGGGGCCAAGGGCAATCTCGAATGGCTGGTCGGGGCTCGGCTCGTGCGTGTTGCAACCGCGGGTCCGAACGAGCCATGAGCCCCGAGCCGAGCATCGGGTTCCTGCTCCACCCGGGGGAGCAGGTCGCCGTCCAGTCGGCGATCGCCCGCGCGCGAGCCTGCGGCTTCGACGCGTGGACCGCGCTCGAGGATCCCGAAGGGGCGATGCTCGAGCACGGCTCGAGCACCGCGCTGCTGGTGACCCTCGGGGGGGACGGCACATTTCTGTACGGTGCCCGTCTGGCGGCGCCACGCGGGATCCCCGTCGTCGGTGTGAATCGAGGCCGCCTCGGGTTCCTCAACGACGTCGAGATCGACGCCCTTCCGAGCGCGATCACCCGTTTCGCCGCCGGCGACTACACCACCCAGCGCCGCGCCCTGCTCGAGATCTCGATCGAGGACGCTGACGAACCGGTGCTCGCGATCAACGAGATCGTCGTGCGAGCGCGTGACGTCAACGTCGTCAGGCTACGGGTCGACGTCGACGACGATCTGCTGGGCGCGTTCGACGCCGACGGCGTGGTCGTCGCGACCGCGACGGGGTCGACCGCCTATGCGCTCAGCGCGGGAGGTCCCCCAGTCGATCCCCGGGTCCGCGCCGTCGTCGTCGTGCCGCTCGCCGCCCACGCGGTCATCAGCCGGCCGGTGGTCATCCCGGAGCAGCTCGACGTGCGCGTGACGGTCGAGCGCGGGCGCGTGTTCGTGGCCGCCGACGGTCACGCGCATGCCTGGCTCTCGGACGGCGGGAGCGTCGTCATCAGACCCGGGCCCGAGCTGGAGGTCGTCCGCTTCGCCGACTCGCCGTCGTTCAATTCGCGGTTGCGGCAGAAGTTCCGCTACGGCATTCCCCACAAGGATTTGTTGCTCGAGCCGGTTGACGACGGGTTGCCGGGCGCACAGGGACGGGGCCATGGCTCTGCGTGAGCTCCGGGTCGGCAATCTCGCGGTGATCGAGGACACACGCCTGTCGTTCGACGAGGGCTTCAGCGTGCTGACCGGTGAGACGGGCTCCGGAAAATCCATGTGCGTGAACGCGCTGCGCGCGGCGCTCGGGGGCCGTCTCGAACCCGAGACGGTGCGGGCAGGAGCAGTTGCAGCGCGAGTGGCCGCCGTCTTCGACAATCCGAGTCCGCGGCTGCGCTCCCGCCGGGCTGAGCTCGGCATTCCCGACGACGACCTCATCACGCTCTCCCGCGAGGTGCCGGCGTCCGGGCGAGCCGTCTGCAGAATCGACGGAGCGCTCGTGTCCCAGACCGTGCTCCGCGAGCTCGGCGACCTGTGCGTCGACGTCACCGCCCAAGGGACGAGCCACCGGATGCTCCGGCGGAGCTGGCAACGTGACGTGCTCGACGCCTTCGGCGGCACCGAATGCGCCGCGGCGCGGTCGGCGACCGCCGCCGCGGTCCAGGCCTGGCGTGCCGCCACGGAAGCCACCGCGGCGGCACGGCGGGCGGCAAGCACGGGCGCCGCGGAGCTGCAGCGGGCCCGCGACCTCGTCGATGACCTCGGAAACCTGAGCATCCGTGCAGGCGAGGATGTGGATCTGCAAACCGAGCGGCTCCGGCTCCGACACGCCAGCCGGATCGCTGGATGCGCCCTGGCGCTCGCCGATGCGAGCGGTGGCGACGAGCAGTCCTTCGCCGACCGGCTCGCAGCCGCGATCGGCGCCGGCGCGGATCTTGCCGCGGTCGATCCGCACCTCGCGATGTTGCTCGAGGAGGCCGATGCACTGGTCGACCGGCTCCGCGAGCTCGCGCTGGACGCCCGCCGCCACGCCGATGAGATCACCGTCGATGAGGCCCGGCTCACCGCCATCGAGGAACGCCTCGATACGCTGGCTCGGGTCACCCGTCGCCACGGATCGCTTGAAGCCGCGATCGCCGAGCTCGATCGCGCGACCGCTCTGGTCACCGGCTTCGACGGTGAAGCCGGAGCCATCGGAACCCTCGAGACCGCCGCCGAGGCGTGCCGCGCGGAGGCCGGCAGGGCGGCGGGGCGCCTCAGCGCCGTGAGGACATCGGTCGCCCGCCGCCTCGAGCGTGCCGTCACCACGGAACTCCGATCGCTCGAGCTGCCACACGCGCGCTTCCGGGTGGTGCTGACGCGCAACCTCGACGTCGACGGAGTGAACGCCGGCGACGAAACCCCGGTGCACTGTGGACCGGCGGGGATTGATGAGGTGGACTTCCGGCTCGCGCCGAATCGCGACGCCGTGCCGATGCCGCTCGACGAAGGACCTTCGGGAGGCGAGCTCGGCAGGCTCGCGCTCGCGCTGAGCGCGGTGGTCAGCGAGGAGGACGCGCCGGTGCTCGTCCTCGATGAGGTCGACACCGGCATCGGCGGCGAGACCGCCGCCCGGGTTGGCGACGTGCTCGCTCGCATCGGCCGCACTCGCCAGGTGATCGCGATCACGCACCGTCCCGAGATCGCAGCCCGCGCCGCCGCCCATCTGACCATCACCAAAGTTGACCGCCCAGGCGGGCCCGTGGCGACCGCGGCAGCGGTCTCCGGCGCCGAGCGCGTGACCGAGATCGCCCGGTTGATGTCGGGCAGGACCACCGCGGCCGCTCTGACGCGAGCCGCTGAGCTCCTCGAGGAGGGTGCGGGCGGCGATCGGGGTACCCCCGGCGTCCGTACCATGTAGCGATGCAGCGGGAGGAAGCGGGGGCCGCCTCGATCGCGGTGGACACCCCGGGGTTCCACGGGACCCTCGAGGAGCTGGTCGCCCGGGCAAACCGTGGTGACCTGGACCTGACCGAGCTTTCGGTGAGCACCGTGGTCGAGGAGACGCGGAGCGCCCTCGAGAGCCCCGAGCGTCAGGGTGACCTCCGAGCTGTCGCCGACGCCCTCACGTTGCTCGCGCGGCTGGTGGCTCTCAAGGCTGCGGCGGTGCTGCCCGATCAGGGCACTGCCACCATTGAGCCCGAGGACGACGAGTCCACGGAGGCCGGAAAGCGACTGGCCGAATACCGCCTTTTCAGAGCGGCCGCGGAGGCGCTCCTGTCCGAGGCGGCGACCGAGGGCGCTCGCAGCTTCCTCGGGCTCGTGTCCACGGAGGTCATCCCGGTGGAACGGCTGCGTATCGCGCCAGAGCGCCTGGCCGCCGCCTTTCGCGCGGTGCTCGAGCGCCTGACCGACGCCGAACCGCTGCCGGTGGCGATCACCTACTCCGTCGAGGACAAGGTCACGTTGCTCCGGGATCGGCTCATGCTCGGGCCGCTCGAGTTCGAGGAGATCTTCGCCGGCGTGAGCACCCGGCTCGAGGCGGTCGCCTGCTTCCTGGCGTTGCTCGAGATGCTCAAACGCGGCGAGGCGACGGTGGAACAGCGCGACGCTTTCGGCCCGATCACGGTGACCGGCCGTGGATGACGTCCTCGTCCTCGACATCTTCGGCCGCGCGACCGTACCCGAGGCCACCGCAGACGCCGAGCCGGAGGACCTTGCCCCTGCGCTCGAGGCACTCTGCTTCGCGCTCGGTCGCGAGGTGACCATCGCGGAGGCGGCGGCAATCCTCGAGCGCAGTCCGGCGGCGGTGCTTCGGTCGGCGGGGGTGCTCGCCATGGACCTCCGCGGTCGAGGTCTGATGCTCCAGCGCTCCGAGCAGTCGATCCAGCTGGTCACTCGACCGGAGATGGCCTGGGCGGTGCAGCGAGCGCTCCATCCCGAACGCCCCTCGCGACTCAGCCGGGCGGCCATGGAGACCCTGGCGATCATCGCCTATCGCCAGCCGGTGACCAAGGCGGTGATCGAGTCCATCCGCGGTGTTGACTGCGAGGCCGTCCTCGAACACCTGACCGAGCGTCGCCTCATCGCCGAAGTCGCGCGGCAGGAGACCCCCGGCCATCCGCGTCTGTTCGGTACGACGCTCAGGTTCCTGCAGCTGGTGGGCCTCGAGCGGATCGATGATCTGCCTCCGATGGCCGAGAGCGTGGTGCTCCCCAACTTCGAGTGAGCGCCAGTTCGCCGGAGCGCTTGAACCGCTTTCTCGCCCGCCGAGGTGTCGCATCCCGGCGTGGCGCGGACGCGCTCATCGCCGACGGCCGGGTCACCGTCAACGGCAGGGTGAGTCCGCTCGGTGCCGTCGTCGATCCATCCGTTGACCGTGTGAGCGTCGACGGTCTTCGGATTCCCGCCCGCGCAGTCTCCGTCACCATCGTCCTCAACAAGCCGGTCGGCGTGGTCACCACGCGCAGCGATCCGTATCAGCGTCGCACCGTGATGGATCTGATCGAGCCGGTCCCCGGGCTCGTTCCCGTCGGGCGGCTCGACGCCGACAGCCGCGGGCTGCTGGTGCTCACCACCGACGGTGATCTCGCGCATGCGGTGTCCCACCCGCGCCACGGCGTCACCAAGCGCTACCTGGCGACCCTCGATCGCGCGATTGCCGCCGAGCAGCTCGCGGAGGTCACGACCGGGGTGGTCCTCGAGGACGGTCCGGCCCGAGCCATCGCCGCGAGGCGTTCCGGTTCCGATTCAGTCGTCGAGGTCGTCATGGGTGAGGGCCGCAAGCGTGAGGTGCGCCGCCTCTTTGCGGCGATCGGCTTCGAGGTACGCGACCTTGTCAGGGTCGCGGTCGGCCCGATCGAGCTCGGCGCGCTCCCCGAGGGCGAGGCGCGGGCGCTGCGCCCCGCCGAACTGTCGTCGCTCCGCGCCGCCGCGGGCATGGCCGCGCGCGACCACACCGCAGCACGGCGGCCGCGGTGACGCCTCGAGTCATCACGATCGACGGCCCGGCCGGCAGCGGCAAGACGACTCTCGGTCGCCGTCTGGCCACGACGCTCGGCCTCCCGCTGGTCGACACCGGGCTCTTCTATCGCGGCGTCATGGTCGCGGCGGCTCGCGCCGGGATCGATCCCGACGACCATGACGCACTGGTCGATTGCGCGCGCAGGACGAGCGTCGTCATCGACACCGACCCCACGCACGACGACGCGGACGGCGCC
The DNA here is from genome assembly GCA_035534875.1 of Saccharimonadales bacterium (SeqCode). Taxonomy (GTDB): domain Bacteria; phylum Chloroflexota; class Dormibacteria; order Aeolococcales; family Aeolococcaceae; genus Palsa-851. The sequence goes on from DATLRB010000073.1 coordinate 26,268, forward strand.
GCGAGTGTGAACGGGATCGATGCGGGTCCGGCGCTGCGCGATCCCGCCAACGCACCGCTGCTCGCGTCGATGAGCAGCATCCCCGAGGTTCGCGCGGCGTTGCTCCATGCGCAGCGCACGCTTGCCCGTGGCGGCGCCATCGCCGTCGGGCGCGACTGCGGCACCGTGGTGTTCCCCGAGGCACAGCTGAAGCTGTATCTCGACGCGCCGGAGGCGGTGCGCGCGCAGCGACGCGCGTCGCAACTCCGGGGCAGCGGCGCGAACGCGGACGCTGCGCTGATGCACGGCGAGGTCGGTGGTCGAGATCGCGTCGATGCCTCCCGCAGCGCCGCTCCGATGGAACCCGCCGCGGACGCGCATGTCCTCGACACCGGCACACTCGGTATCGACCAGGTGGCGCAGACAGCGCTCGATCTCTGGGCCGCGGTGGCCGCGGCGGCCCGATGATCTACGCGGTCTTTCGCATCGGCGTGCGCCTGCTCGCCTGGATCATCCTCGGCCGGCGCATGCGGATTGACGGTATGGAGCATGTGCCACGTCATGGCGCGGTCCTCATCGTCGGCAATCACGTGGGAACCGTCGAGCCCGCGCTCACCGGCGTGTTCATCCCGCGTCGAGACGTCTTCTACATGGCGAAGAGCGAGCTCTTTCGCAGCGCGCTGCTCGGTTGGCTCTTCCGGCAGAACCACGCATTTCCCGTCGTACGCAGCACGCCGGATCGAGCGGCGCTGCGTTCGGCGCTCTCAGTGCTCGCAGGAGGCCACGTCCTCCTCGTCTATCCGGAGGGGACGAGGTCGTGGGACGGCCACCTCATGGGCGAGGTCCAGGCCGGGGCGGGGTTCATCGCCCGCCGATCCGGTGCACTGGTCGTGCCCGTGGCCAGCTGGGGGTCCGAGCGCGTCATCCCGAGCGGCTCATGGATTCCGCGGCCCGCGGACGTCGAGCTGCGCATCGGCGAGCCGTTTCACCTCCCGTCCCTCGGGGGCGATGGCCGCCCGCTCTCCAGCAGGGAAGCTGCCGCGATCATGATGGAGCGTGTGATCGCACTGCTCCCCAGCGAGCGACGGCCCGTGGGAGCGAACGTGCTCACCATCGGGGGGAGCTCTCCCAGCGCGTGAGCAGCGGTCAGTCGCACCTGGACCACCTGGTCGCCTTCGATCTCGAGACGACCGGGCTGTCGCCGCGCAGCGACCGGATCCTCGAGATCGGCGCCGTGCGCTACGACCATGCGCTCCGCCCGATCGACGAACTCCAGGTGGTTGTCGATCCGCAGATGCCGATCCCGCTCGCGATTCAGCGACTCGTGGGCCTGACCGACGAGGACGTCCTGGGCGCGCCGGCGCCGGCCGAGGCGGCGGCGCGCCTCGCGGCATTCTGCGGGGATGCCGCGCTGATCGCTCACGGCGGAACCTTCGATCTGCTCTTTCTGCGGGCGCTCCTCTCCGAGACGTTCGGCTCCCGGCTGATCTACGACACGCTCGACCTCGCGAGGATCCTCCTGCCGACGTACGAGACCCACAGCCTTCCGCTCCTGAGTCGCCGCCTCGGCATCGTCCACGACCGCCCCCACAGGGCGCTCAGCGACGCTCGCGCGACCGGCGACCTCTTTCGGGTGCTCGTCGGCGCCGGCCGGGGCCTGCCCGAGGCCACCGTCGCGGAGATGCGGCGGGTCGCGTCCCAGGCGTCCGGACCGCTGGACGCGTTTCTGAACGACGTCATGCTCCGTCCCGGGGTCGATGCCACCGTCCCCGTCGACCACGTGGCGGTGACCGTCGCGCGACCGCCGCTGACCAACACGTCGCGGGCATCTGCCGACGCCGCCGGGCGCAGCGTCGGCGAGACGGCTGCCGCGCTCCTCGGTCCCGACGGGCCGCTCGCGGCGCGTGAGGGCTACGAGTATCGCGAAGCACAGCTCCAGATGGCGATGGCGATCGGTCAGACGCTCGAGCGCAAGCGCCGCCTCATGGTGGAAGCCGGCACCGGCGTGGGGAAGTCGCTCGCCTACCTCACACCACTCGCGCTCTGGGCGGCGCGCACCGGCAAGCGTGGGGTGGTCGCGACGCACACGATCAATCTGCAGGAGCAACTCGCCGACCGTGATCTGCCCGCGGTCGCCGGGTTGCTCGACGAGCCGGTATCCGTCGCCGTGCTCAAGGGGCGCAATCAGTATCTGAGCCTGCGCCGGTGGCGGCGATTCCTTGCCGCGCCCGATGTTGCGGGACACGACCCCGACATCGTCTGCATTCGTTTCAAGCTGAAGATCCTGGCGTGGCTGGCAACCACGACGAGCGGAGACCGTTCGGAGATCTCCCTCGCCGGCGACGAGGAGCAACTCTGGAGACGCATCGCGTCGGATGTGACCGATTGCCTCGGTCCCGCATGCGCCAACTGGCCGAACGCGCGCTGCCACATGGTTGGAGCCCGGCGCAGCGCCGCGGATGCGGCCATTGTTGTCACAAACCACGCGCTTCTGCTTGCCGGCACGGAACGCCAGGGTCAGGTCCTGGGCCCCTATGAGGCCCTGGTCATCGACGAGGCGCACCACCTCGAGTCGGTCGCGACCGAGCAGCTCGGCGTCGCGGTGCGCCCTGCTGACCTCACGCTCATCCTGGATCGCCTCCCAGTGGCCCCGGGAACGCCGCTTGGCGCGGACATCGAGCGGTGCCGCGAGGCGGGGCAGCGTCTGTTCGGCGACGCCAAGGGATTCATGTCGGCAAAGCTCGGCGGCGAACATGCGGCGAATGGCCGAGTCGGACTGTCCGAAGGGATTCGCGGCGAACCCGGCTTCGGATTCGTGCAGCGCTCTGCAGTTCATGCCGCGGGCGTGCTCCAGCGCATGGCCGGGGTGATCGCAGGGGGATCGATTCCGGGACTGCAGGCGGAACTTCTGCCCCAGCCGGATCGCGCGGAGGACGAGCTCGAGCAGGCCGCCGTGGCCCTGGCGGAACTCGCGGCCGCGATCGACCACGTGATCGTCCGGCCGCGCGACGGCATGGTCGCCTGGATCGAGATGCGGGGGGAGCAGGCGGAGCTGCACGAGGCGCCGGTCGACGTGTCGGCACGTCTTGCCGAAGCGGTCTTCGATCCCGCCGAATCCGTCGTGCTGACGTCGGCGACGCTCTCCGTCGGAGGCGGATTCGACTTCATCCGCAACCGGGTCGGCATCGGCGCGACCGCCGAGGAGCTGACGCTCCCGTCGCCGTTCGACTACCTCCGCCAGGCGGTCTGCATTCTGCCCGAGGACGCGACCGCGTACGACGACCCGGCGCACGACCTGCAGATGACCGCGCTCATCGACGGTATCGCGGCTCGTCTCGACGGACACACGCTCGTGCTCTTCACGAGCTATGGACCGCTCAAGCGCGTGTGGGCGCTGCTGCAGGAGCGCCTCGATGCACGGGGCATCGCGAGCCTGGCGCAGGGCCTCGACGGCACGAGACGGCAGATCCTGCAGAGCTTCCTCGCCGATCCTCGCACCGTGCTGCTGGCGACGAGCAGCTTCTGGGAGGGCGTGGACATCCCGGGTGACCGGCTGCGCTGCGTCGTGATCGACAAGCTGCCGTTCCCTGTACCCACCGATCCACTGGTCCGCGCTCGCTCCGAGCGACTGCGCGACCCGTTCGGCGAGTACATCCTCCCGGTTGCGGTCATCCGGCTGCGGCAGGGGTTCGGTCGCCTCATCCGGAGCGCGACCGATCGTGGCGCGGTGGTCCTCTGCGACCCGCGCCTGCGCACCCGTCAGTACGGGCTCGGGTTCCTCCGCGCGCTGCCTCCGGCACCGATGGCGGTCACCGCACTCGACCGGGTCCCTGCCATGGTCGACGGGTTCGTGAACTCGGGAACATTGCCCGAGACCGTGGGAGAATCAGGCGAATGGTCCTCGAACGATCTCGAACCGGCGTGATTCCCACCGTCGCCGGCGTGCCTGACGGGCGAGTCGATGCCCCCTCGCCCGCGCCCGAGGGGGTGACCGACCCGGCCGGGTCGGTGATGGTCGCGCTCGCGCAGTTCTACCCGCGGCTCGGGGACGTCGGTGCAAACGTCGGCGCGCACCTGACGACCATCGCGAGCGCAGCCGCCGCCGGAGCGGGCCTCGTCGTGTTTCCCGAACTCTCGATCACCGGCTACTTCCTCAAGGACCAGGTCCCCGAGATCGCCCTGACGATCGGCTCGCCCGAGGTCGGCGCGCTTCGGGATGCGTCACGCGAGGGCGGCATCGACATCGTCGCGGGACTGATTCTGGAGAGCGACGAGCATCGCTTCTACAACGCGGCGCTCTACATCAGCGGCGGCGACGTGCTCCACGTGCATCGCAAGGTGTATCTGCCGACATACGGCCTGTTCGATGAGCAGCGCTACGTCGCGGCCGGCGATCGATTCCGAGCCTTTGCGGTGCCGATCGGCGGGGCGGGCCATCGCTGGCGCGCCGGCATTCTCATCTGTGAGGACCTCTGGCACCCCTCGGCCGCGGCACTGCTGGCGCGGCAGGGCGTGGATCTGATCATCTGCCCCTCGGCGTCTCCCGGGCGCGGCCAGCTGCAGGGAGAGGCGGTGGGCACCGCGAGCAGCTACGACGTGATGACCCGGACGTACGCACAGCTCTTCACCACGTACGTGCTGTACTGCAACAGGTCCGGATTCGAGGACGGCGTCGGCTTCTGGGGTGGCTCACGGGTGGTCGACCCGGTGGGCACGGTGGTCGCCGAGATTCGCGGAGCCCATGAATCAATGCTCCTGCACCGCCTCGAGCGCAGCGCGATCCGGCGGGCCCGCGTCGCCTATCCGCTGCTCCGCGACGAACGAAACGATGTCAACGACGCCGAGACCGATCGACTCCGACGCCGACACGCTCGCGGTTGACGCCCCTTTCGTCATCGAGCTGCTCCGCGGCTTCATCGCCGACGGAGTACGCAAGGTGGGGTTCGAGCGCGTCATCGTCGGGCTCTCCGGAGGCGTCGATTCCTCGCTGGTGACCGCGCTCGCGGTGTCATCGCTGGGGACGGACAACGTGGTCGCCGTGTTCATGCCCTATCGGAGCAGCGATCCGCAATCGCGGATCGACGCTCTCGCGGTGTGCGAGAGCCTCGGCGTCGGTGCCGAGATCGTCGACATCACGCCGCAGGTGGATGCGTATTTCGATCGCTTCCCGGATGCGGACCGGACCCGCAGGGGCAACAAGATGGCCCGTGAGCGCATGTCGATTCTGTACGACCATTCGATGGCTGAACGCGCGCTCGTGCTCGGCACCTCGAACAAGACCGAGCTGCTGCTCGGATACGGGACGCTGTTTGGCGACATGGCGAGTGCGCTGAATCCGATCGGCGACCTCTACAAGACCCAGGTGTACGCGCTCGCTCGCGCGCTCGGGCTGCCGCAGAGCGTCCTCACCAAGGCGCCGAGTGCCGACCTCTGGGCCGGGCAGTCCGATGAGGACGAGCTGGGGATGCGCTACGCGGTGGTCGACCAGGTGCTGCACCGGCTCGTCGACGAGCGGCGCAGCAGAGCCGAGGTCATCGCGCTGGGATTCGACGCCGTCGATGTCGACGGCATCGTCGCGCGCATGCGCGGAAGCCAGTACAAGCGCCGGCCGCCGGTGATCGCGAAGTTGAGCAACCGCACCATCGACCGGGAGTTCCGCTACCCGCGGGATTGGGGTCGATGAGCGATCTGACCGGGACGCTTGCCGTCGTCGCAACACCGATCGGCAACCTCGAGGACATCACGCTTCGCGCGCTACGCGTGCTCCGCGAATGCGACGCCGTGATCGCCGAGGACTCGCGGCGCACCAAAGCGCTGCTGACGGCGCACGGAGTGCACAAGTCGGTGCTCTCGCTGCCGGCGTTCGACGAGCGCCGGCGCGTGCCCCAGCTCATCGAGCGGCTCGCGCGTGGCGAGACGCTCGCGCTGTGCACGGATGCCGGCACGCCGGTGCTCAGCGACCCCGGAGCCATCCTGGTGCGCGCCGCCCTCGACGCCGGCTATCGAGTGACACCGATCCCCGGCGCGTCCGCGCTCACCGCGGCGCTCGCATCGAGTGGATTCCCCGCCAGCGCCTTCTGCTTTCTCGGCTTCCTCCCGCGCACCGCGGGCAAGCTCGTCCGTGTCCTCGAGGACGCGATGCGCGGGGATCGCACCATCGCGTTCTTCGAGTCGCCCATGCGGATCACCAAGACGCTCCGGCTCGCGGCGCCCGTCCTCGGTGAGCGTCCCGTCGTGGTCGCCCGGGAGCTGACCAAAATGCACGAGACCCTGCATCGCGGAACCGCGGCAACGCTCGTGGAGGAATTCACCGCGCGGCCGCCGCGGGGCGAATGCACGGTGGTGGTCGGGGCGCCACCGTGAGCGAGGGGCTGCCGCCACTCGTCGACACGCACTGCCACCTGGTCCTGCTCGAGGAACGCGGGTTGCTCGACGCAGCCCTTGAAGGCGCCTCCGCCGTGGGAGTAGACGAGATCATCTCCGTCGGCCTGAACCTCGACGACTCGGACCGCAACCGGCAGATCGCCGAGGAGCATCCCGGCGTGTATTTCACGTGTGGATGGCATCCGCACGAGCCCGTGCCACCCGATCCCCGCCAGCTCGGCGCGCTCGCCGAGTTGCTGCGTCATCCCAAGGCGGTCGCGGTGGGGGAGGTCGGGCTCGATCTGTTCTTCCGCCCCGGGTATCACGAGGTGCCACTCGACGTCCAGCAGCGTTCGTTTCGAGCGATGCTCGAACTCGCTCGAGACGCCGGCAAGCCGGTCCTCATCCACGACCGCGACGCGCACGACGAGGTGCTTTCGGCTGTCGATGCGGTGCCCGGGAGCCGAGGGATCATGCACTGCTTCAGCGGCGACGCCGCGTTCGCCCGGCGTTGCGCCGTCGGCGGTTTCATCGCGTCGTTCTCGGGCATCGTCACCTTCCCACGCTCCGAAGATATCCAGGACGCCGCACGCACCGTCGCGGACGACGGCTTCGTGGTCGAGACCGACTCGCCCTTTCTCAGCCCGGTACCGCAACGCGGCCGGCCGAACCTTCCAGAACGCGTGGCGATCACCGCCGCGGCCGTGGCGCGCCTGCGCGGGGTGTCGGTGCCGGAGGTGCGCGCCGCCACCACCCGTACCGCCCATCGCGTGCTCGGCATCACGACGCACCGGACCGCAGGCGCGCGTGCCTGAGGACGCGCGCGGCCGGCGCACTCGGCAGTCCCTCGATCTCACCGATCCCAGGACGCTCACCGCGGTCGCGCGGCGCGTCGGCCTCCGTCGCGACACCAGCCTCGGCCAGCACTTCCTCGTCGATCGCGACGTGCTCGACGCCATCGTCGACGCGCTCGGGCCCGGCCCGGCGAGCGAGGTGCTCGAAATCGGGTGCGGGCTCGGGACCCTCACAGGCGCGCTGGCGGCTCGGGCGCGCCGGGTGGTGGCGATCGACATCGACCCCGCCTGCGTGGCGGGAACGGAGATCACCCAGCGTGGGAATGCCAACGTCACCGTGCTCGAAGCGGATGCGCGAGTCGTCGATCCTGCCGCGCTGGGCTTCACCCGTGGATGGCTCGCCACGGGCAACATCCCGTACCAGCTGACCGGGCTCGTGCTGATGCGCCTCGTCGAGGCCGGCGAGCCGCCCGAGCGTGCGGTCGTGCTCGTCCAGCGCGAGGTCGCGGCGAGGCTCGCAGCGGGTCCCGGGGACTGGAGCCTTGCGACTGTCGCGATCCGCTCGCTCGCCGATGTCGAGCGGATCCGCGACGTCCCGCCGAGCGCGTTCGATCCGCCGCCCGCGGTGCACTCGTCGATCATCAGGATCGTGCCGTCCCCGAAGGCGGACCCGGCGATCCGCGCATCGATGCTCGCGCTTGCCAAGCCGCTCTTTCAGTCGCGGCGCAAGACCCTGCGCAACGGCGTGTCCCGGGCGTTAGGCGGCGACCTGGCCGGCGCCGGCACTGCGCTGGCTGATGCAGGCATCGATCCGGGGCGCCGGCCGGGTACGCTTCGCCTCGATGAGTGGGAACTCCTCGCCCGCGCAGTCGCTGAGGTGAGGTTGGTCACCCGATGAGGCAGCCCATCACCAGCGCCGCGACCGAGCCCGATGACGACGGCGCGGTCGCGCCGCTTCATGCTGCGCGCCCCGCGATTGCCGCTGCGCCGGAGCAACGCCAGGGCTTCGCCGCGGTGCTCCGGCGTCGCGACTTCCGCTACCTCTGGGGCGCTCAGCTCGCCTCGCAGCTGGCTGACAAGTTCCTCATGTTCACGCTGCTCGTCTTCATGTACACGCTCACCAGGCGCGCGTCGTTGCAGTCGGTGCTGATGATCGCGTACACACTGCCAAGCGTCCTGCTCAGCGCTCCGGCGGGTGTGTACGCGGACCGGCACGACAAACGCATGCTCATGGTGGGCACCAATGTCGTCCGCGGCGCGCTGATCCTGCTGATCCCGCTGGCGCAGCTCATCCCGGTCCTGCGGGGTCAGGCGTGGCCGCTGATCGTCATCACGCTGCTGTTCAGCTCGGCCGGGCAGATCTTCGCGCCCGCAGAGGCCGCGAGCATTCCGTCGTTGGTGCACCGGCAGCAGATCACCGAGGCGACGTCGCTGTTCATGACCACGGTGATCCTGACGCTGGTGCTCGGCGTCCCGGCGGCGACCATCGCCATCGGCTTGTTCGGCAACCAGGCGCCCTTCTACATCGCCACGGGGTTGTTCGGTCTCGCAGCAGTGTCGGTCTGGAAGGTGAGCGTCAGCCTGCGCGCCGAAAAGGTGAACAGTGGACCCTCGCAGAACATCCTCCGCGAGTTGCGCGACGGCATCGACATTCTTCGCCGCAGTCCGCCGCTGCGTCTCGGTCTGTACCAGCTCGCACTCGCCATCGTCGTGGTCTTCACGATCTTCGCTCTGGGACCCGTCTACCTCGTGGAGGTGCTCAACCGGTCCGACGACCAGACCTACATCGTCCTCGTGCCGGCCATGTTCGGACTCATCGCCACCGCCGCGCTGCTCGGTCAGCACCCGAATTTCCCGCGGGCCAAGACACTCGTCGCTGCGATCAGCACGGCGGGCCTGTCGCTGCTGATCATGGGCATCGTTCCGGATGTGTTTCGCACCCACGGGCTCTCAGGCTTGATGGTCCCGCTGGCTGTCGTGGTTGCCGTGCTCTTCGGTTGCGCATTGGGTGCGATGCTCATCCCGGGTTTCACGGTGCTCCAGGAGCGCACCGACACCGAGAGCCGCGGACGCATCTTCGGCGGCATCTTCACGGTCATCAACGCTGCAGTCGCCATCCCGCTGCTGCTCGCGGGTGTGGTGTCCGACCTGATCGGCGTGGCGCGCGTGGTCGCCGCACTTGGGGCGATCCTCATCGTGATCGCCGCCGCGGTCCGGTGGTTCGGGTGGCAGCGTCTCCACGTGCTCGAGCCGGACGCCGCGCCGGCTGTTGCGGCTCTCGACCAGCCCTGATCGCAAACCTGCAACGACGGTGTCGCGGACCCGTGGATTGGGCGGCCCGGCCCAAGCGCGGTGGGAAGCTCCGGGGCCTTGCGGACCGGATTGGCCGGCCCGGCGGAGGAGTGATGCGAGCTGTCGTCACGTGTGAGTGCTGCGGACATCGGCAGGCAATTGCCCGCCAGATCGTCCGACCCGAGTCGTTCAACCTCATCTGCCACAGCTGCGAAGGAGTGCTGCGGGTCGAGGTGACCATCGATGACCTCCAGGCCGCCCAGCACGCAACCGGCAGGAAGACCCAACCCGTCGCCTGGGTCTGAGGGGCCCCGTCCCGGGGGGCGGGGCGGAGGCACTGGTATCATCGACCGCGCTGACGCTTGCCGATGGCGAGCCAGGGGCGCATAGCTCAGTTGGTACGAGCGCTGCGTTGACATCGCAGAGGTCATAGGTTCGATCCCTATTGCGCCCACCATATCGTCACGTCTCGGGAGATTGGGCCACCTGTCTCACGTCGTTGTGGCAGGGTGGAGGCGGGCGCAGGGCGTTCCCAGGGCTGGCCGCTGTCCTCGAAGTCATGGCGCTGCTGAGTGGATTCCCGCCCGGACACGACCCGGCGCCGCGCGGCGAAGGTTATTGTCGGAAATGTCGCTAACCTTCCCGGGACAATATTGTCCGTGCTGTTCGAACAGGTGTTTGGTACAATGTGTCAGTGGAAGCGTTCGCGATATCTGATGCGCGAGACCGTGTGAATGAGGCTGTCGATGCACTCGTGGACGAGTCCATCGACGATTTCTCGACACACGCCCTGGCCGCGGACCTGATCGACATCCGGCGGGCGATCGATCGGCTCGAAGCAGAGTTCGTCAGCCGCTTGCACCGCTTTCACAGCGATGGCGGGGCGCTGGCCGATGGCGGGGTGAGCACGGTTTCCTGGCTGCGATCTCACTGCGGCATGACGGTGAAGGAGGCCGCCTACCGCGTGCACCTGGCGCGGACGCTTGGCGAGTTGCCGGCAACGCTCGACAGCGCCCGTGCCGGTCGGGCCTCGTTCACCAACGTGACCATGATCGCCCACCTCGCCGAGGACGTCGGCGTGGAGCAGGTGGCGCCGCTCGAGAGCATCCTGGTGGGAGCGGCGGAGACGCTCGAGCCTGGTGCCATGCGTACCCTTACCCAAGCCGTCCGGCTGCGGCTCGACCCCGACGGCGTGCTCGCCGATGACAACCACGCCCATGAGCGCCGCTGGTTCGAGTGCGAGCAGACGTATGGTGGCGTGTTCGTTTTGCGTGGTGAGCTCGATGCCGAAGGCGGCGCCCTGGTCAAGACCGCGATCGATGCGCTCAGTCACGGCATGAGTCGTGGAGAAACGCGGTCGGGCTCGCAGCGCCGTGCCGACGCGCTGGTCGATCTTGCCGCCACGCAGCTGCGCTGCGGTGTCCACCGCGATGTGCACGGGCAGCGGCCGCATCTCACGGTCACGGTGAGCGCGGACACGCTGCGCTCTGGCGCCGGTGCACAGCCAGCCGAGTTGAGCGGCGCGGGTCGGATCCATCCGGAAACCGCGCGCCGCATCGCCTGCGACGCGGTGCGGACGGTGGTCACGGTCGCGTCGCCAGCTGATGGTTCGGCTTGGACGGCCATGAGCACGCGTGCGCTGCCTCTCTCAGTCGGACGGGCCACGCGCATTGTCCCCGCACATATCCGCAGCGCGCTGCGCCTCCGCGACCATGGCTGCCGCTTCCCGGGGTGCGATCGCCCGCCCGCGTGGACCGATGGCCACCACATCATCCACTGGTCGGACGGCGGCCCAACCGAACTCGACAACCTCGTCCATGGTTAATACAACCCCTTACGTAGTGGCCAGCTCAGATCGTCCTTGGTGTCCGACGATGGGTGCTCCTCCCCCCCGGTGCCCGGAGGTCGGCCCGCAGGCAGACACGCTGGTTGCGTCCATCGATGAGCCGCCTGCGACACTGGTCTACTGTCACGAGCGCGGGAGGAAACGGCGATGACAGTGTCCGCTTCTCCGGTTGAGCCGAAGGTGCTCTTGGACGGGCTCGCCATGGTCGAGTCACCTCGCTGGCACGACGGCCGGCTGTGGTTCGCCCACTGGGGTGCGGGCGAGATCCGGGCGGTGGATCTCGACGGCAACAGCGAGGTCATGGGCCATGGCCCGGAGGGCCTCGGTTGGACGATCGACTGGCTCCCTGACGGACGCCTGTTGGTTACTGGCGCGGAGCTCCTGTGTGTTGGACCCGACGGCTCGTCGGCCCCGTACGCAGATCTCACCGACATCAGTGAACGCGGTTGGAACGACATCGTTGTCGATGGCCGTGGCAACGTGTACGTCACTAGCATCGCCTTCGACTACCTTGCCGGCAAGCCTCCTAACGCGGGGATCATCGTCTTGGTGACCCCGGACGGCAGCTCGCGCCAGGTGGCTGCGGGTCTCAAGTTTCCCAACGGCATGGTCGTCACACCCGACAACTCGACGCTGATCATCGGCGAGTCCTTCGCCGGTCGACTCACGGCCTTCGACATCGACGCTGCCGGGAGCCTGTCCAACCGCCGCGTGTGGGCCGAAGGCTTGGGCCCGGATGCCATTTGCATGGACACAGAGGGGGCGATCTGGACCGGGACGGGGGACACCCGGCTCTCTACTGGCCGCGACGATTCGCCCGGTGGGGCCGTCGCCCGCGTCCGGGAAGGGGGTGAGGAGCTGAACCGGGTTGAACACGACCGCTCGATATTGGGCTGCGCGCTTGGCGGCCCCGACCGTCGGACGCTGTTCCTCGTCGCGACGGAATGGCGCGGCACCGATCAACTGGACAACGTCCTTGCGGCACGCACCGGACAGGTGCTCATCGCCCCGGCACCGGCGTCAGGAGTCGGGTGGCCATGAGCGGGTGCTCAGTGAGCGACGATGACGGAATGAACGAGACACGCGTCGTGGTTGACGGCTTGGGCTTTCCGGAGTCGACGCGGTGGCGCGACGGACGTATCTGGCTGTGCAACTGGGGTGCCGGCGAGGTACTGGCTCTGAGCATCGAGGGCGAGCGCGAAGTGATGGCTCGTCTCGCACCGCATACCATTCCGCTGAGCATTGACTGGCTTCCCGACGGGCGAATGCTCGTCGTCGACGGGCCAGGAGGTAGGCTGCTGCGTCAGGAGCCGGACGGAACGCTGGACATCGTGGCGGATCTCACCGCCTTCGGCAGCCCGCCGTTCAATGAGATCGTGATCGACGCAACCGGGAACGCGTATGTGAACGGTGGACCGGGAGTTATCCGTGTGCAGCCGGACGGGGGCATGCGCAAAGTCGCCGACGGCCTGCCCTGGCCCAACGGTATGGCGCTGGTCGACGATGGCCGCACGCTCGTCGTCGCTGATTCGCGCGCCGAGCAGCTCGTCGCGTTCGAGGTGGCGGACGACGGGACCCTCTCAGACCGCCGCGTCTGGGCCGACCTCGAGCACGCGCCCGACGGCATCTGCGCGGACGCAGACGGAGCTGTGTGGGTTGCGAGCGTTCCCGGTCAGCGCTGTGTGCGGGTGCGGGAGGGCGGCGACGTGCTCAACACGGTCGCCGTTGATCGAGGGTGCTTTGCCTGCATGCTCGGAGGCGAGGACGGTACGACGCTATTCATCGCGGCCGCCGAATGGCACGGGATGGAGGCGGCGATGAGCGACGGGCCCGATTGGACCGGGCAGTTGCTCGCGGCGCCCAACCAGCCTGCACCGCACGCAGGCCACCCTTAGGCGCCCCGCCCAGCTCCACCTACTCCGCTGGGGCGTCGCGGGACGACGGCCCCTGGCAACCTCGTCCATCGTTAAAGCATCCCCTTTCCAAGCCCGCCGAGTGGGATCTGCTTCGGCCAGATCGCGACCGAGGTCGCCGGCGCTGCCCCGGTTCGGTAAGTACCATTGGACGCGTGGCTGACGGTTTCGTGCGGATGCCTGGGGAGGGCGATCGGATCTCCCCTGCCATGAAGCTCAAAGTGGGCGACAGGCAGTCCGAGTGCTTCTCCGTGTTCGAAGTGGTCGACATCGGGCCAGGTTTCGACGTCGGGGCGCACCTGCATCACAACGCCGAGGAGATGTTTTACGTCCTGGAGGGCGAGCTCGACTTGCTCGCTTTCGAGCCGCGGGTTCGGACGCCCACCGACTGGCAGCACTGGGAGTCTCACAGCGGGGCCAAGGTGGCTCGGGGCCGCCCGGGCAGTTTCATGTTCGTCCCGCACGGCTGCCCGCACGCTTTCGCCAACCCGGGCCCTGGCCTGGCTCGGATGATCTTCCTCGTTGCGCCGCCCGGTCACGAGCATTACCAAAAGGAGCTTGCGGAACTGGTGGTCAGAGCTACCGGCCCCTTGGACGAGGCGATCGGGCAGCTGCGGGCCCGTTACGACATCGAGCAACTCACCCCCCAGGTGGTGCCCAGGCCGCGCTAGTTGGTCGCCGAGGAGAGCCCGCTGGGAGCTGTTGCCGGGCTGATCCGCGACCCCCTATGGCAGCGCCAAGCGCGCCGAGTAGACGCAGGTAAGACGCTTCTCGGTGCACCCGGAGCTCAGGACAAGCTGCTAGACGCCCTCGTCGAGAGACCACTGGCAGACAGCACGATGAACGTGCGTCGACTAGGCTCGTCTGGCCCGGTGGCCACTTGCGCCTTACATCGACTCCGGGGGGTCCCTCCAGGATCGCCCACCAACAACCAACACGACAGAGGTAGGGCGCGTAGACCAACGGAGGGCGTGGTTTCCAACAGTTACGGCCAACCTCGTCCATTGTTAGTACAACCCCTTCCCAGGGGCCACATGAGATCAGCGACGGCTCGCTAGTTTTGGTGGATGACGCTTGAGCAGGTAGCCGTTGCTCAAGACGGTCAGAGGCCGGGCACAGCCGGGAGCCGCAGCCACGACCTGCCGCCGAGATAGCTCCTTCGTTTGCGAGCTTCGAAGGGGCCAAATCACGGACGAGCTCGGCGCTCGCTTTTACGAATGCGTGCCTCGCAAGATATCATGTCAGACATGACCGAGGACCGCGACCTGACCGAGTTGCGCCGTGGGGTGCTCGGTCCGTGCGTCCTCGCTCTCCTGGAGGAGCGCACCCGGTTCGGACTGGAGCTGGTGCGTGACCTGGCGTCCGCAGACAGCCTGCTGACGAGCGATGGGACCGTCTACCCCCTACTCAACCGGATGCGCGACGCGGGGTTGGTGACCAGCGAATGGCGGGACGAGTTGAGAGAGCGGCCTCGCCGCTACTACGCGATCACCGCGGCGGGTCGGAGGCACCTCGCCGCGTTCCGGGCGGAGTGGCCCCGGTTCTCAGCGACCGTTTCCGAGGTATTGCGCAGCCCGGCTTTCGCCGTCGTGAGTGACGACAGATGAGCAGCGTCATGGAAAGAGACGACCGCGTACGAGCCTACCTCAGTGAGCTCGAGAGAGAGCTGCGAGTCTTGCCGGCACCGCAGGCTACCGAGCTGATGGAGCAAATCAGCGCCCACCTCGACGAGGCCCTGCCCCGGGGCAGCGCAGAGGAGACGGTGGCGGCGGTGCTGCGCCGGCTCGGCTCCCCCGCGAAACTGGCCGCTGAAGCGAAAACCACTGAGAGGCTCGACGAAGAGGCGCCCGAGATCGCCCGTTCGAGGTCGCCCCTTCGGCACCGGTACGGCTGGCGGGGCTGGGGCGCGATCGCGGCTGGCCTGGCCCTAGGGTGCGTCCTGACGACGTTGCTCGGGCTGTACATCGCAACGCCGAGCCTCTCTATCGGCGGTTCCTCAGCGTGGTGGTACCCGCAGGACCAGGCTCGGGCGGTCTATTCGTCGACGCTCGGCGCAGCCGCAACGACGGTTCCTGCTCGCCGCGCGCAGTGGCAGGGGTTCGTGGTCGAGGTGGAGAACCCAAGCAGCTCGGCTCAGACCGTCCTGGGCATGGCCTCTTCCACGGACAGCCCCACCGGCTTGGTCGGCATGGCCAACGTCACCGACGTCAAGGTCGGCGTGTCCACGTACTCCAACTACACCGGCGCGGCGCCCAACTTTCAGAGCATGCACTTCACTACCGGGCAGACCATCCAGCCAGGCCAGTACCGCTTCATCAGGGTGATCTGGATGACGGACCCGTGCAGCCTGGCCAATGGTTCCGGCTTAACCGGAACTGCCCAGGTGAACCTGGAGGTGCAGGTGGGCTGGTTCTCGCGCGAGGAGAACCTGACCCTCGATCCCGGCTGGCAGCTCTCGCTTGGGCTCGACTGTTCCGGCTGATCCTCCCCTGCGGGAGCACGACCCTCGCGAACCTGGTCTCCCTGTGCCGGCCGCACCACCGCGCGGTGCATGAGCAGGGTTGGCGCCTCCATGTCGCTGACGGAGTTGCCGTCGTGGAGCCGCCGCCCTGACGATCGTGCGACGCGGCAGGCAGCGTTTCCGGCGAGCGATCCTTGACCAGTACCGGCTCTCACCCGTCTGGTGTTGACCCCTTATCCGGCACGTTTCGGGATTCTGCGCGCTCGCGCCAACCGGTGGGGAAGCCAGGGTCCCACGCCGGGGTCTGTTTGCCGTCGAACAGGAACTGCTCGAGGTGGGTCACGACGAAGCGGTGATCCTCAACCTGTGGCAGTCCGGACACCGCGACGGTGCCGACGCAGCCGCTCGACTCGACGAGGATCGGGAATGCTCCGCCGTGGGCGGCGAACTTCGCAACATCGAGGCGGGAGTCCCTGTCGAAGTCAAGTCCGTCGGCGCGAAATTTGCAGCCCACGAAATATGAGGAGTGCCCGTAGCGTTCAACCACGGCTGCCTTGCGGAGCAGCCACGCATCGTTGTCAGCCGATGAGCCCGGCAGCGCGGCGTGGAACAGGCACTGACCGTTGCGCCGGATGGAGATCGCCACCGGCAGGCGCAGCTCCAGCGCGGCGGCGCGCAGGTGCGACCCGAGCTCCCACGCGGTGTCGTGGTCGAAGTGGGAGAACACCAGACGCTCCTCTTCCGCAAGCAGCGTCGCAAGCAGCTCGGCCGGGGCTTCGCTCATGACCCGGCCACCGCAACCACCACGCCGTTCAGGGCGCTCGATCTGGCTGCCTCCAGCACCGTCGCGGTCGCGACGGCGTCATGAGGATCGACGGGCGGTGCATTGTCACCGCGCACGGCCCCGGCGAACGTCGAATAGAACAGATCCCAGCGCCCGCGCTCGGTGGCGTACGGCGTGGACGCGGTCCCGGTGTGCAGCGTGCCGTAGCTGTCCGGGGACTCGACGCCCCAGTGATCCGCTAGCGACGCCGGCGTTTCGCCGGCAAGCAGCGCGTTCTCCTGCGTGTCCGCGGGACCGAGCACGTAGGTCGCTTCGGCACCGGTGACCCGGTATCGGGGGCCCGGCGCCGACTGGCTCCAGCTTCCCCACAGGTGGGACCGGGCGCCGCCCACGTGCGTCAGCGCGATAAACACATCATCGTCGAGACCCGACTCGCGGATGCGCAGTTCCGCGTAGACGCTCACGGCCGGTCCGAGCAGGACCAGAGCCTGGTCGACGAGATGGCTCCCGAAGTCGAGCAGGGTGCCGCCACCGGACTTCCCGGGCCCCCGTTGGGGCGCGAAGCGCTCGAACCGCGACTCGAAGCGGGTCATGGTCCCGAGCGTCCCGTCGGCGGCCAGTTTTCGGACGGTGCGGAAATCCGAATCCCAGCGCCGGTTCTGGTACGGGCTCAGTATCGAACCACGTGCATCGGCCAGGGCGACCGTCTGCCGGGCGGCTTCGGGATCGAGCGCGAACGGCTTGTCGCAGACGACCGCCAGTCCCAAGGCAATGGCCTGTTCGGTCAGGCTGGAATGCGTGTCGGCGGGGGTGGAGATGGCCACCGCCTCGACCCCCGCGTCGACGAGAGCGCTCAACGAGGCGAAGGTCGGCGTGCCCGGGATCTCGCGAGCAACCAGCGCCTGACGCTCCGGCGACGACGTCATCACCCCGATCAGGTCGCACTCAGGAGCTGACGTGATCAGTGGTGCGTGGAAATACCGGCCGCCAAAACCGTAGCCGACGAGGCCAAACCGTACTGGTGTCATCGCCGTCCCCTCATGTTGCTGTCAGGCGAGATGCGCTCCGGCGTCGCTCACCGCTCACCTGGATACACGACGCCGACCGCGGCTCGAGCGTCGTCAAGGATTTCCAGTATGGCGATCGTATCGGCATGCTGGATGAGCGGGCTCTGCATGAGTCCGGCGCGAAGGCAGCGCTCGACCTCCTCGATCTCCGGTCCGTAGCCGTTCCCCTGTCCGGCCAGGGGGTCGTCGGTACGCTCCTCGCCCGCAGCGTTGTGCAAGATGAGGCCGGTGGGGCGATATGCCTCGGGGAGGAACGAGATCCAGCCCTTGCTGCCAAGGATGGCCGCTTCGTTGGGTGCGTGGATTGGCGCCGAGGTCCAGAGCTGCGCCCCCGGGTGACCGCCGTACATCCACTGCATCGCCACCGTCTCATCGGATCCGGTTGGAGAGAGCGTCCCCACGGTGTGGACCTCGTCCGGGGGTCCCATGAAGAGATACGCGAACGTGACCGGGTACACCCCGAGGTCGAGCAGCGCGCCGCCCCCGTTGGCCAGCTCGTAGAGGCGATGCGTCGGGTCGAACGGGAGGCCGAGCCCGAACTCGTTGCGCACCCCGCGCACCTCGCCGATCGCTCCGTCGGCGATCAGGCGCTGTGCCTTGCGGATCAGCGGGTTGGTGCGAGTCCACATCGCCTCCATGGCGAAGACGCCGGCCTGTGTCGCGGCAGCAAACACCTCTCGGGCGTCTGCGGCGTTGAGGCAGACGGGCTTCTCGATGAGCACCGCCTTGCCGGCTTCGATCGCCATGAGGGCGTGCGCACGGTGGTGCGGATGCGTGGTCGAGACGTACACGACGTCGACCTCGTCGTCGTCGACGAGCGAGGTGTAGTCCGCATAACTACGGGCTGCCCCGTGGCGCGCGGCGAACCGCGCGGCGCGGTCTGCGTCACGGGCGGCAACGGCGGTGACGACGTTGCCCCTGGTCAGGTTGATGTCGTTGCTGACGGTGTTGGCGATGCCGCCCGCGCCGAGGATTCCCCAGCGAATTGGACGGCCGTCGGCGATCGGTATGGGCATGTGCTCGCTTCCTGTGTTAGTGGGATTCGCGGGAGACGGTGCTGCCGGTCGATCCCAGCAGGAAGTCGAGATCCGCTCCGGTGTTGGCCTGCTGGACGGTCTGCACGTAGAGCCGCTCCCAGCCGCGGAGCGGGTTCGCGTAGGCGCTGACGGTTGCGCTGTCGGCGGCGCGTGCCGCCAGTTCCTCTGCGGAGATGTCGATATCGAGACGCCGGGCATCGACGTCGAGGATCACCATGTCGCCGGTTCGCACCAGCCCGAGCGGACCCCCGGCGGCCGACTCCGGACAGACGTGGAGCACCACCGTGCCGTACGCGGTCCCGCTCATCCTGCCGTCACAGATGCGAACCATATCGCGCACGCCTTGCTGCAGGAGTCTGGCCGGCAGCGGCATGTTCGCCACCTCGGGCATCCCCGGATACCCCTTCGGGCCGCAGCCGCGCATGATCAGGACTGAGTCCGCGTCGACGTCCAGGTCCGCGTCGTCGATGCGCGCATGCATGTCCTCGATCGAGTCGAACACCAGCGCGCGTCCGCGATGTTGCAGCAGGTGTGCGGATGCCGCAGCCGGCTTGATCACGGCGCCCCCTGGAGCCAGATTGCCGTACAGGATCGCGATGCCGGCGTGCGGTTGAATCGGCTGGGCTCGCGGGTGGATGACCTCGGTGTCCCAGATCCGCACCTCGCCCAGGTGATCGACGAGCGGTCTGCCCGTGACCGTGCGAGCGGTCGGGTCGAGGAGGTCCTGGACTTCGCGCAACACGGCCTGGAGCCCGCCGGCGCGGAAGAAGTCCTCCATCAGGAAGCGACCGGCGGGCTGCAGGTCGACAAGCAGCGGAACCTGTGAACCGGTGACGTCGAAGTCGTCCTGTGTGAGTTCGACACCGAGCCGGCCGGCGATGGCGAGCAGATGGACGACCGCATTGGTCGAGCCGCCGATCGCCGCCAGGGTGACGATGGCATTGAGGAACGAACCGCGTGTGAGAAGGCTCGACGGCGTTCTCTGCGCCGCGACCATCTCCACGGCAAGACGGCCGGTATCGTGCGCGCCCTCGAGGAGACGGCTGTCGGCGGCCGGGGTCCCCGCCAGGCCGGGCAGGACCATCCCGAGCGACTCCGCGAGCAATCCCATGGTCGACGCGGTGCCCATGGTGTTGCAGTGGCCGCGGCTCCGGATCATCGACGACTCCGACCTGATGAACTGGGCTTGGGAGAGGGTCCCCGCCCGAACCTCCTCCGACAGGCGCCAGACGTCGGTGCCGCAGCCGAGCGCCTGGCCGCGGAACGTGCCGGTGAGCATCGGCCCCCCGGGAACCACGACGGCGGGAAGGTCGACGGACGCCGAGGCCATGAGCAGCGCCGGGATGGTCTTGTCGCACCCACCGAGGAGGACCACCCCGTCGATCGGGTTGGCACGCAGCATCTCCTCGGTGGCCATGGCGGCCATGTTTCGCCAGAGCATCGCCGTGGGCCGGACCAGCGTCTCACCGAGCGAGACCACCGGCAAGTTCAGCGGGATGCCGCCCGCCTCGAAGACGCCCTGTTTGACGCTCTCGGCGACCTCATTCAGGTGCGCGTTGCAGGGGGTGAGGTCCGAGGCGGTGTTGGCGATGGCGATGTGAGGGCGGCCGTCGAACGCGTGCGCGGGCAGGCCACGCCGCATCCACGCCCGATGGATGTAGGCGTTGCGATCGGTGCCCGCGTACCACTGCCCGCTGCGCTGCTCCGCCACGTTGACCCCCTTGCCGTTGACCCGAACGGGGCTCGATGACCAGGCCCTATATTGTCGAGCCCTGATGGCAGTGCGTTGCGGCCGCTTCGCCGTCACCTCGTGAAACGGTTTCGCGCACGTCCTGCCAGCGAGCAACGCTACGGTCTCGGCGAGGGACCGGTCTGGGACGGCCAGCGCCATCGCGTGCTCTGGGTCGACATCAACGCCGGCGCTGTGCACACCGGAACCATCGACGCGGAGCGCGTGACACAGGACAGCGTCCTTCGACTCCCCGGAACGGTGGGTGCGGTGGCATGTGCCCGAGACGGAGAGCTCCTCGTGGCGGGAGCCCGCCGGCTGTACCAGGTCTCACCGGAGGGCGCTGTCGGCCTCGGCCCGGAGCTCATCGCTGATGGCAGGGCGAGCAGGTTGAACGACGGCGCGTGCGATCCGGCCGGGCGGTTTCTGGTCGGCAGCCTGGCACTCGACGACCGCGCGTACGACGAGGTCCTCCTGCGAATAGATGGGAGGGGTCAGATCGACGTGATCGATGACGACCTGGGCATGTCGAACGGCCTCGCCTTCTCGCCTGAGGGCGACCGGCTGTACAGCATCGACACCCTTTCCAGAATCGTCTGGAGCCGTGCGTACAACTGGCGCACGGGTGCCATCGGGAGCCGCCGCGAGTTTCTGCGCCTCGCTGGCAGCCCCGACGGGATGTGTGCCGACGATCTGGGAAACCTGTGGATCGCGATCTGGGGTGCCGGCCAGGTGTGGTGCTACTCGCCGGCGGGACAGCACCTGGCGGTGGTCGACGTTGCGGCGCCGAACACGACGAGCGTCGCCTTCATCGGGACCAGCCTCGACACGCTCCTCATCACAACCGCCTCAGAGCAACTCTCCGACGCCCAGCGTGCGCGTTACCCGGACTCCGGCCGGTTGTTCACCGCCCGTGTCGAGGTCGGCGGCGTCCCCGCCCCGCAGTGGGCGGGCGCGCTCGCATGGCCGGACCAGACCGGCGCCGCCATGACCGCCCGAAGTCGATGAAGGCGTTTGTCGTCACCGCACCCCACGAAGGCGCGGTCCGTGAGGTTCGCGACCCTGTCGCGGGCGAGGGGCAGGCCGTCGTCGACGTTCACCGAGCCGGTGTGTGCGGAACCGATGTGGAGTTCTGGACCGGCGAGATGGCCTATCTGCACCAGGGGCACGCCGGCTACCCGATGCGCCTCGGGCACGAGTGGTGCGGCGTGGTTTCGGCGATCGGCACCGGAGTCGACTCGATCTGGCTCGGTCGCCGGGTCACCGGCGACACCATGATCGGCTGCGGCCACTGCGCTCGCTGCGGGTCCGGGCGGCACAACGTCTGCGAGGATCGCGTCGAGATCGGCATTCGCGGTGGCGCGCCCGGCGCGCTCGCCGAGCGACTGGCAATGCCGGTCGCGGCCCTCCTGGCGCTGCCGGACGGTGTCGACGACACGGCCGGCGCGATGGTGGAGCCTGGTGGGAACGCGCTCCGGTCGGTGCGTGCCGCCGCACTCGAACCAGGTGATCGCGTCCTCGTGCTCGGTACCGGGACTCTCGGGCTGCTCGTCGCCGAGTTCGCACGGGCCGATGGGGCGGAGGTGCACCTCATGGGCCGATCCCGGGAGAGCCTCGAGTTCGCGGGCACACTCGGATTCGCCGGGGTCTGGCAGCACGCCCGCCTGCCGCACCTGCCCTGGGACGCGGTCATCGACGCCTCAAACGCCGCGGAACTGCCGGCCCTCGCCCTTGACCTCGTCGAGCCCGGGAAGCGGGTGGTCTACGTGGGACTCGCCGGAAGGCCAAGCCTCATCGACACGCGCACCCTGGTGCTCAAGGACGTGACCGGAGTGGGGATCCTCGGCGCATCCCAGAGCCTCGCAGGGACCATCGAGCGATACGCCGCCGGCCATGTCGACCCGCGGCCTCTGGTCGCGGCCACCGTGGCGCTCGACCGAGTCGGCGACGTGCTGGACGGATGGCGACCTGACACGGCCTCACCGGGGCCAAAGCTCCACATCGACCCAAGGCTGTAGGACCCGCGACACACACGCAAGAGAGTGCAACGAACATGAATGATTTCGACGGCCTGATCGCGGTGGTCACGGGCGGGGCAAGCGGCATCGGTGCTGCCGCAGCAACCCAATTGCGCGATCGGGGCGCACGAGTGGCGGTCCTGGATCGCTCCTACGCGGCCGTCGGCGGCACAGCGCCGTTGGAGGTTCCGTGCGACGTCGCGGATGACGGCTCCACACGCGCGGCCATCGACACCGTGGTCAATGCCTTCGGATCCATCGACATTCTGATCAACAACGCCGGCATCGGAGCATCCGGCGACGTGACTGAGAACGACGACGAGGAGTGGCACCGCGTCCTGAGCGTCAACGTGACCGGCATCGCGCGAGTCACTCGGGCGGCGCTGCCGTTCCTGCTCCGCTCAAGCCACGCCGCCATCGTCAACACATGCTCGGTGCTCGCCAACGTCGGAGTCCCCGAGCGCGCCCTGTACTCGGCCAGCAAGGGCGCGGTGCGGTCGTTGACACTCGCGATGGCGGCGGACCATGTCCGGCAGGGCATTCGGGTCAACGGCGTCACGCCGGGAACCGCTGACACCCCGTGGGTGAGGCGGCTGCTCGATCAAGCGCCCGACGCGCATGCGGCCGCGGCGGCACTTCGAGCACGCCAACCCATGGGCCGCCTTGTCACCGCCGAGGAGGTCGCTTTCGCGATCGCCTACCTGGCCAGCCCGCTGTCCGGCTCGACCACGGGGACGATGCTCGCCGTCGACGGCGGCATGGAGGGGATACGCCTGGGGTAGGGGCGCTCCGCGTCAGATGCCCGTGCGGTGAGTCCATTCGCCATCCACCATCGTGGCGGCGACCGGCATCGTGCGGAGCGCACGTGGCTCGGCGGTGAACGGGTCGTCAGCCAGGACGATGAGGTCGGCGGGATCACCGACACGAAGCGTCGAACCACCACGACCGCGGACCATCGATGCAGCCAGAGCCTCGGCGACGGTGATCTCCTGCTCGGGATGCCAGCGGGGGCGTTCGTCGCGGGTTCGGCGAACGGCCGCGCCGATCGCCAGCCAGGGATCGAGCGGCGCGACCGGCGCGTCCGACCCGAAGCTGAGGACGGCGCCGGCGTCCAGAAGCGACCGCAGAGGGAATGCCCGCCGAGTACGTCCGGCCCAGTAGCGATCGGCGACATCTCGGTCATCGAGCGCGTGCTCGGGCTGGACGCTCGCCACGACACCGAGCGGCGCGAATCGGGCAAGGTCGGGGTCCTCCAGGAGCTGGGCGTGCTCGATGCTGCCGTGCGCACCGGTGCGGGCAAACGCCTGCAGCGCCACGGCGTTGGCGCGATCGCCGATGGCGTGGACCGCGGATTCCAGACCCGCGTCGGTTGCGCGGCTCATGATCCGAGACAGCTCGTCGAGCGGAACCAGCAGGACCCCGAACTGGTCATCCGAGCCGGCGGACCCCGAATACGCGTCGTGGCACGACGCGGTCCGCGTGTTCAAGGAGCCGTCGGCGATGACCTTCAGCGGTCCAACCGAGAGCAGCCCGCCGGTTGCGTCGATGACGTCACCGGTGTGCAGATGCCTGGCGATGGCGTCGTCCAGCCGCTCCGGCCAGACGCTGCTCACGACGCGAAACGAACGATCGCCGTGAGCCATCCGGCGCCGCCAGGCGTCGAGAGACCACGGCCTCTCCATGTCCACGATGCCAACGACGCCTCGTGCGGCCGCGGCACGCGACGCAGCACGGCACCAGGCATCCGAGACATCGTCGGCGGCCCTCCCGACCTCGCCGATGACCTGCATCGCCGCCTCTTCGCGCAGCAATCCGGTCCGATTGTCGGCGTGACCGAATCGGCTGAGCGCAGCGCTGTTCAGCCACGCGCTGTGCAGGTCGGCACCGATCAGCACCACTGCGATTGCGCCGGACACGGCGTCGAGTACCTCGCGAGTCGGCGGATCGGGCCAGAGCGCGTCGCGAAATCCGTAGCCGATGACCGGCGCTTCGACGGGCTGTTCGTGACCGGCGATGTGTTCGGCGACGAGACGCGCAACCGAAGTTGCGGTGTCGGCGTCTGAGAGGTCGAGCCGCGCACGCATCTGCGCCCACTGGTCGAAATGCACATGGCGATCCCAGAGTCCCGGCAGCAGCATCCGGCCATCGAGATCGATCATCTCGACGACCTGAGTTCGAGCTTCGATGTCGCCGACTTCGGCCACGCGACCAGCGGTGATCAGGACGTCCTGGAGCGGACGTTGTGGCGCGATGCGGGCGCGCCGAAACACGACGCTCATCACGACGGCGGCGCCACCAGGGACGCGGCGATTGCTTTCCTGGGCACGGTGCAACGATTGCAGACGGGAGCCGTCGCCGGTGTCTCGCCCATCCCACCGGTTGCCACGTGGGCGGCGAGTGCACTCCTCGTGAAACCAACCACACCGCAGAGTCGTGCCGTCCGTCGTGCTCACCGATTCGCGCGATACTTCCAGAACTGCGGAAGCACCGCGCTGAGCACGGCCGTTCCGACCACGCAGAGCATCCCGCCACTCACGACTGAGGCGCGCACTCCGGCGAGCGATCCCACAATCCCAGCCTCGAGGTTGCCCATCGCCGGCCCCGATGTGTAGCTGATCATCTCGATACCGGCGAGGCGTCCACGCATCGCATCCGGAATCGTCTGGTTCCACAGGGTCATGCGAAACAGCCCGCTGATCATATCGGCCGCGCCGGCAGCGGCAAGAGCCGGCAGCGCCACCCAGAGCGACGGGGCGAAGCCGAACGCCACGATCGCCAGACCCCACGCTGCCGCAGCAAACGCGATCGCACGTCCATGCCGTCGCACCGAGCGCGTCCAGCCGCTGGTGACCGTGGCGATGAGCGAGCCGACCGATGGAGCCGTGTACAGGAGTCCGAGCACCGCGGGTCCGCCCAGTCCCGACGCGATCTGCGGGAACAGCGCGATCGGCATCCCGAAGAACATCGCGTTGATGTCGACGAGATACGAGCCGAGCAGGTCCTGGCGCCGTGCCGCATAGCGCACTCCGCCTATCGCTGCGCGAAGACTGACTCCCTCTGCGTCCGGCGCGGGAGGCACGGCACGCATGCATGTCAGGGCCACCGTCGCCACGAGAAACGTGGCGACGTCAACCCCATACGCGGCAGGCAGTCGTGCACTCGCGATGAGAATGCCGGCGAGTGGCGGTCCGAGCACCTGGCCCAGATTTCCCCGGAGCGACTCGAGCGCCGCCGCGGCCGTCAGCATGTCGCGGGACACGATGCGGGGGACAAGGGCGTCGAGCGATGGACGTTCCAGGGCATCAACGCCCGCCGCCACCACGACAACGACGAACACCACCCAGAGCTGCGGGCTCGGGAGCGCGGAGTTGACCACAAGGACGCCGACGATGCCGCATGCACTGAGTTGCGTGATGCGCACCATGCGCCGCCGATCGACCGCGTCGGCGAGCGCGCCGCCGACGAAGGACATCAGCAGTATCGGTACCAGCTCGGCAAGGCTGACGAGCCCGACCACAAGAGAGGATCTTGTGAGTTGGTACACCTGGAACGGGACCGCGACGTACGTGATCATGCTCCCGGCGAACGACACGCCCTGACCGATGAAGAGCAGCCGGAATTCTCGGGACTCACGAAGTGGTGTGACATCGACCGCGAGGGAGGTCAGCCGTCGCTTCAGCCCCGGGCCGCCCTGCGCAGCCTCCGCGGTCGCCGGGATCGACTCCGGCTGCGGATCGGGCGTGGCGCGCGTGTGCGGCGGTATCTCCTCGAACACGGGTGCGACTCTGGCCCCTCAAGCGTGCTCCGTGTCGCGGCGGCGGGACACGTCTACCGCAGAGGGAGCGGGAGCGCCGCCGTTGGCAGAGGAGCGTCACCAGCGACGCGGTAGCGGCCCTGCCGGTCGAACGGTGCGCGAAGATCATCGAGGACGAGGGCCGCCATGAGCAGGGTCGTCTCGGGGAGCAGGCGCAGCATCTCCGGTGCGGCGAGAAAGCCGATTGCGCTGATCGCACTCAGGGCGATCATGATCAGCAACGCTACGTCACCCCGCCGGGCCGCTACGACGATGCAGGGTAGCGCAAGCACGGCGAGATCCTGCGCGTAGATGTGCGGCGCCGCGACCAGCGAGAGCACGACGCCGAGTGCGAGCGCATGTGATGGATGCCCGCGGAGCTTTCGACGCAACACGTACGCGAGCGCGCATGCGGCAGCCGCGAGCACCGCGCTCGTCCAGAAGGCCGCCGCGCCGCTGTTGGCGATCGACGCGGCGAGCGCCGGAAGGCCGACGCCACGGAATGCGTCGTTCAGATGGGTTTGGAGCAGGAAGCCTGGCCACCTCGCGAGCTGCGACGGCCCGACGAGCATGAGGCTCGCTGCGAGCCATCCCGACGCGCCGAGCATGAACCCGGTCACGGTCCGCCACTCTCGTGCGGCAAGCAGCATCGGCAATGCCAGCCAGATCACCTGCGGCTCGACCAGGAGCAGCGACAACGCGATGCCTGCCCACACGCAGCGTCCCCGGCGCTGCAGCGCAAGCGTGATGAGGAGCGCGAGCACCATGACCCACTGCCACTGGAGAAACGCGACGAGTCCCACCACCGATCCCGCCGAGACGAGCGCACCGCCGACGCGATGCAGCTGGCTCCATCCGGCCGGTAGGAGCCTCCACGTCAGTGCCACTGCGCCCGCGAAGGTGGCGCTGCACACCGCCAGCGTCGCGGCGATGCCTTCGAGTGGTGGCAGCATCGCGAGTGGCTCGAAGATGAACCCAACCGGCGGCAGGCTGACGAACGGATTGATTCCGTCACCCGGGGCGAGTCCCATCGAATGCGTGGCTGCAATCTGCGACCCGACGCAATACAGGCAGCCGCCCGACCTCAGGAGATGCGCACCGACAGCGAAGGCGACCCAGTCGCTGTTCGCCGGCATGGACAGCGCACCGTTGACGCTCCGGGCAATGAACGCGACCGCGATGGCTGCGTAGAGCGCGATGCAGAGGACGCCGAGAAGTCTTCCGCTGCGCCAGGACACCAGATCACGGTAGGCACGTGGCGGGCCGGCATCCACCGCGCGACCGCGTCGTCACGCGTGCGTACCCGTCTCGGTCTCTTCGGCATCGAGAGTGGGGCCCATGAACGGGGCGCTGAAAACTTGACCAGTCTGGTCGGGATTTGATACCGTCGCCGGCGATGGACACCAGGGCTCTCGGACTGACCCGCCGCCGGTGGCTCGACCACGGGTGCTGCGGGTCGGCCATCTGTAGTCGCTGACGAACGACACCGCGCCCCCGCCCGCCCCCGTCAGATCAACAACCGTCATCCAATTCTTCGTGAGGTCTGCCATGTCTGTCATCAATAAGCTGCTCGAGAACAATGAGCGCTACGCGGCACAATTCGACAAGAGCGACACGTCGCTTCCTCCGGCTCTCGGAGTGGCGATCGTGGCTTGCATGGATGCTCGCCTGCATGTCAGCGCGATGCTCGGGCTCGAGATCGGTGACGCACACATCATCCGCAACGCCGGGGGAGTGGTGACCGAAGATGCGATCCGATCCCTGGTGATCTCGCAGCGGTTGCTCGGTACGAGGGAGATCGTCCTCATCCACCACAGCGACTGCGGCATGGTCACGTTCTCGGATGATGCGATCAAGGTGCAGATCCAGGAGGACACCGGTATCCGCCCACCGTTCGCGCTCGAGTCGTTCCCTGAAGCCGCCGCCGATGTCCGGCAGTCGATCGCGCGCATCAACGCGAGCCCGTTCATCCCGCACCGCGACAGTGTCCGCGGTTTCGTCTACGACGTATCCACGGGCCGGCTGAACGAGGTTCAGCCAGGCGACCGCGAGCTCACCGGATCATCGGTCGGTGTGGCGCCGGGAGTCCCGCGCTAGTCCCTGCGCAGTTGCCGCGGTCGGCCCCGTCTTCATCGCGCACGATGACATCGCCACCTGCCCTGCATCATTAGTTCGCGTGACTTCATCGACGCAATCGACCTGCGCGACGCTGATCGACCCGGCACTCGAGTCCGTGGCCGGGATCCCCTCGGCAAGAGTGACACGACTGTTGCACGAGCAGATCGGAGTGGACGCCGTCCCTCGCCGCGATCTCAGGGAAGGCATGTGCGCCATGCGCACAAGTCGCCACCATGAAAGTTGCGCACAGGCATGTCCCTTACAGCACAAACAAGGTGTGCAGTTGTCCACATTGTTCACAGGCTTGCGCGTGTCAAACGCGTCGCGCTCGCGGTGCAATCAGCGCACACCGTGACGGTTGACAGGGGGTCATGGCCGCGGCGTACACTCCCCCGGTGACATTGGAGGCGGGTGTGTCGAGGCATTCACAGCGAGCCGCCATGCCGCAGAGGATCTGCGCACGGGTGGGGTGTGGCGAGGCTGTGCACAAGCCCACGGCGAAGTACTGCAGCATCAAGTGTTGCTCGATCGACCCCGAGCGTCACGAACGTTTGCGCAACCAGGCTCGCCGCGCGTCAGCGCGTCCCATCCCGATGTTGCGGCAACTGCGGTTCGACTTCCCGCCCACCGGGTTCGATCCCGAGGCGCAACTCAACGAGTTGTGCCTGGCCCGAGAGGACGTCCCCTCGGGCATGTCTCGCCTCACCGGCTGACGCCGCGCAGCTCGGGTCGGGAGAGCGTCACCCGGCGGACTGCGTAGAATCGGCGTCGCATGCCAGACGAGATCATCGACGACGCGGCTGAAGCAGGCGTTCCACTCCCAGCACCGGCCGAGCCGACTCTCGACATCCTTCGGCACAGCGCGGCGCATCTGATGGCCGCCGCGGTGGTCGACCTGTTTCCCGGAGCTCAATACGACGTCGGCCCTGCCATCGAAGACGGATTCTTCTACAACTTCCGGCTCCCCGGTGGACGGCATTTCGTCGACGACGACCTGGCGCGCATCGAGTCTCGAATGGCGGAGCTGGCAGCCGAGAAGATCGCGTTCGTGCAGGAGTCGGTGTCGCGTGCGCAGGCCGTCGAGATGTTCACCGCCATGCACCAGGATTTCAAGGTCGACATCATCAACCGGCTTCCCGACGACGTCACGACGGTCGGCATCTATCGGACCGGGCAGTTCGTCGACCTGTGTCGCGGGCCGCACGTGCCGGATACGGGATGGCTCGAGGCGCTTCGTGTGCTTCGTATCGCCGGGGTCTACTGGCGGGGCGACGCCAGGAACGAGCAGCTGCAACGCGTGTACGGCACGGCGTGGTTTTCGCGCGACGACCTGGACGCCTACATGCAACGCCTCGAGGAGGCACGCAAACGTGACCACCGACGTCTCGGCGCGGAGCTCGACCTGTTCTCGTTCCCAGACGAGATCGGCTCAGGGCTCCCCGTGTTCCACCCCAACGGTGGGCTGGTGCGCAAGCTCATGGAGGACTATTCGCGCAAGCGCCACGAGGAGGCCGGGTACTCCTTCGTGAACACCCCGCACATCACCAAGGAGGATCTGTTCAAGGTCTCCGGGCACCTCGAGTGGTTCGCCGACGGCATGTTCCCGCCGATGGAGCTCGACGAGGGGACCAAGTACTACCTCAAGCCGATGAACTGCCCGATGCACATCCTCATCTATCGCAGCAGGATGCGCTCATATCGCGAATTGCCCTTGCGCCTCTTCGAGTTCGGCAGCGTGTATCGCTACGAGAAATCGGGCGTGATCCACGGGCTGACTCGAGTGCGTGGGCTCACCATGGACGATGCGCACATCTTCTGCGCGCGCGAGCAGATGATGGGCGAACTCATCTCACTGCTCGACTTCACCCTTGGACTGCTTCGCGACTTCGGTCTCACCGACTTCTACCTCGAGCTCTCGACCCGACCCGAGCACAAGGCTGTCGGCACGCTGCAGGAGTGGGACGCGGCAACCGGCGCGCTGCGCCTGGCTGCTGAGGGCCGCAATCTGGAACTCGTGCTCGACGAGGGGGGCGGCGCGTTCTACGGCCCCAAGATCTCCGTCCAGGCACGGGATGCGATTGGACGGACATGGCAGATGTCGACGATTCAGGTCGACTTCCAGTTTCCGCAGCGCTTCGGCCTGCACTTCATTGACGATACAGGCGCCGAGCAGCAGCCGATCATGATCCACCGAGCGCTGTTCGGATCCATCGAGCGATTCTTCGGCATCCTTCTCGAGCATTACGCAGGGCACTTCCCGCTCTGGCTCGCGCCCGTGCAGTGTGCGCTCGTCCCGGTCCAGGACGACAGCGAGGACGTGATGGCGTACATACGCACTCTCGCCGCGGACATGCGCGAGCGCGGGTTGCGCGCT
Organism: Saccharimonadales bacterium (SeqCode); assembly: GCA_035534875.1. Classification (GTDB taxonomy): domain Bacteria; phylum Chloroflexota; class Dormibacteria; order Aeolococcales; family Aeolococcaceae; genus Palsa-851. The sequence continues at coordinate 56,836 of DATLRB010000073.1, forward strand.
TCAATCGACGAGCGTCATGGCGAGCGCATGCAGGCACGGGTCCGCGATGCGGAGCTCAAACGCATTCCCTACGTGGTGGTCATCGGCAAGCGCGACGTTGAGCGCGGCGACGGCGTAGTCCGGGTTCGCGACGTTCGTCGCAACGTGCAGGAGGACCTCGCGACCGGCGCACTCATCGACCGCCTGGTCGCCGAGGTGAGCGAGCGGCGTCCCGAGTGAGACGACCCCGGGAGAAGCCGCCGGACGCCGTCGCGACCCATGCGCCGCTCCGAGGAGAGGCCAAGCTGCGCGCCGCACTGTCCGGATTCGGCGTGGGGGTGACGGACAGGGTCTGTCTCGACCTCGGCGCCGCCGCGGGCGGGTTCACCCGGGTGCTGCTGGACGCGGGAGCGACGCGTGTCTACGCCGTCGACGCCGGATTCGGTCAGCTCCTCGGCTCGCTCCGTCAGGATCCGCGAGTCATCAACCTCGAGGCGACGAATGTCGCCGCCCTCGACGCCCGCCTGGTGCCCGAGACCATCGAGCTGGTGACGATCGACGTCTCCTACCTCGCACTCGCCGCCGCGGTCGCCCAGCTCGACCGCATCGCACTCGCCGTCGATGCGGACCTGATCGGCCTCGTCAAGCCGATGTTCGAGTTGCGCCGTGGCACCGCCCCGACGGACGCGACGTCGGTCGACGCCGCGACCGAGCGGGCTGCCTCGGGCATCGCCGCGGCCGGCTGGCGGGTCATCGGCGCCATGCCGTCGCCCGTGCTCGGTGGACGAGGGGCTGTCGAGGCCCTGATCCACGCCCGGCGATCACCATGACGTCGCAGCAGGTTTGGCCGTCCCGCGCGCGTGCTATATTCAGCGGCCGACGCCCATCGCGGGCGCCGCAAAGCAGGACCGCCAGGTACGGCCCTCACCTTCCGGGCTTGCCTTGAAGGTCCAGCACCCGAGCCCTGGATAGCGGAACCGCTGTCCAGTTTTTTATATCCACAAGGAGGCCGCGCCGATCGCATTCCGAGAGCTCAGGGTCAATGACCAGATCCGCATCCCATCCGTTCGCCTGTTCGACGACACCACGGGCGAGCAGCTGGGGATCGTCACCATCGAGCGAGCACGAGAGCTTGCCGCCCAACGCGAACTGGACCTGGTCGAGGTGGCCCCCCAGGCCCAACCGCCGGTCTGCCGTCTCATGGATTACGGGCGCTTCAAGTTCGAAGCCCTGAAGAAGGAGAAGGAGAGCCGCAAAGAGCACAACACCATCAACGTCAAGGAGATGAAGCTCCGTCCGAAGATATCGGAGCACGACTTCCAGACCAAGTTCGGGTCGGTACGCCATTTTCTCCATGACGGCGACAAGGTGAAGCTCACCATCATGTTTCGCGGACGCGAGATGGTGCACCAGGAGTACGGACGCAAGTTGCTTGACCGCATGGCGGAGGAACTGAAAGAGGTGGCGATCATCGAGCGGACCCCCCTGGTGGAGGGCCGCAACATGATCATGATCATGAGCCCGCTCAACAAGAAGCACGCCAAGGGCGATCAGCACAGCAACGACCGGCGTCCAACGCAGGAGGTGGAGATGAGCATCACCGTTCCGGCGGAAGATCCCGGTACCGAATCAGGGGGTAACAGCGACCATGCCGAAGATTCGAACCCATAAAGGAACCGCCAAGCGGCTCCGCGTCACCTCGACCGGGAAGGTGATGCGGCGCAAGGCGTTTCGCTCGCACCTGCTCGAGCATAAGAGCGCCAAGCGCAAGCGGCAATACCGGATGCAACACGAGGTGTCCTCGTCGGACCGCCGCAAGGTGATCCGGCTTGCACCCTATCTTTAGGAGAGCGACATGGCCAGAGTGAAACGTGGGGTGACGGCCAAGGCTCGCCACCGGAAGATCCTCGAGATGGCCGAGGGGATGCAGGGTGCTCGTCACCGGCTGTACAAGAACGCCAACGAGGCGGTCATGCACTCGCTCGCCTACGCCTATCGCGACCGCAAGCAGCGGAAGGGCGACATGCGCGGTCTCTGGATCGCGCGCATCAACGCGGCAGCGCGCCAGAATGGCCTCGCCTACAACCAGTTCATGCACGGCCTCAAGGAGGCCGGTGTCGACGTGAATCGCAAGATGCTCGCCGACATCGCGGTCAAGGACTCCGGCTCGTTTCAGCAGCTTGTCGAAGTCGCCCGGGGCGCCCTGACCAAGGCGTGACCGCCGACCTCCACAGCGTGGCGGCAGAAGCCCTCGAGGCGGTCGCGGCCGCGCCGGACCTGGCGTCGCTCGACGCGGTGCGCACCAGGTACCTCGGGCGGGGCGACGGCGAGCTGACCTCGTTTCGGCGCGGCCTTGGCAAGATCCCCGACCCGGACGGACGGCGCCAGATGGGCCAGATGGTCAACGAGCTCGTCCAGCGTGTCGGCGATGCCCTCGACGAGCGCCAGAGCAGCATCGAGCGCTCGGCCCGGGCTCAGAGCCTCGAGACGGAGGCGCTCGATCTCACGCGCCCCGCGCCGCCCCTGCGCCGGGGCCGGCTCAGCCCGGTCACGGTGGCCGCCCGGGAGATCCGCCGGATCTTCGGCCAGCTTGGCTTCGAGGCGGTGGACGGACCCGAGGTTGAATACGACCGCTACAACTTCACCCTGGTCAACCAGCCACCCGGACACCCCGCCCGCGATTCGCAGGACACGTTCTACATCGACGATTCACGGCTGCTCCGGACGCACACATCGCCGGTGCAGATCCGCAGCATGCTCATCCGTGGCGCGCCGCAGCGGGTGATCGTCCCCGGCAAGACGTATCGGCGGGACCACGACGCCACGCACATGCCCATGTTTCACCAGGTCGAGGCGCTCTGCATCGACGAAGGGATCGCGGTGAGCGATCTGAAGGGCACGCTCGAGTACTTCGCACGATCGTTCTTCGGCGCCGGTTCCATCCTGCAGTGGCGGCCGCACCACTTCCCGTTCACCGAGCCGTCGCTGGAGCTCGAGCTGGCGTGCGTCGTCTGTCGCGGCACCGGGTGCGGCGTGTGCAAGTACAGCGGCTGGCTCGAGCTCCTCGGCAGCGGCATGGTCCATCCCCAGGTGCTTCGCAACGGCGGGGTCGACCCGGAGCGCTACACGGGCTTCGCGTTTGGCATGGGCATCGAGCGAGCGGCGATGCTCGCCTGGGGCATCCCCGACATGCGCCTGCTGTACGACAACGACGTTCGCTTCCTCGTCCCTGAGGGCTCGGACGGTGCGCCGCCGGAGCATCCGGCTCCGTGAAGTTCTCGCTTCGGTGGTTGCGCGACTACGCGACCCTCGATGCACCCGTGGCAACGATCGTCAAAGCCCTCGTCGACACGGGGACGGAGGTTGGCGCCGTTGATCTCGGCGGCGAGGGAATCGTCGTTGCTCGAATCGCGTCGGTCGGGCCCGTTCCCGGATCGGCCCATCTCCAATTCGCCGATCTCGATCTCGGTGGCGAGGTGCCGGTGTCGCTCGCGGCGTTCAGCGCCATGCCCGGGACGATCCGCGTCATGACCGGGGCGCCGAACGTCAAGGCCGGCGACCTGGTTCCGTACGCGCCGCCGGGAACCCGTCCGCCGGCGATGGACGAGCCCCTCGGCGTGAAGACCATCCGTGGCCACAAGTCCCCAGGGATGCTCTGCTCGGCGATCGAGCTCGGCGTGGGAGAGGACGCCGACGGCATCCTCATCCTCGACGAGGGGACGCCAGGACAGGCACTCCGCGAAACCCTGACCCTCGACACCGTCCTCGACCTCGACGTGACCACCAATCGCCCCGATTGCCTCTGCCACGTCGGCATCGCGCGTGAGCTGGCGGCGGCACTTGCTGAGGGGCTCAACGAGCCGCCTGCGTCCGTGCCCGAGGAGTTGCTCTCGGCGACGTCTTCCGAGCTGCGCGCGAAGGTGCGCGTCGTGGATGCGCAGGGCTGCCCGCGCTTTGCGGCACGCGTGATCGAGGGGGTCGTCGTCGGTCCCTCGCCAGGATGGCTTCGCCAGCGCCTCCGCGCCGTCGGGCTGCGGCCCATCAACAACGTGGTTGACGTCACCAACTTCGTGCTCCACGAGCTCGGCCAGCCGCTGCATGCTTTTGACCTCGATCAATTCGTCGATTCCGGCGGCGCCAGGACGGCCGACGTGGTGATCCGACGGGCGGCACCAGGTGAACACGTCATCGACCTCCTCGGGACGGACCGTGAGCTCTCGCCGGACGACCTGGTGGTCTGCTCCGGCACCACTCCCGCGAGCATCGCCGGGATCATCGGCGGCAGTTCGACGTCGGTCACCGACTCCACGAGGACGGTGCTGCTCGAGGCCGCGACCTGGGACGGTCCCACCATTCGGGCAACGTCGAAGCGGCTCGGTCTCCGCACCGACGCCTCGACGCTGTTTGAGAAAGGATTGAGCGACCGTCTCCCGCCCGTCGCCCTGGACCGCGCTGCCGCCCTGATCGCCGAGCTGTCGGGAGGTCGTGTCCTCGCGGGGACGATCGACCAATGGCCGCGTCCGCTCCCCGAGCTCGGCCCGATCTCACTGACCGCTGGGTTCACCGGCGACCTGCTCGGCATCCCCATCGACGCGACCGAGATCGCCACGACGCTCGCGCAGCTCGGGTTCGCCGTCGAGCAGGACGGCGCCACCCTCGAGGTCATGCCACCGTACTTCCGGCGCGACGTGTCGCTGCCGGAGGACCTCGTCGAAGAGGTGGGCCGGATGATCGGGTACTCGAGGGTGCCGAGCACGCTCCCCGGACGGCGGATCCCGGTCACGACCACGGCGGCGCCGCCGCTGGTCGAGGACGCCATTCGCGACGTCTGCGTGGGGGCCGGATTCGACGAAGCCATCACCCTGTCGTTCGTCGGCCCGCGGGACGCGGCGTTGCTGCCGGGGCTCGGCCACGGGCGCAAGCCCATCCCGCTGCGCAACCCGCTCAGCGATGAGTGGAGCGTGATGCGCACCTCCCAGCTTCCCCGGCTTTGCGCCGCGCTCGCGGCCAACGTCAACCGCGGGGGTGGCGACGTGATGCTCTTCGAGCTCGGCCGCGCCTTCTGGGACGGCGAACGAGTGGGACCGGTGCCCGGATCGACGCCCGACCGCGCCGACAGGAACCTCCCCGCGCTGCCGCTCGAGCCCCTGCTCCTGAGTGTCGTTCGCCATGTGTCGACCGGCTCCGCGGATGACGCCGCCCTCGCGGTTCGACATCTGCAGTCCGTCTTTGACCGCATCACCCGAGACCTCGCCGGCGCTGCGCTGCGCGCGGAGCCGTCCGAGGAATCGGGGCTCCATCCCGGGAGAAGCGCCGCGCTCCGGTTCGCCGGCGAGCCGGTGGGCATCCTCGGCGAGCTGTCGTTCGAGACGGCGGCGGCATTCGAGATCCGAGGTCGTGTCGCGGTCGGTGAGCTGCGCATCGACGCGATCGCTCCCTCGCCGCCGCGAGCGCTCCACTTCACGCAGCCGCCTCGCTTCCCCGCGATCATCCAGGACCTCGCGGTCACCGTCGCGGCTGACCGGCGCGCCGGCGAGGCAATGGACGCGATCCGTGAGGCCCGAGAGCCCGTCCTCGAACACGCCGAGCTGTACGACGAGTACCGGGGTGGCAGCCTGGGTCCGGGGCGCAAGGGCTGGACCTTCCGGCTCACGTTCCGCGCACCCGACCGGACGCTCACCGGCGACGAGGCACAACGCGCTCAGGATGCCATCGCGGCAGCGCTGGCTCGACGGTGCGACGCAGAGATTCGCCGGTAGCCGAGCAACCGCGCGAGTGGTTTGCGCGTCCGACGGCCACGGTCGCCCGGGACCTGGTCGGTTGCCGGCTCGTCGTGGACGCGGGAACGCCCGGCGCGGTCGTCGCGCGGATCGTCGAGACCGAGGCGTACCTCGGCACCGGCGATCCCGCCTCACATGCATTCCGGGGTCCGACGCCCCGGTCGCGGGTGATGTTCGGTCCGGCCGCGCACCTCTACGTGTATTTCACGTACGGGATGCACCACTGCGCGAACGTGGTCACCGAGGTGGACGGCGTGGCGGGGGCGGTGCTCCTCCGAGCCGCGGCGGTGGAGGAGGGTGCGGCGACGGTGGCGGCTCGGCGCGGCGGCCTTCGGTCCGGCGCCGCGCTGCTCCGCGGGCCGGGAAACCTCTGCCGGGGTCTGAGGATCACGCGCGACGACGATGGCATCGACCTGGTCGACCCTGCCTCGCGAATCCACATCGTTCGGCGCGGGGCGACGCCCCCGATCACCGTCGGGACCCGCGTGGGCCTGCGGCATGCGACCGACCGGCTGCTCCGGTTCACCTGGCTGGGCGACCCTGCGGTGTCGCGCCCCCTTCCACACGATGCCGGCGAAACCCGGCCATGACCGGCACAAAGAGAAGGGGCCGGACTGACGCCGGCCCCTTCGATAAATGCACCGTTTCTTGGACGGCAGCCCGGTAGAAATTCCCGGGCTCTTGGTGGCACCGCTACCGGTGCCGGGTCTGAGAAACGCCCGGCACGAACTCCCGCCCGCACAACGCGCACTTGCCTCTGTTTCAGGCCATCCCGGGGGACGCCGATTGCCCAGCGACCTCGACGGTGGCGCAATGGATGTGCGGTCCAGGGGCCCGTCAGCCGGGCCTCAACCCTCCGCTCGGCCGTGCCGGAAACGCTGCCAGACGGTTCGCAACATCGGGGTGGCTACCTCCGTCTGATTACCAATGCTCCCTCCAACGATAGACCTGTTCCCCGCCGACCACAAGGAGCGCGAGGCCTAGACTGGGTTCAGGGCTGCGCTAGAATCGGAACGCCTGTTCGTCTCGGAGGATCCATGTCCGGTCACAGCAAGTGGGCTGGAATCAAGCACAAGAAGGCAATCGTCGACGCTCGCCGCGGCCAGGTCTTCACCAAGGTCACGCGTGAGCTGACCGTTGCCGCACGCGAGGGCGGCCCTGATGTCGAAGGCAACTTCCGGCTGCGACTGGCCATGCAGAAGGCTCGCGAGGTGAATATGCCCGCGGACAACATCGAGCGTGCGATCCAGCGCGGTGCGGGCGGCAAGGACGGCGTGCAGCTCGAGGAGGTTCGCTACGAAGGATATGGGCCGCACGGTGTCGCCGTCATGGTCGACACGCTGACGGACAACCGCAACCGAACGGTTGCGGGGATTCGCAATGCGTTCACGCGCTCGGGGGGCACGCTCGGCGAGGCGAACAGCGTCGCCTGGATGTTCAACCAGCAGGGTGTCATCAGCATCGAGGCGGGGAAGCGCGACCCCGAGGACCTCGCCCTCGAGTTGCTCGACGCGGTCGACGTCGGCGAGGACGGCGACGTCAGCGTCGACGGGGACGACGTGGTGGTGACCGTCGCTCCCTCACGTTTCGAAGCGGTCCGGCGCACGCTCGAGGAACGCAACTATCCGGTCGACTCCGCGGAGGTGACCATGAACCCGACCACCTCGGTGGTGCTCGACGCGTCGCAGGCACGCCAGGTCCTCCGTCTGCTCGACGGGCTCGAGGAGCACGATGACGTGCAGCAGGTCTACGCCAACGCCGAGATACCGGACGACGTCCTTGACGCTGCCGGCTGACCGCGGCGCCGACCGACGCGGATGAGAGTGCTCGGGGTCGACCCGGGTCTCGCGCGCACCGGCGTGGCGATCGTCGACGGCACCCCGGGACACCTGGTCCTGCTACACGCGGCCTGCATCGAGACCGTGCCGCAGACGAGCGAGGCTGCGCGGCTCGCGATGCTCTTCGACCTGGTCGTCGACGCCTGCACGTCACTGCGGCCGGAGGTTGCGGCGGTCGAGGAGCTGTTCTTCTCGACGAACCGGCGGACCGCGATGCGAGTCAGCGAAGCGCGCGGGGTCGTCCTGTGCGCGCTCGCCCGCGAGGGTGTCGCCGTCGCCGAGTACACGCCGACTCAGGTGAAGGAAGCTGTGTGCGGCTACGGCGCGGCTCGCAAGCCACAGGTCGCGCGTATGGTCGCCAACCTGCTGGGGGTGCCGGGCATTCCCGGGCACGACGATGTTGCCGACGCGTGCGCCGTCGCCGTTTGCCACCACCATCGCGGACGGCTCGGCGCGCTGACATCTCGCGCGCGCGTCCATCGCGAAAGCGCCCTCGACGTGGCGATCGGCCGCGCGCGAGCAGCGCTGTCGCGCAGCGTTCCATGATCGCGCTCATCCGCGGGGAACTCGTCAGCATCGGTGACGACCACGTCGTCGTCGACACCGGCGGCGTCGGCTATGAGGTGTTCTGCCACCTGCGCACGATCGCGACGCTGCACACGTCGCGGATCCCGGAGGTGACCCTCCACGTGCACACGAGCGTCAGCGCCGACGCGATCCGCCTCTACGGCTTTGTGACCCATGACGAGCTGCGCCTGTTCCGCCTCCTCATCGGCGTCGAGCGCATCGGTCCGAAGGCAGCCCTCGGGATCCTCGGACGATCCGAGCTCCCAACGCTCGTCCGGGCCATTGCCGAAGGGGATATCGCGCTGGTTGCGACGGTGCCGGGGATCGGACGCAAGACGGCGGAGCGCGTGATCCTCGAGCTGCGCGACAAGGTGGCCCCCCTCGAACCTCCGGGCACGCATCACCCCGCCGAGACCCGCGAGGACGAGGCGGTGGCTGCCGCCATCGCCGGGCTCGTGGGCCTCGGGTTCCGCGAGGCCGAAGCCCGCAACGCGGTCGCGGCGATCGCCGTCGACGGAGACGGACACGATGTCGCCGATCTGGTCGGTGCGGCGCTTCGCCGGCTCGACTCGGCGGGTGCCGGGCGATGACCGACGAACGCGTGGTCAGCCCCGAGGAGTTGGAGGCGGAGCGGATCGCCGACACGGCGCTCCGGCCGCGCAGCCTCGACGACTTCGTCGGTCAGGCCGCCATCAAGAACCAGATCCGGATCCTCGTCGAAGCCGCCCGGCATCGTGGCGACGCGCTCGATCACGTGCTCCTCTACGGGCCGCCCGGGCTCGGCAAGACGACCCTCGCCCAGATCATCGCCGTGGAGATGGGGGTCAGCATTCGCCTGACCAGCGGGCCCGCCCTCGAGCACCAGGGAATGCTGGCGTCGATCCTCACGAGCCTCGAGGAGCGCGACGTGTTCTTCATCGACGAGGTGCACCGTCTCAACCGCGCGGTGGAGGAGGCGCTCTATCCGGCGATGGAGGACCTCGCGTTCGACTTCGTGGCGGGCAAGGGCGCGGGAGCGCAGACGCTCCGGTTGACGCTCAATCGCTTCACGGTCATCGGTGCCACGACCCGGGCCGGCGCGCTCGGGGCGCCGCTCCGCGATCGTTTCGGAGTCACCTTCCGGCTCGACTTCTACGACGCGGATGACCTCATCGCCATCGCCAAGCGTTCGGCGCGGCTGCTCGGCATCGCTCTGGACCCCGAGGGCGCGGCGATGATCGCCGGACGCTCCCGCGGGACCCCGCGCATCGTCAATCGCCTGCTTCGGCGGGCTCGCGACTATGCCCAGGTGCGTGCCGCGGGCCGCATCGATGTCGGCGTGGCCGCAGCAGCCCTCGACGTCCTCGGCATCGATTCGATCGGGCTCGACGAGCTCGACCGCCGTGTCCTCGGCGTGCTGTGCGGAACGCTGGGCGGCCACGCCGTCGGGGTCCAGACCATCGCGGTGAGCGTGCAGGAGGACCCGGACACCATCGAGGACATCGTCGAGCCCTTCCTGATCCGTCGGGGCCTGCTGGCTCGCACCCTGCGCGGCCGCCTCGCCACAGCCGCCGCCTACCAGCACCTCGGCCTGCCGGTGCCCGCCGGTGCCCCCGGCGCGACGGAGGCGCAGACCGCGCTCTTCGAGCGTTGAAGTCCGCCGACTTCGACTACCCGCTCCCCGCGGAGCGGATCGCGCAGGAGCCCCTTGCCGAACGCGACGCGTCGCGGCTGCTCCACCTGCCCCCGGGAGGGGGTCTCGAGGACCGGGGATTTCGCGAACTCCCCGCGCTGCTCCAAACCGGCGATCTGCTGGTCGTCAACGACACGAGAGTTCGGCGTGCCCGGCTCCGTGGGGTCGACGCTGCCGGACGCGACATCGAGCTCCTCGTGCTCTCGCGCGAGGAGGGCGCAGAGTATCGGTGCCTCGCCCGTCCTGCGCGCCTGGCCACTGCGGGCGCCGTGATTCGGTTCGGCGCCGATCTCAGCGCCACGATCCTCGCCGTGTCGGCGACCCACCCCGGCGGACGCACGGTGTCCTTCGACGCCGACGACCCCGACGCTGCGATCGAACGCGCCGGTGTCGCCCCGCTGCCCCCGTACATCCACACGGATCTGCGCGACCCGGAGCGCTACCAGACCACGTACGCGGAAGGGGATCCCGACTCGGCCGCCGCACCGACAGCGGGGCTGCACTTCACAGCCGAGGTGATTCGGCGCTTGCGCGAGGCCGGCATCGGGTGGGCAACGCTGCGATTGGACGTCGGCCTTGCAACGTTCGCTCCGATCCGCGCCGACAGCGTCGAGGATCACCCGATGCATGAGGAGCGGTACGCGCTTCCGGCAGCGACGGCGCTGGCCGCCGAGCAGACGCGCCGCGGAGGGGGGCGCGTCGTCGCGGTCGGCACCACGGTGGTCCGCGTGCTCGAGACATGCGCACAGGACGGCGGAACGCTGCGGGCGGGGACGGGCATCACCAGCCTCTTCATCCGTCCGGGGTTTCGCTTTCGCGCGGTTGACGGGCTGCTGACCAACTTTCATCAGCCACGCTCCTCGCTGCTCGTCCTCCTTGCGGCGTTCATCGGCGAAGAACGGTGGCAGAGCGCCTACGCGCACGCGATCGAGTCCGGGTATCGATTCCTGTCACTCGGCGATTGCATGCTCTGCTGGCACGCGCCATGACCTCCGCAATCGCGATCGAGGCGGTCGACGGTGACGCGCGTGCCGGAACACTGATGACCATGCACGGCTCGGTGCGCACCCCGGCCTTCATGCCGGTCGGCACGCACGCCACGGTGAAGGCACTGCATCCCGACGAGGTGCGCGCCACCGGCGTCGACATCCTGCTCTGCAACGCGTACCACCTCGCCCTGCGACCCGGGATCGACCTCATCGAGCGGGCGGGTGGGCTGCACTCGTTCATGGGCTGGGACCATCCCATCCTCACCGACAGCGGTGGCTACCAGCTGGTCAGCCTCTCCCAGGTCGCCGTGGTCGACGACGACGGGGCCACCTTCGTCTCACCCTACGACGGCTCGCGGCTCCGGGTGACCCCCGAGGAGGCGGTCCGCAACCAGGCACGGCTCGGCGCCGACGTCCTCATGTGTCTCGACCACCCGGTTGCCCACGGAACCGCGGCCGGCGCCGCGCGGGACGCGACCGAGCGCACGCACCGATGGGCCGAGCGATGCCGGGCGGCACATCCCGGCGATGGCCGGCTGCTCTTCGGCATCGCACAGGGAGGGTTCGACGCCGGCGCGCGGCGCGAATCGGCACGATTCATGGCCGGGCTCGACTTCGACGGCGTGGCAATCGGAGGCCTCTCGGTGGGGGAGCCCGTCGAAACGATGCTCGCCATGACCGAGGCGACCGTGGCCGAGCTTGCGGCCGACCGCGCCCGCTACTTCATGGGGCTCGGGACCGACTCCGAGCTCCTGGCCGCGGTGGCGCTCGGGGTCGACATGTTCGACTGCGTGGTGCCGACACGGCTGGCACGCAACGGCAGCGCCCTGACGCCCGACGGTCGCCTCTCGCTGCGCAACGCCGCCGCTCGGGAGGATTTCGACCCCATCGACCCCGACTGTCCGTGCGCCGCATGCGCGGGCTTCTCGCGCGCGTATCTCCGTCACCTCTTCCAGTCCGGCGAGATCCTGGCTCACCGCCTCGTGAGCCTGCACAACGTCACCCACCTCGCCGGGCTGATGGCAGGAGCCCGTGCGGCGATCCGGAGCGGCACCTTCGCGACCTTCAGGGCGGAGCGAGATGGCCGGCTCCGCTCGGCGCCCCGGTAGACTGGACGACCCGTGTTCAGGATTACGCGTTTCCGTCTGGCCGTCGTCCTCCTGGTCGTGGTCGGCGCCTTCTTCATCGACGGCTACAGCCTCATCTACCGCTACCTGGTCGTCCATCAGCCACTGGGTCAGACGCTGACATCGGCCCCATCCTTCCTGGGCCGCCAGCTGTATATCCATAAAGGGCTGGACCTCCAGGGCGGCACCGAGCTGACCATCGAGATCTGCCACGGGCTCAACAACCCCAACGCCGACTGCCGCAACGGGCCGCCGCGCGGAGCCTCGCTCGAGCAGGCCCAGCAGGCGACGATCCCGATCCTCGACCTTCGGGTCAACTCGCTCGGCGTCTCTGAGGCGAGCGTCCAGGCCCAGGGCAATGATCAGATTCTCGTCCAGTTGCCGGGTGTCGGCCTCAAACAGGCGGTCGACACCATTGGAACGACGTCGAGACTGTATTTCGCGACCCCCGTGCCGGGCGCCGCGACGATTCCTCCGAGCGCGGCGCTCATCCGCGACCAGCTGGGCCACTACGATCCGCTCCAGTTCGCAAACACGGCGCTCTACCCATCCGGCTACCACTGGAAGATCGATCAGAACATCGACGCGACCGACGTCAACTCGGCGACGGTCGGCACCGACTCCACCAGTGGCCAGATCACGGTGGACATCAACTTCAACGCGGCCGGCGCGAGTGAGTGGTCCAAGATCACCACGGCCGCCAACAGCGTCTACGTGTCCAACCCGAGCAGCCCGCTCGCGCAGATCGCCATCTTCCTGGACAACGACATCCTGACCGCGCCCGTCGTGCAGGGCGGCGGCCAGAGCAACATGACGCAGATCACCGGCGGCTTCACCTCCGACACGGCGACCCAGCTCGCGAGCCTGATCAGCGCGGGGGCGCTGCCCGCGGAGATCACGACGGTCACCAGCACCACGGTGAGCGCGACGCTCGGACAGCAGTCGGTGACCCTCAGCCTGATCGCAGGCGGTATCGGGCTCCTGATCGTCGTGATCTTCATGATCGGCTACTACCGATTCCCCGGCCTCCTCGCCACCGTCGCCCTCTTCATCTACGCCGCGATCGTGCTGGCGCTGTTCAAGCTGATCCCGGTGACGCTGTCGCTGGCGGGATTGGCGGGCTTCGTCCTCAGCGTCGGCATGGCGGTCGACGCAAACGTCCTGATATTCGAGCGCACCCGTGACGAGTTACGTCATGGGAGAAGTGTGCCTCTGGCCGTGGAGACGGGCTTCCGCCGCGCCTTTCCTGCCATTCGTGACAGCAACATCTCCACCCTGATCACCTGCGCCATCCTCGCGTTCTTCGGCACCGACGTCGTCCGGGGCTTCGCCATCACCCTCGCGATCGGCGTCATCGTCTCGTTCTTCACAGCGATCACCATCACGCGATCGCTGTTCGCGTGGGTGCTCAGCTGGAGGATCGGCCGCGATCCTCGCCTCTACACCGAGATCCACGAGGAATTCGCGGAGCATCCGCCGCGGGGTCGCTTCGACATCGTCAAGAACCGCAACTGGTACTTCGCCGGATCGCTCGCGGTCATCATCCCGGGCATCCTCGCGATCCTCTTCTGGGGCTTCAACCTCGGGATCGACTTCAAGGGCGGCAATCTCGTCGACGTCGGCCTTGCCAAGACCGTGACCCAGGCGCAGGTGGCGGCGGTCATGGACAAGGATTTCGCCAGCCTGCGGCCGCAGGTGCAGCAGGAGGGCACGACGGGCAACCAGAAAAGTCATTTCGCCATCTCCACGCTGCCGTCGGACAGCGCGCAGCTCGTGCAGATCCAGAACACGCTGAACAGCAACTTCACGATCGCGACGAACAAGGGCCAACCGGACATCAGCGTTCAGCAGGTCGGGCCGACGATCGCCGCGAGCCTCGTCACGGGCGCGATCATCATGATCTTCGTTTCGGCGGGAGCCATCGCCGTGTATCTCGCTTTCGCCTTCCGGCGCCAGCGAGCGATCTCGCCGTGGCGCTTCAGCGCGTGCGCGTTCTTCAAGCTGCTGCATGACGTGTTCGTGCTGGCCGGGATCTGGGCGATCCTCGGCCACTTCTCCAATCTGGGCCAGGTCGACTCGCTCTTCGTCACCGCGGTGCTGACCTCGGTGGCGTTCTCGATTCACGACACCATCGTGGTCTTCGACCGCGTGCGCGAGAACCTCCGTGTCGGTCCCCGCCTGACGTTCGACCAGGTGATCAATCTCTCGACGGTGCAGACCATGACGCGGTCATTGAACACGTCGCTCACAGTCGTGTTCGTGCTCCTGTCGCTGGTCATCTTCGGCGGGGACTCGATCCGCGGGTTCGTCCTCGCGCTGCTGATCGGCATCGTGACCGGCACGTACAGCTCGATCTTCAACGCCAGCACCCTTCTGGTCGCATGGGAGAAGGCTCGCAGCTCGCGAGCGGCGGCGCCACCACCTGCCGGCCGGAGACGGGTCGCCCCCCGGACGGCGTAGGCCTCGCCGCCCCCAGGGCATCACAACATATGAACACCGACGACGTCTCCGGCATCGCCTCCCTGCTGCGCCCGTCCTTCGCCCATCTCGGCATCGACCTCGTCGACGTCCAGTGGATGGGGCGCGGACGCGGCGCCGTGCTCCGCCTGGTGATCGACCGCGCTGACGGCGGGGTGACCCTCGACGACTGCGAGCGCGCGTCCAACACCGCCTCGGCGGTCCTCGACGTGAATGATCCGATCGACCACCCGTACCGGCTCGAGGTGAGCTCGCCGGGCGCCGAGAGGCCGATCCGGCGAGCCGGGGAGTGGGACGCAGCGGTCGGACGCCGCGTCAACGTCCGCCTGCGCGAGGGGGAGTCCGAACTGGTGCTCGAGGGCAAGCTCGTCTCGGTCGCCGGCGACGCGGCCGAGATCGAGGTTCGCGATCGACGGACCACCCGGGCCGTCTCGTTCTCGATCGAGGCGGTGGTGGCGGCCAGGATCGTCGTCGACATCTGATGACCGCCCCGGCCGCGACCCTGAGCGCGCTGCGAGACCTCGCGGCCGCGACTCCGCTGAGTGAGGCCGACATCACCAGCGCGGTGGAGCAGGGTGTGGCGACCGCCTACCGGCGCCTGGTCGTCGACGATCCTCAGGTCCGAGCCCGGGTGAACCTCGAGTCTGGAAGCTTTGTCGTCTACCGCCTTGACGACGAGGGCGCAGAGCAGCCGCTCCACGTGGACGTCCCGGATTTTCCCCGCCAGGCCGCTGCCGCCGCGCGAGCCGCGGTCGCCGAGCGCCTGGCGAGCTTCGAGCAGCGCCGGATCCTCGGTGAGGGGTCGACTCAGCGGGGCGTGCTCCGCGATGCGATCGTCGAGCGGCGGATGGGGACGATCTGGTATGTCGACGCGGCGGGGGTTCCGGGGATGCTGCCTCCCGAGGAGCAGATCCCCGGCGAGCGCCTCGCCGTCCGCGACCACATCAAGGTGGTGATCGTCGAGGGCCGCCGCAAGGGAACCGACGCCGTCGTCGTGGTGTCGCGATCCCACCCGCAGCTCGTCCACCGGCTCATGGAGCAGGAGGTGCCGGAGTTGCAGAGCGGCCAGGTCGTGATCCGCGCCATCGCGCGGGACCCCGGCCGCCGAACCAAGGTCGCCGTCGACGCGCCCGACGGCGACGTCGATCCTCAGGGGGCGTGCATCGGGAGAAACGGCGTGCGGCAGCGGGCGGTCACCTCCGAGCTCGGCGAGGAGCAGGTGCAGATCGTGGCCTGGTCCGCCGACCCGTCCATCTTCGTGATGAACTCCCTCATCCCGGCGGTCGCTCAGGGTGTCGAGCTCGACCTCGAATCCCGAACCGCGCACATCGCGGTGGCGGCTGACCAGCTCTCCCTTGCGATCGGCCGGGGCGGCGAGAATGCTCGTCTCGCCGCGCGATTGACCGGCTGGCGCATCGACATCCGCGGGGACGATCCCCAGGCGGGCGACGTCATGACAGACGAGCGGGATTGAGCGCCTCGAACTCGCTGCGCACCTGTGCCGGCTGCCGGAAGGTCCGCCCGAAGCACGAGCTGGTCCGCCTGGCGCTCATCGCAGGCTCCGGCCGGGTTACTCTTGATACGTCTGGCCGCTGTCCCGGCCGGGGCGCGTATCTCTGCCGGGAAACGGGTATCACCTGTCTGCGCCAGTCACGGCGGCACCGGTCCCTGGCGCGCTCGCTGCGGGTCGGGGATGATGTAATCGACGAGCCCACCCTCGCCGCAGCGCTCGGGGAGCTCGTCACGGAGGAATCGACATAGCCACGGTCAAGAAGGTCACCCTGCCGGCAGGTCTCACGGTCGCTGAGCTCGCCGATCGCCTCGAGGTGTCGGGTCCGCAGCTGATCAAGTACCTGATGAGCAACGGCGTCATGGCCGCGCTCAACCAGTCGGTCGACTTCGACACCGCAGCGCTCGCCGCGGATCACTTCGGGTTCGAAGCCGAGTCCGAGGACGCCCTCGCCGAGGCGGCACCCGGCGCCGCGGCCACGGGCCGGCGCCGCCATCCGCTGCTGGACCTATCAGGAGCAGCGCCCGGGACCCTGATCCCGCGGCCACCGGTGGTCGCAGTGCTCGGACACGTCGACCACGGCAAGACCTCGCTGCTCGACGCAATCCGCAAGACCCGGGTCGCCTCCGGCGAGGCCGGGGGGATCACCCAGGTCATTCGCGCCCACCAGGTGGAGCACAACGGCCGGCTGATCACGTTCATCGACACCCCGGGCCACGAGGCGTTCACCGCGATGCGGGCCCGCGGCGCGGATGTCACCGACGTCGCCATCCTCGTGGTCGCCGCCGACGACGGCGTCATGCCCCAGACGGAAGAGGCGATCCAGCACATCCGCGCGGCGGGCGTGCCCATCGTCGTGGCCATGAACAAGATCGACAAGGACGGCATCAACCCGGACCGGGTCCTCCAGCAGCTCGCCGACCGAGAGGTCGTGGTCGAGGCGTTCGGCGGCGACGTCCCGGTGGTGCGAACCAGCGCCAAGACAGGCGAGGGCATCGAGGACCTCCTCCAGAGCGTGCTTGACGTCACCGACGTGTACGTCGAGCCCAAGGCCGACCCGAACGGCCGCGCGGTGGGCACCGTCATCGACTCCCATCTCGAGCGGGGGAGAGGCGCGATCGCGACCCTCGTCGTGCAGAACGGCACGCTCCGGGTCGGGGACAACATGGTCGCCGGGTCCGCGTATGGCAAGGTGCGCGCCCTGGTCGACGACACGGGGAAACGCATCAAGGAAGCCGGGCCGAGCACGCCCGTCGTCGTGACCGGACTGTCCGAGGTCCTGATGGCCGGGGAGATCTTCGAGGTCGTCGAGACGGAGCGCGGCGCCCGGGCGAAGGCCGAGCAGCGAGGCTTCGCCGAGAAGCAGCGCCTGGCTCAGCCGGTGCGCCGGATCACGCTCGCCGACCTTGCACAGAACATCTCCGAGGGCGATATGAAGTCGCTGAACCTCGTCCTCAAGGCCGAGGCGAACGGCTCGCTCGAGGCGCTGCGCAGCCAGGTGACCAAGATCGAGGACCCGACGGTCAAGATCAAAGTGGTCGGCGAGGGAGTTGGCGCAGTCAGCGAGTCCGACGTCAACCTGGCGGCGGTCACCGACGCGATCGTCATCGGTTTCAACGTCCGCCCGGACGACCATGCGCGCGCCGCCGCCGAGGAGCAGGGCGTCGATGTTCGCTTCTACGACGTCGTGTACCAGGTCACCGACGACATCGAGAAGGCCGTCAAGGGTCTCTACCAGCCGACCATGATCGAGGTCACGCAGGGGCGGGCCGAGGTTCGACGCGTCTACCAGGTCGATGGCAAGCCGGCAATCGCGGGCTCCCACGTTCTCGACGGCAGGATCACGCGCAACGCGACATGCCGGGTCCTGCGGGATGCGAAGGAGATCGCTCAGAGCCGCATCGATGCGCTCAAGCGTTTCAAGGACGACGTCCGCGAGGTGACCCACGGATACGACTGCGGCATCACCCTCGCCGACTTCAGCGACTTTCACGAGGGCGACATCCTCGAGGCGTTCACCATGGAGCAGCAGAACGCATGACGCTTCGCTCCGGGGCTCGCAGCCCGCGCCGCGAGCGGGTGGGCGAGCAGCTTCGCGAGGAAGTCTCGGCCATGATGCTCGGCGAGATCAAGGACCCCCGGGTCCGGCTCGCGTCGATCTCGCGTGTGCGGATGAGCCCGGATCTGCGCGAGGCGTGGCTCGCCGTGAGCGCGCTCGGCGACGACGCCGAGCGCAAGAACGTCGTCGAGGCGCTCGTGCACGCCGAAGGGTTCGTTCGTGCTCAACTGGGCAGGCGGCTCGAGAATCTGCGGAGCATCCCCCGACTCCACTTCGAGCTCGATGAATCGATCGCGTACAGCGTGCGGGTGAGCGCGCTCCTGAGAGACCTCGCCGGTGAACGTCCCGCCGAGGCGGCCGTGGAGGTTCCCGAATGACTGTCGCCGCACCCGCTGCCTGGCCGAGTCTCGAGGATGTCGTCGATCCGATCCGCCAGATCATCGACGGCACGGCACAGATCACCTGCCTTGCGCACAAGGACGCCGACGCCGACAGCCTCGGCTCCGCGCTGGGGTTCGCCCTCGGCCTGCGCTCCGGGGGGCGCGCTGTTCGTGTCGTGGTGCCCGAGCCGCTGCCCCGGCTCCTGGAGCATCTCCCGGGTTTCGGAACGGTCGAAACCGGTGGGGAGCCGCTCGGCGACACGGTCTTCACCTTCGACTGCGCCACGCTGGGCCGGTTCGGCGAGCGCCGAGGCGAGGTCGAGCGCGCCGGCACGGTGGTCAACATCGACCATCACTCGAGCAATACGGGGTTCGGCACGATCAACCTCGTGGACGCGGCGGCGAGCGCGACCGGGCAGGTGATCCACCGGTTGCTCCGCCGGCTCGGCATACCGATCAGCCCGGCGGTCGCGACCAATCTCTACGCGGCCCTCTTTACCGACACCGGCGGTTTCCGGCACGAGAACACGACGGAGGCGGCGCTTCGCCTCGGAGCCTCGCTGGTCGCCGCGGGAGCGGACCCCGGCTGGGTCGCGCTCAAGAGCTACAAGTCCCGCTCCCTCGCCCAGGTGCGCCTCGAGGGCCTCGCGATCGCACACATGCGCTCCGAGTTGGACGGTCGCCTGCTCTGGTCGGAGGTCACGGCGTCGATGCTCGAGCAGACCGGAGCCGACCTGCAGGACGCCGAGGGCATCATCGACGCGCTCCAGAGCATCGCCACCATGGAGATCGCCATCCTCTTCAAGGAACACTCAGCCGACCGAAGCAAGATCAGCGTGCGCACGCGCGACCCCATCGACGCGACCGAGGTCTGCACGCCGTTCGGAGGTGGAGGCCATCGTCGCGCCGCCGGCGCCGAGTTCGGGGATTCGCTTCCCGTCGCGGAGCGGAAGGTGCTCGAAGTGGCTCGCCGGTTGATCGACTCAACGGGGTGACCGGCGTCGCCGCGCCGGGCGCCGGCCCACGTCCCGGGTCGGCGGTCGCGCGCAGGGGAGGCGTGCTCCCGCTGGACAAGCCTCCCGGCATCACATCGTTCGACGCCATCCGCCAGGTCCGCCGCATCCTCGGTGAGCGGCGTGTCGGCCATGCCGGGACACTGGATCCGACGGCCACCGGCCTGCTGCCCATCTGTGTCGGTCGTACCACTCGCTTTGTCGACTACTTCCACGCCCAGCCCAAGACCTATCACTGCGTGGTCCGTCTCGGCGAGCGCAGCGACACGTGCGACACCGAGGGCGTCGTCGTCACCGGCGCCGATGCGAGCGACCTCTCGGCCGAGCGGATCCGCGCCGCGCTCATGCGCTTCACGGGCGAGATCGACCAGGTTCCACCCATGCACTCGGCGGTTCGGCATGAGGGGAGGCACCTGTACGAGCTCGCCCGCGCCGGCGAGGAGGTGGTTCGCGAGCCGCGCCGCGTGACCATCCACTCAGCCGAGCTCGTGGACTTCCGCCCGGGTTCGGTCGCCGAGGCCGAGATCGTGGTCGTCAGCGGCAAGGGGGCGTACATGCGCGTGCTGGCCGCCGACCTCGGCGACGCCCTCGGCACCGGCGGCCTCCTCGGCTGGCTCTCGCGAACGAGCTACGGCACGCTCGGTCTGAGTTCGTCGATCACGCTCGACCAGTTCGCCGCCCTCGCCGATCCCTGGCTGGCGCTTCTGCCGCCCGACGTTGCCGTGGCTCATCTCCCGCTCGTCGCCCTCGGTCCGGGGCAGGTGCAACAGGTCCGCCGCGGCCAGTCGGTGTGGCTGCCTCGAGCGATCCTGCCCGACGTCGCCGGCGAGTGCCGGATGCACGACCCGACCGGCGAGCTGATCGGCATCGGAGAGCTCAACGGGGGCCTGCTCCGCCCGACCAAGGTGCTGGCCGGCTGAGGACGCGATGGAACTGCTCCATGAGTTCCCCGCAGGGGAGGCGGGCGGTCCAGGATCGGCGGTGACGATCGGCAGCTTCGACGGTGTTCACATCGGACACCGTCGTCTCCTGCAGCGCGTGCGCGCCGAAGCCACCCGCAGCCGCTTGACCGCGGTCGCGGTCACCTTCGATCCGCATCCGCGCTGCGTCGTCGACCCGTCCGGGTGCCCGCCGCTCCTCTGCAGCCTGGATGACCGGATCGAGCTGCTGCGAAGGGACGGCGCCGATCGCGTCGTCGTGATCACCTTCACGCGTGAGCTGAGCACGTGGAGTGCCCAGCGTTTCGCGACGACGCTCGTCGAGCGCCTCGGAATGCGCCGGCTCATCGTCGGGCCCGGCTTTGCCCTGGGACGAGGGCGCGAGGGCAACCTCGAGTTTCTGGAGCGCCTCGGCGCGGAGAAGGGCTTCCGGGTGACCACGGTCGCGCCGGCGACACGAGGCGGCCTGCCGGTGTCGTCCGGGCGAGTGCGCGAGTCGATCGTCGCCGGCAGGTTTTCCGATGCGATCTCGATGCTCGGCCACCCTTACGTCATCGAGGGGATCGTCGAACGGGGCGAGGGTCGCGGTGCAGCCATGGGCGTCCCGACAGCCAACATCGCGGTCGGCGCGACGCGGTGCCTTCCGCAGGCAGGGGTGTACGCCGGCTGGCTCGACTTCGGCGCCGGCTGGCGCGCCGCCGCGACCGGGATCGGCACCAGGCCGACGTTCGGCGGCGGGTCGGTGACCGTCGAGGCCCATGTGCTCGACTTCGCCGGCGACCTCTACGGCAGAGCGGTGCGTCTGGCCCTGGTCCGCCGGCTCCGCTCCGAGCGCGCGTTCGGCTCGATTGCTGCGCTCAAGGCGGCGATGGCCCGCGATATCTCGCACACCAGTGACATCGTGCGCCGAGCCTCGCCGCCGCCGTGACCGCCGGAGCGTTCCTCGTCATGAACCCGGTGAGCGCCGGGGGCAGGACCCATCGAAACTGGCCGGCGATCGCCGCGGCACTGGTCTCGGCGGGGGTGACCTTCGATCTGCATCGAACCTCGGCAACGGGTGACGCGACCCGGGCAGTTCGGTCGGCGCTCGCCGCCGGGTATCGGACCGTCGTCGTGGTCGGAGGGGACGGAACACTCAATGAGGTGGTCAACGGGTTCTTCGATCCCGCGGGGATGCCGATCGGAAGCGATGCCGTGCTCGCCCTGCTCCCGAGCGGGACCGGCGGCGACTTCCGGAGGGCGGCGGGGATCCCTGCCGATCTCGGCGCGGCAGCGCATCTGATCGCGTCCGGTCTCAGCAGGCGGATCGACGCGGGCCGAGTCGACTTCGCCGACGGGCAGCGGCGGTTCTTCATCAACATCGCGGACTGCGGCATGGGTGGCGAGGTCGTCGCCCGTGTCAACCGGGGCGCTCACAAGAGCGGCGGCGCCCGGGGGAGCGCCATATTCCTGGCGACATCCCTCTCAACGCTGCTCAAGTACGAATCGCGGATCGCGCACGTCGATATCGACGGACTCCAGGTCGAGCGCGACGTGCGCAGCGTCGTCGTCGCCAACGGACAGTATTTCGGCGGCGGCATGCGCGTCGCGCCCGCGGCGGAGCTCGACGACGGCCGGTTCGACGTGGTGATCATCGCGGAGACAGGCAGAATTCGCGCGCTGACCGGCATTCCCTCGCTGTATCGGGGCCGTCATGTTCTGCGGAGCGAGGTCGAGGTCCATCGCGCACGAGTCGTGCGGGTGTCGTGCGTCGGTGCCCCGATGCTGTTCGATGTCGAGGGAGAGCAGGTTGGGACGACTCCGGCGACACTGACCTGCGTTCCCGGAGCGATCAGCCTGGTGTGCCCACCCGCTGTTGCAGACCGCCGATCGATGATCTCCTGTTAGACTTGCGGCGAACAATCGTGCCAATCGTCAGATCCAAATCCGAGATAATCGCGGAGCATCGGCGCCACGAAACGGACACCGGCTCCACCGAGGTCCAGGTGGCTGTGCTGTCTGAACGTATCAGTTCGCTCACTGAACACCTTCGCGATCACCCGAAAGATCATGCGTCGCGTCGCGGGTTGCTCAAGCTTGTCGGCCAGCGCCGCCGGTTGCTCGACTACCTGTCGGGGACTGACGTCGAGCGCTATCGCGCACTGATCGGGCGCCTCGGTCTGCGCCGATAGTGTCAGTCGCGACCACTCATCAGACCAAAGAAACACACACCATCAACCGACCCGGTGCCGGCACCTTCCGGCGACGTCGCACTCACAGGTGAGACGTTGGGGTCCGTGTGTCAGGAAGCGGTGCCGCAGCTGCAGCGCGAGCCGCAAGCCCTGATGCCCAGCCCCCAACACCTCACCGCTGTAGAGCGCGGCGGAGCGGAATTCTTCCGGCGCGGGTCACCACCAGGAGACACGCGTGGCCATCCCCGACAATCTCAAGAAAACATTTGAAACGGATTTCTGCGGCAAGCGACTGATCGTCGAAACCGGGTACATCGCCGAGCAGGCGAACGGCGCGGTGATGCTGCGCCTTGGCGACACCGCGCTGCTGGTCACCGCGGTCGCCTCGAAGGCCCCACGGGAGGGGATCGACTTCTTCCCGCTGACCTGCGACTACGAGGAGAAGCTCTACGCCGCTGGACGCATCCCCGGATCGTTCCCCCGGCGTGAGGGGAGGCCGAGCGAAGCCGCGACGATCACGAGCCGGATGATCGACCGCCCCATGCGGCCCCTCTTCCCCAAGGACTTCCGCAATGACGTCCAGATCGTTGCGACCGTGCTCAGCACCGACCAGGAGCAGGACCCTGCAACGCTCGCCGTCACCGGCGCCTCGTGCGCCCTGCAGATCAGCGGCATTCCCCACGGCGGTCCGGTCGCATGCGTCCGGGTCGGCATGCTCAACGGACAGCTGATGCTCAACCCGACCCTGACCGAAATCAACGAGTCGGCGCTCGACCTGATCGTCGCCGGCACGTGGGACGCCATCGTCATGGTCGAGGCCGGGGCACACCAGATCTCCGAGCAGACGATGCTCCAGGCACTGCGCATGGCGCACGACGAGATCCGCAAGCTCGTGGAGTTTCAGCGCGGTCTCCACGATGCCATCGGCAAGCCCACGATGAGCTATCCGTCGCAGAAGGTGTCCCCGGACATCACTGCCGCCGTTCACGAACACGTCGCCGCACGAATCGGCAGCGCGGCGCGCAACTCCGACAAGGCGTCGCGCGAGGCGGCCCTTGATCACCTCCAGCAGGAGACGGTCTCGGCGCTCGAGGAGCGCTTCCCCGACGCGCGGTCAGACATCTCCAAGGCCTACGAGTCCGAGGTCAAGAAGGCCGTGCGGGCCGCGATCCTCGACGAGGGAATCCGTCCCGACGGACGCCGCACCGACGAGATCCGGCCCATCTGGTGCGAGGTCGGGGTCCTTCCTCGTACCCACGGATCGGCGCTGTTCACCCGCGGGCAGACACAGGCGCTCTCGGTGGTCACCATCGGTTCCGGTCAGGATCAGCAGAAAATCGACGGGCTCGGCCTCGAGAATTTCAAACGGTTCATGCACCACTACAACTTCCCCCCGTTCTCGGTCGGAGAGGCGCGCCCGCTGCGCTCCCCGGGCCGTCGCGAGATCGGCCACGGCGCGCTCGCGGAGCGGGCGGTGCACAACGTGATGCCCGACGAGGAGCAGTTCCCGTACGTGGTGCGTATCGTCACCGAGATCCTCTCGAGCAACGGCTCCACATCGATGGCATCGGTGTGCGGCTCATGCCTCGCGCTCATGGACGCGGGCGTTCCGCTGGTGGCGCCTGTCGCCGGCATCGCGATGGGGCTGATCACCGACGAGGGGGCCCAGCACACGGCGATCCTCAGCGACATCCAGGGGATGGAGGATGCGCTCGGCGACATGGACTTCAAGGTCGCCGGCTCGGCGACCGGGATCACCGCCATGCAGATGGACTGCAAGATCAGCGGCCTCAGCTGGGACCTGATGGAGCGCGCGCTCGAGCAGGCTCGAGTCGGCAGGTTGCACATACTCGGGAAGATGTCGGAGGCGCTGGCGGCGCCACGAACCGAGCTGAGCCCGTGGGCGCCTCGCATCGAGGTGATCAACATCAACCCGGACAAGATCCGCGACGTCATCGGACCGGGCGGCAAGATGATCCGCAAGATCGTCGAGGAAACGGGCGCCCAGATCGACGTGGAAGACGACGGCCGGGTGTTCATCGCGTCGGCCAACGCCGCTTCGCGCGAGCAGGCGGTTGCCATGATCCACGACCTGACCGACGACATCGAGATCGGCCGCATCTACAAGGGCAAGGTGTCGCGCCTGATGGGCTTCGGTGCCTTCGTCGAGATCATGCCGAAGAAGGAGGGCCTGGTCCGGATCGGCCAGCTCGCCGAGCACCATGTCGACAAGGTCGAGGACGTCGTCAACATCGGCGACGAGATCATGGTGAAGGTGATCGAGGTCGACGATCGTGGCCGCGTCAACCTTTCGAGGCGCGAGGCGATTCGCGAGCTTTCGAAGCAGCAGGAAGCCGCCGGCAACGGCGCCGGCGGACCCGCGTAGCGAGCCCCCGGTGCGGTCTGGCGGACCGGCCGTCGCCGTCGTCGGTGCCACCGGCGCTGCCGGAAGCACGCTGGTGCGCATCCTCGGTGAGCGCGCGTTTCCCGCGTCGGCGTTGTCGCTGTACGCCAGCGCGCGCAGCGCCGGGCGGCGGGTGAGCACGCACCTCGGCGACCTGGAGGTGCGCGAACTCATCGGGGACGCGCTGCGTGGCGCGGACATCGTCTTCTTCGCCGCGGGCGCGGGCACGTCGCGCCGTCACGCGCCCGGGGTCGCCGACGCCGGCGGCGTCGCCGTCGACAAGTCGAGTGCGTACCGGATGGACCCCGTGGTGCCGTTGGTCGTCCCGGAGGTGAATCCGGCCACGCTCGAGCGACATCGAGGGATCGTGGCCAACCCCAACTGCGTCGCGATCCCGCTGAGCATCGTGCTCGCGCCGTTGCAGCGCGCGTACGGGCTCCGCCACGTGACCGCGGCGACGTACCAGGCCGCCACGGGAGCCGGCCTGGGCCTGGCGGACGAGCTCGATGCCCAGGCACGGGATGACGCGGCAGGCAACGCCCCGACCGCACGCGTGTACCCGCACGTGCTCCACGGCAACGTGGTACCGGGAGGGTGGGCCATGCAGGGCGCGGACACGGAGGAGGAGGTCAAGGTCATCGCCGAGACCCGTCGTGTCCTCGACGCACCCGAGCTGCAGATGAGCGTCACCACCGTGCGCGTCCCGGTCGCGATCGGGCACAGCGCAGCGGTCTGGGTCGAGCTCGACGAGTCCGCCGACCCCGATGAGGTGCGTGTGCTGCTGGGCGGGTCGCCCGGAATCGTGATCGTCGACGACCCATCGCAGCAGCGCTACCCAACGCCGCGGGCGGTCGCAGGCAGTGACGACGTCCAAGTGGGACGGATACGGCGCGATCCCGGCCGCGAGCATGGCATCGCGCTGTTCTTCAGCGCCGACAACCTCCGCAAAGGCGCCGCGACCAACGCCGTTCAGGTCGCTGAGCTGCTGCTTCGCGAGCGTTGAGCACACGCAGGCTGGGTCGCCCGGGCGCGCCCCTCGTGGTGCACTAAACTCCGCCAATGGTGGCGACGACCGAAGAGGTCCTCGAGCTCCACGGGCGGGTTCGCGAGTGCACCGCATGCCCTCTTCACCTCACGCGCACCCAGGCCGTTCCGGGGTACGGGCCGGTGAGCGCCCGCGTGATGGCGGTCGGGGAGGCTCCGGGCGAGAACGAGGATCGCGAGGGCAAGCCCTTCGTCGGTGCCGCAGGACGGTTGCTCACGAGCCTGCTCGAGTCGGTCGGACTCGATCGCCGCGACATCTATATCACCAACATCGTCAAGTGCCGCCCGCCGCGCAATCGCGACCCCGAAGCGCAGGAGGTGGAGGCCTGCAGCCACTTTCTCGATGAGCAGATCGAGTTGCTCCAGCCCGACGTGATCCTGCTCCTGGGGCGTCACGCGTTGACACGATTGCTCCCCGCGGCCGGAGGGATCTCGCGCCTCCACGGCGAGCGGGTGCGCCGCAACGACCGCGTCTTCGTTCCCCTGTACCACCCGGCGGCCGCGCTCTACAACGGCGCCCTCAAGGAGACCCTCGAGGCCGACATGCGGCGCGTCCGCGGCTACCTGGCCGACGCTGAGGCGGCGAGAGCCCGGCGGGCGACCGGCGCATCCGCATCAGAGCTGCGCAGGGTCGCGGCCGCCGCCGCTGGCGCCCAGATGGATCTCTTTTGATCGACGCGCCCGGTTCGGCACAACTCACGCTGATTCCCCTGGGTGGCCTCGGCGAGATCGGTCGCAACATGCTCGCGCTGAGCTGCGGCGACGACATCGTGGTCATCGACACCGGGCTGATGTTTCCGGAGCAGGAGATGCTCGGCGTCGACCTGGTGATCCCCGACATCGCGTGGCTCCAGGAGCGGGTCGCGAACATCCGGGGCATCGTCCTCACGCACGGGCACGAGGACCATATCGGGGCACTTCCCTACGTGCTCCCGCGCCTTCCCGTGCCGGTGTACGGCACGGCACTCACCCTCGGCTTCCTGCGCAACAAGCTGCGCGAGCACGGACTCATCGAGACCACCGAACTGCACACCGTCCGCCCCGGCGATTCGCGCTCGCTCGGTTGCTTCGAGGTCGAATGGGTGCACGCGACCCACTCGATCCCCGACGCGTGCGCCCTGGTGGTGCACACACCCGCCGGCGTCATCGTGCATTCGGGCGACTTCAAGATCGACAGCACGCCGGTGCAGGGTGAGCCGCCCGACCTGGCCCGGCTGGCACGCGTCGGCGACGACGGCGTGCTCCTGCTGCTCAGCGACAGCACCAACGCGGAGCAGGAGGGGACGACGCCGAGCGAGCGCACCGTGGGCGAGGGGCTGGCGCCCATCTTCGCCGCGGCGGAGGGGCGCATCCTGATGGCGACCTTCGCATCCAACATCTCGCGGCTGCAGCAGGCGATCAACGCCGCGCAGGCGTGCGGACGGCGCTGCTTCATCGTTGGGCGGTCGATGCTCAAGAACATCAAGGTCGCCGAGGAGCTCGGCTACCTGCACGTGCCACCGGGGACCTTCGTCACACCCAAGGAGCACGAACGTATTCCCGACAACGAGCTCGCGATCCTCTGCACGGGTGCGCAGGGTGAGCCCCTGTCCGCACTCGTGCGCATCGCCGCGGGTGAGCACCGCATGGTGAGCCTGCGCGAAGCAGACACCGTGATCATCAGCGCAAACCCCATACCGGGCAACGAGGAATCGGTGCACCGGACGATCAACAACCTGTATCGGAGGGGAGCACGCGTCTTCAATTCCTCGCGCCATGGTGTGCACGCATCCGGCCACGCCAGTCGGGAGGAGCTGAAGCTCCTGCTCACGCTCACGCGACCGCGCTATTTCATCCCGGTGCACGGGGAGTACCGCCACCTCGCGCTGCACGCCGCCCTGGCCCGATCGGTGGGCATCCCGGCGGAGCGTGTCCTCGCGATCGACAACGGCACCGTCATCGCGATCGATGAGCACGGCGTTCGCGTCACCGGAGACCGGGTGCGGACCGGGTACGTCTATGTCGACGGGCTCAGCATCGAAGAAGCGGGCGATGTCGTCTTCCGCGATCGTCAGCAGCTCGCGCAGGACGGGGTGATCCTGGTGGTGCTGACCGTCGAACGCTCCAGCGGCGCTGTGGTCGCCGGGCCCGACCTCGTGTCACGGGGATTCGTCGCGGACGACGCCGACACGCTGTTCGACGAGGCGCGCGAGCACGTGCTGTCGCTCGTCTCACGGCTCACCCCGGACGCCGGATACACCGCTTGGCAGGGAGCGATCCACGAGGGTCTCTCGCGGTTCCTCTACAAGAAGACGAAGCGGCGGCCGCTCATACTGCCGCTGGTCACCGAGGTCTGAGCTCGAAAGAGAGTCTCCGCGACAACACATTCGTGTAGTATGGGCACGGATGTTCGACGTGCGCCGCCTGGACGACCCGCTCGATCCGGCACCGGCCGCCGCATTTGCGCGAGCCGATTTGCTGGTAGCATCGGGCCCGATCCAGGGGCCTCGGTAGCCCGTCTTCCACGCGTTCCACATCGAGTTCACGACATGGCTCGCTCCGCCCCAACCCGTCCCACGCGCAAGCGCACGCCGTCGCGGCGCCCGGCGTCGCGCTCACGGTCGCGCGTTTCAACGTCGCCGCGCTCCCCATTGCTCCATCGCGACCTGCGCCGTGAGCTGACCGGGATCGGAGCGATCGGGGCGGGCGTGATTCTCGCCGCGGTCCTCATCCTCCCCGGCGGCGGGGCGGTGGCCGGACCGGTGCACGACGGGCTCATCGGCGCCTTCGGGATCGGAGCCTGGATCGGCGTCGCCGGTCTGTTCGTCACCGGCGCACGCCTGTGCATGACACCCGAGTGGCGGGCGGGGACGCTCGCGGCACTCGGCAGCGCCGTGGCGATGGTCGCGATCCTCGGACTGATCGGGATGATCGGGCCGGCCGACGCCGGCGCGATGGGACGCTGGATCGGCTCCGGCGTCGAGCGGGTCCTGGGTGGCGCAGGCGCGAGCGCCGCGCTCGTGGTCATCGCGTTCCTCGGCGTCATCCTGGCAACCGACCTCCGGACCGGCACCGTGATCCGTGCGCTTGGACGGTGGTTCGCCGCCGAAGGCGGGGGACGGCGCCGGGACCGGTCGGCGACGGGGTCCGGGATCGGTATGCGCGCGTTCTCTCCGCGGGCCTCCGAGCCCTCCACGGAGCTCAGCGGCGTTCCGATGCTGCTTCCATTCGACCCACCCAAGGCCACACCTCCGGCGGCGACCGCCTTCCTCGACCCCGAGGAGCCGCAGGCGACCGGCGAGGACCTCGGCGAACACGGCTTCACCCGTGAGTTCGAAGGCGTTCCCGCGGTCGCCGGAGAGCCGGCTGTGCCGCTGATCGGGCCCGTTCCCGAGGTCGGCCTCGGTCACGCCGCAATGATCAGCGACGAGCCGGAGAAGGTGTGGGTGCTGCCCACGGCAGAGCTGCTGGATACGATCACCGGCAAGCGGGAACGCCTCGCCGCGGAGGTTCGTGCCACAGGCGACAAGATCGTGAGCACCCTGCAGTCGTTCGGCATCGAGACCCGCATCGTCGGAGCCAACAGCGGGCCGACGGTCACGCAGTACGAGCTGCAACCGGCGGTGGGCGTTCCGGTGCGACGCATCCTCGGGTATCAGACCGACCTCGCGCTCGCGCTCGCCGCGCCGATCCGGATACAACCGTTCATCCCAGGGAAGTCCGCAATCGGCATCGAGGTGCCCAACAAGGCGGCTCAGTTGGTGAGCCTGAAGGAGACGATCGAATCGCCCGCGTTCGCAGACCGGCGCAACAAGCTGAGCGTCGCACTCGGCGCCGACGTCAGCGGCCACCCCGTGATCGGCGATCTCACGCGCATGCCCCACCTGCTCATCGCCGGCGCGACCGGCAGCGGCAAGTCGGTGTGCATCAATGCAGTGCTCGGTGGCTTTCTCCTGCAGGCGACCCCCGCCCAGCTCAAGATGATCCTCATCGACCCGAAACGGGTCGAGCTGTCCAACTTCGGCGACCTGCCGCACCTGCTCGTCCCGGTCGTCGTGGAACCCGAGGCGGCGGTGGCGTCGCTGCGCTGGGCGGTGAAGGAGATGGAGGAGCGGTACAAGCTCTTCGCATCGCACGCAGCGCGAAACATCGTGGCCTTCAACGAGAAGGCGCCCGGCCTCGGCGTCGCGCCCCTGCCCTACATCGTCATCGTCATTGACGAACTCGCCGACCTGATGATGGTCGCGGCAGGGGAGATCGAGGATCTGATCTGCCGGATCGCGCAGCTCGCCCGCGCCGTGGGACTCCACCTGATCGTCGCGACGCAGCGCCCTTCGGCGGACATCATCACCGGGCTCATCAAGGCGAACATCCCGAGCCGCGTCGCATTCGCCGTCTCGAGCGGCGTGGATTCGCGAGTGATCCTGGATGAGATGGGGGCGGAGAAACTGCTCGGCCGAGGCGACATGCTGTATCTGCCCATCGACGAGGGCAAGCCCCGGCGGTTGCAGGGAGCCTTCGTGAGCGATCGCGAGCTCGATACGCTGATCGGCCACTGGAAGCTGCAGGGCAAGCCCGACTACCAGGAGGAGATCTTCACCGTCGAGGCGACCGTTTCCTGGGCGCGCGACGCATCCAAGCGCGATCCCCTTTTTGCGAAGGCAGCGCACACGGTCGCCGCCGAAGGGCGTGCGGCCGCGTCGCTCCTTCAGCGCAAGCTCAGCGTGGGCTACACCCGCGCCGCGCGCCTGATCGACCAGCTTGCCGAGCACGGAGTGGTGGGCCCGTTCGAGGGAAGCAAGTCACGCGACGTCCTCATGGATGTGTTCCAGGTCGATGAGCTGCTCGCCGACCTGGGCGACGAGTAACGGGCCGGGTCGCACCAGCGACGCTGCCACGCTGGACGCTGTGCTGAGCCGCGCGCTGGCTCGGACCGGGACGCTCGAGAAGACGCGACATCTGCTCATCTACCGGATGACCCGCATTCACCTCGACGACGTCGTCGGCGCCCTCGGGTTTGGCCGACAGCGAGCGAGTCCCGGTCGGCTCCATCGACCTTCCGCGCGAGCGCATCGAGCCGATCGGGACCTGACCGCACCGGGCGGCGCTGCGCCGTCTCCCGGGTCGCTATCCTCATCACCCATGCCCCAGGACCACAGCTTCGACGTCGTCAGTGAATTCGATCGCCAGGAGTTGGTCAACGCCGTCGACCAGGCTCGACGCGAGATCACGACTCGATATGACTTCAAGGGCATCGACGTCGACATCAAGCTCGAGGACGAGACGATCACGCTGCTCGCCGGCACCGACGCGCAGCTCAAGTCGATCATCGACGTCCTGCAGAGCAAGGCGCACCGGCGCGGCATCGATCTCAAGGTGCTCGACCCCCAAAAGCCAGAGCCGGCGGCGAAGGGCAACGTTCGCCAGGTGCTCAAGCTCCGCAAGGGCATCGGAGAGGAGCTGGCCCGCGACCTGACCAAGCGGATCCGTGGCCAGCATCCGAAGGCGCAGGTCCGGACCCAGGGCGACCAGTTGCGGGTGTCGAGCAAGGACAAGGACGAGCTGCAGGCCGTGATTCAGCAGCTCCGCGACCTCGATCTCGAGGTACCGCTCCAGTTCACCAACTACCGGTGAGCCGCCGCGGTCCGGACGGCCTCACGACCACGCGCCGCATCGCCGGCTGAGCGGACAACAAGGTGCGGCCGCCGGACTTCGACGCTGACGACCGCCTCCCGACCCTTGACGAGGCGTTCCCCGACGCCGCCTTGCTCGGAAGGGCACTCGCCGGTGCGGGGCTCACCATCGCCGTCGCCGAATCGTGCACGGGCGGTCTGCTCGGCGCCGCGCTCACCGCGGTACCGGGATCGTCCGCCTACGTCCGTGGAGGCGTGATCGCCTATGCGGATGACGTCAAGGCCGAGCACCTCGGTGTCGGCCGCCACCTGCTCGCGACGCATGGCGCGGTGAGCCCCGAGGTCGCCGGCGCCATGGCCTCGGGGGTGCGCGTTCGATTTCAGGCAAGCCTCGGCGTGGGCATCACCGGCGTCGCCGGTCCGGACGCGAGCGAGCGGAAGCCGGCCGGGCTCGTGTTCATCGCCGTCGCCGATCCAGCGAACGTACGGGTCATCCGCCTCGACGAGGATCACGGGCGCGAGTTGAATCGCGCGTACGCTGTCAGGGCAGCCCTCCGCCTGTGTGACGACGTGATCCGCGCCCTGCCCGCATCGGGTCCGAGCGGCGCATGAGGCCCCGTGATCCCACCGCCCGCATGCGGATCGCGGCGCCCCAACTTCGGGCTTGTCACGTCCTCGCGAAGGTTGTACAGTACAAATGTTCGCCCCACCCGGTGAGCCCGGACGCGTCGCCCGTCGCGACCCCCCTACGGCATCCCCGCCGCATCTCCGACCAATTCCACCACCCCTTGGAGTACAGCTTTGACGAACACACTGGCAAGTCGTACCATCGATACTGTCGAGCCTGTCGTAGAGGTAAACGGGCGGCGTGCTCGAACGCCCCGTGACGAGAGGAGTGAGCCGGTGACGACTGAGCGGGATCGAGCCCTGCAGACAGCGCTCGGACAGATCGAACGAGCCCACGGAAAGGGAGCGATCATGCGTCTCGGCGACGTACATGCTCAGCACATCGACATCATCCCGACCGGTGCCTTGACCCTCGACATCGCGCTCGGAGTCGGCGGCATCCCGCGCGGCCGGATCATCGAGGTGTACGGCCCGGAATCCTCGGGCAAGACGACCCTCACCCTGCACATCATCGCCGAGGCGCAGCGTCGCGGTGGCGTCGCCGCCTTCATCGACGCCGAGCACGCGCTCGATCCACAGTACGCGTTGCGCATCGGTGTCAACACCGAGGAGTTGCTGATCTCGCAACCGGACACCGGCGAGCAGGCTCTCGAGATCGTCGAGGTGTTGGTGCGCAGCGGTGCTGTCGATGTCGTCGTGATCGACTCGGTGGCCGCCCTCGTTCCGAAAGCTGAGATCGACGGTGAGATGGGGGACAGCCACGTCGGCCTGCAGGCACGGCTGATGTCCCAGGCAATGCGCAAGTTGACGGGCGCGATCAGCCGATCCAACACGTCGGTCGTCTTCATCAACCAGCTCCGCGAGAAGATCGGCGTGATGTTCGGCAACCCCGAGGTCACCTCAGGAGGCCGCGCTCTAAAGTTCTATGCCTCGGTGCGCATGGACATTCGCAAGATCGACTCCATCAAGCAGGGCCTCGACGTGGTCGGCAGCCGCGTCAAGGTCAAGGTTGTCAAGAACAAGGTCGCGCCGCCGTTCCGTTCGGCCGAGTTCGACATCCTTTACAACGAGGGCATCTCGTACGCCGGGAGCGTGCTCGACATGGGTATCGACGCGCACATCATCGACAAGAGCGGCGCCTGGTTCTCCTACGGGGACATGCGCCTCGGACAGGGTCGCGAGAACGTGCGCGACTTCCTGCGCCAGAACCCCGACCTGATGGAGGAGGTGGCCGCGAAGGTGCGCATCGCCGCGCTGCCGGAACCGGTTCTCCACGACGCCGTCGTCGAGTTGAACGGCGAAGTGCCGCCCCTGCCCGCGCCGATCGCCTGACACGCGCAGATCGGCGATCGTGAGGCAACTCACTCCGCCCGCAGTGCCTGAAAGTGCGGACGCCGCGGAGGATGCCGCCCTGCGCATCCTTCGTGGCGCCGGCCAGTCAGCCGCTTCCCTCGGGCGCAAGCTCGAGCGGCGCGGCTATACGGCGGAGGCGGCGGGCGAGGCCGTTCGGCGCTGCGCCGACTCCGGGTACGTCAATGACGCGGCCATGGCGGCATCGGTGGCGGCACGCCATCGGCGCGCGGGACACGGGCGGGCACGTGTGGCCGCTGACCTCAAGGCGAAGGGTGTCGCCGCCGAGCTCATCACCGAGGCGCTCGACGGTCAGAACGACACCGAGGAAGCCGCCGCGATCGCGGTTGCCCGGCAACTCTGGGAGCGTATCGCGACGTCTGGAACGCGGGACCAGCGGGCGCGGATGCGTGTCGCCGGCGCACTCCAGCGTCGGGGTTTTTCGGCATCGCTCGTCGCCCGGGTGATGCGCGCGCTGACCTGAATGTCAGACTCACTCCCATGGAGTACACGCACCTCGGCCGTTCCGGGCTCTCCGTCAGTCGCCTCTGCCTCGGCACGATGAACTTCGGCCCGGAGACCGACGAGCCGACATCCCACCAGATCATGGACGCCGCGATCGACGCGGGTCTCAACTTCTTCGACACCGCCAACGTCTACGGCTGGAAGAAGGGCGAGGGCATCACCGAGCAGATCATCGGCCGGTGGTTCGCACAGGGGGGAGGGCGTCGCGAGAAGGTAGTCATCGCGACCAAGCTCTACGGGTCGATGACCGACTGGCCCAACGACACCTTCCTTTCCGCGCGCAACATTCGAAATGCCTGCGAGGGCTCCCTGCGCCGGCTCCAGACCGATCACATCGACCTCTACCAGATGCACCACGTCGACCGGAGCACGCCGTTCGACGAGATCTGGGGGGCGATGGAGGTGCTGGTGCAGCAGGGCAAGGTCCTGTACGTCGGCTCATCGAACTTCGCCGGCTGGACGATCGCCCAGGCACAGGAGGCGGCGAGGGCCCGTCACTTCCTCGGGCTCGTGAGCGAGCAGTGTCTGTACAACCTCGTCGAGCGCCATGTCGAGGAGGAGGTGCTGCCGGCGGCGCTGCATTACGGCGTCGGCATCATCGCCTGGAGCCCGTTGATGCGCGGTCTGCTCGGCGGCATCCTCGCCAAGGAACGCGACACGGGCCGGTCCGCGTCTGAGACCTCCCAGGGTCTCCTCGCCAAACATCGCGACAAGATCGAGCGCTATGAAGCGTTCTGCACTCGCCTTGGGGAGCATCCATCCGCCGTCGGCCTTGCGTGGCTGCTGCGCCAGCCGGGCGTCACCGGACCGATCGTCGGGCCGCGAACCATCGATCAGTTCCAGAGCAACCTCCACGCCCTCGACGTTCACCTGGACGATGCCGCCCTCGAGGAGCTGGACGCGATCTTCCCCGGCCCGGGGCCGGCACCCGAAGTCTGGGCCTGGTAGCCTCCTGGCCTCAGGCGCGCGCGACGGACTTGGCGTTGCGTTCGAAGCGCACCACCGGGCCCAGGGTGAAGAACGTGGCGGTCGACAGCAGCAGCCCGAGGATCACCAGGCCGTCGACGAAGAGCAGGTGCGCGGCAACTCCGCCGATCACTGCCCCGAGCGCGCCGCCGCCGGCCAGCGCCACGGTGTAGAACGACATCAGTGCCGATCGATCGGCACTCAAGCTCTCGGAGCAGTCCGCGAGGTAGGTCACCGCGGCGGGGCCGAAGCCCGCAAGCCAGAGGATGCCCAGGACGAGGAACGGCACGATGAGCACCATGCCGATGAACGGCAGGTGATTGATCGCGACGAGCGCTGCCATCGTCAGCCAGGCGCCCGGGACCGCTCGGCGCATGACGATTGCCGGACCGAGGCGGGCGACAAAGGGTGTCCACAGGATGATGCCGATCAGAAAGATGGCGATCCACCCGATCAGGAACAGTCCGATGACCCGCACATCGAAGTGATGCATCAACGCCTGCGAGGGCATCGCGTGGTGGCGAAGCAGCGCCGGCAGATTGGCCACGAACGCTCCGATCAGTGCGAACGACATGATCCAGGCAGGGAGGAAGGTGCGCATCGGACCGGGCCCGAAGGCGGCCTGAAATACCGCGCGCAGTGGGTGAACCGGCAGGGGAGGGATGCGCGGGACGAAGATGAGGCACACGGCCGCCGCGCACGCGTACAACCCCGCGAGCAGGATGAACGACCCTCGCTGCAATCCGAAGTAGGCAACCGAGCCCAGCCCGAAGCCGCCCGCATAACCGATGAGCGTCGAAGCCTCGAATGCGCCGCTTGCGCCCGCACGGCGTCGACGATCGCCGGACGTCGCCGCCGCGACGGTGCCGAGCGCCACCGGGACGAACGCGGCCGCGCCAACACCCTCGAGCAGGCGTGCGCCGCCGAGCTGCGCCGGCCGCACTCCGAGGTAGAGCAGCAGCACCGCCACCATGCAGACGATGGGACCCGCCACGAGGAAGATCCGGCGGCCGAACCGATCCGCGTAGCGAGCGAGGATCGGCGCGAACACCATCTCGGTGACGGCCTGAGAAGCACCGACCAGTCCGATGGCGACGCCGCTTGGTCTGCCATGTGCCAGGTCGCTGATCCGGAACTGGACCGCCACACCGACGCCGACCGCTCCGACACGAAGCAGGCCACTGGCGACGAGCAACGCACCAATCGCTCGCGGGCCCGCGTTGCGCAGCTCATCATCGCCAGGTGCTTCGAGCACGGTGGCGACCTCCCGGTCCGTCACGCTCCCTAGGGTAGTCCGCCACGCCGCTTTGATCGAAACATGCGAGTAACCCCTCTGGCTCGTACAATGACGGTGTCTCCCGTCGCGAACGACCGGCCAGAAGCTGGCCGGCCCCGACCGGATCGTCGAGACGCTGTGGGTCTCGCCCCGGTCCCCTTCCCGTCGTGAGGCGTTCCAAGCAGGGCGCATCGCGCCCCACCTCCGAGGTTCCATCCCATCGGCATCGAGATCCTCGCCCTGGTAGGGCTGGTGATTGTTGCGGCCGCGTTCGCGGCTGCAGCGATCGTCTACGCGCGCAGAACCGTGGCACAGGGCCGCGTGACGCACGACGCCGATGCCGAACGCCGTCTCGAGCAGGTTCGCGCAACCGAACAGGAAGCCAAGTCGGTGCTCCTCGCCGCGAAGGAGGAGGCGGCACGACGCCGGGACGAAGCTGAGGCGGAGGTTCGCGAGCGCCGGGCAGAGATCGCGCGGCTCGAGCAGCGAACAAATCAGCGCGAGGAGGGGCTGGAGCGCCGGATCCGCGAACTGGACTCCAACGAGCAACGCCTGACGCGGCGCGAGGCCGAGCTCGAGACATTGCGCCAGACCGTCGAGGACGAGCGGGCACTCATCACCAGGGAGCTCGAGCGGGTCGCCGCGCTCTCCGAGCAGGAAGCCCGCGTTGAGGTCGTGCGCAGCGTCGAGGGCGAACTGGTTCCCGAGATTGCCGAGCGGATCCGCCAGGCTGAGGCCCAGGTCCGCGAGGAAGCGGGGGAACGCAGCCGCGAGATCCTGATCGCAGCGATGCAACGTCAGGCGTCCGAACAGAGCGGAGAGGCATCGGTCACCGTCGTCCATCTCCCTTCGGACGAGCTCAAGGGCAGGATCATCGGGCGGGAGGGCCGCAACATCCGCGCCCTCGAGGCGGCGACGGGCGTGGACGTCATCGTCGACGACACTCCCGAGGCGATCGTGCTCAGCTCGTTCGACCCCGTGCGCCGCGAGATTGCGCGGGCGACGCTCGAACGTCTCTTCAGCGACGGGCGGATCCACCCGGCTCGGATCGAGGAGATGGTCGTCAAGGCCCGCAACGAGCTGGCCCAGCAGATCAAGCACGAGGGCGAGCAGGCCTGTCAGGACATCGGCCTCACCAACGTTCATCCCGAGCTCGCCCGGTTGCTGGGCACGTTGCGGTACCGGAACTCATACGGCCACAACGTGCTCTCGCACAGCCAGGACACCGCGGCAATCGCGGGCATGATCGCGGCGGAGATCGGATTCGACGAGCAGGTCGCCAAGGAGGCAGCCCTCTTCCACGACATCGGGAAGGCGGTCGAACACGACGTGGACGGCCCTCACGCGATCATCGGCGGCGAGATCCTGGCGCGCCTCGGCCGTCCCGCGGCAGTGGTCCAGGCGGTGCGGTCGCATCACTACGACGAGGAGCCGCGATCGCCGGCGGCGGCCATTCTCATGACGGCTGACGCCATCAGCGCCGCCCGGCCGGGTGCGCGCAGGGAGTCGCTGGCGTCGACGATCAAGCGGCTGGAACGTATCGAGGCGATCGCCAACGAGTTCCGCGGCGTCGAGCGGAGCTTTGCGGTGCTCGCCGGCAAGGAGCTTCGGGTTCTCGTCAAACCGGACGAGATCAGCGATGACGAGGCGCAGATCATGGCTCGTCAGATCGCCAAGCGCCTGCATGGCGAGGGGAGCTACAGCGGCCGCGTCAAAGTGGTCGTCCTGCGCGAAACGCGCAGCGTCGAGTACGCGAAGTAACGATTGCATCGCGCTCGCCCGTGCTCCGCGATACGGGGGGCGACAATCGCGGCCGATAATGTCGACGTCCTACTCACCGCCCTCACCTGACGCCCCCGGGGTGACCTCCCCTTTGGAAATTCTCAAAGTCTCAGCAACGAGCAAACCGGTCGCCGTCGCCGGCGCGATCGCCGGTGTGGTGCGCACCCAGAAGAAGGTCGAGGTCCAGGCGATCGGCGCCGGGGCGATCAATCAGGCGATCAAGGCAATCGCCATCTCACGCGGCTATGTCGCTCCGGGCGGGCTTGACCTGGTCTGCATCCCCTCGTTCATCGACATTTCCATCGACGGCGAGGAGCGCACCGGAATCCGACTGGTCGTCGAAGTCCGCTAGCGACATCGGGCGCGCCGATGGGTGCCCGGGCACACTGTTAGGCTTCGACGATGCCGACCCCGGTACCGATCCTCAGCGACTCCGCACGAGGTTTCAGGCCGCTCCCGCTGATCGCCAGGGCGCCGCGCCGCGAGCCTCAGGTGCCCGCGCTCGGCAGGGCGCCGCGGGTCCATCTCTGGCACATCGGTTGTCAGATGAACGACGCCGATCGCCGGGAGCTGGCGGCCCACATCGCCGACATCGGCTGCATCCCGGAGACCGCGCTCGACGACTCCGACATCACGGTGCTCATCACGTGCACCGTGCGCGCCAACGCGGAGCAGAAGGTCTTCGGCAAGTTCCGCGAGCTGATTCCCTGGAAGCGCTCCCGCCCCGGCCGGGCGATCGCGCTCACCGGGTGCATGGCGGTCGAGCATGGCGAGGCGCTGCTCGACCGGCTCCCCGAGCTCGATTATGTCTTCGACGTCCGCGAGCCGGACGGGTTCCTGGCCAAGCTCCAGGCGCTGCATGCCCCGAATCTCGATGGGCCGGTGATGGTGCCCGCGCCGGACCGGCTCAGCGCCTACGTTGCCGTCATGGGTGGCTGTAACGAGATGTGCACGTACTGCATCGTTCCATTCGTTCGCGGGCGCGAGCTCAGCCGCCCGCTGCCCGAGGTGGTCGCGCACGTCGAGCGGCTCGTGGCCCAGGGCGTGCGCGAGGTTACGTTGCTCGGGCAGAACGTGAACTCGTATCACGACCAGCCGCATCGCGCCCGCCTGCCGGAGTTGCTTGCCGCCGTCGACGCCGTGCCGGGGCTCTGGCGGCTTCGTTTCCTCACGTCCCACCCGCGCAACGCCGTCCCCGAGCTCTTCGCCGCGATGCGCGACCTTCCAACGGTCTGCGAGCAACTCCACCTTCCGGTGCAGGCAGGTGACGACAACCTGCTCCGCCGGATGCGCCGGCTGTACAGCGTCGAGGAGTACCGCGACAAGATCGCGGCAGCCGTCGGAACGGTCGGCCCGCGCCTTGCTCTGAGCACCGATATCATCGTCGGCTTCTGCGGTGAGAGCGAAGCGGAGTTCGCCGGCACCGAAGCGCTCATGCGCGAGGTGCGATTTGACACCGTGCACCTCGCCGCCTACTCCGTCCGCCCCGGGACCGCGGCCGCCCGTCGGGAAGACGACGTTCCGCTGCAGGAGAAGAAGGCCCGGCTCAACCATCTCCTCGCTGTCCAGCGGGAGATCGCAGCAGCTCGCAACGCGGAGTATGTCGGGTCAGCGGTGGAGATCCTGATCGACGGTATCGCGGAAGACGGCAGGCCGTACGGTCGGACCAGGGAGAACAAGGTCGCCTGGCTTCCACCCGGCGTGGCGGTTCCGGGCGAATTGCGCACTGCGCAGGTTGTGGCGTCCAGCGCATGGCAGCTGCACGCACAGCCGGCCGGCAAGGCGGCGTGAGAACGAGCTCGAAGGCTCGGGCTCCGCATCTCATCGCGGCGGTGCCCGAGGCACCTCGGACAGCGATCGACCTTGAGACGGCCGGCGACACGCCGATCCTGCGCGAATACCGCGCCGTGAAATCCGACCATCCGGACGCGATCGTCCTCGCCCGGCTGGGCGACTTCTTCGAGATGTTCGGCGGGGACGCCGAGATCGCGGCGCCGGTTCTCGGCGTGCAGTTGACTGGTCGGGGGTTTGGCGCGGCCGGACGGCTCCCGATGTGTGGCGTGCCCCACCAGGCGGTCGTGCAGCACATTCGCAAGCTGCTCGACGCGGGGCAGCGAGTGGCCATCTGGGATCAGGTCGGAGAGGTCGTCTCGGGCCGCCTGGTCAGGCGCGAGGTGACGCGCGTGCTGAGCCCTGGGATGGTCGTGGAAGCCGAGCTGCTCGCCCCCGCTGCGGTGTCGCGCTGCGTTGCGCTCCTTGCATCGCACGGCCGTGTCGGCGTCGCTGCTTTCGACCCGAACTCGCAGCACCTGGAGCTGTTCGAGGTCGACGGCGGACTGGACAGCCCCGTCGTCGCCGATGAGTTGGCGCGCCTCGACGCCAGCGAGTTGCTCGTCGAGGACACGACACCAATCCCCGCCGGGCTCGCGGCGCTTGCGACGGTGACCCCGCTCGCCGCGGCGGTCTTCGAGCCGACGCGCGCGGAAGAGCGGGTGCGCCGCGCCACCGGGGCAGTCTCTCTGGACGGCCTCGGCGTGTCGGCGGTTCCGCTCGCCCTGCGGGCCGCAGGTGCTGTCCTCGCCTACTGCGAGCGCGCGCGCGTCGTGATCAGCCAGGATCTCCTCCGAATCGCGATCCGGCCGGCGGACGGCTCGATGCGCCTGGATGCGCATACCCGCACCAATCTCGAGCTGTTCGCCCGCCTTGGCGAGCGTGGCACCTCGCTGCTTCAACTCCTCGACGCCACACGCACACCCATGGGCACGCGCCTGCTTCGCGCTCGTCTCCAGGAGCCGCTCACCGATGTGAGCGGGATCACAGCGCGCCTCGACTCGATCGAGGTCCTGCTCGCGGATCGCGACGGGCGGCGGCATCTTCGCGACGCGCTCGGTGGCATGCGTGACCTCGAGCGCCTGGTGGCGCGCTGTGTGCAACGCCTGGCAACACCCCGGGATCTCGGCGCCGTTCGCGACGCCTGCGCCGCCCTCGAGACCACCCGCCGGGCGGCCCACGCGATCGTGCCGTCTGCCGAGATCGCGCAAGCCGCCGAGCGCTGCCTCGCACCGGAAGGAATGGGGGAGAGCCTTCGTGCACTCCTCTGCGACGACCTGCCGGTACACGCGAGCGACGGTGGCGCCATCCGCCCCGGCGCAGACGCCGACCTCGACCAGCTTCGCTCCGCGGGGAGCGCGGCACGCACGTATCTCGCGGCGCTGGAGGTGGGAGAGCGCGAGCGCACCGGGATCCGGTCACTGCGGGTCGGCTACAACCGCGTCTTCGGGTACTTCATCGAGGTCCCCAACGCGCAGCGCGATCGGGTGCCGGACGATTACTCGCGCAAGCAGACGCTCGCCGGCGCAGAGCGCTTCGTGACCCCCGACCTGAAGGAGCACGAGACGATCGTGCTCCACGCCCGCGAACGCGCGATCGCGCGCGAGCAGGAATTGCTCGCCGGCGCGGCCGCGCGGGTTGCGATCGCGGCGCGCGCTCTGACCGACGCCGCAGCCGCGGTGGCCACGCTCGATGTGGCCCAGGCGCTCGCCACAATCGCCGAGGAGGAGCGCTGGGTGCGCCCCGCGATCGACGAATCCGCGAGCCTTCGGATCATCGGCGGGCGGCATCCGTTGGTGGAGCGAACCCTTGGGCCGGGGAGATTCGTTCCCAACGACGTGACCCTCGACGACAACGCGCGCATCGTCGTCCTGACCGGCCCCAACATGGCGGGCAAGTCCACCTATCTCCGCCAGACGGCGAGCATCGTGCTGCTCGCCCAGATCGGGTCGTACGTCCCTGCCGACGAGGCGACGATCGGTGTCTGCGACCGCATCTTCACGCGCATCGGCGCGCACGACGACCTGAGCGGCGGCCTCTCGACGTTCATGGTGGAGATGGCAGAAACTGCCGCGATTCTCCGGCAGGCGACCGGCCGCAGCCTGGTGATCCTCGACGAGATCGGTCGCGGTACCTCGACCTACGACGGCGTGAGCATCGCTCAGGCCGTCGTGGAGTACCTCCACGACGCGCCGCAACTGAATTGCCGCACGCTCTTCGCCACCCATTTTCACGAGCTCACCGTTCTCGCCGCGAGCCTCCCGAGAGTGCGCAACGCGCGCGTCGAAGTGGTCGAGGACGGCACCGACATCACCTTCCTGCATCGCATCGTCCCGGGTGGCGCCGACCGGTCGTATGGCGTCCACGTCGCCAAGCTCGCCGGCATCCCAGGCGGTGTCCTGGTTCGTGCCCGCCAGCTCCTCGCCGCACTCGAACGTGCCCGCCCGCTCGGCGGAGGCGGTGGCGATTCCGACCAGCTGACCCTCTCGATCAGCGACCCGGGACCGCACCCCGTGATGAGCGAGCTCGCCTCCCTCGACGTCGACGGGATGACCCCGATCGCCGCCCTCAACAAGCTCTCCGAGCTGCGCGAGCGGGCCTCGACGTGATCACGGCCGCCCCGATCCTCAGGCTGCCGCAGGTCGTGGCCGATGCGATTGCGGCGGGCGAGGTCATCGAACGACCGGCGTCGGTGCTCAAGGAGCTCGTCGAGAATGCGCTCGACGCCGGTGCGACCCGCATCGACATCGCGATCGAAGGTGGCGGCCTTGTTCGCATCGTCGTCGCGGACGACGGCACGGGCATGGCGGCGGACGACCTCGAGCTCGCCGTCGAACGTCACGCCACGTCGAAGATCGCCGCCGCCGAGGACATCACACGGGTGCGCACGCTCGGCTTTCGCGGCGAGGCGCTGGCGAGCATCGCCGCGGTTTCGGAGCTGCGCCTCACCACCCGGACACGCGGCTCGACGGGCGGCGCCTCCCTGCACCTCCGGAACGGCGAGGTGCTCTCCCGCACCGTGGCGGCGAGCGGTCCGGGGACGCGCGCCGAAGTCTGCGAGTTGTTCGCCGCGTCACCAGTACGGCTTCGATTCCTCCGCTCGATCGCGACCGAGGGCAGCGCCGCGGTTCGCGTCGCCGCCGACCTGGCGATCACGCACCCACGGGTCGCGTTCACCTGCACCAACGACGGGCGCGTGGTGCTGCGGTCCGCGGGAGGGACGCTCCGCGAGGCCATACGCGCGGTCGTCGGGACGCGCGCGGAACGCGAGCTGCTCGACCTGGACGCGCCCGGTCCGATCGCGGTCGCTGGGGCCATCTCGTCGCCGCACGCACACCGGGCATCTCGGAGCGGACTGGTGCTCATCGTCAACCACCGCCTCGTGCGCAACCGAGCGCTGCTCGCCGCCGTCGACGAATCCTACAGAGGGCTGATTCCCGGAGGCCGCCACGGGTACGGCGTCGTGACCGTCGAGATATCCGGCGAGGCGGTCGACGTCAATGTCCACCCGGCCAAACGCGAGGTGCGCTTCAGCGACGAGCGCGCCGTCTTCATCGCGGTGCAGCGAGCGTGCTGGGCAGCGCTGCGTACCGCGCCGGCGCTCGGTGCGGACCGCCTCGTTCCGGCCGGCTTCGCGAACGGCTCGCTCGAAGTTCA
Organism: Saccharimonadales bacterium (SeqCode); assembly: GCA_035534875.1. Taxonomy (GTDB): domain Bacteria; phylum Chloroflexota; class Dormibacteria; order Aeolococcales; family Aeolococcaceae; genus Palsa-851. Next base: position 100,410 of record DATLRB010000073.1, read on the forward strand.
CGACGGTGGCGCGGAGCTCATCGGGCGGCCCGCGTCACCGACTCTCGGAGAACGGTCAGGCACCGACGCCCCTGCAGGAAACGTCTGGTTCACGCCGGCGCCGTCGCCGGCGCAGGTGCTCGCCCCCATGGAAGCGCTCGGCCAGGCGGGGAGCGGGTTCGTCATCGCCGCCGCCGGGGAGACCGTCGTCCTGGTGGATCCGCACGCAGCTCACGAGAAGGTGCTCTACACGGAGCTGCTGGCGCGGTGGCACCAGGCGATCCCGGAAGCGGCCGGTTCCCAACTGCTCCTGATGCCCGTGGTGGTCGAGTGCGGCCCCGATCGAGCCTCGCGAGTTGCAGACGAACATGACTTTTTCTCGCGGTGCGGGTTCACGATCGAACAGTTCGGCCCAGGGGCGGTTCGGTGCACGGCGGTGCCGGTGACCGCGGCGACTGCAAACCCGGAGGCGATGGTGGGCGAGCTCATCGAACGCCTCGACGAACGGGACGGGGGGACGGATGAGCGCCGGCATCGGCTCGCCGCGCTCGTCGCCTGCCATGCCGCGGTTCGCTTCGGTGACCGGCTCGACGTCCGCGCCCAGCAGCGGCTCCTCGACCAGCTCGTGGCCACCCCGGGCGGAACGACCTGCCCGCACGGTCGCCCGTCGGTGCTCGTGCTCGACGATGCGGCGCTTCGTCGGGCGTTTCGGCGGCCGCCGCGATGACGAGCCCGATGCTCGTCATCGTCGGGCCGACCTGCTCGGGCAAGACCGCGCTGGCGGTTGCCGCCGCGGAGGCACTCGCGCCGGCCGAGATGCTCAATGCGGACTCGCGGCAGGTGCGCCGCGGGCTCCGCGTCGGCACCTGCGCGCCCCGTCCGGCGGACCTGCGCGGCGTGCGATGTCACCTCCTCGATCTCTGCGACCCGGGGGAGACCTTCACCGTCGCGGATTGGCTCGCGGCCGCGCGGCGCAGCCTGCAACGGCTCGATCGCGCCGGGACCCGCGCCGTCGTCTCGGGCGGGACCGGACTGTATGTCTCCGCGCTGGTCGACGGCTTCGACCTCGCCCAGGTGCCTCCCGACCCGGTCCGGCGCGCAGACCGATCCGAGCTGGCGGCAACGCCCGAGGGCCTCGCGACGCTTGCAGCCGAGCTCCGCAGACGGGACCCGCGCGGTGCGACCGAGATCGACCAGCGCAACCCGCGACGGGTGATCCGCGCGCTGGAGATCCTTGACGCCAGGGGCGGCTCGGTCGTCACCGCACGGCGCCGCACCGCGCCTCGGCCGGCGGTGATGATCGGTCTCGACGTCGCCCGTCCGGTGCACGCCCGCTGGATCGAGCACCGTATCGCCGGGATGTTCGACAGCGGTGGCATCCAGGACGAGGTGCGCTGGTTGCTCGGCCGCGGACTCGACCGGGCCGTCATCGGCTCCTGCGGCATCGGCTACAGCGAGGCGCTCGACCTCATCGAGGGGCACGTCGATCTGGAGGCGGCCATGCAGGCGACGATGCGACGCACGTTGCGCTACGCCCGCGCGCAGCGCACCTGGTTCCGCCGCGATACCCGGCTCACGTGGTTCCGCCCCGATCTCATCACCTTCGATGCGATGCTCGCCGGGGTCCTCGACCGGGTCGCCGCCGCCGAACCCGGCGACCATCTTGCCGAGAGTGCGACGTAAGGGCAGAACATCCGTTTGCATTTTTTGGGTTCCCGTGCTACATTCCGGGTCGCCCAAGCCGGCTGGAGGATGTTTCAAATCAATGCCTGACTCTCTGAACCCACGGCAGCGCCAAATCCTCGACTTCCTTCGAGATCACAGCCGCGATCATGCCTACCCCCCGACCGTCAGGGAGATCGGTCGAGCGGTCGGCCTCAGTTCGTCCTCAACGGTCCAGAATCATCTCAACACGCTGGAAACCCGCGGATTCATCACGCGTGACCCGGCAAAGTCCAGGACCGTCGAGGTGGTCGATGCCCAGTCCTCCCGCGGCCACGGCAACATCGTCAACCTCCCATTGGTCGGTCGCGTCGCGGCCGGGACGCCCGTCCTGGCGGTGGAGAACGTCGAAGAGCATCTCAACGTCGGTACGGAGATCGCCGGAGGCGAGGACTCGTATGCGCTGACCGTTCACGGCGAGAGCATGATCGACGCCGGCATCCGCGACGGCGACATCGTGGTGGTTCGTCCGCAACGAGACGCCCCCGCAAACGGCACCATCGTCGTCGCCAGGATCGAGAACGAGGACACGGGCGAGGGCGAAGTCACCGTCAAGCGCTTCTTCCGCGAGTCGGGGCGAATCCGTCTGCAGCCCGAGAACAGCACGATGGCCCCGATCTACGCGCGGGAGCTGCATCTCGAGGGTGTCGTAGTCGCGGTCATCCGCCTGCTCAAATAGGCGCCGGAACCGCAGGCCTGTCCCGGCTAACCCTGCGGCCCACCCCCGATGTTCTCGAGCGACAGCCGGGGGAGCGAGCCAAGGTACGCATCCAGTGCGGCCGCGAGCTCCGAGCTCGCCTGCCCGTGCACCGTGACGCGCGTGCCGCCCAGGTCGTCCGCGACCGCACTGATCGCGAGATCGGGACGATTGTCGATGAGCAATGGCACACCGGGGAGGAGTGCGATTGGCAGCAGGACGATCAGCACCGGGGTCACCGCTGTGAGGATGAGCACCGCGAGAACGATCGCCAGGCCGAGGAGCACCGCGACGTCGCCGCCGTAGCGCCGGCGCTGCTGCGGCCGGAGCACCAGGTAGTTCGGCCCGCGCTCCGCAACCGCGATCCCCGGCATTGGTCGCTGCGCGAATTCGCCGAGCACATCATCGGGAGGTTTCCCGGTGCGGAGCGAGAACTGGTAGGCGCGTGTTCGCAGTCGAGTGATCATGGGGCGCATGGCGTCGCCCCATTTGTACCGCGTCGCGACAGCAATGCGTGAGGTGCGATAGCGTTCAGCGCCATGGCTCGCCCGCCAGCAACTGCTCTGAACGTGGATCCGCTGCTGCTGGGGCTCATGGTCCTCGTGATAGCAGCCTGGCTGGGAGTGGCACGCCGATCGGAAGAGACACCAGGCCCGGGGAGGCGCTCGGCGCTCGCCGGGGCGGTTGTCCTGCTGGCGCTGATCTGGGTCACCCCGCTGGCGACGCTCGCGCAGCACTACCTGCTCGCAGCCCACCTCGTACAGGTCCTGACCCTCATGGGTCCGGTGCCCGCACTCCTCCTGCTCTCGCTCCCGCGCAACGCGGGGATCAGTCCCCGATCAGTGCCGCTGCCACTGCGCCTTGCCGTGCATCCGATGGTCGCAATCATCGCGGTCAACGCCGGCTTCATCGCGTGGCACGTGACGCCCGTGTACGACGCCGCGCTCGCTCAGTCGTGGCTCTACGACCTGATGCAGGCGACGCTCCTCCTCGTCTCACTGCTCTTCTGGTGGCCCATCGTGACGCCGTGCTCGCCGCCGGCTCGTGCCCTCAACGGGTTCGGCAAGCTCGGCTACATCGTGCTCGCCACGATCCCGCAGACCCTCGGGGGGTTGATCGTGGCGCTCGCGGGCCATGTGCTCTACCCGGGGTACGGTTCCGGCCCGCAGCTCGTCGGACTCGACGCCATGACCGATCAGCAGGTGGCGGGAGCGAGCATCGCTCTCGTCAGCAAGATCGCGCTGTTCGCGGCCTTCTGGGTCGTGTTCATGAACCTGCTCAACAGCGGGACCGACGGTCGCGAGGATGACGGCGGCGGTGGTGGTGGCGGCGGTGGATCGAGCCCGAGGCTGGATGCACCGCGCCCGCGTCCCTCGGGGCTCCCGAGATGGCTCGACGACGTCGGCGACGGACGGACTACAGAAGAGCCGGCGGCGCCGAGGCCCGTCAGGGCGCCGGTAGGGTCAGGGTCTCGCCAGGGCTGATCGACGCACCGCGCAGGTGATTCGCCGACTCGATCTGTGAGATCGACTGCTCGATATTCGAGTCGGGGTAGTGCGACGCGGCGATCCGCCACAGCGTGTCGCCGGAGTGGACGACCACTCGGGAGCTGGCATTGGAGGAGCTCGCGTAGGCGACACCGCCGACGACGACGAGCCCGGTGGCGGCCGAGGCCAACACGAGGGCGAGCCGCGCCGGGCGGCTGAGGCGATCTGCTCGACGCGAGACGCGATTGGGACCGAGGCTGTCCTGGATCATGCTCCTGCACCGAACGGATGTTCCATGCGCTGAGGGTAGCAGGGAACGGATGTTCGCGTCAAGCACGCGACCCCATGTCGCTCTCGTGTGCGGGTCGGATAATCCCCCGGTGAGCGAGCGCACCATCAGGATCCGTGTGGGGGCGCTGATCTGGCGCGATGGGAAGGTGCTTCTGGTCCGGCACGAGCGAGGAGGCCGCTCGTACTGGCTGGTCCCCGGCGGTGGCGTCGATGCCGGCGAGACCATGGTTTCGGCCGCGGCGAGGGAGCTCCTCGAAGAGACCGGTTACCAGGTCGAGATCGGCCGTCTCCTCCTCGTGTGCGAGGCGATCGACCCGAAGCCGAGCGGCCGCCATGTCATCAACGCCGTCTACGCGGGGACGGTTCGTGCGGGCACGCTCGCGGTCGGCCAGGACGACCGGTCGCTCCGCGATGCGATGTGGCATCCACTCGAGGCGCTCGAGGCGCTCGAGATGTATCCCCCGATCGGTGCAGAGCTCCTCGCGGTGTGCCGCGAGAACGGCTCCGGGGCGGTGCGTGTCCTCGGCAATACCTGGCGGCCCTACAGCGGGTAGGGAGGTGCGTCAGGCTCGGGCTGCCACCTCGTCGAGGTAGTCGCCGAGGCGGCGATACGCCTCGCGTTTGCGGCGATCCGTGATCTCGGTGTAGACCTTGAGTGTCTCCAACGTGGCGTGTCCGAGCACCTCCTGGACCAGGCGCACGTCGCCGTCGGTCGCCTCGAGAAGCGTCGTCGCCGCGGTGTGGCGGGCGGCGTGCGGGGTCCTGAGCTCGCTGAAGAGTTCGAACATCTCCGGATCTACCCCCATCCGCCGGCGCAGCGCGGTGAGCGCCCGCCGCGCACCATCGGTGGTCAGACGGTTGTGGGGCAGGGCCCGTCCATGCGGCACGTCGGCGCGAGCGACGCTGATGAACAGGGCAGGGGAGGGGTCCGGCCCGCGCATCTTGAGATAGTCCTCGACCGCATTGAACGCATCATCGGTGCAGTACACAGTCCTGTATTTGCCGCCTTTGCCCAGAACCCGGAATCCCTCGCGGCGGACGTCGCCACGATCGAGGCCGCATGCCTCGGCGATCCGGCACCCGGTGCTCAAGAGCAGGTGGATGAGGGCCCGATCGCGCCGGTCGCGAAGTGTGTCCTTCGGCAATGCGGCGAGCAGCCGGGGCACGTGGTCGGTCGGGACGGGGTGTGGATCGCCGACGACGTAGCGAGGTACCGAGACCTGCCGGCTCAGTTCGGCGGCGATCCAGCCTTCGTCATACGCGTACGCGAGGAACCGTCGCAGCGCGACCAGCGCCCGGGCACGCGATCGTGGGTTGGGCAGCACGTCGGCGAGCTCGATCTGATAGCGGCGCAACATTGTGCGGTCGACCCCGGAGAGGAGGTCATCGGCGAGAGGACGGGTCCGCAGGAACGCCACAAACTTGGCGAGGTCCTGCCGATACGCACGCACGGTGGTGGCAGGTCGATTGCGCTGTACCCGCAACCAGTCGAGGAACTGCTCGACGTGGTCGGGCATCGAGTCCGACGGGCCGGGGACGTGGCCGGCCCAGGCAGGTCCACGCCGATCGCGCGGCGCCGTCGGCCGGCGGGTGGAGCGGGATCGAGCTGCCATGCCCAGTATTATCAGGAGCTTGGCGGCGTGTGACCGATTCCGGCCTCCTCGAGGGTGAACCTGATGAAGTCGAGGGTGGCCATGCGCTGATCGGGCTGCGCGCCGCCCGGGTACGCGGTCGCCGATCGGATGAGTGGATGCCAGGTCTCGAGGTACGGCACGTGCAACGCCCAGGCGGCGGCCTCCGGCTTGGTCACCACCTCGCCGGTTGCCAGCAGGCAGAGCGCGCGGCACATCGTCAAAACCGCATAGACCTGGTACGGGCGCTCGAGGAACCGCCCGGGGAACTCGATCTGCGGCAGCCACCACTCGCGCAGGTTCGCCGCCTGCGCGTCGCGGAGCTCTCCAGTCGTCGCCGGCGCCACGATCTTCTTGATCCGGGGCCCGAAGAGTGTGATCCCGTGCTCCCGAAGGATCCGTTTCTGGATCACGAAGTCGGAGCCGAGCGGCCGGATCTTGAACCCATCGTCGGGGTGCAGCTCGAGGACCGCGATCGGCCGCACCTCGGACCTGCCGAGCATCCTGGCCGGCACGAAGAGCACCTGGAGACGGTCCGCCCATTGATCGTCCCCCCAGCCGCGCATGGCCGCGTGGACCTCGCGGATCCGCTCGTTCGCCGCCGCGTCGGTGAGCATTCGGGTGGTCGTGACGACGTCGATGTCGCTCGTGCGCAGGTCGAACGCTCCTGTCGACAGAGAGCCATGCACGTAGACGCCCGCGAGGTTCCTTCCCAGCGCGCTGCGCCACGAGGAGACCATCAGAGCAAGGAACGAGCCGAGCCCAGGGCCGCCGGCCCGGATGATCCGAGGGTCCACGTCCATCGCTGACAACCCTATCCCTGCTTGTGGCCGGCGACACCGCCAAGACAGCTCGGCTCACCCACCAAGATCGTGAGAATATGCATTATCAGGAGCTTTAGCGATGCCTCGCGACGGCACGACTGACCTCCCCCCGTCCCGATGATCGCCGCGACCTGTCGGAATCGACCGGGCTAACCCGCGGGGTTGAAGACCGGGATCGCCGGCGCCGCGCAGCCGGGACACGCCGGAGCGACCCACAACGTGTTGGTACTGGACCGCCAGACGACGTCGATGGCGCCGCCGACGGCGAACACCACCGACGATGGATCCGAATACGCCGTTGCCCCGAGTCCTTCGGGACCCACAAGGCCGCTGGCGGACGTGTACAGCGACGATGCCATCAGCCCTGACGGCTCGCGCGAATCGACGATCACCGACCCGGGTGCCAGGTCGACCACCGCCGGATTGCCGGCGACGGTCTCAGTGCCGAGGGCGGCGGCACCGCTCCAGGCCCCGCCGCTGAGGGCACCGTGCCACAGCTCACCGGCGCTGTTCCAGAAGACATCGATGCTCGCCCCCGCGGCGCTCACCGACGGATCCGCCGACAGCGCCGTGGAGGTCAGTTGCTGCGCGCCCGACCAGCCCCACGAGGCGCCGGTGTCCGCCCAGAGGTCACCTGACGCGTCGCGCCAGAAGACGGTGTCGGAGCCCTGATCCGCGCTGGCGACCACCGGGTTCCCGCCCACGGCCCCTGTGCCCAGTGGCGCGGCCCCGCTCCAGGAGCCGCTGTAGCGGTCGACCCAGAGGCCCGCGTCGGCGCCCTTCCAGAAGACGTCGATCAAGCCCGGGGAAGGCGATACGGCGCGAGGTTGCGAGCCCAGCGGTCCCAGCCCGAGCGGGATCGGTGCGGACCACGACCCGCCCCCGAACCATCCCCCGGCGAAACTCGCGTACCAGAGATTGTGATCCCCCCCTTCCCAGAACGCGTCAATCCGGCCGGGACCGGGGGAGACGACGCTGGGATCGGATATGAGGGCCGCGGACGCCCCGCCGGCAGCGCTGATGTCAGCCGAGGCCGTCCCCCACCCTCCGTTCCGGTACCCGAGGTCCCAGAGATGACCGTTCGTGCCGCGCCAGAGGATGTTGATGTCACCGGCCTGGTCGGAGACGGTGTCGGGAGTTCCCGCGACATTGGCCGCCTGAGGCAATGCGAGCGGATCCGGGAACCCGTAATACGGAAGCGAGCGCGCGCCGCCCTGATCCAGGTCGACGGACCCGGGGATGCCCGGAACCACTCCCGCGTCGCTGTACTGCCAGACCTGCCAGCCGGTGCCACCCCAGTTGTTCTCGGGCACCGACGGCTGGCTGACGAACCAGTTCGCGACCCAGAGCGGGTCCAGCGTGAACGCCGCGGAGTTGACGTTCCCGCTCCACCACGACGGTGAGCAGTAGATCGCCGGCAGCGAGCCGATCGCGGCGCTGACGGTGTTGACAACCGTCCGCAGGTTGGCGGCGACAACCGCCGAGGGCTCGCCGTCGGTGGTCTCGACGTCGATCGTCGGTACAAGGTCGCCCTGGGTGAACCCCACGGATCGAAGCTGGGCGATGAGCAGGTCGGCCTGGGCAACCGGGCTCTGGTTCGGTTCGAAGAACAGGTACGCGCCGGGGGTCACCCCCGCTGCAACGGCGCCTCGCCAGTTGGTCTGGAACTGGCCGTCCGGTGAGCCGGAGCCGTCCGCGGCTCGGATGTAGGCGAACGAGATCCCCGATGCAGCCACGGAGTGCCAGGCGATCGACGAACCCTGGTAGGCGCTGACATCGATTCCGCGGCGCACCGCCGCGGCACGGCCGTCCGCGGCATGGAGGAGCCCGGACGGCACGACCGCCAGTAGCGCAAGAGCCGTTGCGGTGGCGGTGATCCGAGACCTCACGCCACCTCCGTCGGGAGACCCACCATGGCCTTGAGGATAAGCACGGATGTCGTGGCCATCGAGATCGTCACCGTATCTTCATGTGCGATCGCCAAGCGTCGATCGAATGTTCACGGTCCGGACACCCGGCCGAAAGGTTGGTCGGCTACTCTGGTGCCGTGGATCAGTCGACCCCGCGCAAGCCCGTGGGCAAGCGGCCCGTACCGACCGGCAAGTACCCCGCCAAGCCTGTCACCAAGAAACAGCGCCGGAGCCAGGCGGCCGCGAGGTCGGTCTCCCTCGAGCGCCGGCCACCGTGGCAATCGCCGACGGTGGTGACGATCTCGAGCGTCGCCGTGGTGGCACTCGTGCTCATCGTGATGGTGGTGATCAACGCGGCAGGCGGGAGCAATGCGACCGTGGCGACTCCCGTGCCGCAGGCGGTCCTGAGTGCGGTTGTGAACCCCGGCACGTCTGTGGTCGATAGCGTCGGCTCGGGTGGGCAGCCGGGTGAGATGGTCCGTCTCCCCGCCTCCGCGAAGCTGGTCGACGCGAGCGGCAAGCCGATGGTCGTCTACGTCGGAGCCGAGTACTGCCCGTACTGCGCTGCCGAGCGCTGGGTGATGGTGATGTGGCTGTCGCGTTTCGGCACCTTCAAGAATCTCTCCGAGATCCAGTCCTCCTCCACCGACGTCTTCCCCAACACCGACACACTCACCTTCTACAAGTCGTCGTACACGAGCCAGTACATCGACTTCAGCTCGAACGAGATCGAGGATCGGAACCAGCAGCCGCTCCAGAAGATGACCGCGCAGGTGTCGAGCATCTTCACCAAGTACGACACGCCCCCGTACACGACCGAGTCCGGTCAGTTCCCGTTCCTCGACATCGGCGGCATGTTCACCCTCTACAGCACCAGCTATTCGCCCGGAGACCTGGCAAACCTGTCATGGGGTCAGATCGCCGCCAAGCTCACCAACCCCAATGACAAGGTGACCCAGGAGATCGTCGGTAACGCGAACATCCTCACCGCCGCGACCTGCATCGCGACCGGCGACCAGCCCTCGTCGGTCTGCTCCTCCTCCACCATCCAGAGCATCGAACAGGGCCTGAACAAGATCAAGGCCCCCGCGGCCTGAGCCGGGTCCGGCCCGAACGAATGGCTGTTGTCACGTCATCCGGTGTCATCAACACCGGCTATGCGGTGCTCGCGCTCGCTGCCGACGCACTTGTCCTGCTCGCGGTCATCGGCTTCGTCATGTCGCGAAGGTCGCCTGCCGCTCGCGAGCGTTGGGGGCGGTTACGCGACGGCATCACGCCGTTCGCGCTGCAGGTCGCGTGGATCGTTGCGGTGCTGGCCACGTTCGGGAGCCTGTTTCTTCAATTCGGAGAGCAGCTCAACCCCTGCGAGTTCTGCTGGTTTCAGCGCATCTGCATGTACCCGCTCTCGTTGCTGCTCGGCATCGCCGCGCTTCGCGGTGATCTCCAGGTCGCGAAGCGGTACTTCATCGGTCTCGCAGTGGTCGGCGCCGGGCTCGCCATTTATCACTACCAGCTGGAGCGTGTCCCGGGCGAGCCCACGGTGTGCGGCACCGCCGCGCCCTGCAACGTCGCCGTCATCAACGTCTTCGGATTCATCTCCGTCCCCTTCCTCTCGTTGGCCGCATTCCTCCTCATCACAACGCTCCTCCTGATGGCGCGAAGCCATGGCGACGAATACGACGATGAGGAGTTCGACGTCGTCGAGGGCGTTGTCGCGATCGAGCCCGGCGACGATCCCGAGCCTGCGCCCGCCTAGCCGCAGAGTTACACGAGCTCGTCGAGATACTTCGGCAGCATCTGGCGCCACGTCGACCAGTCGTGGTCGTAGTCGGTGCCCCAAGCGTCGACGCGGTTCGGGATCCCTTTGCTGCCGAGCACCTCGGCGAGCCGCCACGACTCACCGATGTTCTCCCAGCGGCCCTCACCTGAGGCGAGGATCGCGTTGCGTGTCCGGAGCAGCGTGAGGTGCTCGCCGTTGAGGTCAGGGAGGAAGTACGAGGGGGTCGCGAAGAAAAGGTCGTCGCCGGCATTCTCGCCCACGAAGCGCGAGATGTCGTAGGTGCCGCTCATCCCGACCGCCGTGGTGACGATGTCGGGGTAGTGGCAGAGCAGCGATACGGCATTGAACGCGCCGATCGAAGCCCCGGCGGTGATCACGGTGATGTCCGGGCTCTCGGAGTCCATGCGGATCATCGGAATCATCTCGTGGCGAACGAACTCGATGAAGCCGCGCGTGATCGCGGCGCGATACCGCGCGTCGCCCTCCTCACGGAGCATCGCCCTTCCCGAAACGCTGTCGCAGGAATAGATCTTCGCCCGTCCCGCTTCGAGGTGCGCCCCCACCGCGTCGACGAGCCACATGCGCTCGATCTCCTCGGCGTCACCGCCCGCGGTTGGAAAGACGATGACCGGCCGGCCGAAATGGCCCCACCGGACAACCGTCACATCGCTCTCGACGCGGTTGGAATACCAGCGCTCGCGCCTCTTCATCGCCGGAAAGTCTCGCGCATCGGCGCCGGCCGACGCATCAACCGGGATAGATGAGACGCGCGTCGCCGGGGAACAGCCAGCCGAGACCGTCCAGCAGCCTGTCGCGCCAGTTGATCCAGTTGTGGCCGTCGAGCGCTTCGACGACGCGCATCTCGTCGCACATCCGCTCGAGCACCGGGGCCATGGCTCGATCCGGCACCGCGAGGGGCTCGAAGGCGCCGAAGGTCAGGAAGATGCGCTCGGTGACCTTCTTCGGCGTGGATCGCAAGGAGTTGACGAACCGAACGACCGGCTCGAATGCCTCGCCGAACGTGCCCGGCGTGGCCGCTTCAGTGAATCGGAGCGACGGGGATTCGAGCAGCAGCGCACCGTAGAAACCAGGGGTGCGAACCGCCGCCGAGAGGGCCGCGACCCCGCCGAAGCTCGCCCCCATGAGGACCCTGCCTCGAGGATCACCTCGCAGCCGCAGCGATCCCTCGATCTGCGGCACCAGCTCAGTGGTCAGGAAGCGGCTGTGCGCGGCGCTCGCCCCGTACTCGCGCAGGCGATCCCCAGGATGCGTGAAGGCGACAACGCAATCGGCGATCAGGCGCCGGTGCATCAGGTTGTCGAGCACCGTCCCCATCGACGAGTAGTGGAGGAAATCGCCGCCATCGTGAACGACCAGGAGCCGCATGCGGCGGTCGCTTCGCCGCCGCGACGGGACGTACAGGGTCACGTGCGCCTCGCGCCGGAGCGCCTTGCTCGGGATTCGCAGGTCCACCAGCTCGCCCCCCACGGCCGCGGGGTCCGCGTGGGCCCAGTCGGGGGTGACGTATCCGTCCGCCTCGAGCACAGACTGCGACCCGACGGCATCGCCGACGACACGCGGGTTGAGCGGGTCATTCACGCTCTCGGTGTGCTCGCCGCGGCGCACCAGGATGCGGTACTGGATCCGCGCCCCGCGAGGGAGCTCGACGCTGGCCCGCCAGAGATCCGTGCCCTTCATTCGGCGAAGCGGAAGCGGAATCGGCACTCCCAGCATGCGGTGCTCGACACCGACCCAATCCGCCTCCCCGCGCCAGAGAAACGTGCACGTGGGCCCATCGACGAGCGGGACGCGATGCTCACGCAGCAGCTCGTCGATCGCCTCGGGGGTACTGCCCTCGCTGAGCAGGCGGGTGAGTGCCCGCTCACCGCGGGCGGGGCCTGGGCTCACGGTCAGGCGGCTGCCGCCCCTCGCAGCACGCGACCATCGGCGGTGATCATTCCGACCGAGCCGAGATCGGCGGGCCGGCCCGCGCGCAGCTGGAGTCGATCGCCGGCGTCGAGGAGCACGCACGCACTCGGTGCGCAGCGCTGGGCGAGGATGGCCATGCGGACGGGATCGTGAGTGCGCAGACGCGCGGCGGCGGCCGGAAGCGCCACCATCCCGTGAGCGACGCCGATGCCGATGTCGTACAGCTCATCCGGCCGGCCGGCCGGATCGTCGTCGTCGCTGACGACAATCCGCTCGGAGACGGCCATTGCGCCTGACGACCATGCCAGCAACGGGCGCTCCTCGATGAGCATCGCCAGGTTGAAGAGATGCAGGCAGTCATTGAGCACACCGACGTGCCCTCCGGCGATGGCGATCGCAGTGCACCCGGCGACGATCTCCGCCACCTCCTCGCGGTGCCCGGCGATGCTCGGGCGCTCGTGCGGCGGGTGCTGCGCGTAGAACCGCTGGTTCGCCGCCTCGATCGCCGACGCGTGCGACTGGTCGATCGCCCGGACCGCATCGATCGCCGTATCGAGCTCCGGCCCCGGGCCGCGCCGCGCTTCGGCGAAACGCCTGCGAATCACGTCAACGCCGGCGAGAGCGTGGGTCAGCCGAAGCAGGTAGACCTCGCGCATCTCATCGAGCTGGGTCCGCAGCAGTCGCTGAGCGTCAGCGTACGCGGCGTCGCTCTCGAGGACGTCGAGGCGTCGACCGTAGAGGTTGAGATTACGCGAGCCGCCTCCCAGCCGGCGATCGACCTCGGCGTCGTTGCGCTCGCCTTCCTCCCATCCCGCGGTGACCAGCGCAACGGGCCCGTCGACCCCGAACGCTCCGACCTCCGCTGCCAGGTCGACCCCGTCGAGCGGCCCGAGCAGGGTCACCTGCTTCACGACGCGCGCACGCGCACCGTCTCCCCGACGACGTTGAGCATGTGGTGCAGCGTGTCGTAGTCCGGGTGAGCCATCCGTATCCACGCGTTGGCCATGTACCCGGCCTCGACCGCCTGGGTCGGCGTACCGCTGCCCGGCAGGTACGAGTCGAGGATCCATTCGCCGAATTGACGCTGCACATCCTCGATGCCGTCGTAGTGGCTGATGGTGCCGTCGCGATCCGGACGCAGCGCGACGATCCCGGCAGCGCGCCGTCGCGAGAGCGGGCGCTCGACGTTGTGATGAACGATGGCGTTCGCCCATTCCCGGTAGATGTCGATATCGTTCCCCGCGGCGTACAGGTCCCAGGCGCGAACACCGGGCGGACGGCAGCCGATCTCGCTGAAGCGCAGACCCTTGGGACCGAAGAACCATTCCATGTGCGTGGCGGATGTCCCGATGCCGAGCGCCTCGATGGCGCGTAGTCCGAGCGCGCGCACCTCCGCGTACTCCGGCACCGAGTCGACCCGGTTGGTCGCGATGAACTGAGGGCTGATCCAGCGCTCCCGCATCGCCTCGAGCACATTCGGGTAGTAGTGCGAGATGAAGTCGTACGCCGGTCGCCCGTCGATGCTGATCGTGTCGTAGAAGCCCTCGTGACCCTCGACGAACTCCTCGACGGCGATGTCCGTTGCACCGGAGGCTCCCAGCTCGGCCAACGCTCGATCCAGCTCCGCATCCGAGTCGACACGGCTCGTCCCGGACGCGCCTGCGGCCGCGCGCGGCTTGAGGATGATGGGGTAACCAACCGAGTCGACGAACTCGCGAACCTCCGCTGCGGTGGAGGCCCCCGTCGATTGGGCCGTCGGAATCCCGACGGCACGCAGCGCCTCCTTCATCGCGGGCTTGTCGCGACACAGGAAGGCGGTGCGCACCGATGTGCCCGGAATGCCGCACGCCTCGCGCGCGTGAGCGGCGGCCATCGTGTGCGACTCGATGGTCGACTCCAGCGCGTCGATCCAGACCTTGCCCTGCGCGAAACGCACCGCTTCGACGAGCGCAGCGACGTCGGTGACGTTCGGGATCTGCTGGTAATGGAGCAGCCAGCCGCGCAGGTCGTCGTCGAGCCAGTCGGCCGGACGCTCACCGATCCCGATCACGTTCGCACCGGCTTCCGCGAGACCGCGAACGAACTCGCGCTGGTTTGCCGGGAATGCGGGCTCGACGAAGATGACGTTCACGCGCAGATCCTACCCGCTGGGTCCCGACCCGTCCCGCTCCGGCTCTCTAGACTGGCCGGAGGTTCCATGGCGAACGCGGTCTTCGTTGCTCCATTCCTGCTGCCGGCCACCGTGCGGTTCATCGCCGCGGCCGCGCTGCTGCCGGATGTCCGGCTCGGCTTGATCAGCCAGGATCCCGAGGACAGGCTCCGCGACGACCTCCGCGCCGCTCTCGCGGGGCACTACCGAGTGCACGACGGCATCGACGCGCAGCAGATCGCCGACGCAACCCGGACGATGGCAGGGCATCTCGGCAGCGTCGATTGCCTGCTCGGCATGCTCGAGCAGCTCCAGGTCCCGCTCGGCGAGGTCCGAGACGCCCTGGGCATCCGCGGCATGGGAGCAGACGTGGCTCGAAACTTCCGCGACAAGGCGCGCATGAAGACGGTGTTCGAGGCGAACGGGGTCCCCTGCGCCGGACATCGTCTCGTCCATTCCGCCGGCGAGGCTCGATCAGCGGCGGCGGCACTCGGCTATCCGCTGGTCGCCAAACCACCGGCCGGGGCCGGGGCTCGCTCGACCTTCCGGCTGGACGGCGACGGCCAGCTCCACGCATGGCTCGAGGCCGATCCTCCCGGTGAGGCACATCCGGTGCTCCTGGAGCAGATGGTCGTCGGCGCCGAGCACAGCTTCGACAGCGTGCTCATCGATGGCGAGCTGATCTGGCACTCGATCTCTCGCTACCTCCCAACGCCGCTCGAGGTGCTCGAGAGCCCGTGGATCCAGTGGGCGGTGCTCCTGCCGCGCGACATCGCCGGCGCTGAGTTCGACTCGATCCGCGCCGAGGGACTGCGGGGGCTGCGCGCCCTCGGGCTCCGAACCGGGCTCACGCATATGGAGTGGTTCCGACGCCCGAACGGCGAGATCGCCATCAGCGAGGTGGCCGCCCGCCCGCCGGGCGCGCAGTTCACCTCGCTGCTGTCGTACGCCCACGACGTCGACATGTACGCGGCCTGGGCGCGCCTCGAGGTCTTCGGCGACTTCTCGCCGCCAGAACGTCGCTTCGCGGTCGGCGCCGCGTACCTCCGCGGTCAGGGAAGCGGGTCCGTGGTCGCGCTCCACGGCCTTGACACGCTGCAGCGCGAGCTCGGCGACCTCGTGGTCGAGGTGGAGCTCCCTCACCGAGGGCAGTCACCCTCCGGAACCTACGAGGGCGAGGGGCACGTGATCCTCCGGCATCCGGAGACCGCGGTCGTCGAAGCCGGACTGCGTCGCGTGGTCGAGGTCGCACGTGTTGAACTGGGTGGCATGTGATGACCGCCACGGTGTTGATGATCTCGCCGGGCTATCCCGCCGAGATGCCGTTCTTCACGCGGGGTCTCGCTCGGGCCGGAGCCCAGGTCGTCGGCGCCGGGGACCAGTCGCTCTCCGCGCTGCCGGACATGGCGCGGGACAACCTCGCCGCCTATTGGCAGATCCCGCCGTTCGCCAACGAGGACGCCATCGTCCACGAGGTGGTCCAGCGCGCCGCCGGCGTCCATATCGATCATGTGGCGTCGCTGTGGGAGCCGACGATGGTGCTCGCCGCGCGCATCCGTGAGGCACTCGGCATCCCGGGGCTGACGGTCGAACAGACCCTCCCCTTCCGCGACAAGGAGCGAATGAAGCAGGTCCTCGACGCGGCAGGGATCCGCACGCCGCATCACTACAGATGCACGACGGCGAGCGGTGTGCGCGACGCCGCTGAACGCATCGGCTATCCCATCATCGTCAAGCCGATCGCCGGTGCGGGATCCGCTGACACGTACCGCGTCGACAGCGCGGTGGCGCTCGAGACCGTGCTGCCCAAGCTGATATGGCAGGACGAGGTGAGCGTCGAGGAATTCGTCGAGGCGTCCGAGTACACCTACGACACCATCTGCGCGGGCGGCGAGGTGCTCTTCGACAACGTCGCCTGGTACCGACCGCGTCCGCTGATCGCGCGGCAGCTGGAATGGATCAGCCCGGTGACCATGGTCCTGCGCGACATCGACGCGCCCGAGCTCTCGAGCGGTCGCGCGATGGGTCGTGACGTCCTGCGAGCCCTGGGATTCCGTGACGGGTTCACGCATATGGAGTGGTTCCGCCGCGATAGCGGCGAGGTGGTCTTCGGCGAGATCGGGGCGCGTCCCCCGGGCGCGCGCACGGTCGACGTGATGAATTTCGCGAACGATGTCGACCTGTTCCAGCAGTGGGCTGAGGCGCTCATTCACGGCCGGCTGTCCGAGCCGATCACTCGCCGGTACAACGCCGCGTCCATCTTCAAACGCGCCCAGGGCCACGGCCGGATCACGCGTATCGAAGGGCTGCCGCACCTGCTCTCGGAGTACGGCGAGTGGGTGTGCGCGATCGACCTCGTCCCCGTCGGAGCGCCGCGGCGCGATTGGCTGATGACCCTCATCTCCGACGGGATGGTGATCGTCAGGCACCCCGATCTGGGGGCATGCCTCGAGATCGCCGATCTCGTCGCGACCGAGCTGCAGCTCTACGCCGACTGAGCCGCGGTCAGTCGCCTGCGGTAACCGCCTGCTTGCCCACTGCTTCGAGAAGCGCGGCGCGCGGCGCCGGCGCATCGGCGTGCAGCTCGGTGATCAGGCTGTCGACGACATCCACGAGCGATCCCCCCGCTGCGACGATCTCGCGCTGGCGGATGTAGCTCGAACCCCGGTCCATGATCTCGACGGCCCCACGCAGCTGGTCCGAACAGCCCAAGCGTGCCGCCACCGGAGTCAGATCCTCGACGAGCTCGCGAATCGCCTGGCGCAGCGGCACCGTGGTGCCGCCTTCGTCGACGATGATCGATGCGTCGAGACCGTGCCGCGCGGCGCGCCACTTGTTCTCACGGACCAGCCAGGCGCGCGGTGTCGGCAGCGTGTAGCCGCGGTCGATCATCGTATCGAACTGATGCACGAGACACTGGCTCAGCGCGGCGACGACGCCCACTTCGCGGAGTGTGGGAATGCCGTCGCACACGCGAATCTCGACGGTCCCAAAGCTCGGGTGCGGACGGATGTCCCACCACACCTCACGAATTGTCTTGATGGTGTGCGACGAGATCAGCGTGTCCATGAGCTGCTCGAACTGCGGCCATCCGCTCAGATGCCAGGGCGGGCCCGCCGTGGGCAGGCCTTCGAACACCTTCGAGCGCCACGACGCCATGCCGGTGTCATGGCCCATCCAGTACGGGCTCGAGGCGGACAGCGCAAGGAAGTGCGGGATGTATGTGGAGAGCGCATTCACCATCGCGATCGCCTTTTCCCCGCTGCGAACGCCGACGTGAACGTGGATGCCGAAGATCTGCATCTGCTTCGCGGGCCACTGCATCTCGTTGACGAGACGTAGATACCGAGGGTCGGGGCTGATCTCCTGGAGCGCCGGATCGCTGAACGGATGCGTCCCGGAGCAGATGACCTCCAGGTTTCGCGGCTCCGTGTGCTCACGGAGCTCGGCGAGCGTCCCGGCCAGGTCCGCCACCGCAGCGGCGGCGTCGTCGCAGATCCCGGTGATGATCTCGATGGTTGACTGGAGCAGCTCCTGTTTCGCCTTGGGATGCCCAGCTTCATACCCCTCGCCCATCTCCCCGAGAATCTCATGTGCGCCGCGCACAAGTTCGCGGGTGTCGCGATCGATGAGCTCGAGCTCCATCTCCACGCCGATGGTCGGTCGGGGGCTGGAGACAAATTCGATATGCGTCATGCGGGATCCCACTCTACGCCGCCGCTGCGCGTTGATCATGGGCCCACGCACCAAGCAGGCCCCGGAAGTGCGCGATGAACTGTTCGTGCTCATGGGGCGGGAACGTGTTCCGGACGGTGTCCACGATGATGGTGTCGAAGTCCGGGCTCTCGACCCACGCCACCGAAAGCTCGTCGAGATGAGCGAGGTGCCGCTCACAGAACTCGCGATACCTGTCGACGTCGAGCTGCTTGTCGGCCAGCTTCCTGTAGCCGGCGAGCTTCTCCTCGTAGGTCAGATCCGCGCGATCGGCGATCGCGTAGTACTCCTCGGTGTTGAGATCGACAGTCTGCAGGCGGCCGGTGACACAGCAGAACACCACCCATTTCAACAGGCTGCGGATCGCCCACGGGAAGTAATAGTGGAGACTCGTCAGCGCAAGGTCGGGCGTCGCGTTGGCGTAGTCGATGGGATAGACATCGTCCCCCCGGATCAGCGTTTCGCAGCTGTTGAGCTCCCACCGGAAGAACGCGTTGACGGTGCGCAGAATCGTGAGCACCTCGTCACCGGCGCGCGGCGTCAGGAAGCTGTGATCCACGGAATAGCGGTCGTGCATCGGCTTCTCCGGATGGAAATGCAGCACGATCGACTCGGCGCCGATGCCGAGGCTGCGCGCGAACGCGTCGTATCCGTCCACGGATGCCTGGAGGTGCATGAGCCGCTGCTCTGACTCGTCGTACGCGCGGTAGAGCGTCTCGGGGTTGTCGACGCGACTCACGCCCACCCACGCGCCACCGTCGAACGGCTTCATGTACAGCGGCATACCGACCGCGCCGGCCACCGCCTCGAGGTCGAAGTAGCGCACGTAACGCTGTGCGGTCCCGGCGAATCGGGGATTGTCGGGGGGCGTCTTGTTGGGCAGCATCCACGTCTCCGGGACCTTGAGGCCGAGGCGGATCATGGCGCAGTAGGCGGCGTGCTTCTCCATCGCCTGGAACGTGAAGGGGTTGTTCAGCAGATGGACGTGGTCCATCAGCACGACCTTCTTCAACCACTCGCGGGGCATCGGATACCACCAGCCCAGGCGATCGATGACCAGCGAGTGTCGCGGCTTCATGCGCAGGTCGAATGGCTCGATGGTGACCCGCTCGGTGGAGAAGCGATGCGTTTCGCCGCCCTCGCGCACCGCGAGATCGGCCCGCCCCAGCAACGCCTCGAAGGCCGCCGGCCAGTCCTCCTCAACCCCGAGCAACATGCCGATGAGATGGGATCTGGGCATCGTGGATGGGAGTATTGCAGGCCCCGCGCCGGCCGGTCAGGTCCGCGCCGGACGGCTCGTCCGCTGCCGGGATGGACTCGCCGAGTCGGGGGCGCGCTGCTCGAGCGTCGCCTCGATGCGAAGCGTTCGCTCGAAGGCCGCCCAGACCGCGTCGCTGACCACTGTCCGCAGACCACCACGCTCGAGCTGATACAGAGCCTCCGCAGAGGTCCCCCCTGGGGAGGTCACCATGTCGCGCAGCTCGGCCACGTGCTTGCCACTCTGGAGCGCGAATTCCGCACTCCCCTGCATCGTGTCGAGCACGAGTTCCCGGGCGACGTGGCGCGGAAACCCGAGATGGACGGCAGCGTCGGTGAGCGCCTCGATGAACAGGAAGATGTAGGTGGGCCCGGTGCCGCTGACCGCGGTTGCCATGGCCACCTGGCGCTCGTCATGCACCTCGAACTCGCGCCCGAGCGCGGCCAGCATGGCGCGCGTCCGAGCCTTCCCCACCTCGTCGACGCTTCGAGTCGCGTACCAGACGGTGACGCCACGCCCAATCTGTGCCGGGGTGTTGGGCATGGAGCGGACCACTGCGGGGTGGTCGAGACCCTCGCCGAGAGCTGTGGTTGTCGCACCGGCGATGATGCTGATCACGAGCTGCGACGGCTGCAACGAACCCCGAAGCTCGGCCATGACCCCGCCGAGCATCTGCGGCTTGACGCCGAGCAGGACGACATCGGTGTCCTTGACTGCCTCGAGGTTCACCGCCGCGACGTTGACGTTGTACGTGGCGGCGAGAATCTCGCGGCGGGGCGCGCGCGGGTGCGTGCAGACGACATTGCGGGCCGTGACCAGGTCGCGTTCGAGCAGGCCGGCAAGCATCGCCTCGGCCATCACGCCGGTGC
This sequence comes from Saccharimonadales bacterium (SeqCode), assembly GCA_035534875.1. Lineage (GTDB taxonomy): Bacteria > Chloroflexota > Dormibacteria > Aeolococcales > Aeolococcaceae > Palsa-851. Next base: position 120,650 of record DATLRB010000073.1, read on the forward strand.
CCACGATCCCGAGCCGCATGCCCCGGAGGCTCTCCGCACTCATGTGACGGCACACCATACCGCCAACGATTCACCGGCGGGTTCGGCGGGGCATGCCATGATCGACACAAGATGAGCCAGCTCCCCCCGCCGACGGACGACCAGGCGCCGGTCTACCGGTGGCTGCCGGACAGCTCGGTCACCACCACCGGTGACAACGCGTCCTGGTTGCCCCCGCCCGCTCCAGCGCGGCCGGCGTCCTCGCAGCAGCACAGCCCGACCGCTCCGCGCCAGCAGCGGCGCCGCCGCGAGGGTGTTGCCGGCGGCATCCTCGCGGGGCTCGTCGCCTTCCTGAAGTACGGGCTCTTTCTGGTCAAGTTTGGCACTTTCGGACCGACCCTCATCACGATGATCATCGCGATCTGGTTCTATACGCTGTTCTTCGGGCCGGCATTCGCGATCGGCATCGTCGTGTTGATCCTGATCCACGAGCTCGGGCATTTCATCGTCGCGAGATGGATGGGGCTGCCCGCCCGCCTGCCGATCTTCATCGGCCCGCTGGGAGCGGTCACGAGCCTCCGCCGTTCGCCTGGCGACGCCGGCAAGTCGGGCGTCATCGCGCTCGCCGGCCCGGCACTTGGCACCGTCGCCGCACTCCTCTGCTTCCTGCTCGCCAGCGCGGCGGCCCCTGGGTACTTTCGCTACCTGCTGCTCGCGCTCGCGTACTTTGGGTGTTTCCTGAACCTCATCAACCTGATTCCCGTCGGGTTTCTCGACGGTGCCAAGGTTGCCGACGCGATCCCGAAGTGGATGAACGTGGTCGGGCTGCTGGTGGTCGCGGGGGTGGTGCTCCTGTTCGGCAACCCGATCGGGCTGATCTTTCTGGTGCTCGGTATCTTCCACACCATCGGCCGGTTCCGCCGGAACAACCAGGTGGCAGACATCACCCAGGCGGCGGCGTCACAGCGCCTCGGCCTTGGCGCCGCCTACGTCGGAATCCTGCTGGTGGCAGCGGCAGGCATGTCGATCGCCAACACGACGATCGTCAACAGCAACTCGGTCCCCGGCGTGAACCAGAGCACCGGCACCACGGTTCTCTAAGGCGAGGGCGTCGCCGTCGCGGGCGCCTCGCAGCGCGGAAATGGGAATGCGACGGAGTTGTAGAGGGCGGAGTACACGTCGAGCTGACTGCTGTTCTGGTAGTTGAAGCCGATCAGCAGCGCGTGGGTCGAGTCGATGGAGAGGCGAATCTCCGCATAGAGCGGCTGGCGCGCGACCGGAATCGACGCGGACGTCGGACCCGAGTACGCGGGGACCTTCGTGTAGTACGCGAGCGTGCCGGTGTAGCCGCACACCACCACCGGGGCTGAGCTCGTGGGCGCGTATCCCAGCAGGCCCGGCGCTCCGAGGGACTTGAGGCTCTTCCCAACGTTGAGCACCACGCTCTCGGTGGCCACCGACTGCGGTACGAAGATCGCTCCGATCGTCTCCACCTGGAACCCCCACGTCTGGGGGTAGAGCGCTGACACGCCGTCCGCCTCTGTGTACAGGTTGAACGTGCCCGCCGCCGTGAGGGTGGGATCGGCGACGACCCACCCCGAGAGGGTCCGGCCCTGGACCCGGAACCAGCCGCCGCCACCGCTCTGGTACTCGAGGACCGTGAACGTCCTTCCCTGAGAGAAGCCCCCGATGACGTTTGTGGAGGCGAGCACCGGCGCGGAGTGGATCCGAAGACCGAGTGGGCTGAGCACGGTGCGTGTGGTCCCCACGAGTTGCGGAGTTGGGCTCGGGGTGGGGCTGGTCACGAGAGTCGGCCCGGCGGATGGCGTTCGCGTCGGGCTGGACGGAACGCCCGCGCATGCAGCGAGCAGCACCGCGACGGCCGCCGCGAGCGCCGCTGCGGTCGTCGCCGGGAAGCCGGCTCGGATCAGGCGGCGAGCACGTGCAGGCATCCAGCCACCGAGGCGGCGAGTGCTCGAAGGTCGTAGCCGCCCTCGAGGAGCCACAGGGATCGTCCCTCGCAGTGCGTGTCAGCGAGCGTCCGGACGCGCTCGGCAATCGCCGTGTACGTCCCGTCCTCGAGGCGCAGCTCGGCCAGCGGGTCATCACGGTGAGCGTCGAAGCCGGCGCTGACGACCACGATCTCCGGATCGAACGCAACCACCTCCGGAATCACCAAGCTGTCAAACAATTCCAGCCAGCGGGTGGCGCCCGTCCCCGGCGGCACCGGAACGTTCACGGTCGTCCCCGAAGCGCCGGGATCGCCGCGGTCTGACGCGTGTCCCGTGCCCGGATACCACGGAAACTGATGAAGCGAGGCGTAGAGCACCGAAGGGTCAGCGTAGAAGATGTCCTGGGTGCCGTTGCCGTGGTGGACGTCGATGTCGACGATCGCAACCCGCCTCGCACCGGCATTCTGAGCCGCGCGCACGGCGATGGCGGCATTGTTGAAGAGGCAGAACCCCATTGGCAGATTCGGGGTCGCGTGGTGCCCCGGCGGCCGGACGACAGCGAATGCCGACCGCGACTCACCCTGCATCACCGCTTCTGCCGCGCGCGCCGCGCATGACGCCGCGTTCAGCGCGACCACATACGAGTCCTCGGTGCAGTAGGTGTCGGGATCGAACCATCCCCCGCCCTTGACCGACAGTCCCTCGACGCGGCCAACCTCCTCCTCGGTGTGGACCATGCGGGGAAGCGCTCGACGCCCCGTCGGCGCATCGAGCCAGGGGAGCGCGGCGAGGCCCGCATCAGCCTTGATGCCCTCGAGGATTGCCGCCACCCGGTCGGGTCGTTCCGGGTGCCCGGGACTCGCGTGCGCAGACTGGTCGTCGTTGCGGACGAGGGCGAGCGGGATGGTCACCTGAGTGCAACCGCGGCGCGGATCTCCTCGATACGCTCGCGGAACCCCGCCGCGGCGCGCGCGGCCCCCTCAGGCGCTGACGCGATTCCCCGGCTCACCGAGATGATCGCACCACGTCCGCGCGCATCGAGGCCGGCGCTGATCGATTCCTCGAGTGCGCCACCCTGGGCTCCAACCCCGGGGAGCAACAGGGGTGCGTCGGGTGCCGCCCTCCGGATCTCGGCCACCGCATCGGGGCGGGTTGCTCCGACCACGAAACCGACCGCTCCGCCCGGGTCCCATCCAAGGCCGAGCTCGACGATCCGAGCGCTCATTTGCTCTCCCGATGCAAGGTGCTGGTCGAGCAGGTCAGCGGCGCCCGGGTTGCTGCTCCGCGCCACCAGGAGCGCGCCCCGGTCCCGGCGCTGCAGGAAGGGCAGCACCGAGTCGCTGCCCATCAACGGGTTGACCGTGACGCAGTCGGCGCCGAGCACATCGAAGAGCGCTCGTGCATACGCCTCCGCGGTGTTGCCCGTGTCACCGCGTTTGGCGTCGAGGATGAGGATGCGATCACCTGGAATCCGAGTTCGCAACCGCTCCAGGATCGCGTAGCCGGCGGATCCAAGCTGTTCAAAGAACGCGAGGTTCGGCTTGAACGCGCACACATGCTCGATCGTCTCGTCGACGATCTCGAGACAGCGGTGCTCGGCTTGCGCGGCGCTCGCGAACCCGTCAGGATCGAGGCCGCAGCACAGCAGTGAACCGGATGCATCGACGCACGCGTCCAGGCGCGCGGCGAAAGTCACGGCGCTACCAGACCTCCCTCGAGGTGCTCGGTTGAATCGCGCCCTGGTCCGCACGTGGTGCGTAGGGCATCTCGATCCGATCCTTGTACTTCGACGCGCACCTCGGACAGACGCGAGCCATCCTGCCATCGAGGATCACCGCGGCGAGACGGAAGATCGGTGTCTCCTCTCCGTCGCAGTCGCAACGAGCTGTCACCGCCATCAGTACTGCGATATTGCCACGGACGCGCGGCTAACCGGCAGCCGGAACTGGTACGGGATTCGCCGGCCGCGGGGGTGGCACCCGCCGCGAGAGCCGTGCTCGCTCGCTGATGTGCCGTACGGTCTCGACTGCTTCATGCTCGTCACGGCATCGAGCCGAGGCCTGCCACCGGCGCCCGGCGGTGTCGACATCGACCGTCGCGACGCGAAATGCTCGTTGCAGCGGCCCCGATTTGAGGCGCACGCTCTGCACCTTGACGAGCGGGACGATGATCGTCGACCTCTGCACGCGACCCGTCCGTGCGTACACATAGCGCTGCCCGAACCACGCGGCGAGGAAATGGAAGGACAGCGGAGCCTTGAGGCGTGCTCTCGACGGCGGACCGGCACCGGGCGGGGGATCCGGGTACGCATCCGGCATGACCCGCGCGAGCAGCCACAGCGCCTGCTCGCGCGATGCCACCGGGATGAGCGTCCTCGCCACCTGCTGGGCGTCCCGATCCGCTTCCCGAGAGACGCTCTGTCGCGCGACGTCGACCTCGAGACGGGCCCACCCGAACGCCCGCCAGAAGAGCGGCTCCACCAAGCGGACCGCCTGGATCCTGCCGTAGGGGATGGTCTCGTGGCGGCGTTGCAGCAGGCCGCGATCGAGCCGGACCCCGTCGCCGGCCTCGCTGATCGCGAAGTCGAAGTCCTCGTTGAATGCGCGGGCCACACCCAGGCCGCTGATGACGAGGACGGTGATAGCGCTCCCGAGCGCGCCGGCTCCGACGACCGGGGCTGCCGCGATCGCGGCCACGGCGGCGATCGCGATGAGGATCGGCCCGAGGACCTGGGAACGCATGAGGAGCGCGGGGAGCAGCAGTCCGTTCTGGACGTGCAGCAGCGGCAGCGCGGCGGGCTCTGGCGTGCTCACCTCCAGGCCATGGGCGAGCGCCAGCAGGCGAGCGCGCACCACCGGTGCCTGGGCGGCGGTCAGATACGCAAGCCTTCCGTGCTCCGCGCCTCGCCCGGCCGACACCACGCGCACCTCGGCAAGGCCGAGGAACCGCCCAGAGAGCGGGGAGATGACGTCGACCGCCTGGATGCGCGCGAGCGGGATTCGGAGTGATTGGCGCCGGATGAATCCAGTCTCGATCTGGAGGTTGCCTTCGGCGATCCTCCATCGGGTCACCAGCCAGGAGATGATCCCGCCGATGCCGCCGAGGACGAGCAGGCCGAGATACACGACGAAGGAGATCGGGAACCCCCCGTCACGATGCAGCGCGGGTTGCTCGGCGATCGATGGAACGGCGATGACCAGCACGCCGATGAGCACTCTGCCGAAGCGGACGATCGGCGAGAGCGGGTGCAGCCGGCGCCAGGTCTCGCCGACCTCGAGCGGCGCGGCCGAGGAGATGGGGGGCGGCAGCGGGCTCATAGGCCGGTGGCCTTTGCCCCCCCCACCAGCGCCAGCCGGTCGCGGAGCGCGTCGGCGTCGGCACGGACCAGGCCGGGGATACGAGCGTCGGTCGCCGCTGCTGCGGTGTGGAGCTGGACTGTGGCAAGGCCGAAGGCGCGATCGATCGGGCCGGCCGTCACGTCGATGAACTGCATTCGCCCATAGGGCACAACCGACACGTGGCGGAACATCAGACCCCTCGTGACGATCAGGTCGTCCTCCCGCTCGGCATAGCCCCACGACCGGTACCGACCCCGTTCGACGAGCCAGGCAACCACGGCGATGAGGGCGACGACCACCGGCAGCAGGCCGGCGGCACTCACGTGGACGATCAGCACGACGACGAGCGACACGATGAGGACGGCGCCCCAGAAGAGGGCGAGCTCGGTCTGCCGAGCCAGCCAGAACCGAGGCGACAATCGCTTCAATTCGCCGGCGTCGATGATCTGCCCCGTCACCGCCGTGCTCATGTCATTCCACGATAGACTGAAGGCAGGAGAAACAGAGATGGCCTCAGGCAAAGAGCGGCTCGCAGCCCTGCTCAGACGGCTCGAGCGGCGCCTCGGGATTGATCGTGAAGGCCGAACGGTGTGGGTCTGGCTCCTGCCCCCCTGCATCGGGGTCGTCAGCGCGGTGCTGGTGGCGTTCATGCCGGGGCTGCCGAACGATGTCGGATGGGTCTACCGCCTGCCCTTCGCGTTGTTCGCGTTGCTGACGATGACCGGGATCGCGTCGATCTACCTGATCACGTTCGACAACGACCACAACCAGCAGGCAGCGGTCGACGACGAGCCGGGCCGGGGCGACGACGGCCCCGAATCACCGCCGCTCCCATCGGGGTCACCTCCGCCGCGCTGGCTCGCGGCACTCAAGGTCGAGGACAGGCTCCCGGAAGACACCGATCACGCGGATGAGAGCGCTGCGCGCGAGCGCGTCCCCGCCGGAGTGCCGCACTAGGAGTTCCGTCCGAAGGCCCGCAATCCGAAGCTCCGGGCCGCTGTGGTGGGCTCCGACCGCAGCGGCGTCAGTTGCCCTCGGCGAGAACATGGCGCAGCTTGCGGGCGAAGGCTTCGGGCTGGCCGGCGTACCCGGAGTCGCCGCCGACGAAGCCACCGTGATGGCTGGGGAAGACCGTCGCCTGCTGACCAATTCGTTCGGCTGTGGCCACCGACGTGCGTCCGGTGAAGGTCCCCGCGGACTCTTCGCCCACAGCGATCACGATGCGTGTCGGCGCCGCAACCAGCGCGTCGAAGTCAGGGCGATAGCCGGTGACCGCCGAGGAGCGGTCTGAGAGCAGCGGATCGTCACGGGACCCGTCGTCCTCGGTCGGCATCCCGAACTGGGCCGGATCCGGTGTCGATCGCGCGAAGTATTCCTCGGTGAACGGTCCCCGCCACGACGTCATGGCGATGAAAGCCGCCATGCCGACACCCCACCCCCCCGCCGCGTACGCGTCACGAAGTTGGGCCAGGGCGCGCTCGGCGGCCTCCGCGTCGGGAAGCACCGGCACGAGAGGCGGCTCGTGTGCCACCAGGACGGTGACGTCGTTTGGATATGCCACCACGAGGGCGAGCGCGGTGACCGCGCCGCCACTGCTCGCGAACATCTCGACCGGGCCGGCGTCGAGAGCCCCGATGACCGCGTGCACATCGTCTGCCTGGACGGTGGGTGCGTTGTCGACCCGGCTGTCTTTGCGGATGCTGCGGGCGAGACCTCGCGGGTCATATGTGACCACGGTTCGGTCGGGGAAGTACGACGCCAGCGTGCGGAAGCCACTGGCGTCCATCGGCTGCCCGATCATGAACAGCGGCGGGCGTCCGTCAGCGGTGGGCACCGGGCCCATGACGTCGTAGACGATGTCGGCCTCGGCGGTTTCAAGCGTGTGTGTCCTCATGCCAGTCTCTCGGTCAGTCCGCGAGAAGCCGCTCGAGCTTCTCGAGCTGCTCGGACCAGCCCTGCTCGGCACCCGCCATCGCCTCGGCGGGCGGCATCGGCTCGAAGTATGACTGCCGCACGGTGAGGGCGGTCCCCCCGTCGCGGGCCTCGAAGGTCACCTGAATCAGCGTTGCGAAGAGCTCACCCTGCTCGTCGTTGACGGCCCGACCGCTCATGACCAGACGATGCGGACGATCGATCTCGTAATACTCACCACCCATGTGGTGGGAGAACTGGGCGTCGGCAGGGACGGAGCGGGGCCACTCCATCGCGAGCCGGTACGTCCCGCCGACGCGAAGGTCCACCGCTGCGGCGGGGCAGGTGAAGCCGTTGGGCCACCACCATTTCTTGAGCTGGTCCGGTTCCGTGAAGGCGTCAAAGACCCGCTCCGGCGAGGCCTTGAGCGTGCGCTCGATGACGAGCTGCTTGATCGGAGTCGCGGATCGGACGTCCACGACGGTACGGGACTCAGGCATCGGGGTTCTCCTGCGTAATCGCTGATTCGGCTTGGACTGCAAGATGGGCCTCGAGACGGTCGAGGCGGTCGGACCATTCGGCATGGGCCCGGCGGAGCCAGTCGTCCACCGGGAGCAGGCCCTCGAGCTGAAGGCGCGCCGGGCGGCGCTGGCCGACGCGAGCCCGCCCGATCATGCCGGCCCGCTCCAGGACCTTGAGGTGCTTGGTGATGGCGGGCTGGGTCAGCGTGGAGGCCTCTGTGAGCTCGACGACGCCGGCTTCGCCGGCCGCGAGGCGCTCGAGAATCGACCGGCGGGTGGGGTCGGCAAGGGCGGCGAACGCGCGGCTCAGGGGATCTGACGTATCCATTACCGCAAAGTTATATAACTAGAGGGTAAATGTCAACCGCGCCTCGAGCTACGGCGCGTCCCAGGTCGGAAGCACGATCGCCGACGGGTGGCCGGGGTCGTGCCAGATCTCTTGATCGGCCGGACGCATGGCCACCGCGGTGGCGAGGGGCTCTCCCCCGCCGAGATTGCGAGCGAACCTGGGGTGCGCGCCACTCGACACCTGCACGCGAACTCGATGGCCCCGGCGGAAGACGTGTGCGGCGGGCCAGAGCGGCACCTCGACCGCCGCCACCCCATCGGCCCCACGCCGCCACGCCGCCGGAGTCAGACGCACCAGACCGTCGCAGATGTTCCGCGACCTCCCCGAGGGCTCCACGTCACAGAGCCGGACGAAGAAGTCCGTGTGCTCGAGCGAAGAGCGCACGTGCAACTCCGCGCTGATCGGACCGATCACCTCGACGTCGCGAACCAGCGGCAGGCTCGTGTACACGAGCACGTCGACCCTCTGCTCGAGAGCGCGATTGTCGCGAGGTCCACCGGACCTGGCGAGGAGGCTGCCACCCACCGAGGGCGTCGGGTCGGCCGGATCGTACCGGTAGCGGTCCGGGGCCGACGGCCGTGGTGCGCGGGTGTGCAGCATGCCACCCGACTGCAGGTGCCAGCGGACGCTGCGCGCCGGGGGCGGCCATGCATCGACGTCGAGCCATGCGCGGATACCGCCGACGAAGAGCCGGACCCGAGGGCGTCGAGGTCCGCCGGCGCGATCGAGGAGGTGTCTGCCGAACCAATCGAGCGAATCGCGCAGGCTCTCCCCGGCGACACCCGGGTCGGTGTGCTTCCACGGGCCGATCGTCAGACGGACGTCGCGCCCTGCTGCCTGAAGCGCCGTGTAGTCCGCGAGTTGCGCAGGCAGGAACATGTCGTACCACCCGGTGACCATCGTGACCGGGACGGCAAGCGCCTGGAGATTGCGGTCGAACTCGACCGGCGCCCAGAAGGCATCGTCGTCCATTCGCGCGAGCCAGTCCTGATAGAACGGCACTCGATCTCCGGTGACGGCGACATCGGCATCGCGCAGCGGCAACGCCATGAAGCCGCTCGCCATGCGCCGTCGCGCCCCGAGTTGACCGCGCAGGGCCGAGCGCCCTCTTCGACGCTGCTGGGCCAGCATTGCCAGCCAGGACAGCGTGCTGTCGAGCGAGAACGACCCTCCGGGGTAGGTGAAGGCGCGCACCCGGGCCGATGAGATCGGCGCCGCCATGGCTCGCAGCGAGGGGACCGGATCGGAGGCGATCGCCCACTGCACGATGCCGAGGTAGCTCGGGCCGAACATCGCGATCTTCCCGGAGAACCAGGGCTGCCGTTGGATCCATCCGAGGGTGGTGAGTCCGTCCTCAACCTCGTGCCGGTAGGCGTTGAACTCTCCCCCCGAACCGCCCGTCCCCCTGCAGCTCTGGATGACCACCTGGTACCCACGCTCGGCGAAGAGCCGCGCTCCGAGCGCCCAGATCCCGCTGCGCCCGTACGGGCTTCGCATGAGGACGATCGGCTGCGTCCCATCCTGCCGCGCCCGATACCGATCCGCCAGGAGCGTGACGCCGTCCGGCATGACCACCTCGAGGCCACGTCGAACCGTGACGGCACGCGTGTGCGCCGGCGGGATGCGGGCGAGCACCTCAACCGCGCGCGAGGCGAGGCTCATCCCGGCGAGCCTACGACGAGCTCCTCAGTCGCACGTCGAGACGATCTCGACCCCGGCCTCGACGGCGCTGCTGAACTCGTCACTCACCACCATGACGTCGCGCCCGGCGCGGGCCAGCACCGAGCCGGCGACCGCTGCGCGATAGCCCGCTGCGCAGTGCGCCCAGACCCTGCCGGCGGGAACCTCGTCGACGCGATCCGGCAACTCGTGGAGGGGAATGTGCATCGCAGACTGAAGATGGCCCTCGCGCCACTCACGGCCGAGACGAACGTCGATCACGACCTCGCCCGGAGTGCCGATGAACGGCTTGAGATCGGCGAAACCGACAACGGGGTGGGAACCGGTGGCGAGACCTGCCCACGGGTCTTCGCCATCCTCGCCATCGCTGATACCGCAGGCAACGATCTTCTCGATGCCGATGCGTGCCAGGGCTCGCCGGGCGGCCGCGATGTCCTCGATGGACCTGCCGATCAGGCTCAGCGGGCTTCCCCACGGGAGCAGCCAGCCGAGGTAGGTGGTCAGCGGGTCGGAGAGCTCGAACGCGAGCGTCCCGACGAGGTGCCGGGCCGCAAATTCCCGGCGCTCGCGGAGGTCGACGACCCACTCCCCGGCTTCCGCCCGCTCCGCGAGCCGGCGCGCGTGGCTCGGCGGGGGGAGCGCGAGGTCGGCGGTTCCCGCGCCCTCGCGGTTCCTCGGTGCGATGTGGGCGTAATAGCGCGGGAAGGCATCGAGTCCCGACACCAGGCGCGAGACGAATGCGTCCTCGTCCATGAGCAGCGCGGGGTTCTCGGCGCGTTGACGGCGCGCGTCGGCGCTGTCCGCGGCTCCGGCCGGGAATCCCGCCGAGCAGAGGCTGCCGAATCCGTGGGTCGGCAGGATCGCCGCATCGTCGGGAAGCTCGTCCGAAAGACGCCGCGCCGATCGGTGTTGCAGGTGGCTGAGGCGATCGGTGACCCACGGACCCGAGAGGTCCGTGCGTCCCACCGAACCGAGGAGCAACGACCCGCCGGTGAAAGCGGCGACGGGCCGTCCGCCTTCTTCCAGGAGATAGGTCATGTGCGTGGCGGTGTGCCCGGGGGTGTGGCGGGCGACAAGCGTCATGCCCCCGACCTGGATCCGCTCACCGTGAGCGATCTGCAGGCGCGCATAGCCGACCGACTCCCCCACCGGAATGACCAGGGTGGCGCCGGTCGCCCTGCAGAGTTCGGGTCCGCCCGAGATGTAGTCATTGTGCATATGCGTTTCGACCACGTGGCTCAGGCGGGCTCCTCGCTCGGAGAGCAGGGCGAGCACCCGGTCGATGTCACGCTGTGGGTCGACGACGACCGCCTGAGCTCCGGCGAAGATCGCGTAGCTGCGATCGCCCAGCTCTGGGGTCTCAATCGTCGCGATCTCCGGAGGCATCCCCGAACGATCCCACATGCGCGCGGGAATGGGCTGGGTTGACCGTTCTCGGCACGTTCTGCCAGTGTTGGCCGACGCCCATGCGCCAGCTCACCAGCCTCGACGCCCAATTCCTGGCTCTGGAGACGCCTCGAATCTACGGTCACGTGACCGGCGTCCTCGTGCTCGACCCGTCGACCGCCCCGGGGGGTGCGCTCGCGCTGACGGACCTTCAAGACCTGATCATGGATCGCCTCCCCCTGATCCCGATCTTCAAGTGGCGTCTCGCGGAGGTCCCGTTCGGGCTCGATTTCGCGTACTGGGTCGACGACCCGGACTTCGACATCGACTTCCACGTGCGCGAGCTCGCCCTCGTGCCACCGGGTTCCACGGCTCAGTTGGAGGAGCAGGTCGCGCGCATCTTCTCGCGCCCCCTGGACCGGAGCCGTCCACTTTGGGAGATCTATCTCATTCACGGTCTCGAGAACGGCCGCGTTGCGCTGATGACCAAGGTGCACCACGCGGTGATCGACGGCCTGTCCGGAGCGGAGATCCTCGGGTCGCTCCTCGACCTGACCCCTGAGGGCCGACCCGCCCCCGAGCCGGTCTTCCCCGGGCTGCATCACATGCCATCGCAGCTCGAGATGCTGGCGCGGGGGCTGATCGGCGTCCCCCAGTACCCGCTGCGCCTGCTCCGCTCGCTGCCCGCGGCACTGCCGCACTTCGAGGAGGTCGGCATCTTCACCATCTTTCCCGGCGCGAGCCTCGTGGGGGCCGCCGGACGGCGGCTGCAGGCGGCGCTGACCAGGAGTCCCATCGTCAGCGGACGCAAGCTGTCCACCCCCCCGCACACGTCGTTCAACGGAAGGATCTCGGCGCACCGGCGCATCGTCTTCGGCAGGCTGCCGCTTGATGCTGTCAAGGATGTCAAGAACGCGCACGGCGTCACTGTCAACGACGTCGTCGTCTCCATCTGCGCGGGCACCGTGCGCCGCTGGCTGCTGCAACACCATGAGCTCGGCAAGGAGCCCCTGATCGCCCAGATCCCCGTATCGGTGCGCAGCCCCGAACAGCAGGGAACCTACGGCAACCGCATCCTGCTGATGGGAGTGGAGCTCCACACCGAGATCGCCGACCCCGTCGATCGCCTGCGCGCGACGCATGAATCGCTGGCCGAGATGAAGGAGCGTGACCAGGCGCTTCCCGCGTCGCTGCTGCAGGACGCGAACAACTTCATCCCGCCGGCGCTCTTCACTCGCGCTGCCCAATTGACGTTCGCGTGGACCAGCAACCCTCGCCTTCGGCCGACCTGGAATCTGGTCGTGTCGAACGTCCCCGGACCCCAGATCCCGCTGTATTGCGCCGGGGCGCTTCTCGAGGCGATCTACCCGGTCTCGGTGATCATGGACGGCCTCGGCCTGAACATCACGGTCATGAGCTACAACGGCAGCCTCGACGTCGGGATCGTCGCCGATCGTGACGTCATGCCGGACGTGGGAACCATGACCCGCTGGCTCGCTGACGAGCTCGATGCGCTCGGAGCACCCGAGTTTCCCGAGCGCCTCGCGCACCTTGCGGTCCGACCGCGCCGGAGACGCGCGCGCACCCCGGTCGCACGCCATCCCGCATAGGCCGGCGCAATTGCACGGGCTCTATGATGAGTCGCATGGCTGAAGAACAGATCGCGTGGACCGCCGTCAAGACCGGTGAGGCAGTTGTGACCAGCGACGGCGCCAACATCGGAAAGGTTGTGGAGGTCGCCGCTCTCGCGAATGAGGACATCTTCCATGGCATCGTGTTCGAGCACGCCCACCGCCGCAAGCACTACCTCGCTCCCGCAGCAGACATCGAGCGCATCACCACCCTGGCGGTGCACCTCTCGATCGACAGCGCGAGGTCGGACGAGTACGAGGAGTTCGAGCAGCTCCACGTCTCCCGCCTGGGTCTGAGCGGGATCTTCCGGTGGAAGCATTTCGGCTGGAAGGACTCGAACGAGTAGGACCTGTGTCGGAGGCGTCACCGGGGACTGAGCCGGGGGCGGCTACGATGGCGCCGATGCTCCAGACGTGCCCCGGGGCCCGGCATTGAAGCGGATCCTCATCACCGGGGCGGGCGGTTCGCCGTCGACGAACTTCGTGCGCTCGTTGCGCCTCGCCCCCGAGCCATTCGAACTCGTCGGCACCGACGCCGACGAGTTCCTGCTCATGCGTGCCGAAACCGACAGCCGTCACCTGGTGCCACCCGCCGGCGATCCCGCGTATCTCGATGTCCTCAACGACATCATCGACGAGGAGGGCGTCGACCTCGTCCACGCTCAGAACGATGCCGAGGTGCGCTTTCTGTCCGAGCATCGAGACGACGTGCACGCGCGGACCTTCCTCCCGGCACGCGACACGGTCCGCATCTGCCAGGACAAGTTCCTCTCCTACGAGCGCTGGCACGCGGCGGGCCTCGTGGTCCCGGAGACCGTCCTGATACACACCGAAGCCGACCTGCGACTCGCGTTCTCGACCTTCGGCGGCGAGATGTGGCTGCGTGACGCCACCGGCGCCGGCGGTCGGGGGGCGCTCCCGGTCCACGGCCTCGACACGGCCCGATCGTGGCTCGACCTGCGGCAGGGCTGGGGGCGATACACCGCCTCCGAGTTGCTCGAGCCGCAGACGATCACCTGGATGTCGATCTGGCACCGGGGCCGGCTCGTCCTTGCCCAGGGCCGCAAACGCCTCTACTGGGAACTCTCGAAGGTGTCCCAGTCGGGAGTCACAGGCGCGACGGGGGCGGCCGTCACCGTTGCCGACCCGCAGGTCGACGAGATCGCGATGGCCGCGGTGCTCGCGATCGATCCCGACCCGGACGCGCTCTTCGGCGTCGATCTCACATATGACCGCAACGGAATCCCCAATCCCACCGAGATCAACATCGGACGTTTCTTCACCACCCATCTGTTCTTCACGGAGCTTGGAGTCAACATGCCGTATGTCTTCGTGAAGCTCGCGTGCGGCGAGCCCCCGCCGGAGATCCCGCAGAAGCTCAATCCCGCGGCGCCGGGCATGGTGTGGATCCGCGGGATGGACTTCGAGCCCGTGCTGGTGCCCATGTCGGACATCGAGGCGCAGCGCGGAGCGCTCGAGCGGCGGAGAAAGAAGCTGCGCGTATGAGGGTGCTGCTCACCGGCGCCTCCGGGTTCCTCGGTCGCAGGGTCGCGGAACGCCTCGTCGGGGGCGGCCACGACGTGGTCTCGATCGGTCGATCGGCGCCGGACGGGTCGCTCCCGGATGCGGGTCGCTTCATCAACGCCGACCTCGCCGACGCCCGGGACGTCCGGCGCGCCGCCGAGGATTCGGGTGCCGTCGATTCGATCATCCACCTCGCGGCGATGGTGCCGAAGAACACCCGTCAGGATGACCCCGTGCAGGCGTTCGCGGTCAACGTGATGGGGACCGTCCATCTCTTCGCCGCCTTCGGCCGTCCGGGGCAGGCGAACGTCGTCGCGAGCACCGCCGAGGTGTACGGGTTGCCCCAGGGGCACGAGGCGCTCCGCGAGGACGCCGAGCTGCGGCCACGCAGCTGGTACGGTGCCAGCAAGGTCGCGGCGGAGATCTACTGCCGGACGCTCGCTCATCACGACGAGATGCGCGTCGCGATCCTGCGTCTCACGGTGCTGTACGGCTCCGGCGATACGATCCAGCGAGCCATTCCGAACTTCATCCACAGTGCCGTGCTGGGTGAGCCCGTCCGCATCTTCGGTGGCGAGGAGTTGCGCGACTACCTGCACGTCGATGACGCGGCAAAGGCGGTCATCGTCGCGTGGCAGCGACGGCTCTCGGGCACCTACAACGTCGGCTCAGGAAGGGGCGTCGCGGTGCGCGACGCGGCCGACGCGGTCGTCCGCCTGGCCGGCGGGAGCTCGGCGCTCGAGCAGCACCCTCGACAGAAACCCGCGGCTGATATCGTGCTCGACGTCACGCGGTTCCGCGAGGCGACCGGATTCTCTCCGGCTCGCGTTTTTCCAGACGGGTTGGAGGAGCAGATTGCCAGGGCAGCGGCCGCCGACGCTCGTCTTTGACCTCGACGGGACTCTGCTCGATGTGTCGGCGCGGCACCACCACGTCTACAGCGCGGTCTGCGAATCGCTCGGCGGTCAGCCCCTGGTTCGTGCCGCCTACTGGCAGCTGAAGCGACAGCGCGCCGGGTGGCCGGAGATCCTTGCCCTGAGCGGTCTCGACGGATCGCAGGTCACAAACTTCGAGGCCGCTTTTGCGGAGCTCATCGAGCTACCGGACAATCTCGGGTTCGACGTCCTGTTCCCGGACACCATCCCGGTGCTCACACGCCTCGCGGCGACGTACCGCTGCGCGCTCGTCTCCCTGCGCAACTCGGCCACCGCGTTGCGGGCGCAGCTCGCGGTCTTCGCACTCACACCCTTTTTCGAGGCGATCGAAGTCGCCCCGGCGGGCAGTGACCCGGCGTTTCAAAAGGCACGGCTGATCCGGAGGACGGTCCCCGCCGACGATCCTGCCGTCGTCATCGGCGACACCGAGGCCGACGTGGCGGCCGCGAACGCACTCGGCTACCTCTCGATCGCGGTGAGCTCGGGCATTCGCGACAAAGACCTCCTGGCGCGCGACAGTCCCGGCTATCTGGTCGACGACATCGGCGGCGTCGAGGAGGCGCTGCGGCGAGCACGACTCCTCTGAGATGACCGCAGGGGACAGCGGCGAGGCCCCGTTCGGGCGGCTTATGCACCGGCAGCTCAGACTCATCCATCAGATGCTGCGCAACGACCTTGCGGTGTGCCGGGACCTGGCCGGTGACGTCGCCGCAGGCGCAACGGCCGCGGACATCACCGAGCAGATCGCGGCGCTGCAGACCCGGAGCCCCGTCTGGACGTTGCAGGTCAACTGTCTCTACCACTGCAGGGTCGTGCATGCGCACCACGGGCATGAGGACGCGGATATGTTTCCCGCGCTGCGCCGCTCCAACCCGGAGCTGTCCGCGGTCGTCGACAAGCTCGAGTCGGATCACCGAGCAATCTCCGACCTGCTCGACGACGTCGAGACGGCGGCCGGAGAGCTCGAAGACACACCCGCGAACCCCGCGCGCACGCGTCTTGTGACCGCCTTGGGGCGGCTCGAGAACGACCTCCTCGCTCATCTTGCATTCGAGGAGGAGTCGATCGCGTCGACGATGCGCGGCTGGCAGCGGTGGCCGTAGGACTGCGGCTGAGCAGACTCCAGCGCCCCCAGGCATCGCGCCGGACCGACAGGGTCGCAGGCGCTCGCGGCGCCGCGCAGTACATGGCACGGGTCGACGTCTGATCGAGGAGGCCAGGGTTGACCGAGCCCGCCCCTCACGCATCCGGGGACGTGCGTCGTACCGAGCGGTGGCGAACTCGACCCCGCCACCCGTGCGCCGTGTCGATCACTCTGGTTAGTCTGAGTGGCGTGTTAAGGCGTTCGTGAAAGGAGCCTCGTATGACCGTCGAGAGCACTGCCAGTGCAACATGGGAAGGCAGCCTTGTGAGTGGGAAGGGCACCGTCCGCCCGGCGAGCGGCGCGTTCCCGGAGCTCGCGCTGACCTGGAATCAGCGGGCTGAATCACGCGTCAGTGGTACGAGCCCCGAGGAACTGATTGCCGCCGCCCACGCGGGCTGCCTGTCGATGGCGCTTGCCCACGGACTGACCGGCGCCGGGCATCCCCCGGATCGGCTCGACACCACGGCGAAGGTCACGTTCGGACCTTCCGAGGGCATCTCCGCAATTCATCTCATCGTCAAGGGCAAGGTCCCGGGCATCGATGCCGCTGTGTTCACCGCCGCGGTGGAGGATGCCAGGGCGAACTGCCCGGTGTCGAAGGCACTTTCTGCGGTGCCGATGACCGCGGAGGCGACCCTGGAGCTGTAGGGCAGACCGCTACCGCGGCCAGTCGAGGTCCACCACGAGCGGCGCGTGGTCTGACGGCAGCGTCCCCTTGCGCGCATCGCGATCGATGTAGGCATCGGTAATCGCCGGCATCACACCGTGGTCCAACAGAACGAGGTCGATGCGCATGCCGAGACCTTTGTGGAAGTTGCCTGCACGGTAGTCCCAGTACGTGAAGGGCCGTCCTTTGAGGGCGCGCGGCAGGACGTCGTCGAGCCCGAGGCCGAGCAATGCCGCGAGCGCCTCGCGCTCCGGTGCGCTGACGTGCGTCGACCCGACGAACGCGGCAGGGTCCCAGACGTCTTCATCGCCCGGCGCGATATTGAAGTCCCCACAGACGACCTGCGGTGGCGAGGTCGCCTGCTCGGTGAGCAACGCACGACGCAGCGCCCCGAGCCAGCTCAGCTTGTACGGGTAATGATCACTGTCGAGCGCACGTCCGTTGGGCACGTAGACCGACCAGACCCGCAGTCCCCCGCAGGTCGCACGCAACGCCCGTGCCTCCAACCCGGGAAAGCCGGGCTCGCCGTCGAAACCTCGGACAACGTCCACGAGGCCGACGCGGGAGATGATCGCGACGCCATTCCACCGACCTTCGCCGTGCAGCGCGACCTCATATCCGAGCGCCTCCACCCCGTCCCGCGGAAAGGCGTCATCCGCGATCTTGGTCTCCTGCAGACACAGGACGTCCGGGCTGCTCGACCCGAGCCACTCGATGAGTCGGGGCAGGCGCGCAACGACGGAGTTCACATTCCACGTGGCGAGGCGCATCGGCCAAGGATAGGGTCGGCGGTGCGGCGCCCGTCACGAACGGATCAGAGGATGAAGCCACCCTCGAGGTGCGACATCGCCTCGTCGAGCAGCTTCGACACGTCCGCATGCGGGTCGTCGATGACGGCGAACATCGCTGCCATTGCCGCGCCGACGACGGCCCCCGACAGTGTCCGAACGGCCATGTCGTCGGGGCGTCGCCCGGCGCGTTCGGCGAGGATGACGCCGAGCAAGCGCATCGCAGCCGCGAACTGCTCCAGCATGGCGGCGCGCAGCTCGGGGACGGCAAGCATCATCTGCATGCGGTCCGACTGCTCGGCGACCTCGTCGGGTTGCAGCTCGCCGAACGCTTCGAGAAATGCGCCACGCAACGCCTGTACGGGCGACAGGTCCCCCGGTTGGCGCCGGAAGGCGGCCACGATGATCGGGTCGAAGTCGTCGGTGAGCACGACATCGCCCTTGGTCGGAAAGTACCGGAAGAAGGTGCTCTCGGAGATTTCGACCTCGTCGATGATCTGCTGCACGGTGGTGGCTTCGTAGCCCTGAGTCCGGAAGAGGCGCATCGCGTGCGCCCGGATCATCGCGCGAGTTCGCTCCTTCTTCCGCTCCCGAAGCCCGGGCGGGCGGAGCTCAGCGGACGCCTGCAAGCTCACGCCCCTGGTCACGTTGCACCGGGTGATTGTCCTGCACCGCATTGCTGCGCGGGAGAAAGAGCAGCGTGAGGACGAGCCCGACAATCGCGATGCCCGCCGAAACGTCGAGCGCCGTGTCGATGCCCTCGGTGAATGCACCCCTGACGGAACGGAGCAGCGACGCGGACCCCTCCTGCTGCGCAACGGCGACCCCCGAGAACACGCTGCGCCTGACAGCTGCCGCGGCGGTTGCGGGCAGTCCGGTCAGTACCACACGCGACAGGTAGACCGAACTCAGCGCGCTCCCCAGAATCGCGGTGCCGAACGGGCCCCCGATCTTGTTGACCGCCTGGAGCACCGCCGACCCGACGCCACTGCGCTCTTCCGAGAGCTCGACGAGGGCCGCGGAGGTCGCGGTCGAGAGCGCCAGGCCGAGCCCCATCCCGGCAACCGCCATCCAGACGGCGGTGAACACGGTGCTCGAATCCGCACCGGTTGTCGAGCCGGCCAGCAACCCTCCTGCCAGGAGCAGGAATCCCGCTGCCGCGACGAGCTTGGCGCCGGCGACACGCACGATCCGTTCCGCCGGAACGGCGCCGAGGACGAGGCCGAGGATGACCGGCAGAAGGCGCACACCCGAACCCATCGCGTCTGCTCCGAGCACCCCTTGAAAGTACTGCGGCATGGTGAAGAGCACGCCGATCATCGCGAGCACGGCGAACGCCGCCAGGATCACTCCCCACGTGAAGGACGCGGAATGGAACAGGCTGAGATCGAGCAGTGGGTGGCCTCCCGGCCGCCGGCTCAGCCGGCGCTCCCAGGCACCGAAGGCCACGAGCACGACGACGCCCATGAGCATCGCAAGGAGCGCGGTGGCGTCGCCCCACCCCTTCTCCCCTGCCTCGATGAAGCCGTAGGTCAATCCCACCAACCCGGTGACGGACAGTGCGACGCCGATGGCATCAAACCCCGGACGCTGGGTGGCGCGCGACTCTGGAACCAGCGTTATCAGCGCGACGACGCCGATCGCCGCGACCGGAGCATTGATCAGGAACACCCAGCCCCACCAGAAGTGGGAAAGCATCCAGCCGCCGAGGATCGGTCCGATCGGGAGCGAGAGGAAGTTGGCGGCCGCCCAGATACCGACGGCCTTGGGCCGCTCGGCCTTGCCGAAGAGCACGGTCAGAGCCGAGATCGCCATCACCACGACGCCAGCACCCGCGAGCCCCAGCAGCACCCGCGCGGCCAGGAACTCGCCCACTGACGTCGAGTACGCACAGGCCACCGACCCCAGTCCGAAGAGGCCAAGCGCGATGGCCAGCACCTTCTTGTGGCCGAACCGATCGCCGAGCAACCCTGCCGGCAGCATCGCCGCAGCCAGGACCAGAAAGTATCCGGACGTGAACCATTGGAGATCGGATTCGGAGGCATGAAGGGTCCTGGCGAGCGTCGGCAGTGCGACGGTCAGCACCGTGCCGTCGAGTCCGACCGCCAGGACTCCGAGGCTCACTGCGGCAAGTGCCCACCACCTCCGCGCATCTCGTGTCTTCATGATAGCTACCTCAATTTGATAGTTACTCTCATTTGATGGTAGCACTCAGGATGGTCGTCTGCTCAGCCTGTGACTCCCGGCTGACGCGGCGTATCCTCCCCTGCAGCGTCGGAGCGATTGGCAGAGGTGGACACGCATGACAACAAAGTTCTTGCTGACGGAAGACGAGTTGCCGTCGCACTGGTACAACATCCTGGCCGACCTCCCCGAGCCGCTCGGCGCGTTTCTGAGCCCGCGAACGCTCGAGCCGCTCACGCCGCCGGATCTGACCCCGATCTTCCCGATGGCGATCATCGGGCAAGAGGTGTCCACCGAGCGCTGGATCGAGATCCCGGATCGGGTCCGGGACATCTACACGATGTGGCGCCCGACGCCCCTGTACCGGGCCACCCGGTTGGAGAAGGCGCTGGACACGCCGGCGAGGATCTTCTACAAGTACGAGGGGACCTCACCGGCGGGATCGCACAAGCCCAACACCGCGGTTGCGCAGGCCTACTACAACGCCGAGGAAGGTATCAAGCGTCTGACCACGGAGACCGGCGCGGGCCAGTGGGGTTCGGCGCTCGCCTTCGCGGGTGGCCTGTTCGGCCTCGAGGTCATGGTCTACATGGTCAAGGTCTCGTATCAGCAGAAGCCCTACCGCCGCGCGCTCATGGAGACGTGGGGCGCCAAGGTGCTCCCCTCCCCGACCGATCAGACCGAGTTCGGGCGGAGCGTGCTCGCAAGGGAGCCCGGGTCGCCGGGAAGTCTCGGAATCGCCATCTCAGAGGCGGTCGAGGATGCGGCGACCCGGGACGACAGCCACTACTCCCTCGGCTCGGTGGTCAACCATGTTCTGCTGCACCAGACCGTCATCGGTCAGGAGGCCCAGCGGCAGATGGAGATGGCCGACGCCTATCCCGACGTCGTGATCGGCTGCGTCGGCGGCGGGTCGAACTTCGCCGGGCTGGCCTATCCGTTCCTCGCCGACCGCCTCGCCGGGAAGACGACCACCCGGTTCATCGCGGCGGAGCCGGCCGCTTGCCCGACCCTCACGCGTGGTCTCTTCGCCTATGACTTCGGGGACACCGCGGGCATGGGACCGGTGGTGCCGATGTATACGCTCGGCCACAACTTCATCCCTGACAGCATCCACGCCGGCGGCCTGCGCTATCACGGCGATGCGCCGTCGCTGTGCCTGCTCGTCAAGAACGGCTTCATCGAGGCCCGCGCATACAAGCAGAACGAGTGCTTCGCCGAGGCGGTGCGCTTCGCGCGCACCGAGGGGATCCTCCCGGCGCCCGAGCCGTCGCACGCGCTCCGCGCGGTCGCCCAGGAAGCCGCGGCGGCGCGCGAGGCCGGGGACTCCCGAGTGATCCTCTTCAACCTCTCGGGCCACGGACACTTCGACCTGAGCGCCTACGACGCGTACTTCGCGGGCAAGCTCCAGGACATCGAACTCCCGCAGGAGCGGCTCGACACCGCACTCGCGGAACTCCCGAAGGTCCCTGCAGGGGCGGCCTGAGCATCTCGCCGGCGTCGCGGTGAGCGACGCGACGGCGCACCCGCGCCCGCACGGACTCGGAATCGCCGTGGTCTTCGACTGGGCGCTCACGGCGCAGCTGACCACGCAGGCGCTCGCCTCTGCCACCCGCAACCTCGGGTTCGCGCCGAATCCGGCGGTGATCGTCGGTGGGCTGGTTGCCGCCGTGGGTCTGTTCGCACTCGGCGAGGGATTGCGTCGTGGGGTTCCCGCGCTGCGACTCGTGCAGGTTGGCCTCATGGTGATCATCACGCTTGTCGGTGTCGCGTCCCTGGTCATGCTGATGACCGGGCAGTTCAGCGGCACCCTGCTGTTCACGACGGCGATCGAGCTGGGCTACGCGCCATGGCTGGTGTGGCGCCTGCTCGACAAGGAGACCGCCGCCTGGTTCGCGACCGCTCAGGGGCGAGGACGCGCCCCACGCGTCTCCGGCTGGCAGTGGGTCACGGTGCTTGCGGTATGGGCGATCGTCTGGGGCGTCGTGGTCGCCTGGGCGGAGTCGCTCTAGAAGGGAACAGGTCTCAGGCGTCGAGGGTTGCGCGCACGTGGTCCAGGAGATCGGACGCCACAAACGGTTTTGACACGAGGTGGATGCCGCGCTGCACCACCCCCTGTGACGTGATCACCGACTCGGGGTAGCCGGACATGTACAGCACGCGGATCTTCGGACGCAGCTCGGTGACCCGCTCGGCGACCTGCCTGCCGGTCAGGCCGGGCATGACGACATCGGTGAGCAGCAGATGAATCGCGCCCCGGTGGCCGCCGATCAAGGCCAGCGCTTCCGATCCACCTCGCGCGGCGAGGACGCGGTAGCCGTGCCTCGTGAGGATGCGCCTCGCGACATCGAGCACGAGGTTCTCGTCCTCGACGACGAGAATCGTCTCGCCACCGTGGCTTCGGCGCGTGGCCGGCCGGAGCACGTCAGGCGGCGCCGCCGGCGATACCGCGCTCGGCAGCAGGATCGTGATGGTGGTTCCGGTGCCGAGGTCGGACTCGAGGTCGACCATGCCACCCGCCTGATTGACGATGCCGTACACCGTCGCGAGGCCGAGGCCGGAGCCCTTCTCCTTCGGCTTGGTGCTGAAGAAGGGCTCGAAGGCACGCTCGATGGTGTCGCGATCCATGCCGGTGCCGGTGTCCGCAACACGCAGGCGAACATGCGGACCCGCCTGCAGCCGCTGATCGAGCGCCGCGTACGCTGCATCGACCATGAAGTTGTCGGTGTCGATGCTGAGCATGCCGCCGGTCGGCATCGCGTCGCGCGCGTTCACCGCCAGGTTGAGCAGCACCTGCTCCATCTGCCCGCGATCCGCGAGCACGTGGTCGAGGTCTGACGCGCAACGGGTGATCAATTCCACGTGCTCGCCGATGGTCGTGCGCAGCAGGCCGTCCACCTCGCCAACGATGGTGTTGAAGTCGATGATCTCCGGCTTGATGATCTCTCGACGACCGAAGGCCAGCAGTTGATGCGTCAGCCGCGCGGCACGCTCCGCGGCGGCGCCGATCTGGCTCACGTCGTCGAGCACGGCGCTGAGACGCGTCGTGTCGCGAGTCGGTCTCGTCGCGATCTCCGCGTTGATCTCCTCATCCACAAAGCTGACGTAGTTGAGGATGGCCGCGAGCAGGTTGTTGAAGTCGTGCGCGACGCCGCCGGCCAGCTGTCCGAGGCTCTCGAGCCGCTGCGACTGGTGGAGTTGCCGCTCCAGCCGATCGCGCTCGAGCTGCGCCTCCATGCGATCGCGTTCGTGTTGCGCCTCGACCCGCTCGGTGACGTCGCGAATCGCCGCGCAGACCATGAGGCCTTCCTCGGTCTCCATCGACGACAACGACACCTCGGCGGGGAACTCCGATCCGTCGCCGCGCCTGCCCGCAAGCGCGATCCACGCCTCGTCGGGTCGGGTTCGCGGATCCCGGAACCCTGGATTGGGATTCGGAGAATGGATGTTGCGGGCGGCTCCCGGGACGAGCAGCTCGACGGGGCGGCCGATCAGCTGGTTGCGCTCGTACCCGAACAGCGCTTCTGCCTGCGTGTTCACAAGCGCGATGAGGCCGTCCGGGCTCACGCCGACAATCGCATCGGGCGCCGCCTCGAGAAGGCTGCGGAATTTCGCCTCAGCACGCTTGCGCTCTGTGATGTCGCGCACCGCGGCGATGACGACGCGGCTGCCGTCGATCTCGATCCATGCCAGCGAGACCTCCGTCGGAAACTCGGATCCGTCGCGGCGTCTGGCGGACAGCTCCATGCCGAGACCCATCGGACGAGCCACCGGTGCCTGGAAATACGCGTTTCGCAGTTGCGAGTGGTCGCGGATCGAGGCCGGCACCAGCAGTTCCAGGGGCCGGCCGACCAGGTCGGCCCGGTCGTAGCCGAAGAGCGACTCCGCCTGTGCGTTGACCATGTGGATGGTGCCGTCGGCGACGACGCCGATGATCGCGTCCGGGACCGCCTCGAGAAACGCCGCAAACAGCGCGCCACCCGACGCGATCATCGGCGCGGCGACGGTCACGCGGCGGGGCTTTCGGGGGTCCCTCGCGTGTCCGTCGAATCCCGGGTCGGGGTGCGGCCGAAGCTGGCCGCCCTGGCGCGCTTCGCTTTCTCGGCCCGATTGGCGGAGATCATCCGGGTCATGAGCTCACCGAACCCGACCTCGGGGGGAAGCGGATCCTGTCTCGGTGTCGTCTGACGGCCGGTCATGGCGTGCTGTCTCCTGGAACCATGAACCCAGCCTGTGCCGAATCGCGGCGAACGACCGGGCCGATATCCACGTCGCAACCGCCTCCGCTCAGAAGCGTTGCAATCTGGGCGTTTGCAGCGATGTGTCCACCCTGGAGGGTCTGCCGCGCTGAGTCATCCGTCCCCGCTCGGCCGGGTCGAAGGCAAATTCACTGAGGGCGTACTGTGGGGTAGCTCGCCGTTCGCGGACACTGAATGGAGCGCGGATCAAACAGGGCGACTCGGTTCTGCAGTCGTGGCGCATTCGCATGGCTGCGCCGCACATCCCCCGCGGCGCGCACGTTCTCGACATCGGATGCGGTGATGGGGCACTGTTTCGCGCCATCGAGGGGCGGATCGCATCCGGCGTCGGCATCGACACGGCCCCGGTGCCGGGCGACTACGGAGCCATCCGGTTCATCCAGGGGGACGCTCCAGACGCGCTGCCGAAGGGGGCTCGCTATGACGTCATCACCATGCTGGCCGTGCTCGAGCACATCCCACCCGACGTCCAACGCGACCTGGCCGCATCGTGCGTCTCGCTCCTGCGACCTCGCTGCCGCATCGTGTGCACGGTGCCGTCGCCGAAGGTCGATTCCCTGATCCATCTCGGCCGGTGGTTCCGGATTCTTGACGGGATGGCCGATCACGAGCATTACGGTTTCGAGCCGGCGGACACCGTGCGGCTCTTCACCGGCGCCGGCTTCACGCTGCGACGTGCGCAGCGCTTCCAGTTGGGACTCAACAACCTGTTCGTGTTCGCCAGGAACTAGCGGCGGCTGTTCGACGACTCACTTGCCGGCTGGCGATGACGGACGCCGGTCACCTCACGGGTCGCGAGCTGTGGCTCCAGCACCACCGACGGCCGCACCACGGTGTTGTCGCGGATCCCGAGCATGCTCAGCACGAAGCTGGCAAAGATGGTCTGCACACCACCCGCGATGAGCAGCACGGCGACGATGAGCGGGCGCATCGACGCCTGCGTGTCGAGCGCGCCATACCCTCCTCGTCCCCAGCTCACCACCGCGATCAGCACCAGCGCAAGTCCCGTGAGCGTCAGCGCGCCGCCGAACAGCAGCCCCTTCTCCAGCGTGGCCACGCGGAAGAAGCGGTCCGTCCGGCGGCTCGATGGAAGGAATCCCGCCCGCATGCCGAAGATCTTGATGAACGCCCCGAAGAGCAGCAGCTCGTAGCCGATCAGCGCGAAGACACCGCTCACCAGCATGGTGTGGATGTCGAGGCCGATCGGTCCGACATACCGCGTCCCCGCGAGCAACCAGAGCGTCGTGAGCGACCCGGACAGCATCAGCGCGAGGCCGGGGATGACGAACAGCCAGCGGGGACAGAAGAGCAGCAGAAACCTGAGGTGTCTCCACCCGTCGCGCCATGTGCGCAGATGCGGTCGCCTGGTGCGTCCGTCCCTGTGCAGCGAGATCGGGACCTCGCTCACCTTCATGCTCGCCAGCGAGGCCTTCACAACGATCTCACTCGCGAACTCCATGCCGGTTGTGTTGAGACGCATCCGGCGAAACGCGTCCGCGCTGAACCCTCGCAGCCCGCAGTGGAAGTCCCGCACGCGTGAGGAGAAGAAGATCCGCCCCGTCATGGACAGCACCGGGTTCCCGATCCATCGATGCGACCAGGGCATCGCGCCCTTCTCGATGCCCCCGGCGAATCGGTTACCCATCACGAGGTCATCGCCGACGCGGAGGCGCTCGAGGATCGGCGGAATCTCCGCGAAGTCATAGCTCTCGTCGGCGTCGCCCATGATGATGTAGCGACCCGACGACGCTGCCACACCGCCACGGATCGCCGCTCCGTATCCGGGCTCATCCACCGTCACGACTTTCGCGCCGTGGGCGAGGGCGATCCGCTGCGATCCGTCGGTGCTGCCGTTGTCAGCGACGAGGATCTCGGCCCGGATGTCCAGCTGCGCGATCGCCTCGCGCGCGCGATCGACACAGCTCCCGATCGTCTCGGCCTCGTTCAGACAGGGCATGAGGATCGACACCTCGAGGAGACGTTTCACATCGATCTCCGCCCGATCACCACCGCCCGATCGGGGAACATCCGGCGGAGCTTTCGGCGCCAGAGCCCAGGGCCGAACGCGAGGAGCAGCAGGGTCAGCGCGCCGATACCGAGCAGTGCGCCGTAGTGCGAGTACGGCACGTACTGAAAGACGATTGTGTGGCGGCCGGGACCGACCGTGACGGCGACGAATCCGGGCACCACCATGTAGGGCGCCGCCGCGCGTCCATCGACGGTGACCTGCCAGAGCGGGTCGTACGTGACTTTCAACACAACGGCCGCGGCGCGGCTCGCGTAGACGCTTCCCGCGAAGTACCCGTCCTGCGCTTCGATGAGGACGTCGGTGCTGGTACCGGCGATGGAGGTGGGCGTGGCGCCGACAGGGAGCGTTGGCGCCGGTGCCGCACCGCCGTCGAAGGCGACGGTCGACAGCTCGCCCTGCTGGAACGCGGCAGAACGAAGGAACGGTTGCATCTGCGCGGCCATGTCGCCGCGGTTGGCCTCGATGATGCCCGACGTGTCGACCACCTGGAGATAGCCGCTGGTCGCCACCAGGTACAAACGGTGTCGTCCGCTGGATGCAATCAATGTGGCGGGGACCGGCACCGTCATCCCGACGGGCATGAGGACGTAGCGGATGTTGTACAGCTGGTACTGAGCGGGATCGCCCTGGTTGAAGTACGCCTCGTTGTCGGCGAGCAGCGAGGGCGTCCGCAGGGTGAAACCGAACTCGTCGATGTCGTTGTCCGCCAGATACGCATAGACGGGCACCTGACCGATGTCGTACTGCTGGCCCCAGTTCCCGGGCAGGCCCGCGTACGTCCGGCCGCCACCTCGAGCCCTGATGTCGTTGATGAGGACATCGAGAGCAGCGCCGTCGGTCTGATCGCCCGCCACCTGCAGTGCGATGCTGGTCGAGTCGGTTGCCGCATATGCAGCGCGGTTGAGCCAGGCTGGAAGGGTGACCAACACCGCCGCCGCCATCAATCCGGCGCTGATCGGGATCGCGTCGACCCGAGGCCTCCATGCGCGCGCGACGCCGCTGATCGACTCCCCAGCCCATGCGAGCCCGATGCCCGCGAGCAAATCGCCGGCAAGCTGGATTCCCATCATGTATCTCGATAGGTAGAGGTCGGCACTACCCGGCAGCAGATTCAGGATGAAGCCGAACGGCTGGCGACCCGAGAACAGCACGATGCTCATCACCATCAATCCGAGCAGCGCGCGAGCACGAGCATCCTTGCGAGCGCGGCAGACGCACACGACGGTGCCAAGGGCAACCAGCAGGCTGACGATCGGGAACCTGCCGTAGTCGAAGAGCCGGCCGGTGAACAGCCACCCGAGTGCCTGTGGCGCTCCGTACGAATTGAGCCAGAAGGTGCCCTGATTGAAGATGCTCAGGTTGAAATACGCACCGCCGGTGATCAGCGGGACGACCACCCACGAGGCGATCAGCGCGGCGCCGCCGAAGACCACCGCTGCGCGCCCCACGCGGGGCAACAGTCCGCGCCAGACGACGATCACGAACACACCGATCGACAGCAGCGCGAAGTATCCGGTGAGAAAGTGCATCGCGATGGTGAGGCCGACGACCAGCGCGGCCAGTGCGTACCGGCCTCGCCCGACGCCATGAACCGCCCGCCAGCTGAGCCCCCACGCGATCGGGAGGAGGAACATGCCCCATTCCTGCGACCAGAGTCCGTTGCCGAGCCACGTGTAGCTGAAGGACTCGTACCCGTATCCGGTGACGCTGACCAGCAGCGGCGCCACGAGCGCCGCGCAGCCGGCTGCCCATGGCGACCAGCCCAGCAGCCGGCTCCCCGCGTAGACGCTCAGTGGAAAGAGCGCGAAGAGCAGGTATCCCGCCCACCGTTCTGTGGAGTCAGAACCGAAGACGAGCGATACATAGGCAGTGATCAGGTGCGGGAGACTCTGGTAGGTCGAGAACTGCGCGTCGCCGAGGCTCAGATACGGAAACCACCCGTCGAGAGGAAGCGCGTTTCCCTCGTGAATCTGCTGTACCGCCCAGCGCACCATCTCGAAATGCATGGCCTCGTCGTTGAGCGGCTGAACGACGGTCAATTCCCCCGACATCGTCATGAGACCGAACACACAGGCGACGACGACGAAGAGCCATGGCGCAGAACGCCACCACCAGGGCCGCCGAAGCGGCGGCGCCGCCTCCGTGGTTCGGGCCGGCCGAACGCGTTGCGCGCGAGGCTGCGGTGGCGCGATCAGCGGGATTTCGTCACCCCACTACGGCTTCGGTGTCGATGCAATGACGGTCGGCGCGAGAGACGGGACGTGCGACGCCAGCAATGCATCCAATGCGACCGCCTTCGCCCAGTCTGACCTGGCCGTGGCCGGGTCACCCCGAGCCCGCACGATGAAACCGAGGTTGAGCCAGGCGTCGGCAAACCCCGGTTGGAGCGCCAACACTCGCAGATACAGCTTCTCAGCGCCCGAAGAATCGGTGCTCGCGGTGTCGACGGCGAGGTTGAACAGCGCGTCGGCGAACGTGGGATCGATGACCAGCGTTGCCGTGTACTCCTTCACCGCCTGCGCTGTGCTGCTCTGATGGTCATAGACGGTGCCGAGGTCGTAGTGGGCGACAGCGTTGTTGGGATCGAGCTTGATCGCCTGCCGATACGTGGTCTCTGCTGTCGAGGTGTCGCCCGCGAGCTGCGCCTTCAGCCCTTGAGCGACGAGATCTGTCGCTGTCGGCGGCGTGCCGCATGCGGCGAGTCCGATGGCGAGCATCGAGAGGGTCAGTGCCACTGCCGTGCGGCTGAGGACACTTGTCATCCTGCGAAAATGGCCACGGCTCGAACTCCACTCCGCGTCTGAAACCGATGTGAGCCCAAGGGTTGGTCCGTCCCGCGCAGCGCGAGACGGACCAGAGCCGTTGGGTCAGGTCACGAGAACCGACCTGTAGATCGGGACTTAGTTACCGATACAGATGAACTTCAC